>JBIPLJ010000007.1:0-105766 GCA_044368415.1 Burkholderiaceae bacterium
CGAGGTTGACCTTCACCGGCACGCTCGGGTCCTTGAGCGTGAGGTGGGCCGGCTGGTTCTCCTCGTGGTTCGTGTTCGAGATGAACACCGAGGACAGCTTGTCGAAGGTGATCTTGCCGTCGGGCTTCGGGTAGACGATCTGGGTGAACGCCGAGGCGGGGCGCAGGCACTCGTGGTCGGCGTGCTTGTGATGCAGCGTCCACGGCACCTTGCCGCCGAGGACTACCTGCTCGATGCCGACGCCGATCGTGCCCACCACCAGCCCCTTGGACATCCACTGCTTGAAGTTACGCGCCTGCCAGAGCTCGTCGTAGAGCCACGATGCGCGAAAGGCCTGCGGGTAGGCGACGAGCTCGTCAGCGCTGCGGCCAGCACCCAGCGCCTCGAAGGCCGCCTCGGCGGCGAGCATGCCGGTCTTGATCGCGGCGTGGCTGCCCTTGATCCGCGAGGCGTTCAGGAAGCCGGCGTCGCAGCCGATCAGCGCACCGCCCGGGAACACCGTCTTGGGCAGCGACATGATGCCGCCGGCGGTGATCGCGCGTGCGCCGTAGGACAGCCGCTTGCCGCCCTCGAAGGTCGAGCGGATCGCAGGATGTGTCTTGTACCGCTGGAACTCCTCGAACGGCGACAGCCACGGGTTCTGATAGGCAAGCCCCACCACGAATCCGACCGAGACCTTGTTCTCGCCGAAGTGGTAGAGGAAGGAGCCGCCGTAGGTGTCGTTGTCGAGCGGCCAGCCGGCGGTGTGCACAACGAGGCCCAAGCGGTGCTTCGACGGCTCGATTTCCCACAGCTCCTTGATGCCGATGCCGTAGCTCTGCGGGTCGCTGTCGCGGTCGAGCCCGAAGCGGGTGATGAGCTGGCGGCCGAGGTGGCCGCGCGAGCCCTCCGCGAACAGCGTGTACTTCGCGAGGAGCTCCATCCCCGGCTGGAACACATCGGTGGGCTTGCCATCGCGGCCCACGCCCATGTTGCCGGTGGCGACGCCGCGCACGGCGCCGGACTCGGTGTACAGGATCTCGGCCGCGGCGAACCCGGGATAGATCTCGACGCCCAGCGCCTCGGCCTGCTGGCCGAGCCACTTGACGACGTTGCCCAGGCTCGCGATGTAGTTGCCGTGATTCTTCAGGCCCGCCGGGATCGCCCACTGCGGCGTGTGGATGGCCTTCGTGGCGGTGAGGAACATCACCTCGTCATGCGTGACCTCGGTCTCGAGCGGGGCGCCCTGCGCCTTCCAGTCGGGGATGAGCTCGGTCAGCGCGCGCGGGTCGATCACGGCGCCCGACAGCGTGTGCGCCCCGATCTCGGATCCCTTCTCGATCACGCACACCGCCAGCTCGACCCCGCCCTCGGTGGCCAGCTGCTTGAGGCGGATCGCAGCGGCCAGGCCCGCTGGCCCGCCACCGACGACGAGCACGTCGAACTCCATCGAATCGCGTTGAATGTCCATGTCTCGTCCTGTCTTCACCTGGGGATTTTCGCTGAGGCGCCACGGGCGCGCAAACGGGGGCGGTGCCCCGGGGATGCCGAAGGGGGGCTCTGTAGCCGGGTCGCGGCTGATGCGGCCGTCCGTGGGGCACGGGGCGTGCGATCATCACCGCCTTCCTGGAGCGTCCGCATGCCCGATACCCTGAGCTTTGACCTGTCCGACAAGACTGCGCTGGTGACCGGCGCCTCAAGCGGGCTGGGCGCGCGCTTCGCGCGGGTGCTGGCCGCGCATGGGGCCACAGTCGTGCTTGCCTCGCGGCGCGTCGAGCGGCTCAAGGAGCTGCGCGCCGAGATCGAGGCCGAGGGCGGCGATGCCCACGTCGTGAGGATGGACGTGACGGATGCAGCCTCGATCGAGGAGGGCGTGGCCGAGGCCGAGCGCCACGCTGGGGCGATCGACATACTGGTCAATAATTCGGGCGTCAGCACCACCCAGCGTCTGCTGGAGGTGACCCCCGAGGACTTCGACTTCATCTTCGACACGAACACCCGCGGGGCGTTCTTCGTGGCCCAGTCGGTGGCCCGCCGGATGATCGCCCGCGCCAAGGACGAGCCCGGGCGCGCCGCCCGGATCGTCAACATCGCGTCGACGGCGGCGCTCAAGCCGCTCGCGCAGATCGGCGTCTACGCGATGAGCAAGGCCGCGGTGGTGCAGATGACCCGCGCGATGGCGCTCGAATGGGCGCGCCACGGCATCAACGTCAACGCGCTGTGCCCCGGGTACATCCGTACCGAGCTCAACGACCACCACTGGGAGACCGAGCCCGGGCGCAAGCTGGTCTCGATGCTGCCGCGCAAGCGGCTCGGCCGTCCCGAGGACCTCGACGGCTTGCTGCTGCTGCTGGCCTCGGACCACTCGGGCTTCGTCAACGGCGCGGTCATCTCGGCTGACGACGGCTTCGGCCTGTCCTGAGCGCCGGCTTCAGTCGATCGGCATCTCGCGTGACAGCCGCACCCGCACCGAGCGCATCGCCCACCACACCGCCATCACGATCGGCAGCACCGCGAGGCCGGTGGCATAGTCGGGTTCGATCGGGACGCCGCTGCGGGCGGCGGCTTTGAACAGGTAGCCGGCGAGTCCGGTCGCGTAGTAGGAGATCGCGGCGACCGACAGGCCCTCGACGGTCTGCTGCAGGTGCAGCTGCAGCTTCGCGCGCCGGTTCATCGCCTCGAGAAGCGCCTGGTTCTGTCGCTCGCGCTCGATCTCGACTCGGGTGCGCAGTAGCCCGCTGGCGCGGGCGATCCGCCCAGAGACCGACTCGAGCCGTGCGGCCACCGCATCGCAGGTGGCCATCGCCGGCTCGAAGCGCCGCTCGAGGAACTCGGTCGGCGTCTGCAGGCCCTGCAGCCGGGTCTCGCGCAGCTCCTCGCCGCGCTGCCTCACCAGCGAGCGGTAGGCGCGCGCCGCGCCGAAGCGAAAGGCGGCCGAGGTCGCGAGCTGCTCCTGCAGCGCCGACAGCCGGGTCACCTCGTGCAGCATCTCGGGCTCCTCGGCGGCCGGCGCGACGTCGAGCCGCGCCACCAAGTCCGACAGGCGCTGTTCGACGCGGTCGAGCTCGCTGCCGATGCGCCGGGCCTCTGGGAAGGCGAGCATCGCCATCATCCGGTAGGCCTCCATCTCGATGATCCGCTGCACCGCGCGACCGAGCTGCGAGGGCGTGGTGACCGCGTCGGCCAGCAGGAATCGGCCGAAGCCGCGCTCGTCGAGCCGAAAGCTCGAGAACAGCGAGGCCTGGCCGTCGGAGATCTTCGCTCCGACGAAGTTCGGCGAGCCGAGCATCCGGGCGACCGACTTCTCGTCGATCCGCGTGTGCCCGGCCTGGACCGCCGCGATGCGCAACGCGGCGATCATCTCGCCGTCGGCCGCCTGCAGCAGGTCGGCGATCACGACGTCGGCGGGGTTACGCGCGAACGGGTCCTCGGCGTCGACGCCGGCCGAGTAGACGGTGTAGTCGTCGAACTCGCCGTGGCGCTCCCACTTCAGCCGCAGCGGACCGAGGTCGGCGTCGAAGTGACTCTGGCCGGGGGCGGGCGGGTCGACCGCGTGCCGCACGCACCAGTCAATCAACGACGGCGGCACCGGCCGCGGCGTGCGCTGCGAGTGGGCCAGGGAGATGTGCGACACTGCATGAGGGGCCTTGACTGCCGGGCGCGGTCGCGTGTGGATCTCGTCGTGCAGGACCGTGCGCAGCGGATGAGGGGTCATGGGTGTCGGCATCCAGTGGGAGCGGAACCGCATCATGACCGACCGGACGCCGATCCGAGAAGCCACCCACCTCCGCCTTAATCTTCTCGTGTGAGCCGTCGACCTCAGGGCGCGTTGCTATACTCTCGGTTTCCAGTTGGCCGCCATGACCAAATTTGTCTTCGTCACCGGCGGGGTGGTGTCTTCCCTCGGGAAGGGCATTGCTGCCGCGTCGATGGCTGCGCTGCTCGAATCGCGCGGCTTGCGTGTCACCCTCCTCAAGCTCGACCCGTACATCAACGTCGACCCGGGCACGATGAGCCCCTTCCAGCACGGGGAGGTGTTCGTCACCGAGGATGGCGCGGAGACCGACCTCGACCTCGGTCACTACGAGCGCTTCATCACCGCGAAGATGCGCCGAGTGAACAACTTCACGACCGGCCAGATCTACGACTCCGTGATCCGCAAGGAGCGCCGCGGTGAGTACCTCGGGCGCACGGTGCAGGTCATCCCGCACATCACCAATGAGATCCAGGCGTTCATCGAGCGCGGGGCCGGCATGGGCACGCCCGAGGCCGCCGGGGTCGCAATCGTCGAGATCGGCGGCACGGTCGGCGACATCGAGTCGCTGCCCTTCCTCGAGGCGGCGCGCCAGATGAGCCTGAAGATGGGTCGCGGCAGTGCCTGCTTCGTGCACCTGACGCTCGTGCCGTTCATCGCGTCGGCCGGCGAGCTCAAGACCAAGCCGACCCAGCACTCGGTGCAGAAACTGCGCGAGATCGGCATCCAGGCCGACCTGCTGCTGTGCCGCGCCGACCGCCGGATCCCCGAGGACGAGCGCGCGAAGATCTCGCTGTTCTCGAACGTCGCGCTCGACTCGGTCATCTCGGTCTGGGATGCGGACTCCATCTACAAGATCCCGCGGATGCTGCACGAGCAGAAGGTCGACGACCTGCTCTGCGAGGTGCTGCGGCTCGAGGCGAAGCCGGCCGACCTGTCGGTCTGGGACCGCCTCGTTGATCGCCAGCAGCACCCCACGCGCACCGTGCACATCGCGATGGTCGGCAAGTACGTCGACCTGACCGAGTCGTACAAATCGCTGTCCGAGGCGCTCACGCACGCCGGCATCCACACCGAGAGCCGCGTCGCGATCGAGTACATCGACAGCGAGACCATCGAGCGCGACGGCATCGAGAGCCTGGAGCGCTTTGACGCGATCCTGGTGCCGGGCGGCTTCGGCAAGCGCGGCGTCGAGGGCAAGATCGCCGCGATCCGCTATGCCCGCGAGCACGGTCTGCCCTATCTCGGCATTTGCCTGGGCATGCAACTCGCGGTCATCGAGTTCGCCCGCGACGTCTGCGGCCTGGACCATGCCAACAGCACCGAGTTCGATCCGAAGACCCCGCATCCGGTGGTCGGCCTGATCACCGAGTGGCTCGACCGTGAGGGCAAGGTCGAGCGCCGCGACGCCGGCTCCGACCTCGGCGGCACGATGCGCCTGGGCGCGCAGCGCTGCCCGGTGCTGGCGGGGACGCTGGCCGAGTCGATTTACGGCGATGCGGTCAGCGAGCGCCACCGCCATCGCTACGAGGTCAACAACCACTACGTGCCGCAACTCGAGGCTGCGGGCCTGAGGGTGTCGGCGCGCACGCCGTCCGAGGGGCTGACCGAGATCGCCGAGTTGCCGCAGTCCGGACGCCAGGCCCATCCCTGGTTCGTCGGCGTGCAGTTCCACCCCGAGTTCACCTCGACGCCGCGCGACGGCCACCCGCTGTTCACCTCTTACGTCGAAGCCGCTATTGCACACGCCGCGCGTCGCGCCGCGCTCGAAGCGGCCTGAGGATCCCGATGAAACTCTGCGGCTTCGAAGTCGGGCTCGACCGACCGCTGTTCCTGATCGCCGGACCCTGCGCAATCGAATCGCGCGAGCTCGCGATCGACACCGCCGGGCAGCTCAAGGCAATCGCCGCCTCGCTCGGCGTGCCGTTCATCTACAAGTCGTCGTTCGACAAGGCCAACCGCAGCTCGGGCAGCTCGTTCCGCGGGCCGGGCCTCGACGACGGGCTGCGGATCCTCGACGAGGTGCGTGCGCAGCTCGGCGTGCCGGTGCTGACCGACGTGCACGACATCGAGCAGGTTGGCCCGGTGGCGGCGGTCGTCGACGTGCTGCAGACGCCGGCCTTCCTGTGCCGGCAGACCGACTTCATCCGCGCGGTTGCTGCCTCGGGCAAGCCGTGCAACATCAAGAAGGGGCAGTTCCTCGCGCCGCACGACATGAAGCAAGTCGCGATCAAGGCGCGCGAGGCGGCGGTGGCCGCCGGCCACGACGGCGACTCGATCATGGTCTGCGAGCGCGGCGTCTCCTTCGGCTACAACAATCTGGTGTCCGACATGCGCGGCCTCGCGATCATGCGCGAGACCGGCTGCCCGGTGGTGTTCGATGCCACCCACTCGGTGCAGTTGCCGGGCGGGCAGGGCGCGAGTTCGGGCGGTCAGCGTGAGTTCGTGCCGGTGCTGGCGCGTGCCGCAGTCGCGGCCGGCGTCTCGGGGCTCTTCATGGAGACGCACCCGGATCCGTCCAAGGCGCTGTCCGACGGGCCGAACGCCTGGCCGCTGCCCAGGATGGCGGAACTGCTGGCCACGCTCGTCGAGCTCGACCGGCTGGTCAAGCGCAGCGGCTTCCCCGAACACGCCATCGCCGGCTGAGCCCGGCCCATCCAGAGGTACCCGAGCATGCCGAGCGGCTATGTCATCGCCGACGTCGAGGTCTCGGACCTTGAGCGCTACACCGGCTACATCTTGCGGTCTCCCGGTGCGCGCGCAGCGCGCCGGCGCCACATCCAAATTTAACCTGATCGTCGTCGAGGGAGCCTGAGCAACATGAGCACGATCGTAGACATAATTGGCCGCGAGGTCATCGATTCGCGCGGCAACCCCACCGTCGAGTGTGACGTGCTGCTCGAGTCGGGCACGATGGGCCGCGCCGCGGTCCCCTCGGGCGCCTCGACCGGCTCGCGCGAGGCCATCGAGCTGCGTGACGGCGACAAGAGTCGCTGGCTGGGCAAGGGCGTGCTGCGGGCGGTGGAGAACATCAACACCGAGATCTCCGAGGCCATCATGGGCTTGGACGCGACCGAACAGGCCTACATCGACAAGGTGCTCATCGAGCTCGACGGTACTGACAACAAGGCGCGGCTGGGCGCCAACGCGACGCTCGCTGTGTCGATGGCGGTGGCCAAGGCAGCGGCCGAGGAGTCGGGGTTGCCGCTGTACCGCTACTTCGGCGGCTCGGGCGCGATGTCTCTGCCGGTGCCGATGATGAACGTCATCAACGGCGGCGCGCATGCGAACAACAACCTGGACATCCAGGAATTCATGATCATCCCCGTGGGGGCACCGACCTTCCGTGAGGCGGTCCGCTATGGCGGTGAAGTCTTCCACGCGCTCAAGAAGATCCTCCACGACCGCAAGCTCTCGACCGCCGTCGGCGACGAAGGCGGGTTTGCACCCAGCGTCGTCAACCACGAGGCGGCGATCCTGCTGATCCTCGAGGCGATCGACCGCGCCGGTTACCAGGCGGGCTCGCAGATTGCGCTCGGCCTCGACTGCGCCGCCTCGGAGTTCTACAAGGACGGCAAGTACGTGCTCGGCGGCGAGGGCCTGTCGCTGTCGGCGACCGACTTCACCAACATGCTGTCCACCTGGTGCGACAAGTACCCGATCATTTCGATCGAGGACGGCATGGCCGAGAACGACTGGGACGGCTGGCGCGTGCAGACCGATGCGCTCGGCGACCGGGTGCAGCTGGTGGGCGACGATCTGTTCGTCACCAACACGCGCATCCTGCGCGAGGGGATCGAGGCCGGAATCGCCAACTCCATCCTCATCAAGATCAACCAGATCGGCACTCTGACCGAGACCTTCGCGGCGATCGAGCTGGCCAAGCGCAACAACTACACCGCGGTCGTCTCACACCGCTCGGGCGAGACCGAGGACACCACGATCGCCGACATCGCTGTGGCTACCAATGCGCTGCAGATCAAGACCGGCTCGATGTCGCGCAGCGACCGCGTGGCCAAGTACAACCAACTGCTGCGCATCGAGGAGGATCTCGGTGACGTCGCGCAGTATCCGGGTCGTTCGGCGTTCTACAACCTGCTGTAAAGTTGCCCGATGCGTCTGCTCACCCTTGCGCTCGTGGCGTTGCTCGCCCTCATCCAGTACCCGCTGTGGGTCGGGAAAGGTGGGTGGCTGCGTGTGTGGGAGCTCGATCGACAGCTGCTGGCGCAGAACACGACGAACGCGCGGCTGCTCGAGCGCAATCGCGCGCTCGAGGGCGAGGTCCGGGATCTCAAGCAGGGCACGGTCGCGATCGAGGAGCGTGCGCGCTATGAACTCGGGATGATGAAGCCCGACGAGATCTTCGTGCAGATCGCCGAGCCGGGCGCCTCGGCGCCCGGGGCGCCGCCGCTCCCGACGACGCTCAGTGCCGCGCCGTCGAACCCGGGGCGATCGGTTCGCTAAGGAACAGCTCGATGCCCTCGATGGCATCGAAGTCGTAGGGCGTATTGCAGAACTCGCAGCGCACACCCACCAAGCCTTGCTCGGCGACGATCGATTCGATCTCCTCGCGCCCGAGCATCCTGAGCATCGAGGCCACCTTGGCGCGCGAGCACGAGCACGCGAAGCGTGGGCTTCGCGCATCGAACGCGGTGAGCGTCTCCTGCCAGAACAGCCGGCGCAGCACCGAGTCCGAGGGCAGCGCGAGCAGCTCGTCGCGGGTGACGGTGTCGGCGAGGTGCTGCATCCGGTTCCAGCCGTCGCCGTCGGCCTCGGGGTCGCTTTCCGGGGCGCTGCCCGTTGCGGCCGCCGCGGGCCCCGTGCCCTCGTCGGCCGGGCCGGGCGTCCAGGTGCTGCCTTCCGGCCGCGCCGCATGTCCGCCCTCCCCAGGCAGCCGCTGCAGCAGCAGCCCGGTAGCGCGTGCATCGTCGGCAGCGAGCCACAGGCGGGTCGGAACCTGCTCGGAGCGGGCCATGTAGCGCTCGAGCACCTCGGCGACCGTGCGGCCCTCGAAGGGCACGATGCCCTGGTAGGGCTGGCGGTTGGGCGAGTCGGTGCGCGGATCCAGGGTCACGACGAAGCGACCGCGGCCGTTGGCGTTGACCAGCGTCGCCAGGTCGGCGTCCTCGGGGCAATGGGCGCCTTCGCGCAGCTTGGCGGTGGCGCGGAAGCTCCCGCCGGCATCGCACTCGACCACCAGCAGCGACACCGGGCCGTCGCCGTGGATCTGCAGGATCATCGCGCCGTCGAACTTCAGCGACGCCGACAGCAGCAGCGCGGCGGCGCAGAGCTCGCCGAGCCGGTCTCTCACCGAGCGCGGGAATACATGACGGCCGGCGACCTCGCGCCAGGAGGCGTCGAGCGACACCACCTCGCCGCGCACGGGCGCGCCGCTCAGCATGAAGCGGCGCAGCGTGTCGGCGCCGTCGGCGGCTGGGGCGGTCGCCTCGCTCATCCGTCGGTCCGCTGGAGTTGCTCGCGGAACAGCGCGGCGCGCGCGATGTAGCTGCGGGCGCCGGCGCGCAGCCGCTCGACGTCGGCGTCGGTGAGCTCGCGCACGACCTTGCCCGGACTGCCGAGGACGACGCTGCGATCGGGGATAACCTTGCCCTCGGCGACCAGCGCGCCCGCTCCGATCAGGCACTCGCGGCCGATCTTCGCGCCGTTCATCACCACCGCCTGGATGCCGATCAGGCTGCCGTCGCCAACGGTGCAGCCGTGCAGCATCGCCTGGTGGCCGATGGTCACGCCCGCGCCGACCACGAGCGGGAAGCCCTGGTCGGTGTGCAGCACCGCGTTCTCCTGCACGTTGCTGCCGGCGCCGATGACGATGGGCTCGTTGTCGCCGCGCAGGACCGCGCCGAACCAGATGCTCGCGCCGTCGGCGAGCTCGATGTGCCCCATCACGTGGGCGCCGGGGGCGACCCAGGCGCTCGGCGCAAGGAGGGGTCGGCGCTCGCCGAGCGAATAGGTGGCCATGGATGTCCCTGTAGACTATCGAAGAGGCTCTCGGCATGCGCCGGATCGACCGCAGCGGCCGCAGGCCCCGTGCGGAGCGCGAGTCCAAGCGAGTGTACCGCGCCGTGCCCGACGAGCTTGCCGCCGCCTGCCCGACCGCCGCTCCGCCCGCACCTCCGGTTCGGGTTGCCCGTCCGAGCCGATGATCGGTCACGCCCCCGTTTCGTCCGCCGTCCCGACCGTGACCCCGTCCTCCACCCCGTCAGCGCCGTCAGTCCCATCCGCGCCGTCCGCCCCGCAGCGATCCGGGGAGCTTCGAGCGGACGCGCGCGCCGCCTGGGCCCTGGCCGATCCGCGCGCCAAGGCCGCGGCGGCTGCGGCGCTTTGGGCGGGCCCCGCGCTCGTGCCAGATCCGCGGGCCGGCTTCGACGACGCGATGCGCCCGGGGCGCCCGCCGCGCCCGCGCCTGGTGCATCCGCGCGACGTCCCGCAGCGCGGCGCCGGCAGCGACGACGGCCGGGCGGCGCTGCTGCATGCGATCGCGCACATCGAGTTCAACGCAGTCGACCTTGCGCTCGACGCGGTCTGGCGCTTCGCCGGTCAGCCCGAGGCGTGGTACCTCGACTGGGCGCGGGTCGCGGCGGAGGAGGCTCTGCACTTCGGGCTGCTCGCCGACGAACTCGAGCGGCGCGGTCATGCCTACGGCGACTTCGACGCACACGACGGCCTGTGGGAGATGGCGATGCGCACGCGGCACGATCCGCTGGCCCGGATGGCGCTGGTGCCTCGGCTGATGGAGGCACGTGGGCTCGACGTCACGCCGCTGATCCAGAGAAAGCTCGCGCAGGCGGGCGACACGCAGGCGGTCGCGATCCTGCAGCGCATCCTCGACGACGAGGTCGGCCACGTGGAGATCGGCAACCGCTGGTACGCGCACCTGTGCGCGGAGGCGGGCATCGACCCGGTGGCGGGCTGGGACGGCCTGGCGCAGGCACACGGCGCGGCCGCGCCCCGGCCGCCGTTTAATCGCGAGGCGCGGCTGCGGGCCGGCTTCACCGAGGCGGAGCTCGCGCGTTGGGCCTGAGCCGGCGCAGTTGGCTCGCGCGCGCGCTCGCCCTCGGCGCGGCGGGCGCCGGCACGGGCTGCGGCGTGCCGGTCGCGCCGCAGCCCGACGGCAAACGCACGACGCCGCGGCGGGTGCCCAGTATGGCGGCCAGCGAGCGTGTGATCGCACCCGGTGGGACCGACCCGCTGTCGGCGTCCGAATGGCGCGGCGATGCCGACCCGTTCACGCTCGGTGTGGCGAGCGGCCTGTCCGGGTCCGGGCTCGCCACGATCTGGACGCGGCTCGCGCCACGCCCGCTCGAGGACGGCGGCGGGCTCGACCCAGTGCCGCTGCGGGTCCGCTGGGAGGTGCTCGAGGCCGAGGGCACAACCGTGCTGCGCTCGGGCGTGGTGCTTGCCGATCCGGCCTGGGCCCATTCGGTGCGCGTCGAGCTCGACGGACTGACCCCGGGCCGTGTCTACCGCTACCGGTTCGCGAGCGGCTCGGCCGCAAGCCCCGTCGGCCGCCTGCGCACCCCGCCGTCGGCCGGCGAGGGCGCCCGGCTGCGCGCGGTCTTCGCCTCCTGCCAGCAGTATGAGCAGGGGCATTTTGCGGCGTGGTCCCATGCGCTTGCCGAAGACCCCGACCTGGTGCTTTTCCTCGGGGACTATGTCTACGAGTCTTCCTGGGGTCGCAGGCTCGTACGCCGGCATGATCCGGGCGTGCCGCGCACGCTCGATGCCTACCGGCGCCGCCACGCGCTCTACCGCGGCGATCCGGACCTGCAGGCCGCGCACGGCGGCTGCGCCTGGGTGGTGACCTGGGACGATCACGAAGTCGAGAACGATTACGCGGCCGACCTGTCGCAGCGAGGCGAGCCGCGAGAGGCGGTCCTTGGGCGCCGCGCCGCGGCCTACCGCGCCTACTTCGAGCACATGCCGTTGCCCTGGTCGATGGCGCCGGCGGGCGCGTCGATGCGTCTGCACGGGCATCTCGACTGGGGCGGCCTTGCGCGCATCCACGTGTTGGACGATCGCCAGTACCGCTCGCAGCAGGCCTGCTCGCCGCCGGGCTTCGCGGGCTCCAGGGTGGTCGGACCCGACTGCGAGGCGCGCCTCGACCCGGCGCGCACGATGCTTGGCGCCGAGCAGGAGGCGTGGCTCGCCGGCTCGCTGCGCGAGGCGCGCACGCGCTGGAACCTGCTTGCACAGCAGACGCTGATCGGCCGCTGCGACCAGCGCCCGGGCCCAGACGAGGGCTGGTGGACCGACGGCTGGGACGGCTATCCGGCGGCCCGCAGGCGGCTGCTCGAGGCGGTGCGCGTCGCCGGTTCGAGCAACCCGATCGCGCTCGGCGGCGACGTGCACGCCTTCCATGCCGGCGAGCTGCACGAGGACTTCGACCGGCCGCAGGCGCGCGCGGCGATGCTCGAGTTCGTCGGCGGGTCGATCACCTCGCAGGGGCCGAACCAGACCCGCGTCGACGCGCTGCTGAGCGAGAATCCTAACCTGCGCTGGGGGGTGGGCGGCGTCAACGGCTATGGGCTCATCGAGCTCTCGCGGGACAGCGCGAGCGTGTCGATGCGTGGCATCGGCGACGCGACCGACCGCGCCACCGGTGTGCGCACCCTGCGCCGCTTCGAGATCCGCGACGGCAGCGGCCGCCTCGAGGGCTGACGGCGGTGCGGCTGCTGTTGGTCGAGGACGACGCGATGCTCGGCGACGCGATGGCGCGCGGGCTGCGGGCCGACGGTTTTGCGCTTGACCGGGCGGTGGATGCAGGCACCGCAGGCACTGCGCTGCGCACTCAGGCCTATGACCTGGTGCTGCTCGACCTCGGGCTGCCCGGCGGCGACGGACTCGCGCTGCTGCGCGCGCTGCGGGCCCGCGGCGACGCGACGCCGGTCCTGATCGTCACCGCGCGCGATGCGCTCGCCTCGCGCGTCGCGGGGCTCGACGCCGGCGCGGACGACTATCTGGTCAAGCCCTTCGAGCTCGAGGAGCTGGCGGCGCGGATCCGCGCGGTGCTCAGGCGCCATGCCGGCCGTGGCGCGCCCCGCCTTCAGTCCGGTCCGGTCACGCTCGATCCGGCGACGCATGAGGTCTCGGTGCGCGGCGAACCGGTGGCGCTGTCGGCGCGCGAGTTTGCGCTGCTGCGCGCGCTGATGGACCGACCGGGCGCGGTGCTGTCGCGCGCGCAGCTCGAGGAGAAGCTGTACGGGTGGAACGAGGGCGTGGGCAGCAACGCCGTCGAGGTGCACCTGCATGCGCTTCGCCGCAAGCTCGGGACGGGCGTTGTGCGCAACGTGCGCGGCGTGGGCTGGACGATGGCGAACGCCGCGTGAGCTCGCTGCGCCGGCGGCTGCTCGCCTGGACGGGCGCGGGCCTCGCGATCGGACTGCTCGCGGCCACCGCCGCGGTCGGCGTGCGCGCGCGTGAGTCCACGGGCGAGCTGCTCGACGAGCAGATGGCGAGGATCGCGGGCGCCGTGCCGGCCCGCGCGCTCGGACCGATGCCGCCGCCGCGCCTAGAGGGCCTGCAAGTCGAGCGCGACGTCGTGATTCAGATCTGGGATACCTCGGGGCTGAGGATCTACGCCTCGCACGCCTACCCGACGCTGCCAGGTCTCGTGCCGCCCGGGTTCCACGACGTGCGCGGCCCGGCCGGCGAGGGCTGGCGGGTCTATGCGGTGCCGGTCGGCAGCAGCGTGGTGCAGGTCGCGCAGCCGCAGGCCGCGCGCGATGCGCTGGTGCTGCGCGCAGCGGTCTCCACGGTCGCGCCGATGCTCGTGCTGTTTCCGCTGCTCGGGCTGCTGCTCTGGGTGGGACTGGGCCGCGGCCTCGCCCCGCTGCGGCGGCTGGCGGGCGACGCCGGATCGCGCGGCGCCGGCACGCTTGCGCCCTTCGCCGAGGACGGGCTGGACGACGAGCTGCGCCCGCTGGTGCGCTCGCTAAACGGCCTGCTCGGCCGGCTGGGCGAGGCCATCGACGCACAGCGCGGCTTCGTCGCCGACGCCGCGCATGCGCTGCGCACGCCGCTGGCGGCGCTGACGCTGCAGGCGCAGCTCGCCGAGCGAGCCGAAGGGGACGACGACGGTGCCGCGCGCGCCGCCGCGCTCGCCGAGCTGCGGCGCGGCCTGCGCCGCGCGAACCGGCTGGTCGAGCAGCTGCTGACGCTCGCGCGCCAGGAGCCGGGCGGTCCCGAGCCCGTGCCCGATCGCGTCGATCTGGATGCGATCGCGCGTGCGGCGGTCGCCGATGCGGCCGCTGCCGCCGAGGCCCGAGGTGTCGATCTCGGGCTCGCACGCGACGAGCCGCTCGCGGTCGCGGGCGATGCGGACGCGCTGCGCATCCTCGTCGAGAACCTGGTGGACAACGCGCTGCGCCACGCGCCACCCGGCACCGCGGTCGATGTGTCGGTCGGCGTCGACGGCACGCTTGCGGTCGAGGACCGCGGACCGGGACTGCCGCCCGCTGAGCTCGATGCGGTCTTCGAGCGGTTCCGGCGCGGGCAGGCGGCGACCGGGATCGGCAGTGGGCTGGGGCTGGCGATCGTGCGCCGGATCGCCGAGCGTCACGGGGCGCGGGCAAGCCTGGCGAACCGGGCCGGAGGCGGGCTGCGCGCCGAGGTGCGCTTTCCCGCGCTCGGGCCCCGCTCGGGCACCCTCGAGTCCTTAAGTCGCCCTTAAGTTTGGCCGGCGATCCTGCGTCGCACCGGGGCCGCTTCGGACCCGACACGGACCAGGAGCCGTCATGACCCGATTCCCGTTCGCGCGCGGCGCGCTCGCCGCATCGCTCGTCGCGGCCTTCGCCGCCGCGGGCGTGCATTACTCCCCCGGCGCGTCGGCCGCGGCGGCCGCCATCCGCCCCAGCCCGGCCGCCATCGTCGCGCAGGCCGCCCCGGGCATACCGGGCGCTCCCGCCGCACAGCCGGCGCTCGCACCGTCCGCGCGCGGCAGCGTCGACTTCTCCGACATTGTCGAGCGCTACGGCCCGGCGGTGGTCAATGTCTCGGTCACCGGACGCGCCTCCCGTGGCAGCCGCGGTGCCGAGCCCGCGCCCGACGACGCGCTGCGCGAGTTCCTACGCCGCTTCGGCCCGCCCGGCGCCCAGCAGGCGCCGCGCGGCGACACCCCGGCGGTGCGCGGCCTCGGCTCGGGCTTCATTGTGTCGGCCGACGGGCTGATCCTCACCAACGCGCACGTCGTCGAGGGCGCAGAGGAGATCGTCGTGCGGCTGACCGACCGGCGTGAGTTCCGGGCGAAGCTGGTCGGCGCCGATCCGCAGACCGACGTCGCGGTCCTGCGCATCGAGGCGCGTAACCTGCCGACCGTCAGACTCGGCGACCCGTCGAGGGTGAAGGTTGGCGAGCCGGTGCTGGCGATCGGCTCGCCCTATGGCTTCGAGAACACCGTGACCGCCGGCATCGTCAGCGCCAAGTCGCGCAGCCTGCCCGACGATACTTACGTGCCGTTCCTGCAGACCGATGTCGCGGTGAACCCCGGCAATTCGGGCGGCCCGCTGTTCGATGCGCGCGGCGAGGTGATCGGCATCAATTCGCAGATCTACTCGCGCACCGGCGGCTTCCAGGGGCTGTCCTTCGCCATCCCGATCGACGTCGCCACGCGCGTGCAGGGGCAGCTGGTGACCACCGGACGCGTCGAGCGAGGCCGCTTTGGCGTGTCGATCCAGGAGCTGGACCAGTCGCTGGCACGCGCCTTCGGCATGGACACGCCGCGCGGCGCGCTGGTGACTGGCGTCGAGCCCGGCAGCCCGGGTGCCGCGGCGGGGCTGCGTACTGGGGACGTGATCGTCGCGCTCGACGGCCGGCCGATCGACCGCTCGGCCGAGCTGCCGGCGCGCGTCGCCGAGATGAAGCCCGGTCAGCGGGTCTCGATCGAGGTGCTGCGCGAACGCAGCTCGAAGACGCTGTCGATCATCGTGGGCACCTTCACGCCCGAGAAGGTCGCGGTAGTCGGCGACGCGCAGCCGCCCGGCGCGCCACAGCCGGCGGCAAGGCTCGGACTCGCGGTGCGCGAGCTGCGCGCCGGGGAGGGCAGCCCGGGGCAGCCGGCGGGCCTCTTGGTCGAGGCTGCGGGCGGGCCGGCGGCGCAGGCCGGCATCCGACCCGGGGACCGGATCCTGTCGGTCAACGGCACGGCAGTGAGCACGGTGGCGCAGCTGCGTGACCAGGTGAGCGCCGTGGGCGACGAGGTCGCGCTGCTCATCCAGCGTAACGACGCGCGGGTGTTCGTGCCCCTGCGGCTGGCCTCCTGACAGGACGCGTGCACGGGCCCGGCGCGGCCGAGGCGCCGGCGTCACGCCGCGCCCCGGCCGTGCGCCGTGCGCCGTGCGCCGTGCGCGTCCGCCCGTCGGAATCCCGGCGACGCGCGCGGGGTGGCCCGCGGGCCCCGTGGCGCCGGCCCGTATAATCAAGGGCTTGGCGCATCCCCTAACATGACCGAGCCTTACCGACCTCGACATGCCGCGCGATCGACTTTCGTCGAGGCGCGTGGCCTGCGACACCACGTCCGCAGCTGGGGAGACCCGGCGGCCCCGCCGGTGGTCATGGTCCACGGATGGATGGACGTCTCGGCCTCCTTCCAGTTCGTCGTCGACTGCCTGGCGAGCGAGCGCCTCGTGCTCGCGCCCGACTGGCGCGGCTTCGGGCTGAGCGCGGGCCCGGCCCAGGCCGACTGCTACTGGTTCCCCGACTACCTCGGCGATCTCGACGCCGTGCTCGACGCGCTGCTGCCCGGGCGTGCGGTCGACCTCGTCGGCCACAGCATGGGCGGCAACGTCTCGACGGTCTACGCGGGCGTGCGGCCTGCGCGGGTGCGCCGGCTCGTGAACCTCGAGGGCTTCGGCATGCGCGCGGCCGACCCAGCGCATGCGCCCGACCGACTGCGCGACTGGCTCGACGCGCTCAGGACGCCGGCGCGGATGCGCGATTACGACTCGCCCGAGGCCGTGGCCGCTCGGCTCGTGCAGACCAATCCGCGACTGCCGATGGACAAGGCGCTGTGGCTCGCCGGGCAATGGTCCGCGCGCACCGCCGCGGGCCGCTACGTGCTGCTCGGCGACGCCGCGCACAAGCTCGTCAATCCCTACCTGTATCGCGTCGACGAGATCGTCGCCACCTGGCGCCGGATCGAGGCGCCGGTGCTGCTGGTGGCCGCGAGCGATCGCGGCGAGTGGCACCGTTTCGTCGAGACCGACGAGTACCGCGAGCGGCTGCGCGCGATCCCGAAGCTGGAACGCGCGAGCGTCGAGCAGGCGGGCCATATGCTTCACCACGACCAGCCCGACCGGGTCGCGTCGCTGATCGAGGAGTTCTTCGATGCTTGATCGGCTTGCCAACCTCGCCCGCGGTCCGCACCGCATCAACGCGGACCTGCACTGCCACTCGGTCGTCTCCGACGGCACGCTGACGCCCGAGGCCATCGTCGAGCGCGCACACCGCAACGGCGTCGAGATCCTCGCCCTCACCGATCACGACGAGGTCGGCGGGCTCGCCGCCGCTCAGGACCGCGCCGCGCAGCTCGGGCTGCCCTTCGTGCCCGGCGTTGAGGTCTCGGTCACTTGGGGCGGCGAGACCATCCACATCGTCGGCCTGCGTATCGACTTCCGCGACCCGGGTCTGCTCGCCGGCCTGCTGCGCACCCGCGGCGGGCGCGACGGCCGCGCGCAGGAGATCGCCGAGGCGCTCGCCGCGGCCGGCATCCCCGACGCCTACGAGGGGGCACTGCGCTACGCGGGCAACCCCGAGCTGATCTCGCGCAGCCACTTCGCCCGCTACATCGTCGAGACCGGCACCTGCGAGGACGTGGGCGACGTGTTCCGCCGCTTCCTGGTCGAGGGCAAGCCCGGCTACGTGCCGCACCGCTGGGCGACGCTCGGCGACGCAGTCGCCTGGATCCGCGCGGCCGGCGGCACCGCCGTCATGGCGCACCCGGGCCGCTACCGGCTCTCCGACCTGTGCATGGACCAGATGCTCGGGGAGTTCCGCGACGCCGGCGGCGCGGCGATCGAGGTGGTCAGCGGCAGCCACACCCCTGACCAGTACGCCGAGTGGGCAGCGGTCGCACAGCGCTATGGACTCGCCGCTTCGCGCGGCTCTGACTTCCACGGTCCCGGCGAGAGCCGGCACGACCTCGGCTCGCTGCCACCGCTCAGCAGGCAGCTGCGGCCGGTCTGGCAGGACTGGCCCGAGGCGCAGGCACTGGAGCGCCGGTGACCCAGCGCTTCGAGCTCCATCCGACACATCCGCAACCCAGGCTGATCCGCCAGGCCGCGACGATCCTGGGCGAGGGCGGCCTGGTCGTGATGCCGACCGACGCCTGCTACGTGCTCGCCTGCCGCCTCGACGACAAGGAGGCGGTTGACCGACTGCGTGCGCTGCGCAACCTCGACGACAAGCACTTGCTCACGCTCGTCTGCAGCGACCTCAAGGAGGTCTCGACCTACGCCCAGCTCGACAACCGCCAGTACCGCTTCCTGCGCGACTGGACGCCGGGCGCCTACACCTTCGTGCTGCCTGCCACCAAGGAGGTGCCGCGGCGCCTGTGGCATCCGTCGCGCAAAACGGTGGGGCTGCGCGTGCCCGACCATCCGGTCGTGCTGCAGCTGCTCGCCGAACACGGCGCGCCGGTGCTCGCCACAAGCCTGATCCTGCCCGGGGACGATGAGCCCATCACCGATCCGGATGACGCGATGAAGCGGCTCGCCAAGCGGGTGGAGGTCGTGCTCGACGCCGGCAGCCAGGGCTTCGAGCCGACCACGGTCATCGACATGACCGGCGACGAGCCGGTGGTGATACGGGCCGGGCGCGGGCCGATCGACCGCATGACCGGGACCTGAGCCGGGCGCGTGCGTAGGCGCGCCGCACCGGGGCCGCCCGGGGGCCGCTGCTACAATCGCGCGCCATGGCATCAGACCGCGTCCTCTCCGGCATGCGCCCCACCGGCGCATTGCACCTCGGCCACTACCACGGCGCGCTCAAGAACTGGGTCCGGCTCCAGGAGGCGCACGACTGCTTCTTCTTCGTCGCCGACTGGCACGCACTGACCACCCACTACGATTCGCCCGAGGTCATCGGCAACAACGTCTGGGAGATGGTGATCGACTGGCTTGCAGCCGGCATCGATCCCGCGAAGGCCGTCCTCTTCATCCAGTCGCGCCTGCCGCAGCACGCCGAGCTGTTTCTCGCGCTCTCGATGTGCACACCGCTCGGCTGGCTCGAACGCGTGCCGACCTACAAGGATCAGCAGGAGAAGCTGAGCGAGCGGGACCTGACGACCTACGGCTTCCTCGGCTACCCGCTGCTGCAGGCCGCCGACATCCTCATGTACCGCGCTCAGTGGGTGCCGGTCGGCGAGGACCAGGTGCCGCACGTCGAGCTCACCCGCGAGGTCGCCCGCCGCTTCAACCACCTGTTCGGCCGCGAGCCCGGCTTCGAGGACAAGGCCGCTTCGGCACTGAAGAAGCTCGGCGGCAAGCGCGGTCAGGCCTACGAGGACTATCGGGTGCGCTACCAGCAGAACGGCGAGGCCGCCGCGCTCGAGGGCGCGCGCTCGCTGGTCGCCGGCACGCAGAGCCTGTCGGACGATGACCGCGCGCGGCTGCTCGGCTGGCTCGAGGGCGGCCGGCGCCGGATCCTCGTCGAGCCGCAGGCGCTGCTGACCGAGGCCTCGAAGGTGCCGGGCCTGGACGGCGCGAAGATGTCGAAGAGCTACGGCAACGCGGTGGCCATGCGCGAGGATCCGGCATCGGTCACGAAGAAGCTGCGCCAGATGCCGACGGACCCGGCGCGCGTGCGCCGCACGGATCCTGGCAATCCGGACAACTGCCCGGTGTGGCAGCTGCATCAGGTGTACTCGAACGCCGAGGTCAAGGCCTGGGCGCGCCAGGGTTGCACCACCGCTGGCATCGGCTGCCTCGACTGCAAGCAGCCGGTGATCGACGCGATCGTCGCCGAGCAGACGGTGTTCATCGAGCGAGCAAAGCCCTACGTCGAGGACCCGCGCAGGGTCCGCGAGATCATGGATGCCGGCTGCGAGCGGGCTCGTGCCGTCTCGGCCGAGACCCTGCACGACGTCAAGGATGCGATGGGGCTCGGCTACGTCTGACCGGGTGCGCCGGCGGCCCGCATCGTGCGGGTCGCGCGGTCCCGCTGCTCTCTTGCAGCGCAAGGCGAGCGTGTACGCTTAGCCCGACCTCAGAGGGTCGGACCGGCCGGTCCCCGCGCCCCGGTGTTGACTAGGTGCATCTGTCGCAGCTGCGGCAGCGAGTCGAGGAAGTCGCGCAGCTGCGCCAGCGGCAGGGGGGCGCAGATGAACGAGCCTTGCATGCGGTCGCATTCGAAGGTGCGCAGCGCGCGCATCTCGGCCGCGGTCTCGACGCCTTCGGCCATCGCTTGCAGTCCGAGCTTGCCGGCGAGCGTCGTGATCGCCTGGATGATCGCTGCGTTGCCGCGGTCCTCGGGCAGGCCGCGGATGAAGGTGCGGTCGATCTTCAGGCCGTCGACCGGCAGGTTCTTCAGGTAGGACAGCGACGCGTAGCCGGTGCCGAAGTTGTCGATGATCACCTTCACGCCGAGCCGGCGCAGCTCGGCGAGCAGCGCGACTGTCTTGTCGCTGTTGTCGATCAGCGCGTTCTCGGTGAGCTCGAGCCGCAGCAGGCTCGGCGGCACATTGCGCTCGGTCAGCAGCGCGTTGAGCTGGGCGAGGAAGCCGTCCTCTGCGAGCTGGCGCGGGGAGATGTTCACCGAGATCGCCACCTCCTCGAACTTGTCGAGACCGAGCTCGACCCGGTCGTCGAGCGCGCGCCGGATCGCCCACAGGCCGACCTCGCGCACGAGGTTGCTTTGCTCGGCGGCGGGCAGGAACTTCTCGGGCAGCAGCAGCCCGCGCACCGGGTGCCGCCAGCGCATCAAGGCCTCGATGCCGACGATGCGGCGCTCGCCGACCGCGAGCACCGGCTGGTAGTACAGGTCGACCTCGCCGCGCTGCAGTGCCAGCGGGAACTCGGCGCCGAGCTGGAGCTGGTCGCTGCGCTCGTCGGAGAGATCGCCAGCGAAGAAGCGCACGTCGTTGCGGCCCTCGGACTTCACGCGGTACATCGCGCTGTCGGCACACTTGATCAGCAGATGGGCGTCCCGGCCGTCGTCCGGCGCGACCGCGACCCCAATGGAGGCGGACAGGAAGTGCGCGCGGTTCACCAGCACGAAGGGCTTCTCGATCGCGGCGAGCACGCGGCGGGCGAGCCGCTCGATCTCGGCGCGGTCCTTCAGGTCGAGCAGCAGCAGGATGAACTCGTCGCCGCCGATCCGGCCGGCGATATCGACCGAGCGGATGGACTCGCGGAAGCGTCGCGCCACCTCGATCAGCACCTGGTCTCCGACCGAGTGGCCGAGCGTATCGTTGATGATCTTGTAGCGGTCGAGGTCGACGTACAGCACCGCCCCGGCGCGCTCGTGTTTGAGCGCCTCCTCGAGCTGATGGGTCAGGTAGACGCGGTTGGGCAGGCCGGTGAGCGCATCGTGCAGCGACGCGTGCATCAGGCGCTTCTCGGCCGACTTGCGCTGCAGGTAGAGCGACATCGTCCGCGACAGGATCTCGGCGAGCTGCTGCATCAGCGCGTCGGCACGGAACCCGACCGAGCCGAAGCAGAGCAGGGCCGACAGCACGTTGTGCTGCTCGTCCATGATCGGCGCGATGAACGCGGCGTTCTGCCCAAGCGCCGCGGTCTGGTAGCGCTTGGCGAACTCCGGCTCGCTCGAGAGATCGTGCAGCCAGACCGCCTGGCCGGTGGCCCACGCGCGCCCCTCCACGCCGTCGGCGCTCATCGGCAGCTGCGCCGGCAGCTCGGCGAGCATCCGGGTGAGCGTCGGCGAGCCCCAGCGCTCGCGCACCGTGAGCGCCCGCGTGCCGGGGATCTGGACAAGGTGGGCGCCACCCGACCAACCCATCAGCCCGCAGAGCGTGATGATCAGCGCGGTGATCACGCGCTCGGGCTCGGTCTGCTCGCGCATGATCGAGGCCATCTCGCTCTCGAGCTGCAGCAGCAACTGCTGCTGGCGCTCGCGGGTGACCTCGCGGCCCACGCCCCGGTAGCCGCGGAAGCGCCCGCCGTCGTCGAAGATCGGCTTGCCCGCGAGTGACACCAAGTGCACGTTGCCCTGCGGGTCGAGCAGACCGAACTCGAAGGCCTCGAACGGCCGGCTCGCGGCGAGGTCCGCCCGATGGTGCTCCCAGTCGGCCTTCGGGAAGTCGGTGGTCTGCACTTCCCAGCGGCGCTTGCCCATGCCGGACTTCACCCAGTCGCCACCGAGGGCCGCGAACGCACTGTCCGACACGAAGCTCAGTCGGTGCTCGAGGTCGGTCTCCCAGACCCAATCGGCCGAGAGCTGCGTCAGGTCGCGGAACTTGGCCTCGCTGGCGGCCAGCTGCTGGGCCATCGCGCGCATCGTGGTGATGTCCTGCACGATGCCCGCGAGCCGCACGGTGCGGCCAGTCTTGTCGGTCTCGGCCCGCGCCACGCTGCGGACCCAGACCTGCTCGCTGCCGTGTTTGGTGTACCGGTACTCGATACGCACCTCCCGGCCATGCTTGATCGCGCGCCGGTGTGCCGACCGCCAGCGTCCCTGGTCGTCCGGATGCACGCAGATGAAGAACGCCTTCGGGCTGGGCGGTGGCTGCGCGGGGTCGATGCCGAAGACCCTGAAGGCGCCGTCGCTCCAGTAGTAGCGCCCCTCGCCGATGTCGTAGACCCAGGAGCCGAGGACCGCGAGGCTCTCGGCCACGCCGTACTGGCCCTGGAGCTCCGAGAGCCGGCGCACGATGCCGCGCTCCTCGCCGAGCTGCTCGACGACATTGAGCAGCAGGAACGCGATGACGCCGAGGGCCATCAGCGAGAGCGGCAGAGCGAAGACCGCTGCGCCGCCGAGGGTCTCCGGGGCCATCTTCGCGGCAAGGTGCAGGCAGATCGCGAGGGCGAGCGTCACCCCGACGACCAGCCAGCTCCGCCGGTGCGCGCACGCCTGTCCGTAGAATCTGCTCAGCGCTTCAGGGTTCACCGACCGCCGCCATGCCGCTGGCGTCCGCTCCTTTGCCACGTTTAACACACCACCCGATGACCATCGCTGCCGTCTCCGAGTCCCGTCCAGAGCCACCGTCCCATGCCGGCCCCAGCGTGCCCTCTAGATGGATCGCGCGCTGGCTGCCGGCCGTGCGCCCGGGAGGCCGTGTCCTCGACTTCGCCTGCGGCACCGGCCGCCACGCGCGGCTGGCCCGCGAAGCGGGTCACTCTGTGCTTGCAGTCGACCGTGACACGACCGCTCTGGCCACGCTGGAGGGTACGGGCATCGAGGCCCGGCCGGAAGATCTGGAGCATGGACGGTGGTCGTTCGCGGCCGAGCGGTTCGACGCGATCGTGGTCGCGAACTACCTGTTTCGGCCCCGTTTGGACCTGCTCGCGGCGCTGCTGGCCCCGGGGGGGATATGGCTCTACGAGACCTTCGCCGACGGCAACGCCCGCTACGGGCGGCCGTCGAGCCCGGCCTTCCTGCTGCGTCAGGGCGAGCTCGTCCGGGCCATCGGGCGTGCTGGCCTGCACCTGCTCGCCTACGAGGACGGCTTCCTGCCCGCGCCACAGCCGGCGCGAGTGCAGCGGGCGGTGGCGGTTCGGGGGCCGTTCGACCCCGAGAGGCTGCCCCTGCCCTGACCGTCCGTCGGGCGTGCTGCGATAGAATCGCGGTTTTCCGTCACCCATCCCCACCATGATCACAGGCAGCATCGTCGCCATCGTCACGCCGATGCACGAGGACGGCAACCTCGACCTGGCGCGTTACCGCGCGCTGATCGACTGGCATGTTGCGAGCGGCACCGCCGCCATCGTGGCGGTCGGCACCACCGGCGAGTCGCCCACGGTCGACGTCGATGAACATGCGACGCTGATCCGCGTGGCGGTCGAACACGCCGCGGGGCGCGTGCCGGTCATCGCCGGCACGGGTGGCAACTCCACGCGCGAGGCGATCGCGCTGACCCGCCATGCGGCCGAGGTCGGCGCGCAGGCCTCGCTGCAGGTCGTGCCCTATTACAACAAGCCTGGTCAGGAAGGCCTGTACCAGCACTTCCGCGCGGTCGCGGAGTCAGCCGACCTGCCCGTGATCCTCTACAACGTGCCCGGCCGCTCGGTTGCTGATCTGGCCAACGACACCATCGTGCGCTTGGCCGAAGTGCCGGGCATCGTCGGCCTGAAGGACGCCACCGGCGACATGCCACGGGTCTCGGACCTGCTATCGCGCGTGCCGGCCGAGTTCGCGCTGTACAGCGGCAACGACGATTCGGCCCTCGCGTTAATGGCGCTCGGCGGACACGGCGTCATCTCGGTGACCGCCAACGTCGCGCCGCGCGAGATGGCCCAGCTGTGCGCGGCGGCCCTTGCCGGCGACCTGAAGTCCGCCCGCGCTATCAACAACCGCCTGCTGCCGCTGCACTTCAAGCTGTTTGTCGAGGCCAACCCCATTCCGCTGAAGTGGGCGCTGCAGCGGATGGGCCGCATCGAGGGCGGCATCCGCATGCCGATGACGCCGCTCGAGCCGCGTCACCACGCGGTGGTCGAGGCGGCGCTGCGCCAGTCGGGAGTGCTCGCATGAGGGCGCTGTACATGCGCCTGCCGCGTGCCCCGCTTGCGCTCGCGCTGCTCGCGGCGCTGCTCGGTGGCTGCTCGATCTCCGACGGTTTCCGGGAGGTTACCAGCATCGAGTACAAGAGCGCCTCGAAGGGGCCGCCGCTCGACATCCCGCCCGACCTGGTCAAGCCGCGCGGCGACGATCGTTTCGCAGTCCCCGACCGACCGGCCGCCGGCACCACGTTCTCCGACTTCTCGCGAGAGCGTGCCGTCGAGCGTGTGTCCCCGACGGCAGGCGGCCCGGTGGTGCTGCCACAGTCGCAGGGCGCGCGTATCGATCGCCAGGGCTCGCAGCGCTGGCTCGTCGTCGACCAGCCGCCCGAGAAGGTCTGGCCGGTCGTGCGCGACTTCTGGTCCGAGTCGGGCTTCGCACTGCGCCTGGAGTCGCCCGAGACCGGCATCATGGAGACCGACTGGGCCGAGCGCCGCGCGGCGGTGCCGGATTCGTGGGTGCGCAGCCAGCTCTCGCGGGTACTGAACAGCCTGTACACCTCCGGTGAGCGCGACAAGTTCCGCACGCGGCTCGAGTCGAGCGGCAAGGGCACCGAGATCTTCGTCAGCCATCGCGGCATGACGGAGGAGCTGACCGGCGCGCAGAAGGAATCGACCGTTTGGGTGACCCGTCCGTCCGACCCCGAGCTCGAGGCCGAGTTCCTACGCCGGCTGATGCTGCGCTTCGGGCCGGTCGGCGGCTCGACGCAGCAGGCCTCGCCCGGACCAACGTCCACGGGTGGCCCGGCCCCGGCGCTGGCGCCTGTGCCGGACCGCGCGCGCATCGTCGACATCGACGGTCGCCAGGTCGTCGTGCTGACCGAGGGCTTCGACCGGTCGTGGCGCCAGGTCGGCCTCGCGCTCGACCGCAGCGGCTTCACCGTCGAGGATCGCGACCGATCCAAGGGCGCGTTCTTCGTGCGCTACGTCGATCCGGAGCAGGAGGCCCGTGCTCGAGGCGTGATCGACCGGGTCTTCGGCACCGGTCCGAAGAAGGACCTGACCGGGCGCCGCTACCGGATCGTCATCCAGGATGGCGTAGGCGGGCGCGGCTCGCAGGTGTCTGTATTCGATGAGGAGGGCAGGGTGCCTTCGGTCGACGCCGACAAGCGCAACGTGACCCGCATCGTCGCGATCCTGCTCGAACAGCTCCGCTGAGACGGTGCGATTCGCCAGCCTGGGCAGTGGCAGCGAGGGCAACGGCCTGCTCGTGGAGACCGGAGGTGGCGCGGCCGGTGGCCGCGCCTGTCGTGTGCTGGTTGATTGCGGCTTCGGGCTGCGGGACGCCGAGCGGCGGCTCGCCCGCCTCGGCTGCGAACCCGGCACGCTCGACGGCATCCTCGTCACCCACGAGCACGGTGATCATGTCGGCGGGGTCTTCCGCCTCGCGCGCCATCATGCGATCCCGGTCTATCTCACCTACGGCACGCTGCGCGCGAGCCCGCAGGCGAAGGGCTGCGAGTCACTGGTCCGGGTGATCGACTCCCACCGGGCGTTCGAGCTCGGCGGCCTGCGCATCGAACCCTTCCCGGTCCCCCACGACGCTCGCGAGCCGGTTCAGTACGTGCTCGACGACGGCGGTGCCCGGCTCGGCGTGCTCACCGACATCGGTCATCCGACCGCACACCTGCCGCTGGCGCTGTCGCGACTGACCGCGCTGGTGCTCGAGACGAACCACGACGCAGGGCTGCTCGCCGGCAGCGACTATCCGATGGCGCTGAGGCGCCGTATCTCGGGCCGCTATGGGCACCTCGAGAATGCCGAGTCGGCGCGGATCCTCGAACGCCTCGACCGCAGCCGCCTGCGGCGGGTGGTGGCGGCGCATCTGAGCCGGCAAAACAACCGCCCCGATCTCGCAAGGGCCGCGCTCGCGCCGGTGCTGGGCTGGGCCGACGAGCAGGTGCTGGTCGCCGACCAGGACGACGGACTCGCCTGGACCGTGGGATAGCTCGGACCGTGGGATAGCCACGGACCGTGGGATAGCTCAGACACGACCGGCCGGGCATGACAAGCAGGAAACGAGCTGGCCGGGAACGAGCGGGCCGGCGTGACGCCGGCCCTTGCTTCATGCGGCACCCGCTCGCGAGGGGCCTCGCCGGACGATCACCGCGTGGCGAACGTCCGCTCGTGTTGTCACTTCTTGGCGGCAGCGTCCTTCGCGGCATCGACAGCCTTGGCGGCAGCGTCCTTCGCGGCATCGACAGCCTTGGCCGCTGCGTCTTTGGCGGCGTCGGCGGCTGAGGTCGCGGCAGCGGCGGCACCGCTGGCGGCGTCAGTGGCGGCCTGGCCCGTTTTGTCGGCCGCATCCTTGGCGGCGTCGGTGGTGGCGGCCGCGGCGGCACCCGCAGCGGCACTCGCAGCCGAACCGGCCGCGGTCGCGGCGGCGCCGGCGGCGGTGCCGGCATCTTTGGCGGCCTCGACGGCCTTGGCGGCGGCGTCCTTTGCCGCATCGGCGGCCTGTGACGCGTCCGGCACGGCGACTGGGGCCGGGGCCGCTGCCGGCGCGGGCGCCGGGGCAGGTGCCGGGGCCACTTCCTTCTGGCCGCAGGCGGCGAGCGAAACGGTGAGGAGGGTCGCGACGAGGAGGGTTTTGGTATGCATGGCGGTGGCAGTCCTGAGGGAATCGGATGGGGGGCTGGTCTGGTTCTGTCGGGCCCGAAGACGGGCTTGCGCGCCCGCACGGGCACGCCGGACGGATCGGAGACCCTCGACCGGACAGCTCCCGATTCTACCAAGTTCGAGCTCGGTGCACGGTTGGCACCCGGACAGTGCGTGGCGCGAAGCTCTTGCTCAGAGCCCCAAGGTGCGGGCGGTGAGGCAGGGCAGGCTCTCGTCCCACAGTGCGTCGAAGCGGGCTGCGAGCGGCTCGACCGTCGCCGGGTCGGCGAGCGAGAGCCGGCCGCGGAAGAAGTCGTGATGTGCCCGCCTCATCGCATGGACCCGGTCGCCGAGCAGCAGCCCCTCGCCGTCGGCGAGCGTGGTCGGCACCTGCCGGCACTCGATTGCGGCCGCGTGCCGCCGACGGGTCGCCATGAAGCGGGCGGCACGCCGCTCCAGCCATTCCGGATTTGCGACCAGCACCCGCATGCGGGCCTCGGGGTCGGCGAGAAAGGACGACATCAGCCCCACGCCGAGCGGCGTGTCGAGCGGCCAATCCGAAAAGTCGCGGTCGAGGAGCAGCAATTCGCGGCGTGAGGCGTTCATCGCGGCGAGCACCGCTTCGGTGAACTCGCCGCGGCTGCGGAACAGGACGGATGACTCGGGTCGCATTGGCTCACGGAGCGGGCTGGCCCGCGGGCGCCGAACCGATGTGGAGCCAGCCCCCGTCATGCCAGTCTGAGAGCATAGAGGCAACCCTCAGCGACGCGAAGGCGCGCGAGCACTCGACGGCATCGAGGCGCCGCCGGTCGGCCAGTCTGCGGAGCCAACGGCGGGCCGGCCCGGGTGCTTCGAAGGCCTCGCCGTTGACGAAGACCGTGCCGCCGCGCCAGGCCATGCGTGTGCGGCGGTCCAGCCGCAGGCCCTCGCGTGCCGCGGCCCGCTCGAAGCGGGCGGGTTCGAGCGGCGCGGGCGTGTCGAACCAGACCTGGGCCTTGGGCTCGGTCAGCCAGCGCCCCACGAACCGGTCGACCTCGGCTGCGGACGGACGCCAGTCGAGCGCCCAGTCGCGCAGCCGCTCGGCGAGGTCCTCGGGCAGCCGGCCCGGCGTGGCGGTCGGCGCCCGCCCCCGGTCAGAGAAGCGCGGATCGCGGCCGCCGGGCTCGTCGGCCGCAGCCGCCAGGAAGGCCGATAGGAATTCCTGTCGCGACGGTGCCCGAAAGCCGATCGAAAACGTCAAACACTCCCCGACCGCCGTGCCGTCGTGACCCCAGCCGGGCGGCAGGTAGAGCATGTCGCCAGGCTCGAGCAGCCACTCCTGGGTCGGCGCGAAGCTTGCCAGCAACTTGAGCGGCGCATCGGGCACCAGGCTCGCGTCGCCGGGCGGCGCGATTCGCCAGCGCCGCGTGCCGCGCGCCTGCAGCAGGAAGACGTCGTACTGATCGACGTGTGGGCCGACGCCGCCGCCATCGGTCGCGAAGCTGATCATCAGGTCGTCGACGCGGGCATCGGGCACAAAGCGAAACCGACCCATCAGCGCGGCGATGGCGTCGTCGTGCAGGTCCACGCCCTGCACGAGCAGCGTCCAGCCGGGCCGCCTTCGCGGCGGCAGGCGCTCGTGCGGGCCGTGCTCGAGCAACCAGCGTCCGTCCGATGTGCTCACGGTGCGCGACTCGACGTCGTCGCGGGCCGCCAGCTCGAACAGCCGAGCGGGCTCGATCGGCGTGACGAATCCAGGGAAGGCGCCGCGCGCCAGCAGCGGCGCGCGCTGCCAGTGACGACGCATGAACTGGTCTACACTCAGCTCACCGATCGAGTCTAGAAGGTCCAACGTGGTCGAGGCCATGCAGATCGCAGAGAATGTTTGGGTCACCGTGCGTTATCGCCTGTACGACTCTCAGGGCGAGGCCCTTGAGGAGGGCGAACGCGAGTGGACTTACCTGCACGGTGGCTATGGGTCGGTGTTCCCGAAGGTCGAAGCCAGGTTGCTCGGGCAGCGCGTCGGCTATACGACGACGCTCTACCTCGAGCCTGAGGACACCTTCGGCGACTATGACGCGTCGCTGCTGCGGATCGCGCCGCGCGAGGGGTTTCCGGCGGCGCTTGAGGCGGGCATGACCTTCGAGAGTGTACCGGGCGAGGCTCCCGACGGCGAACTGTATACCGTCACCGATCTGACCGAGGACGCCGTCGTGCTCGACGGAAATCATCCGCTCGCCGGCATGGCGATCCGCTTCGAGCTCGAGATCGAGGACCTGCGCGCCGCGACCGACGAGGAAATTGCGGCCGAGCGCGAGCGGACCGACGCCGAGGCGGGCTGAGCGCTGCCGATGGGGCCGTGCGCGCCCTCATGGCTGCGGGCCGAGGACCTGACGGGTAGTGACGTGGAAACGCTCCGTCGCCTGCGGGTCGTAGACGATGCGCACCCACGATGCGGAGAACGGCCAGCCGAAAGATTCGACTCGGGTCACGTGGGCATAGGGCTCGCCACGCACATCGCGCAATGGCTGGTCGACGGTGAAGCGGTGCGAGTCGCCATGCAGCAGCAGGATCGGGTGTGTGAAGGCTTCGGCCGTTTCGCGCAGCACCGCGATCCAGTCGGCGAATCCGGAGGACACTTTCGGCTGCCAGTCGGGCTCGGCGTGGAAGGCGATCACCAGCGCGTCGGCGCGCTCGCGCAGGGCGAGCCGCAGGGTCTCGGCCAGCCATTGCCGATTGTGCGCCGTGCGTGCGTCGAACTCGGCGCGAGCGCCCTCGTACCCCTTGCGGCCGTTGTTGCTGCCGACGACGTGCGCGGCGACAAAGCGTACGCGTCCTATCCGCCATCGCACGTTCTCGGGCTGCTCGCGCTGCCGCTCGAAGGCGAGCGACTCGCGCGCGGCTTCGCCGCCGGTGCCAAGTGGCGCCGGGGTCGACCAGAACCGTGCGCGCAGCGCACCCAGCCGCTCGATCGGATCGTAGTGTCCGGCCATCCGGCCGTGGCAGTCGGTCCACTCGTTATCGCCCGGCAGCAGCACGAGCGGGTGCGTGCTGCGCGAGAGCAGCGCGGCGCGGCGCTCGTAGAGCGCGTCGCTGCACGGCTCTCGGCTCGACTTGATGTCGCCGACGTGCAGCACGAAGCGCAGTGGGTCTGCGTCGGTCGCGGCGAGCATCGCGGCGAGGCGGGCCTCGTCGGACTCGGTGTAGGGCAGGTCGCCGATCAGCGCGAACGCGAACCCGCCCGCCGTGGCGTCGGCCTGGCGCTCGTGTTCGGCCGTGCGTCCGGAACGGGCCCAGGGCAAGGACGCGGCGAGTGCGCCCGCCGACACCGCCCGGAGCGCGCTGCGGCGTGCTGTCATCGCGGGACCTCGCCGTCGAGCAGCGCGCGCAGACGGTAGAGCGCATCGAGCGCCTGCCGCGGGTTCAGCGCGTCCGGATCGATCGCGGCGAGCGCCTCGGCAACACGTATCGCCGGCCCGCCACCCGCGCCGTGGCCGGCGGTGTCCCCGGGCCTGGAAGGGCCGTCCTCAGCGTCCTCACCGTCCTGTCCGGCGCCGGGCGGGCCGTCGTCATCGGTTCCGGGTCCGCCTGCGCCGATCGCCGGGTCGTCGCCGAGGGAGAACAGGTCGAGCTGGTCGTCGTGGGCCCGGGCCCGGGCCTCGAGCTGCTCGAGCAGTTGGCCGGCCTTGCGCACCACCGGCGCGGGCAGCCCCGCGAGGCGGGCCACCTGCAGGCCGTAGCTGCGGCTGGCAGGGCCGGGCCGCACCTCGTGCAGGAACACGATGCCACCGTGGTGCTCGGCCGCGGCCAGGTGCAGGTTGACCGCAGCCGGCGAGGTCTGTGCCAGCTGGACCAGTTCGAAATAGTGCGTGGCGAAGAGCGTCATCGCGCGGTTGTGCTGGAGCAGCCGCTCGGCGATCGCATGCGCCAACGCCAGCCCGTCGAAGGTCGAGGTGCCGCGGCCGATCTCGTCCATCAGCACAAGTGAATGCGGGCCGGCCGCGACCAACACCGTTGCGGCCTCGGTCATCTCGACCATGAAGGTCGAGCGCCCGCCGGCGAGGTCGTCTGAGGCGCCGATGCGGGTGAAGATGCGGTCGATCGGTCCGATCTCGCAGTCGGCGGCGGGCACGAAGCTGCCGGCGTGCGCGAGCAGCGCGATCAGCGCGACCTGCCGCATGTAGGTCGACTTGCCGCCCATGTTCGGGCCGGTGACCAGCAGCATCCTGCGGTCGGGCGAGAGGGTGCAGTCGTTCGGCGTGAAGCGCTCGACCATCGCTTCGACCACCGGATGGCGGCCGGCGCGGATCTCGATGCCCGGAACGGGACGCAGCCGCGGGCGCACCCAGTTGCCGTCGGCGGCGATTTCGGCGAACGCCCCGAGCACGTCGAGCTCGGCGACCGCCTGCCCGAGTTGCTGCAGCGCCGGCACCGCCGGCGCGAGGGCGCCGAGGAGCACCTCGTAGAGCGCGCGCTCGCGGGCCAGCCCGCGCTCGCGCGCTGACAGCGCCTTGTCCTCGAAGGCCTTGAGCTCCGGCGTCATATAGCGCTCAGCGTTCTTCAGCGTCTGCCGCCTGCGGTACTCGGCGGGCACCTTGTCCGACTGGCCGTGGGTCACCTCGATGAAGAAGCCGTGCACGCTGTTCTGGCCGACACGCAGGTTGGCGATGCCGGTGCGGGCGCGCTCGTCGATCTCAAACTTCGCGAGGTAGGCGTCGCAGTGCCGGTCGATGCCGCGCAGTTCGTCGAGCACCGTGTCGTGGCCGTCGCGGATCACACCGCCGTCGCGCACCATCGCCGCGGGCTCGTCGAGCAGGGTCTCGGCGAGCAGCACGGCGAGCGCCGGATCGATCGCGAGCGCATCGCGGCAGCGCCCGAGCACCGGGGCCTCGTCGCCGGGCTCGAGCCGCTCGAGCAGCCGCGCGATCGGCCCGATCGCGCCGAGCGCATCGCGCAGCGCGACCAGCTCGCGCGGGCGCACCGAGCCGAGCGCGATCCGCGCGGCCAGCCGCTCGAAATCGACGCAGCGACCGAGCTCCGAGCGCATTGCGGCGCGCGGCTCGGTCAGCAGCGCGATTGCCTGGTGGCGCCGGCCGGTCTCGCGCGCATCGCGCAGCGGTTGCAGCAGCCATCGGCGCAGCAGCCGGCTGCCGGCGGCGGTCGCGCAGCGGTCCATCCGTGACAGCAGCGTCGGCGTCGTCTCGCCGCGCAGGGTCTCGACGATCTCGAGGTTGCGGCGCGCGACCGGGTCGAGCACCACCACCTCGTCGCCGTGGAACACGCGAAGCCGCTGCAGGTGGGTCGGCGCGCGGCCCTGTGTGCGCGCGACGTAGTCGAGCAGTGCGCCGGCCGCACCCAGCGCCGCCGGCACCGCATCGGCATCGGAACCCGCGAGCGAGGCGACACCCAGCGTCTCGGCGAGCCGCAGCCGGGCCCGCGCGGCGTCGAAGTGCCAGGCCGGACTGACGGCGGCCGGCACGCCGTGCCCGCCGCGGCGAAGCGTATCGAGCGCCGCGCGTACCGGCGTCGGTGCGGCCGCGGAGGCCGATGCACTGCCGCGCCCCGGCGCGAAGGCCGGCGCCTCGGGCAGCAGCAGCTCGGCCGGACGCAGCCGGTCGAGCTCGCTGGCGAGCTGCGTGGGCGCGATCTCGGCCAGCCAGCACTCGCCGCTCGCGACGATCATCCACGCGAGCGCCAGTCGCCGGCCGCCGTCGGCGGCATCGATCGCGAGCAGCGGGCGGTCCTCGCGATCGGGCAGTAGCGAGGCATCGGTCAGCGTGCCTGGCGTGACCACCCGCAGGACCTTGCGCTCGACCGGACCCTTGGAGGTCGCCGGATCGCCGATCTGCTCGCACAGCGCGACCGACTCGCCCTGGCGCACCAGCCGCGCGAGGTACTGCTCGACGGCGTGGAACGGCACACCCGCCATCGGTATTGGCTGACCGTTGGACGCGCCCCGCTTGGTGAGCGTGATGCCGAGCAGGCGTGCCGCCCGCTCCGCATCCTCGAAGAACAGCTCGTAGAAGTCGCCCATCCGGTAGAAGAGCAGCGCCGAAGGGTGGTCGGCCTTCGTGCGCAGATACTGCTGCATGACCGGGGTGTGGCCGGAGAGATCGACGGTAGGCGGGGCGGTGGGCGTCATCGGGATCGTGGCGGGCCCGTGGGATGCGGGCAGGAGGCGAGGCGCGCGATGGACATATGAAGTTCACGCGCGGAACATACGCAGAACACGCGAACGTCCAAGGCGTGAGACTACAACACCGCAGGATGCGCCCCACGCGACCACAGCCGGCCAGATTCTGCCGCGGTTGATAATCTCGCCGCAGCGCCGAGCGGCGTCGCGCATCCCCATCCCGACGCTGTCCGCGTCCGACCGGAGACACCCGAAACATGTTCTCGCACGTGATGATCGGCACCAACGACCTGGCCAAAGCCCGCGCTTTCTACGACGCGGTGCTCGGCACCCTCGATGTACCCGCAGGCAACCTCGACCGGTACCGCGTCTTCTGGCGCACGCCTGCCGGCATCTTCTCGGTCTCCGAGCCGATCGACGGCCAGCCGGCGAGCGCCGCCAACGGCGGGACCGTCGGGTTCGCCTGCCAGTCGCCGGAGCAGGTCGAAGCCTGGCATGCGGCAGGCGTGGCCAACGGTGGCACGAGCTGCGAAGACCCGCCGGGTGTACGCGAGGGCGCGGCCGGCAAGATGTACCTGGCTTACCTGCGCGACCCGGACGGCAACAAGCTCTGCGCAGTGCATCGCATGCCGCGGACCTGATCCGAGGCCCGCACTCAGGAGGCGCGCGCTGCCCGCCAGGGCAGCGCGGCGCCGCCTGCGGCCGCGGTCCCCTCGATCGCGCCGTCGCGCGCCCGGCCCTCGAAGCTCACTACCCGCCCGCGCTCGAGCGGCAGCCGGAAGCTCACGGCCTCACCGCGCAGCCGGACATCCTCGAGCGGCACCTCGAGCCCGCCCACTGTCGCCATCCCGTCAAGCATCTGCCACTGCTGCCGCAGCTCGAGCATGATGCGCTGCCGGCTGAGGGCGGGCGGGACCGTGGCCTGCCAGCGCCCGCCCACCTGCGCGGGGATCCGGTAAAGGTAGACAGTGGCGCTCGGCTGTCCGGTCGCGCCCTGCTTCTCGGGCTCGTCGAAGCGCTGCCAGGCCTCGGGCAGCCAGCCCGCAATCGGATAGTCGTGGGTCAGCACGCGGGTGCCGGGGCGCAGCTCGCGGCGCAGCTTGTCACGCAGCAGGTTCACGGTGTCGGGCAACAGGTAGATCGTCACCACGGTCGCCTGCGACACGTCGGTGGCGAACAGGTCCTGGCGTACGAAGCGCGCGCGATCGGCGACGCCCTCGCGCCGGGCAGTCTCGATCGACAGTGCGATCAGCGGCGCCTGGATCTCGATGCCCAGACCGCGCGCGCCGCGCAGTTTTGCGGCAGTCAGCACGATGCGGCCGTCGCCCGAGCCCATGTCGACGAGCACGTCGTCCGGACCGACACCCGCCATGTCCAGCATCTGCGAGACCACCGTGTCGGGGGAGGGCACGTAGGGCCCAGCCATGATCGGCTGCTTCTCGGGCTGAGGCACGTCCTGAGCACACAGCGGCGTGACGGCCAGTGCGGCGAACAAGGCGAGGGGAGGCTGTACGGTGCAGGCGGCGAGCAGGCGCAGCGTGGAGCGTCGATTGGCGGGCATGCGGGACTCCTGTCGTCGGTCGGCGCGCACCGGAGCGCCTGGGGCCGGCGCGCGACGCCGGGGGTAGAGTGTCCCACGGGCGCGCCGGCCGCCCGCCCCACCGGAGACCCTGCATGACCGATCCCGTGACCTCGACGACCCTCGCATCGCCTGCGGTCCCCCTGACGCTGCGCGCCGTGGGCGCCGACGACCATGAGGCCTGGATGCCGCTATGGCGCGGCTACCAGGCGTTCTATCGCGTCGAGATCCCGGACGCGACCACCGCGGTCAGCTGGGCGCGCTTCCTCGATCCGGCCGAGCCGATGCACGCGGCGATCGCTTGGCAGGGCTCGCGGGCGGTGGGGCTGGTGCATTGGATCATGCACCGCGGCTGCTGGAGCGTCGGTGACTACTGCTACCTGAACGATCTCTATGCGGAGCCGGATGTGCGCGGCACCGGCGTCGGACGGGCGCTGATCGAGCATGTCTACGAGGCGGCCCGCCAGGCCGACTGCGCGCGCGTCTACTGGCTAACGCAGGAGAGCAACGAAGTCGCGATGCGGCTCTACGACCGCATTGCCGACCGTGCCGGCTTCGTCTACCGAAAGATTCTGTAGCCGGTTTGTGTATCGGACGCCAGGCCCTGCAGACCGTCTGGGGCGCGGGCGCCCCCGCCGTCAGCGCACCTGGGCGAACAGCCCGACCATCTGCCCGAACACCTTCGGTGCGCCGGCCAGCACCTGCTCGGAGAAGATGTGGTCGCCGTCGCCTTGCAAAGTGCCCACCAGGCCGCCGGCCTCGCTCACCAGCAGACTGCCCGCGGCGACATCCCAGGGCATGAGGCCGATCTCGAAGAACGCGTCGTAGCGGCCGGCCGCCACGTAGGCCAGGTCAAGGGCCGCGGCCCCGGGACGGCGCAGGCCTGCGGCCTTCTCGGAGACGGCCTTGAAGAGCGCCAGGTAGTGATCGATCTCCTCGACCTTTCGGAACGGGAAGCCGGTGCCGACCAGCGCCTCCTCGAGCCGTGCGTTCGCGGTGACCCGGATGCGGCGGTCATTGAGGAAGGCGCCGCGGCCCTTGCTCGCGGTGTAGAGCTCGTCGCGGTTCGGGTCGTAGACGATGGCCTGCGTGACGATGCCCTTCTGCATCAGCGCGATCGAGACGCAGTACTGCGGCAGTCCGTGGATGAAGTTGGTGGTGCCGTCGAGCGGGTCGATGATCCAGATGTTCTCGGCGTCCTGGGGCGGCACGTCGAGCCGGCCGGGGAGGTGGCCGGACTCCTCACCGAGGAAGGCATGGTCGGGGTAGGCCTGCTTGAGCGCGCCGATGATGGTGGCCTCGGAGGCCCGGTCGACTTCGGTGACGAAGTCGTTGCGCTGCTTGCGGGCGACCTTGATGCTGTCGAGATCGAGGGCGGCGCGGGTGATGATCCGGCCTGCGGCGCGCGCGGCGCGCACCGCGACGTTCAACATGGGATGCATTGAGCAGGCGCTTTGGGGTAAGCCGGCCATTGTATGCCACCGCGGCGCCCGCGCTGTCCTTGGCCGGTGCAGGCGCCGCGGGGCGTCATAATCCGGTTGCGGCCCGTTTTCTGGCTGTAGCCCGTTTCCCGGGCGATGACGCCCCGGCCGGCCGCATCCCGCTCCCCGGCGCCCGCCGCACCGCCTTGTGTCCGCCTCCCTCCATGCTCCTCGTCCTGGTCTTCGCCTACCTGCTGGTCACCATCGCCATCGGCCTGTGGGCGGCCCGCCGGGTCAAGAACACGGCCGACTTCGCGATCGCCGGGCGGCACCTGCCGATGGTCATGATCGTGACCACCACCTTCGCCACCTGGTTCGGCTCGGAGACGGTGCTCGGCATCCCGGCGAAGTTCGTGCAGGGCGGGCTGGGCGCGGTGGTCGAGGATCCATTCGGCGCGGGGAGCTGCCTGATCCTGGTCGGCCTGTTCTTCGCGGCGAAGCTCTACCGGATGACGCTGCTCACGATCAGCGACTACTACCGGGCCCGCTACGGCCGTACGGTCGAGGTGGTCTGCTCGCTGATCATCATCGTCAGTTATCTCGGCTGGGTGTCGGCCCAGGTGACCGCCCTCGGGCTGGTCTTCAACCTGCTGTCGGGCGGCGCGATACCGATCCCGCTGGGCATGGTGATCGGCACCGTGTCGATCTTGGCCTACACGCTCTTCGGCGGGATGTGGTCGGTCGCGGTCACCGACTTCATGCAGATGATCATCTTGGTCGTCGGCCTGCTGGTGATTGCCGTCTTCGCCAGCGAGCTCGCTGGTGGGGCGGGCAAGGTCTTCGCGCTGGCGCAGAGCCGCGACATGTTCCGCTTCCTGCCCGAGCCCTCGTTCCACGATATCGTCTTCTTCATCGCCGCGGCGATCACGATGATGCTCGGCTCGATCCCGCAGCAGGACGTGTTCCAGCGGGTGATGTCGGCCAGGGACCTGCGCGCCGCCACCCGCGGTCCGGTGATCGGCGGCGCCTGCTACATCCTGTTCGCCTTCGTGCCGATGTTCCTGGTGACCAGCGCGCTCCTGATCATGCCCGAGCAGGCCACTGCGCTGCTCGCCGACGACCCACAGAAGGTGCTGCCCACGCTGGTCCTCGAGCACATGCCGTTCGCAATGCAGGTGCTGTTCTTCGGGGCGCTGCTGTCCGCGCTGAAGTCGACCGCCTCGGCGACGCTGCTGGCCCCCTCGGTGACCTTCGTCGAGAACATCTGGCGGCAGTTCAAGCCGCGCATGAGCGACCGCCATGAGCTGCGCGACATGCGGATCGCGGTGCTGGTGTTCTCGGCCTGCGTCTGCACCTACGCGATCGCGATGCAGGGCACGCCGATCTACGAGCTGGTGTCGGCGGCCTACCAGGTCACGCTGGTAGGGGCCTTTGTGCCGCTGCTGGCCGGGTTGTACTGGCGGCGCGCGACCACACAGGGCGCGATCTTCTCCATCTTCCTCGGGCTGCTGACCTGGCTGATGTTCATCGCGACGCCCGCCGGCGAGGTCTTCCCGGGTCAGCTCGCTGGTGTGCTCGCCGCGGGCGTGGGCATGCTGGTCGGCTCGCTCGGGCCGCAGGCGCTCGCGAATCAGGATGACCGCCGTGTCCTCGCGCACTGAGCCTTTCGAGCGGACGGTGCCGCCGACGCTGCATTCGGGCGACCCCGAGCCGCTTGCGCGCGTCGCCTTCGTGCTGATCGGCACCAGCCATCCCGGCAACGTCGGGGCGGCCGCGCGCGCGATGCGCACCATGGGGGTGACCGAGCTGCGGCTGGTCGCGCCGCGCTTCGACGATGTGGCCGAGCGGCCCGAGGCGCGTGCGTTCGCCAGCGGTGCGACCGGGGTGCTCGACGGGGTACGCCGCTTCGCGACGCTGGCCGAGGCGATCGGCGACGCGGCGCTGGCGGTCGCGGTCAGCGCCGAGCCGCGCGAGTTCGGCCCCGAGCCCGCGCCGCCCGAGGCCTGCGCGGCCGATGCGATGGCCGTGCTCGGCGCCGACCCGGCGCACCGCGTCGCCTTCGTGTTCGGCGCCGAGCGCACCGGGCTCTCGGTCGACGAGGTCCAGGCCTGCGGTCGCCTCGTGAGCATCCCGGCGAGCCCGAGCTACTCGTCGCTGAACCTCGCGCAGGCGGTACAGGTCCTCGCGTATTGCCTGCGGCGCGCTGCCTTGGCTGCGGCCGCGGCCGACGCGTCAGGGGCCGGTCGGCCCGGCCCGCGGCTGGCCGACCACCGTGCGGTCGGCAATCTGCTCGAGCACGGCGAGCAGGCGCTGCGCGCGATCGGGTTCCTCGACCCGAGCCATCCGAAGAAGCTCGTGCCGCGGCTGCGTCGGCTGATGCTGCGGGCACGGCTGCGTCCCGAGGAGGTCGACCTGCTGCGGGGCGTGCTCAAGCTGATGGAGCGGGGCCGACAGCGCTGAGCGTGCGCCGCGTCCCGGTCGTGCTGATGCGCGGCGGCACGCGGCGGCACCGGCTCGCTCGCGACCGCGCTTGCCGCGGCGGTGCCGGGGTCGAGCGCCGCCTGCACGCTCGCCGAGTCGCGGCTAGAATCCGGCCTCAGACCCCGGGGCCGACGCCATGTTCGAGCGGATCAAGGAAGACATCGCCACGGTTCGCGAGCGCGATCCGGCCGCCCGTACCTCGCTCGAGGTGCTGCTCGCCTACCCGGGCCTACATGCGCTCGCGATCCACCGGATCGCCCAGTCGGTGCGGCGGGCGGGGCTGCACACCGCGGCGAGACTGGTGTCGCACCTCGGGCGTATGCTGACCGGCATCGAGATCCATCCGGGCGCGCAGATCGGCCGGCGCGTCTTCATCGACCACGGCATGGGCGTGGTGATCGGCGAGACCGCCGAGGTCGGCGACGACTGCACGATCTACCAGGGCGTGACGCTCGGTGGCACCTCGCTCACCCGCGGCACCAAACGCCATCCGACGCTCGAGGCGGGCGTGGTGGTCAGTGCGGGCGCCAAGGTGCTGGGCGGCTTCACCGTCGGGGCGCGCGCCCGGGTCGGGTCCAACGCGGTGGTGCTCAAGACCGTGCCGCCCGGCGCGACCGCGGTGGGCATCCCGGCGCGGATCCTGGGCGAAGACGACGGCGCGCGCCGCGAGGCGCAGGCCGAGAAGAAGGGGTTCTCCGCCTACGCGGTGACCCAGGGGGGCGACGATCCGCTGTCGGTTGCGCTGCACCAGCTGATCGAACATGTGGCGGAGCAGGACCGCCGCATCGATCAGCTGACCGCCGCGCTCGAGCGGCTCGGCGGCGCGCGTCCGCAGGGCTGCGACGGCTCGCCGCTCGACGCAAGTCGCCTGAGCCGGCTCGTGGACTAGGCACCCGGCTCAGGCCGGCGGCAGCGCAACCGGCTCGCCGCTGCGCCACAGCAGCATCGTGCCGCGCGCGGCACTGTCCTCGTCCCAGTCGGTCAGCACCAGGCGCGTGCGGGCCGTGCCTGCGTCGTCGACCCATCGGTGCACAGCCGGCCGGTGCGTGTGGCCGTGCACCAGCAGGCGGGCGCCGGCCTCGTGCATCGCGGCCTCGACCGCCGCGGGGTTGACGTCCATCAGCGCGCCCGGCTTCTCGCGCTTGCCCGCCTCGCTGGTCTCGCGCACGGCCCGTCCGATCGCGAAGCGCTCGGCGAGCGGCCGCGCGAGGAACGCGCGCTGCCAGGCCGGATCGCGACAGGTGCTACGCCACTGCTGGTAGACGAGGTCGTCGGTGCAGAGCGCGTCGCCGTGGGCGAGCAGGGCCGGCACGCCGTGCAGCTCGACCGGGGTCGGGTCTGCGAGCAGCGTCGCGCCGCAGCGCCTGGAGTACGGGATCACCGATGCGTCCGGCAGCGGCGCGTCGAGCAGGAAGTCGCGGTTGCCACGCATCAGCCAGATCCGCGCGCCGCCGGCGGCCAGGCCCGACAGCACCCCGGCGAGCTCGCCGGCCAGCGCGTCCGCGCCATCGTCACCGACCCACAGTTCGAACAAGTCACCGAGCAGCACGACGTGCGCCGACTGCGGTCCGTGCTGTCGCAGCGCGGCCAGGAAGCGGGCCGCGGTGCGGGGCGCCTCCGGCGCGAGGTGCATGTCCGATGCCAGCAGTACCGGCTCGTCGCGAGGGATCCGAAGCATCGCGACGGCCGCCGATTGCTTACTTTGCGCCGACCCGGGTCACCGACTGGATGAGCACCTGCTCGGCGGGCACGTCGCGGTGCATGCCGGTGGTGGTGGTTTTCACCGCCTTGATCGCGGCGACGGTATCCATGCCCTGGACCACCTTGCCGAAGACCGCATAGCCGTGACCGTCGGGCTGCGGATGGTTGAGCATCGCGTTGTCGACGACGTTGATGAAGAACTGCGAGGTGGCCGAGTCGGGCACCGAAGTGCGCGCCATCGCCAGCCAGCCGGTGTCGTTCTTCAGGCCGTTCTGCGACTCGAGCTTGATCGGCGCGTTGGTCGGCTTCTGCTTCATGTCGGGGGTGAAGCCGCCGCCCTGGATCATGAAGTTGCTGATGACACGATGGAAGATCGTGCCGTCGTAGTGCTTCGAGTCGACGTACTTCAGGAAGTTCTCGACGCTCGCCGGCGCCTTAGCCGGGTACAGCTCGACGACGATCTCGCCTTTCGATGTCTTGATGAGCACCTGCGGGTTGGCCTGGGCCGAGGCGCCTTCGGGCACCGTCGAGAGCGAGAGGAGCAGGGCGCCGATCAGCGGGAGGGACTTGGTCATCGTGGGGTCACCTGGGGTGGGGGTTGCGCACCGGGGCGCGGGTTGCGGGAATCGGGAGGGACGGCCTGCACGCGGGCGATCAGATCGCGGGCGAGCGCGAGCTTGCTGCGGGTGGACTGATTACGCGCGTCCAGCCGTCCGGACTGCTCGTAGGCGCGGGCGGCGAGCTGCAGGTGGATGTCGCCGAGGTTCTCGTGCGCGAGCGCATAGGTGGGCACTGCGCGCACCGATTGCTCGAGCGCCTGGCGCGCGGCCTCCCATTCGCCGCGCCCGGCGTGGATCACGGCGAGGTTGTTGTAGGGCTCGGGCAGCTCGGGGAAGTCCTCGGTCATGCCGCGGAACATCGACTGCGCCTCGTCGGTGCGCCCGCGTTCGGCGAAGATCACGCCGCGCAGGAATCGCAACTGCGCGTTGCGCGGGTCGGTTTTCAATGCCTCGTCGGTGACGCCGAGCGCGTCGTCGACACGGCCGGCGCGGTAAGCCGCGATTGCGCCGTCGTAAGGCGTGGTGAGGGTCGGGCGGACCGGCTCGGGCGCGCCCATCGGATTCGAGGTGCCGGACGAGAGCGCCGGGCCGCTCAGCCCGACTCCCTGCGCCGCGGCGCCTGCCGCCGCGAACGCCATCGCGACGGCCGCCAGCCGCCGCGCGCTGCTCGCCCGGGAGGGCTTCGGTCGCGCTGCTATACTCGGCCGATTCGCCGCGGACGCTGCGAGGGTCACGTGTGGAGCCGGTTTCATCCGGACATTCTAGCAACCTGGCCCCGGCTCCCCGTCCTCCCGGACCGGTGCCTCCCCACGCTGCCCGCATGCTCCGCATCCACAACACGCTGACGCGCCGCAAGGAAGACTTCTCCCCGCTCGAGCCCGGCCGGGTGCGCATGTACGTCTGCGGCATCACCGTCTACGACTACTGCCATATCGGTCATGCCCGGATGATGCTGGTGTTCGACATGGTCGCGCGCTGGCTGAGGGCGAGCGGTTACCAGCTCACCTACGTCCGCAATATCACCGACATCGACGACAAGATCATCCGTCGTGCGGTGCAGAACGGCGAGACCATCGGCGCGCTCACCGGCCGCTTCATCGCCGCGATGCACGAGGACCTCGACGCGCTGGGCGTGCTGCGGCCTGACCACGAGCCGCGCGCCACCGAGTACGTGCCTCAGATGCTCGACCTCATCGGCCTGCTCGAGAAAAAGGGGCTGGCCTATGCGACGCCGGACGGCGACGTCGACTTCGCGGTGCGTCGCTTCGAGGGCTACGGCATGCTCTCGGGCAAGTCGCTCGACGAGCTGCGTGCAGGCGAGCGCGTCGCGGTCGGCGACGGCAAGCAGGACCCGCTCGACTTCGTGCTCTGGAAGGCCGCCAAGCCCGCCGAGCCTACCGAGGCGAAGTGGTCGTCGCCCTGGGGTGCGGGCCGTCCGGGCTGGCACATCGAGTGCTCGGCAATGTCCTCGGCCCTGCTCGGGACGACCCTCGACATTCACGGTGGCGGCGCGGACCTGCAGTTCCCGCACCACGAGAACGAGATCGCGCAGAGCGAGGGCGCGCACGGCGGCACCTTCGCGCGCTACTGGATGCACAACGGCTTCGTGCGGGTCGACGACGAGAAGATGTCGAAGTCGCTCGGCAACTTCTTCACGATCCGCGAGGTGCTCGAGCGCTACGACCCCGAGGTGCTGCGCCTGTTCGCGCTGCGCGCGCATTACCGCAGCCCGATCAACTACTCCGACGCCCACCTCGACGATGCCCGCGCCAGCCTGCTCAGGCTGTACACCGCGCTGTCCTCCGGCGCTGGAGGCCCCGCCGGCGAGCCCGACTGGAGCCGGCCCGACGGCATGCGCTTTCGCGAGGCGATGGACGACGACTTCAACACGCCGGTCGCGGTGTCGGTGCTCTTCGAGCTGGCCGGCGAGGTCAACCGCAGCCGGGACGCCGCTGCCGAGCGCCAACTGCGCGCCCTCGCAGGCGTGCTGGGGCTCCTTGGCGGCGACCGCGACGCTGTGGTGCGCGGCGGGCTGCTCGGGCGCGGCCGCGAGGCCGGTGCGCTCGAGGATGCCGAGATCGACGCGCGCGTCGCGCAGCGTGCCGAGGCCAAGAAGGCGCGTCGCTTCGACGAGGCCGACCGGCTCCGCGCCGAACTGCTGGGTCTCGGCGTGGTCCTCGAGGACGGCGCCGGCGGCACCCGGTGGCGTCGCGCCTGACGCAGGCCGCGGCGCGCTGCCGCCAGCCCCTCGGACACATTGCGCCGTGGCCGTGATCGTGCCGCCGGGCACCCGCCCGCCCTGGTGGGATGAGGCGAGCCGCGCGCTGGCCGACGGCGATCCGGTAATGGGCGGCATCATGGGCGCCTGGGCCGGGCGCGGCCACCTCGCCTCGCGCGGCGATCCCTTCACCACGCTCGCCCGCTCGATCGTCGGGCAGCAGATCTCGGTCAAGGCCGCCCAGGCGGTCTGGCTGCGCTTCGAGAAGGCCGCAGGCTCCGTCACGCCGCAGCGTGTCGCACGCATGCGACTCACGACGATGACCGCCGCCGGCCTGTCGAGCCGCAAGGCCGAGTATCTCCGCGACCTGGCGATGCGTTTTGTCGGCGGAACCGTCGATCCGATCCATTGGCCGGGGCTCGGCGACGAGGCGGTGATCGACGAGCTCGTCCAGGTCCGTGGCATCGGACGCTGGACAGCCGAGATGTTCCTGATCTTCAATCTGCTCCGGCCCGATGTCTTCCCGCTGGACGACCTCGGATTGACGAAGGCCATCGCGATCCACTACAACAATGGCCGCCCGGTCAGCCGCGCCGAGGCGCAGGCTCTGGGCGAGCGCTGGCGCCCCTGGCGGACGCTGGCCACCTGGTACATGTGGCGCAGCCTGGACCCCTTGCCGGTCGATTACTGAGACGACATGAAGACCACGTTTCTCGAGTTCGAGCAGCCCATCGCGGAGCTGGAAGCCAAGATCGACGAGCTGCGTTTTGTGCAGGATGATTCCGCGGTGGACATCGCCGACGAGATCCAGCGGCTCGAGAAGAAGAGCCAGTCGCTGGTCAAGGACACCTACGCGAAGCTCACCCCGTGGCAGGTCGCGCAGGTAGCCCGCCATCCGCAGCGGCCCTACACACTCGACTACATTGCTGCGATGTTCACCGACTTCCACGAGCTGCACGGCGACCGCAGCTATGCGGACGATCCGTCGATCGTCGGCGGTCCGGCCCGCTTCAATGGGCAGCCGGTGATGATCATCGGCCACCAGAAGGGCCGCGACACCAAGGACCGCGGCTACCGCAACTTCGGCATGCCCCGCCCCGAGGGCTATCGCAAGGCGCTGCGCCTGATGCGCACCGCCGAGAAGTTCGGGCTGCCCTTGATCACCTTCGTCGACACGCCCGGCGCCTTCCCGGGCATCGGGGCCGAGGAGCGCGGCCAGTCGGAGGCGATCGGCCGCAACCTCTATGCGATGGCCGAGCTGCGCGTGCCGATCGTCGCGACCGTCATCGGCGAGGGCGGCTCGGGTGGTGCGCTCGCGATCGCAGTTGGCGACTGCGTGCTGATGCTGCAGCACGCGATCTACTCGGTGATCTCGCCCGAGGGCTGTGCGTCAATCCTCTGGAAAACCGCCGAGAAGGCGCCCGAGGCGGCCGAGACGCTGGGGGTCACCGCGCACCGCCTGAAGGCGCTCGGGCTGATCGACCGGATCGTCAACGAGCCCCTCGGCGGCGCGCACCGCGATCCGGCGCAGATGGCGCAGATGCTCAAGCGGGCGCTGGGCGAGGCGCTGCGCCAGTTCCAGAACGTGCAGGCCCCGGACCTGCTCAAGCAGCGCCGCCAGCGCATCCTCGCGTATGGCAAGGTCAAGGAAATCGGTTGATGCGCTGATCGGCGCCGCGCTCGCCGCCCCTGCGGGCGGGGACGGCGAGGGGCCGTTGGCGGTCGCTTTCAGCGGCGGTCTCGACTCCACCGTGCTGCTGCATGCCGCGACGCACCGCCTCGGCACCTCGCGCGTGCTTGCGCTGCATGTGCACCACGGGCTGCAGCCGCAGGCCGATGCCTGGGTCGCACACTGCGCCGCGCGCGCCGCGGCGCTGGGCGTCGCGTTCCGCGCGCTGCACGCGACGGGCGCACCCGCGCCGGGCGAGAGCATCGAGGGCTGGGCGCGCTGGGTCCGCTATGCGCTGCTGCGGGCCGCGGCGCGCGAGGCAGGTGCCTGCGCGCTCGCCACCGCCCACCATGCCGACGATCAGGCCGAGACGCTGCTGCTCGCGCTCGGCCGGGGCTGCGGGCTCGATGGCCTGACCGGCATCGCGCCGCGCGACCGGCGCGAGGGCGTGGTTCTGCTGCGCCCGCTGCTCGAGGTCGGGCGCGATGCGCTGCTCGAGCATGCACGCACGCACCGGCTGGACTGGGTCGAGGATCCGAGCAACGCCGATGCGAGGGTGCCGCGCAGCGCGCTGCGCATGCGGGGGCTGCCCGCGCTCGAGTCGGTGCTGCCGGGCTGGGCGCAGGCTGTGCCCGCCGCGGTGCGGGCGCTGCGCGATGCCCGTGCGATCGTCGATGAGCGGGCCGCTCAGGACCTCGCTGCTGCCGATGCCTCGGGTTGCGGGACGCTCGCCGCCCTCGATCGGCGCGTGCTCGCAGGGCTGCCTGGTGCGCGCACCGACGCCGTCCTGCGCGCCTGGCTCGGCGCGCTGGGCGAGACCGCACCCTCGAGCGCCAAGCTCGCCGAGCTGCGTGCCCAGCTCGTCGATGGCGACTGCGCGTCGGCCGAGCAGCGGCATGGGGCCCATCGGTTGCACCGGTATCGCGACCTGCTGTGGGCCGACCGCGGTCCGCCGCCTTCGGTGCCGGGGCCGCGAGCTCTGCGCTGGTGCGGCGAGCTGGTGCTGCCGATCGGGGATGCCGGCATGCTGTGCTTCGACCCTGCGCCCGAAGGCTTGGACTCGGACTGGCTGCGCGCCAACACGCTGCACGTCGGTCCGGTCGCCTCGTCGGCGCGGCTGCGGCCCGACGCCGACGGCCCGAGCCGCACGATCAAGAACCTGCGTCAGGAGGTCGGCCTGCCGCCGGCGCTGCGCGCGGCGTTTCCCGGGGTGTCCGTCGAGGGCCGACTGTTGTGGGCGGCGCCTTTCGGCCGCGACCGCGCTCCGGACTGGCCCACCGCAGCGCGGGGCATCGTGCTGCGCTTCGTGCCGACGGTCTCGAGCCCTGCGAGCGTCTGGGCGGCGCTCAGCGCCGCCAGCAGCCGTTGACGCCGAGCGTGCCCGTGGCCTCGCGCACGCCGGTGCTGAGGATCCGCATCGTCCCGCATTTGTCGGCAGAGTCGAGCGGTATCGCCTGCACCGTGTACGACTGCGCGTCGAGTGCGGAGACCGATACCGTGTAGCGCTGCGTGCCGCCGCCGCTCGGTGACACCTTGAGCTCGGCGGGGAGGTCCGCCGCCGCGAGGGCTGTCGTGCACGGCGGGTTGGTCGCGGCGTTGATGCGGATGTAGCTGTTGCACTCCGCGTAGCGTCGCTCCAGCCAGGTGGCCGCGGCTTGCAGCGTCAATTGCGCATCGGAGCGCGCCGCCCGGCGCGTGTATTCGCCGTAGCTCGGCACAGCGATGACGGTGAGGATGCCGACCACTGCGACGGCGATCATCAGCTCGATCAGCGTGATGCCCCGCTGGGGCGACGCCCGGACGCCGGGCGGGCAGGAAGTCAGGCGCGCAGTGCTCATGGGCATCCCTATCGGAGCTGGTTCCAGGCGGCCCGCGGATTCCAGCCCCGCTGGATCTGGACCTGAGAGAGCCCCCCCGTGCCGCTGTTGATGGTGAGCTGGACCGTGCCGTTGGCCTTACGGATCGGTGTGGGGGCGGCCAGCACGCCGTCCAGGCGATACCCCGCGCCCCTACCGGTTCCGTTGTCGAAGAGCGCCACGCCCTGGCCGTTGAAAGGCGACATCGCCATCACCCAGGAGGTGACATTCGAGCCACAGGGGTCGAGTGCACTCGTCGGCTGGACGGTGGAGACGGTCATCAGCGACAGCTCCGGCATAAAATTGACCGCGGTCGTCACCCGCTCGCCGATGTTGCTCTGGCGACCGTTGAGGTCGAGGTACCAGCCGGCCCCGGTGATCGGCGTCGTGTTCTGCGACACCGTCCTCCGGTTGGTCGTCTCGGTCACGATGGTCTGCTGGGTGAGGTCCGACCGGGTCGCTGTACCGGCACCGGCCGGGCGGTCCCGGATACCGTAGACCGACTGCTTGTCGGTCGAGGTCGGATCGGACTCCGTGACCAGCCGCCCCGTGCCGAACAGCAGCATGCGGCCGAGCTGCCGATCGGAGGCGATGCGGACCTTCGCGGTGATCGGCTGGCGCTTGTTGTCCGGGCCGATCGCGGTGAACAAGGGCAGGTTGCCGAAGTCCAGCTTCCAGTCGCTCGGCCCCTCGCCCGAGAGCGTGAAGCGCCACAGGTTGCCGAGCATGTCGCCGGCATAGGCATGGGACAGGCGCTTGCCCGCGGTGTAGAGCAGGGCGGGTGCCGCCAGTCCGTTGCCGACCGTGGTGGACTGCTCGCCGGTGTCGATCTTTTTCAGGACGGCGCCGGTCGACGCGTTGAGCACGTAGAGCATTGCCTTGTTCGACGGATGCCCGTAGCCGTTGCCGAACGTCACCACCCACTGACCACTCTGGGCTCGGGCGATCACCGGCTCGCCGAGCACGTGTCCGAGGTCGTCGTCGTCAGGGAAGAACTCCCAGAGCAGCGCCGGGCTCAGCGGAGTGGTGACGTCCAACGCAAACAGGCCGCGCGCGCCGGCGCCGGTACTCGCAACCAGGATGGTGCGCCATTGGGTGCCGTCGTGGATGTCGTGCGTGACGATCGGGCCGTCGACGTGCCAGGTGTGGCCGGCCCGCGGGTCGGCCCGCTTGCCGATCTTCGCGAACGAGGGCGAGGGCATGTAGGCCCAGCGGTGTGCGCCGGTGTCTGCGTTGAAGGCATGCAGCATGCCGTCGTTCGCGCCCACGTAGACCGTCGGATTCTTTGGACGGCCAGTGCCGGTATCCTGTTTGTCCTTCACGTACTGCGCATACACCTTGCCGTCGATCCTCGTCGTGTCCGTCCAGGCCGTCACGCTGTAGCCGTAGTCCCGGCCGCCCTCGAAGAGCGGGGCCGAGTTGACCAGGTCCCCGAGCAGCCGGTCGCGGCTCCGCAGCTCCAGGTTGGACTTGTCACCGAGCACCCATTTCACCAGGTCGGCCGCGCTGATCGGATCGGTCATCGTGTCGCTGAGAGTCGCCGCCTGCGTGGCGAGCTCTGTCTGACGTGCCGCGGGCAGGCTGCTCAGCGCGGTCGGCAGCAGCTGCACGAGTCCGTTGTTTGCCGACTTCGCGTAGACCTTGTGCGAGCCGATACCGCCGTTCACCAGCGTGTTGAAAGTCGAGTCGGTGCTCCAGGTGGTCGAGGACTCCGGCTTGCCGTCCGCCTGCACCTTGTAGGCCCGCAGCGTGCCGTCCCAGCGCTGGCTGCTGAAAGAGGTGCTGAAAAACATCGAGTCGGTCTGCACCTGCAGCGAGGAACTGCTCACCGCGCTCGCGCCGTCCTCCCGGTTCGAGATCCGGTTGGTCAGGTCCTCGAAGGCCTTGACCAGGGTCTCCGGGGAGTCGGCCGAGTAGAACGCGCCGCGAGCGTTGATCGCGCCGTGCCAGAGGTCGTAGACGTTGCCGCTCCCGGCGTCCTCGTACGACTCGGGCCAGTCGGCCAGGCCCTGCTTGAAGCGCTGGTAGCCCGTGGCGGGGCTCGCGGCCCCGGCAAAGGTCGAGCCCTGCCACTGCACCGGCGACGTGAGGGATCGGCTCAGGCCCAGGCCGACGTAGATCGACGTCATCTTCTGCCAGGTGCCGGGATCGTTGCGCGGATCCCAGTACTCGGCGGAGGTCGGGCTCAGGCCCGCCTGGAAGGGCATGAACGGACGCAGCGTGTTCGCCAGACCCGGTTGCAGGTCGGTTGCCCAGTAATAAAACGACAGGTCGGCGATCGTGCTGCGGTTGCCGTCCTGGAACGGCGCAGCCGGCGAGTATCTCGTGCCGTCCGGAAGCGTTCGCGAGGTGTTGTCGACGTTGCCGGCACTCGAGCTGTCGCTGTTCCAGATGCCGTCGGTCATCAGCACGTGGTAGCTCGCGCGACACGAGGTGTACTGCAGCCCGGTCGTCCTGGTCAGATCGTCGGCATACGGGCTGCCGGCACCCTGCAGCATCAGGTAGTCGCCGGCGCGACTGACTGCCGAGCGCAGCGGCGTACCGCCATCGGTGGGCAGGCGCTCGAGCCATTGCCACATGGCGGCGCGCTTGATGTCGCTGAACGGGCCGATGCGTGCGTTGACGTTGGCGCGCCCGCTGTCCCAGCCTTTGCAGCTTGTGGTGAAGTTGGACCCCTTGCAGGAGTTCAGCGCCTGCCAGGCGACACGGTAGTCCTTCGGCAACTTCGAGAACCCGATCATCGAGGCCGACACGGTCGCGAGGTTCCGGGTCCGGTAGAACGAGTACCAGTTCGCGAAGTTCTGACGCTCGGCGTCGGTCGACGGCCGCTTGAACTCGAAGCAGGCGGCCGTGGTCATCCCAATCATGTCCTGGAGCGTGGGCGAATTCGGACAGCTGCCGCCGTTCGGCTTGTAGGTCCACCAGTAGGCTTCGGTGTTGGAGCGCCTTGGAACCCCCACGCCAGGGCAGTTGTCGCGGTTCGACGGACAGTGATCGGCAAATACGGCGCCCGTGCCTTTCGGGTTGTACTCCAATTCGGGCCGGTAGTTGGTCTGTAGATTGACCCACCCCCGCGTCGAATCGAAGCCGTTTCGCCTGGCTGCCGTGTAGCTCGTCGGGTACGGGTTCTCGTCCGCGTCCGGCGGCGCGACGTACGTCACCGTCTGGTCGTAGTACATCGGGTTCAGGTTCGACTTGAATGCCAGGACATTACTGTCGGGCCGAAACGAGTCCGGGGCATAGGCCCATGCCATCGAACCCGAGTCGTCCAGCGTCAGCAACAAGTTCGGCGCCACGTTCTGGCCGACGAACCAGGGCACGGCAGGCAGCGTGATCAGCGGCGTGCCTGCGGCGGTCACTGGCGAGGGCGTCAGCGCAACCGCGAGGGCGCTCCCTGCGAGCGCGAGGAAGCCGGCGAGCAGCCGGCGCTGCAGTGACGGGGCGGCAGCTTGGGTCTTCATTTGGGCAGGGTCACCAGAGTGGCCTGGATCAGCACCTCGGCGGCGGCATCGCCCTTGCCGAAGACCGTGAGGCGGCTGTAGTTAAGCGGGTAGGTGGTCGGGCCCGCAGGCTCGCCCTCGTCGTCGATCGCCAGCCGCTCTATCACGTAGCGCGACTTGGCGACGTTGGCGATCGACTGCGGCAGCAGGGTCTGGATCGTCGTGTCGTTGTCGGGCATGCCCCAGACACGCCAGAATTTCAGCGATCCGCTGTCCACTTCGGTCACCGAGCCGCCGCCGACGGGCGGTAGCCGACCGCCGTAGTACAGCCCGCCGGACTCGATCGGCTCGCTGCTGCCGGAGGCGATCAGCTGGCGCAGGCGCGCGAACGACTGCAGCGTCGCGGCTTCCGCGCCTTCGAACGAGGCGCTTCGGTCGCGCAGGTTGCCGGCGACCTTGTACTCGACGATCGCGCTCTCGAGCGAGCTCGATCCGACGACCATCATCAGCGCGAGCAGCAGCATCGCGACAAGCAGCGCGACGCCACGCTGCCGGGGGCGCAAGGGGGTGCTCCGGCGCTTCGGGAAGGGGGGGGCGCAGTGTGTCATGGGTCGACGGTCACTCTGGATCGGATCGTGAACGACGATTCGAAGTTGCGGATCACGGGCGCGTCGCCAGCTTGGATGCCCACGCTGGGCTGCATCCGCAGGCGAACGTCGACGCGCACGACGCGCCGCCAATCGGTCGAGGTGTCGGCGGGCAGGAAGTTCGCGCCGTTGGTGATCTCGTCGAGCTGGCGGCTGGCGCCGAAGGTCGGGTCCGAGTTCGCGGCCTCCGGGTTGTCCAGGCCGAGGCCGGTCACCCGCAGCGTGTTTGCGCCGACGAGTACCTGTCGCGGGGTCTCCCAGGCGACGGCGCCGCTGTCCATCCTCAGGGTGCGCATCATCAGCGCCCGCTGCGCGATGCCGTCGATGGTCACGGTGGCGACGTAGTACTGGACGACGCGGATCGGATACAGCGTGGTCGAGGGCCAGTAGATGCAGTCCGATCCGACGCGCGACGCGTGGCCGCAGCGCGCACCGGTCAGCGGCCGGCTCAAGGGGATCTGGACCTGCCCGGCGCTCACCGACTCGATGCTGATGATCACAGCGCTCTGACAGTCGGACAGCAGGCCGAGCCGGTTGGCGGACTGCGGCGTGGCGTCGTTGCGGCTCGGCTCGAAAGTGCCCAACGTGGTGAGGGTCAGCCCGTTGGGCGAGAGCGGCCCGGCCAGGCGCGTCGCGCCGTCCAGGCTGGCGTAGCGGACCTCGATCACATGCGAGTCAGCCACAGGGACGTCAGGCGCCGGGATTCCGCCCCAGGTCGCGGCGCTCGCGTTACCCGGGAATGCGCGGATCGCCGTCTGTGCGTCGATCGTGAAGTTGTTCATCGATTCGGCAGCTCCGGGGTCGACCGGAATCACCGACGTCTCCCAGATGCGCGGGTCGACGTGACGCGTCAGCGCGCTGTTGCAGCCGATGAAGCCGGCCTGCCGGATCTCGCGCCCGATCTGCTCGAGCGCCACGCGCCCGTTGCCCTGGATCTGCGCAAGCTCGGTGCCGTAGCGCTGCGAGGCGCGCATCGACGAATAGGCGAAGGTGATCGCGGTCAACACGACCAGCGACAGCGCGGTCGCGACCACGATCTCGATGAGCGTCATGCCGCCGGAGACGCTGCGGGCAGCGCTGCGCTTCGGCGGCCGATGGGCATGCCTCGTCATGGCCGCGCCCTCAAGCCCTGCACGCGCATGTGTCGCAGCTGCTCGCTGCCCGAGTCGCCCGCGCCCGCGCGCCGGTCGTCCCAGCGGATGACGACGTTGATCTCATCGAACACCCGTCCCGTGACCGTATCCGTCCGCTGCGTGACGGTGATCTCGCCGTTGCCGGCGGGCAGGCTGCGGCTGAGCTGCGCCTTCCAGGTGGCGAGATCGCGCTCCGTCACGCCATCGCCGCTCGGCGTCGCCCTGAACGCGACCGTGTAGTTCCCCGTCGGGTTCGCGCGGGCCCGGTCGATCACATGCTCAGCCAGCACCGCGGCCTGGGCCCGCCAGCTGTTTCCGTTCAGTGCCTGCATGCCGCGCGCCTGCGAATAGAGGATGCTGCCGAGTCCGAGCGACACGACGATCAGCGCGACCAGCAACTCGAGGAGCGAGAAGCCGCGCTGGGGGTGGGTGGAGACGGGCGTTGGCATCGCGGGTCGGGCGCTCAGTTGATCGGGCCGATGGTGGTTGAACCGGTGCGCCCGATCGTGACGGTTCTGGAGCGGCCGTTGACCTCCATCCGCAGCGTCGACTCCTGCGGTGCGCCGTCGAGGGCCAGCGCCACGTTGCGCCCCTGGGCGTCGAACGCGAGTGCGCCCGGATTGCTCGATGGAAAGCTGCTGGGAGAGGGCATCGAGAACTGCCGGACGATGGTGTCTGCCGCCGTGCGAGCGTTGGACACATCCGAGTCGGCCTCGAAGTGCACGACCAGCCCCGAAGTCCAGTCCGTGCCGCTGAGCGGCCGCACTGCGACCAAACCGGCGCGCTTGATCGACTCTGCGCGCGCGAGGCGGATCGCGTTGACGATCTGGGTCGTGCCGGACTCGAGGCGGCGGGCGGTCACCGCCTCCCGGAAGGTTGGCGCTGCAGCGACGATCAGGATGCCGAGCACCGCGAGCACTGCCAACAGCTCGATCAGCGTGAAGCCTGCGATCGAACCGTCGGCCGAAGCGGGGCGGATTGGGGTCATGTTCGGGATTGTTTCGGCGTCTTAGCGTCAGCTCAAGGCAAAGCGTCATGCGATCGATCGACGGACGGCGGGTGCGGACGGACGGCGGGTGCGGACGGACGGCGGGCGCAGACGGGCGGCTGATTCACCTGCGGGAAGGGCTCGGACCCCTCGACCGGAGGGCGCGCGCAGACGACGTATACTTCGCGGATTACTCGAAGACTCCCCCCGATTCGCGGCGCCATGGCCCTCATCGTTCACAAGTACGGCGGCACCTCGATGGGTTCGGTCGAGCGCATCCGCAATGTCGCGCAGCGCGTCGCCAAGTGGCATCGCGCTGGTCATCAACTGGTCGTCGTGCCGTCCGCCATGTCGGGCGAGACGAACCGCCTGCTTGGCCTCGCGCGCGAGCTCCAGGCGCAGCCCGACCCGCGCGAGCTCGACATGATCGCCTCGACCGGCGAGCAGGTCTCGGTCGGATTGCTGGCCATTGCACTCAAGGCGATCGGCGTCGATGCCGTCAGCTACGCGGGCTGGCAGGTTCCCATCCGGACCGATGATGCGTTCACCAAGGCCCGGATCACCTCGATCGACGACGCCCGCGTGCGCGCCGACCTGGAGGCCGGGCGCGTCGTCATCGTTACCGGCTTCCAGGGCGTCGATCCGGCCGGCCACATCACCACGCTCGGGCGCGGCGGATCGGACACTTCGGCCGTCGCCGTCGCAGCCGCCATGGGCGCGGAGGAGTGCCTCATCTACACCGATGTGGACGGCGTCTACACCACCGACCCGCGGATCGTGCCCGAGGCCAGGCGGCTCGCCCGCATCACCTTCGAGGAGATGCTCGAGATGGCGAGCCTGGGCTCAAAGGTGCTGCAGATCCGCTCGGTTGAGTTCGCCGGCAAGTACAAGGTGCGCACGCGCGTGCTGTCGAGTCTCACCCCGCCCGACATGCCGTTGGCCGAGGAGATGGCCTCCGGCACGCTGATCACGTTCGAGGAAGAGCAGACGATGGAACAGGCAGTCATCTCCGGGATCGCGTTCGCGCGTGACGAGGCCAAAATCACCGTGATGAACGTGCCCGATCGACCGGGCGTGGCCTACCAGATCCTCGGTCCGGTGGCCGACGCGAACGTCGACGTCGACATGATCATCCAGAACCAGAGCGTGAACGGGACGACCGACTTCTCGTTCACCGTCTCGCGCGCCGAGTATCAGAAGGCGCTCGACGTGCTGGGCAGCAGCGTCCGGCCGAAGCTCGGCGCGGGCGACATCGTCGGCGACCCGAAGATCGCGAAGGTCTCGGTGGTGGGCATCGGCATGCGCTCACACGTCGGCATCGCGAGCCGGATGTTCCGCACGCTGTCGGAGGAGGGGATCAACATACAGATGATCTCGACGAGCGAAATCAAGATCTCGGTTGTGATCGAGGACAAGTACCTCGAACTCGCGGTGCGCGCGCTGCACAAGGCCTTCGACTTGGAGCAGCCGGTCGGCTGACCGGAGCGTCGCCCGGCATGGCGGCCGCTACGCGGGACCGTCGGCGCGGAAGCCCGTGTTACCATCTGCGCTTAACGGAGACGTGACCGAGAGGCCGAAGGTGCTCCCCTGCTAAGGGAGTATGTGCCAAAAGCGCATCGAGGGTTCGAATCCCTCCGTCTCCGCCAGAACCAGCCTCCGAACCCGCTGAGCGGGCTTCGAAGGCGCTCAGAGCCCCGCACCAGGGCGCCCCAGCAGGTTCAGGGCCGAGAGCGAGCCCGAGAGCCTGAGGCCCGCCCGCTCAAGCCAGGAAGGGGCGAGGCGCACGCTCGCCCACAACATGAGCTTGTACACCATCAGGTAGGGCATGGACCACAAGTGGTTCCAGGTCGGCAGGGTCAGGCGGGGGCCTGCGGGTTTGCAGAAGCCCTCGTGAACGCTTAGGTAGAGCGGCAGGAAGTCCAGGTAGCTGCCGCGGTACCCCATCTGCTCGACCACCTGCAGTAACTTTGCGGCGGCACGATCACCAGCACGCCCTCCGCCAGCGGCAAGCCCAGTCGCCCGAGCCTGAGCGCCACGGGAGCGCCCCTTTGCAGCTGCTGGGTGGGCCAGCGCGGGAGCTCATCTCACCCGTGGCGGCAGTTCAGCAGCCAAGCAGCGCCATCAGCCGCCCCAGCGCCTCGTCGATGACGGCTTGGGGTGCGCGCTCGATGCGGCGGGCCTTGCGCGCCGCAAGATCGAGCATCCGCACCTCGTTGATGAGCGCCACGCCCTGGGTTTTGCACCCGGTGCCCATGAGGCTGACAGCAAAGCCCGCGTGTCGCGAGAAGTCCCCTTCTTGGGTGGTGGGAGCTACCAGCACGTCGCCGAGCTTGTTGAAGTCCTTGGTGGTCAGTACCAGGGCAGGGCGGATGCCTCCCAGCTCGCGACCGATGGCGGGATCAGCGGCACGCTGATCAAGTCCTCCCCGGTCGAATACAGGCATCACCAAACCATCTTGCCCGATGGGCTTGGCGGTGTCCCACAGCGTTAGGTCGGCCGGCGGGGGGTGCCTTACGGTCGCACTGGGCGATCATGTCCGCCAGCACGTACCTGCGCTTAAGGGACAGCACGATCTGGCCCTGGTCGGTGGTGTCCAGCGACATCGCCTGGCCGGCCGAGAGGCCCAGGTCCTTGAGAACGGCAGGTGGGAGCACGGCTACGGGGCTGTTGCCGAATTTTCTAAGGATGACTTCCATCGGGGCCTCATGGCGACCGTCCCAGCGTGCGCCAAGTCGCTGGGCTTCATCCTTCTAGGCACAGGCTTCAACCCCTCATCGCGATGGGGTCTGTGCCGGCGCTGGGCGCGGTGGTTCGAACCACGAGCGAAGCGCTTGTTTGGACCAATCTTGAGACTGAAAGCCGTAAAAGCTTTGAGGAAGGGAAGGCGGTGTGAGACCCATGGCGCGTTCTCGTTTGTCGATATCCACCTTGGCAGCTTCCATCAACTCGACCAAACTTCTTTCCTCGCTTTGTCCTTGATTGAGCAGCGCATCCACGAAGAACGTAATGCTGCTGTCGAAACTGCAGCCAAACGAACTGCGGTTCGCAGCAGCAGCCGCGAGGATTATTCGAGACGGTGTGCGCAGCGTTGGCACAAAAGAACCCGCATGACAGGCTGACAGCAACAACAACGTCGGCGTTCTGCCCAGCGCCGCAAGCTGTTGATTCAACCACCTCGAGTCGAGATGAGACTGGTTCTGGTCGGCGAAGTTGATACCCAGCACGTCGGGGCTGCCATGGGTCGAAAACAGAATGACCACTTTGTCTTGCGGCTGCGCAAGCTCAGCCACTTTATTCAAAACAGCCGCCATGTTTTCTGCGGTGGCATAGGGCCAATCGGCTGGCTGGCCAAGAACAGGGTTGTTGAGTTTGAAAACCACAGCAGCCGGGTCTATTCTGCGAACCCAGGCTTCGGTGGCGAGCACGTCACCTCGAAACGCTTTGGACTGCGAGTGCATCGCAAACCCAGCGAAGATGACGCGACCGGCAGGTGACGGTGCGGATTGTTCAGCTTGAAGCAGTTGCGCGCGCAAGAGTGCATCGCTGTTTTCTTTTTCCACCCCCGAGTACGGTGTGCCGGCGCAGCCGACCAGCAAGAGCACAGTCACAACCACACAGGTCAAAAGCGACCTTCGATCAGCAATCGACCTCGTCACAGCGATGGCGCGTCAGATCAATAAAGCGCCCCTCCTGGCGGAATGCTAACCCGGCTTTGGGCGCAGTGGCCCTGTCGCCGACCTCCCCCCCGATTTGTCAGCGCCCGACAGTAGGCGTTTCAAACGTCGTCGTCGCGGTTGGCGCACACACGCTTCTACGACTCCCCTTTTTCCACATCCCCGCCCGCTTCTTTGCACCTCGAGCGACGTCGTTGACGGCGACAGGTCCACCGGGGACCATAACGGCGCGGCGCAGGTGGACCGCCGTCGCCCATCCAGGAGGCTCGCTTTGGGCGGAGTGCGGTTCAGGGGCTGTGCGGCGACCGTGGAACGCGGGCCGCCGCCCACGGACCTGCATCGCGTCCTACCTGTACAGTTCATCCCATTCGACAGGAGTTCATCGTGCCCAAGGGCGAACAGCGCAGCAACAAGTTGATCAAGAAGCCGAAGAAGGACAGTGCACCGCTGAAGGAGGCGTCGGCGGTGTCCACCCGCCCGACGCCGCCGACGACGACGGTGATGCCCAAGGGCAAGCTGAAGAACAAGGAGGTGTAGTCGGACGGGCCGGCCGCGCGCCGGCCCGCACAGTTCGGCCCTCCCGGCCCCGAGGTATTCCCTCCACCCCAACGGAGCGTCGACGCCCATGGCTTTGCGCCTGTCCCGCAAGTCTGTCGTGGTGTCGTTCGCCGTCGTTGCGGCGCTCTTCGCTGTGCTGGCGGCGGTGTTGGCGTGGCGCTCCGAGCCGCCCGGAGCGACGCCTGTCGAGGCTCGGGGCGGGACAGGCACGGCCGCCGCGTTTGCGCTTGCCGACTGCAGGTCTAGACTGTTCGACGGTTCGCCCGCCGTCGCGGTGATGTTCACGCAGCCGCTCAAGCGATCACAGGATTGGGCGAAGTTGGTGCAGGCCTCCGAGGGCGAGGTGGCCGCCGGTGCTACGCCGGTGCCCTCGCGATGGGTGCTCGGCGAGAACCCGAGGGTGCTCTACCTGCCCAACGCCACTCCCGAGCGCACCTACCGGGTCAGCGTCGGGGGGGGCCTGTCCTCGGCCGATGGCGCAACGCTGCCGGTCGCGCAGACCTGCTCGGTCAAGAGCGAAGCGATGCCCGAGGCCTTCCACTTCGCGAGCCGCGGCGTGGTGCTGCCCGCGGGGCAGAACGGTGGCCTGCCGGTCGTGACGGTCAACGTGCCTGAGGTCGACGTTAAGTTTCTGCGCGTCAGGCCCGACGCGTGGGCCGCGTTCCTGCAGCAGGTGGGTGGCCGGCGCGAACGCGGCGGCGACGGGGAGGGCGAGTCGGAGGATTCGAATGGTGAGCCCTACGGCGACTCTCGGCTCAAGGGGCGGGTGGGCGTGGACACGCTCGAGCAGCTGCGCGCCAGCGCCGATCTGGTCCATGCGGGCCGCTTCGCGACCGACCCGCGGCCGAACCGGCGAACGGTCAGCTTCCTGCAGGTCGAAAAGATCGATGCGCTCAAGGAGCCCGGTCTGTACGTCGCGGTGATGAACCCGCCGGGGCGCTTCGCCTACGACTACCAGGTCACGCATTTCCACGTCACCGACATCGGTCTGCACGCACGGCGTCGCGCCGCGCAGACCGATGTGTTCGCGACCTCGCTGAAGACCGGGACCGCGCTGCGCGACGTCGAGATCTCGGCGATCGACGCGGCTGGCAAGCCGATCGCGCAGGCCCGCACCGATGCCCAGGGCCGGGCCACCTTCGCCGGCGGTCTGGAGAAGGCGCGCGCGATCGTCGCGCGTCAGGGCCGGGAGCTGTCCCTGCTCGGACTTCGAGATCCGGCGCTGGACCTGTCCGAGTACGACGTCGGCGGGCATCCCTCGCGGGGGCAGAAGCTGTTCGTCTGGGCCGGCCGCGACTTGTACCGCCCCGGCGAAAGCTTCGTCGCCTCGGTGCTTGCGCGAGACGCGGACGGACGGCTGGCGCCCGGTCCGGGCCCGGCGTCCGCTACTGCCGCGTCCGCGTCCGCGTCCGCTTCCGCTTCCCCTCCGCTGACGCTCACCGTCAAGCGCCCAGACGGCGACGTTGCGCAGACCCGGTTGGTGCGTGCGCACGCCGGCGGTGTGGGCTACTACCAGCAGTCGATCGTGTTGCCATCGGACGCGCCCACCGGCCGTTGGCTGCTCGAAGCTCGGACCGATCCCGGCTCGAAGCTGCCGATCGCGCAGTGGCCGTTCCAGGTCGAGGAGTTCCTGCCCGAGCGGATGAAGCTCGAGCTCGCCGCGCCCACGACGGCGCTGGCGGGCAGCGCGCCGCTGGCGGTCGCAGTCCGGGGCGACTACCTGTACGGTGCGCCCGCCGCCGGCAACCGGCTGCTGGGCAGCGTCTCGACCGAACGCGACCGCAACCCGCTGCCGCAGGCCTGGCCGGGGTTCGTGTTCGGGGACGCCGACGACGACACCGCCCGCAAGCGGGCAGAGCTCGAGGAGGCGGCCCTCGACGACGCGGGGCGGGCGCAGGTGAGTGTGCCGGTCGATGTCGCGGAGCGCCGCTCGCCGATGAAAGTGCGAGCGAGCTTCAGCCTGCTGGAGTCGGGCGGCCGCCCGGTGGTGCGCTCGATCGAGCGCACCTGGTGGCCGGCATCGGTGCTGCTCGCCGTGCGCCCGCTGTTCGATCGCGACGTCGCGCGCGAGGGCAGTGCCGCCGGATTCGAAGTGGTGCGGACCGATGCCGCGGGCGCGTTCGTGCCCGCCCGCGACATCCAGGTGCGGTTGGTGCGCGAGGAGCGGCGCTGGTACTGGCGCTACGACGAAGGACGCGGCTGGAACGGCGGCTACCTGGTCGAGGAGGAACTCGCCGAGGCGCGCACGCTTGCGCTCGCCGCCCGCACGACGCTGTCTCTGCCGGTCGGCTGGGGGCGCTACCGGCTCGAGCTGCACGACCCGGCGACCGGGCAGACGCTGCGTCACCGGTTCTACGCCGGCTGGGGCGCGCAGGATGCGGACGACGTGGGCAACCGGCCCGACCGCGTGCAACTCAGGCTCGAGGGCGCGCCTTACGCGGCGGGCGCAGTCGCGAAGGTGATGGTGGTGCCGCCGCACGACGGCGAGGCGCTGGTGACCGTCGAGGGTGACCGCGTACTGTTCGCCCGGCGCGTCCCCGTGCGCGCCTCAGGGACCGCGATCGAGATCCCCGTCGATCCCTCGTGGAGCCGGCATGACCTGTATGTCGGCGTCGCCGCGTTTCGGCCGGGCAGCGAGGGCGACCGGGTGACCCCGGCCCGCGCGCTCGGTCTCGTGCACCTGCCGCTGGCCCGCGATGCGCGCCGCATGAAGCTCGAGATCACCGCGCCCGCGAAGGTCACGCCCGAGCAGAACGTGCCGGTCAGGCTGCGCCTGACCGACGCCGCCGGGCGAGCGCCCGCCGCCGGCACCGCGATCGTGACCGTCTCGGCGGTCGATGTCGGCATCCTCGGTATCACCCGCTATGCGTCGCCTGATCCGGCCGACTTCTTCTTCGGCAAGCACCGCTACGAGGCCGACCTGCTCGACCTGTACGGCAAGCTGATCGAGAAGATGGAGGGCTCCGTCGCCAGGCAGCGCTTCGGCGGCGACGCGGGCGTGCGCGACACGCAGAGCCTGCCGCGCCGCGTGCGGCTGGTCGACCTGTTCAGCGGCCCGGTGGTGGTGGACGCGCGCGGCGAGGCCACGGTGCCGCTGGCGCTGCCGGACTTCAACGGGACGCTGCGGCTGATGGCGGTGGCGGCCACCGCCGACGCCTACGCGAGCGCGCAGGCCGAGATGACGGTGGCCGCGCCACTGGTCGCCGAGCTCTCGATGCCGCGCTTCGTCTCCCCCGGCGACAGCGCCGCGATCGCGCTCGACCTGACCAACCTGTCGGGCGCGCCGCAGACGGTGTCGGTCAAGGTCGAGGCCGGGCCGCCGCTCAGGCTCGTCGGCGCGCCGGGTCCGGTGAAGCTCGCCGACGGCCAGCGCACGGTGCTGCGGTACACGGCCGAGCCGACCGAGGCCGATGGACTTGCGCCGATCCGCGTCACCGTGACCGCGGGCGCGATCCGGATCGTGCGGGAGGCGGCGCTGCAGGTGCAGCCGGCCACGCCTGCAGTGCGCCAGGTGCGGCGGCTGCGGCTCGAACCCGGTGCGCAGGCGAAGCTCGATCCGGGCCTCGCCGACGGCCTGTGGCCGGGCACCACCACCGTCGGCGTGTTGCTGTCGGCCACGCCGCCCATCGATGTCCGCGAGGCGGTCCGCGGGCTGCTGTCCTATCCGTACGGCTGCCTGGAGCAGACCACCAGCGCGGCGTATCCGCTGGTGTTCGTCGACGAGGCCGGTGCCGCTGCGGCGGGCATCATGCCGCTGTCGCGCGAGGAGCGCGAGGCTCGGCTCGTGCAAGCCTTCGGTCGGCTGTCGGGCATGCAGCAACCACAAGGCGGCTTTGGACTGTGGAGCGCGGGCGGTCCCTACGAGGGGTGGCTGAGCGCCTACGTGGCGGGGTTCCTGCAGGATGCGCGCGACGCGGGCTTCCCGGTGCCGGCGCGGCTGCAGCAACGCGCGTCCGACGCCCTGCTCGAGCGGCTGCAACGCTCGCCGGCCGAGCAGCGGCCGGCCCCGCGCGAGGCCGGCCGCGATGCACAAGGGCGGCCCGATCCGCGAGAGCTCGACACGATGCGCGAGGCCCACCGGCGCTTCGCCGATGCCGCCTTCGCCGGCTACGTGCTGGCCCGAGAGCAGCGCGCGCCGCTCGCCACCCTGCGCACCCTGCACGACGGCGCGCGCACGGTGGCACGTTCGCCGCTGCCGCTGGTCCATCTGGGGCTGGCGCTGCGCCTGATGGGCGACGAGGCGCGGGCGCAGGTCGCCCTCGATGAGGCGATGTCGCGCCCCTATGGGCTCGGCACGTCGGATACCGCCGATGCTTGGGCCAGCGAGTGGCTGGGCGACTACGGCTCCCCGGTGCGGGACCTGGCGATGGCGTATGCGCTGATGCTGCGCCATCAGGCCGCCCACCCGCGGCGCGAGGCGCTGCTCGATGCGCTGGCCCGGAGCATCGACAGTCGCCGCTACTTGTCGACCCAAGAGCGGCTCGCGCTCTTCATGGCGGCGCGCGCGGCCGGCGGCAGCGGAGCGCCCTGGAGCGCGACGCTGCAGGCCGCAGACACCACGCAGACCCTGACCGCCAGCCGCGGCGAGCAGCGCAGCTGGGATGCGGCGACGCTGCGCCGCGGCATCACGGTGACCAACACCTCGGCCGAGCCGCTGTTTCTGGAGATGGCGGTGGCCGGCCATCCGGTCAAGGCGCCTGTCTCGGGCGACGATGCGATCGCCGTCGAGCGCGCCTGGTTCGCGGCCGACGGCAGCGTGCTGCCTGCGGGCCGATCTCTGCGCACGGGCGAGCTGCTGGTGGTGCGGGTGCGGGTGAAGTCGAAGCAGCGCATCCGCGACGGGCTGGTGGTCGACCGGATCCCGGCCGGGCTCGAGGTGGAGAACCGCAACCTGATGCAAGGTCCGGGCGCGGGCGAATTTAAGGTCGACGGCGTGAACGTCGCCGAGGCGATGGCCGACGGCCGCATCCGCCACGTCGAGTTCAGGGATGACCGGTTCGTTGCCGCCGTCGAGCTCGACGGCTCGCGGCAGCAGCTCTTCTACACGGTGCGTGTCGTCACGCCGGGCCGCTACGTGGTGCCGACGTCCTTCGCCGAGGACATGTACCGGCCTGAGCTGCGCGGCGTCGGGCGCGCGGAGCCGGATCTGGTGGTCGTCGACCCGCGCGCGCCCGCGGCGCGCTGAGCCACCGCCCGTGGCGACGCCGCCGGTCCGCTCGCCTCGCCTGTTTCCGCACCCGAGCCCGAGCCCGAGCCGCCGGCTCGCCGGCCTCGCGCTGGCCGCGGCCGCGCTCGCAGCGCTCGCGATGCTGGCGCTCGACCGCGCATTCCCGCTGCCCGCGGCGGCCCGCACGCCCGACAGCGCGCCCGGCACTGTGATGGTGGTGGCGGCCGACGGCACGCCGCTGCGCGGCTGGGCGGGCTCGGACGGTGCGCTGCGGCAGCCGGTGTCGCTCGACGCGGTGTCGCCGCTGTACCTGCAGGCGCTGCTGCAGGTCGAGGACCGCTGGTTCATGCGGCATCCGGGCGTCAATCCGCTCGCGATGGCGCGGGCCGCCTGGCAGTGGCTGCGGGCCGGGCGCGTGGTGTCGGGCGGCTCCACGCTGACGATGCAGGTCGCCCGCATCCTCGACCCGCCGACGGGCTCCTCGCGTACCGTCGGCGCCAAGCTGCGGCAGATCGCCCGCGCGCTGCAGCTCGAGGCGAAACTCGACAAGCGCGAGATCCTCGCGCTGTACCTGAACCATGCGCCGATGGGCGGGCAGGTCGAGGGGGTGGAGGCGGCCGCACGCGGCTACCTCGGGAAGTCCGCGCGCGCGCTCAGCCATGCCGAGGCGGCGCTGCTGGTGGCGCTGCCGCAGATGCCGTCCCGGCTGCGCCCTGACCGGGCCCCCGCGGCCGCGAGGCAGGCACGTGACCGCGTGCTCAAGCGGATGCGGGCGCGCGGCGCGTGGACGGCTGCCGAGGTGGGCGACGCGAAGCTCGAAGCGGTGTTCGCGCCGCCGCTGCGGGCCCGCTGGCTGGCGCCGCTGGCGGCCGAGCGGGTGCGTGCGGCCGATGCGGCGTTGCGGCCCGATGCCGCCGCGCGCGAGGCCCGCGTGCTGGCTACGACGATCGACGCCGGCGTGCAGGCGCAGCTCGAACGGATGCTCCACGACCGGCTGGCGATGTTGCCCCCGCAGGTCTCGGTCGCCGCCCTGGTCGTCGACAACCGCACGCTCGCGGTGCTCGGTTATGCCGGCTCTGCCGACTTCACCGATGAGGCGCGGGCTGCGCACGTCGACATGGTCCGCGCGCAGCGCTCGCCCGGCTCAACGCTCAAGCCCTTCCTTTACGCGATGGCGCTGGACGACGGGCTGGTGCACTCCGAGAGCCTGCTGGTCGATGCGCCGCAGCGCTTCGGGGACTACGCGCCTGGCAACTTCCAGGCCGCCTTCGCCGGACCGGTCAGCGTCAGCGAGGCGCTTCAGCGCTCGCTGAATGTGCCCGCGGTCGACCTGCTCGAGCGCATCGGGCCGGCGCGCTTCGCTGCCCGGCTGCGCGAAGGCGGGCTGCGCCTGCGGATGCCGGGCGGCGCCGAGCCCAACCTGAGCCTGGTGCTCGGTGGCGCGGCCACCACGCTCGAGGAACTCGTCGGCGCCTACACCGCGCTGGCGCGGGGCGGCGTCGCGGGCCGCCCGCGGCTGCTGCCGCAGGCGCCGTTGGTGGAGTCCCGCCTGATGAGCGTGGGCGCCGCCTTCGTGGTCCGCGAGATCCTCGAGAGCGGCGGACGCCCAGATGCGCCGTTTCGCGAGACCTCGCGCAGGATCGCCTGGAAGACCGGCACGAGCTTCGGTTTTCGGGACGCTTGGGCGGTCGGTGTCACCGACCGTCACACCGTCGGCGTCTGGGTCGGCCGCCCCGACGGCACGCCGAATCCTGGGCACTTCGGGGCAAACACCGCCGCGCCGCTTGTCCACGACCTGATCGCCGCGCTCGGACCTAGTGCGACGCAGCCGCGCACGGTGCCGGCCGGCGTTGCGTCGACCGAGATCTGCTGGCCGCTGGGACTGGCCGCCGCCGCCACGCTGCCCGCGCATTGCCGCGTGCGCCGCACCGCCTGGACCCTGGACGGCACGGCTCCGCCGACGCTGCCGGATCGGGTGCGTCCTGGTGGATTGGTCGAGATCGCCTGGGTCGATCCGCGCACCGGCGAGCGCCTGCATCCTGGATGCCTGCCGCGCGGACGCACCTCGCCGCGGGTCGAGCCGCTGGCCCGCTGGCCGGCGCTGCTCGAACCCTGGGTCGACGGCCGCTGGCGCGCCGAGCTCGAGACCCGTCCGTGGGCCGCGGCCTGCGCGCAGTCCGACCCGCGGCGCGCACTGCGGGTGACCGGCATCGAGCCCGGGAGCATCGCGCGGGCCGCCCCAGGGCGCAGCGAGGTGGTGCTCCAGCTGCGCGTGGTCGGCTCACAGGAGGGCCTCACCTGGCTGCTCGACGGCAGCTGGGTGGGCGACACGCCGCCGCGTTCGCCGACGCTTCGCGTGGTGTTGCGTTCGGCGGGCGACCACGCGCTTACTGTGCTCGATGCGCAGGGCCGCTGGGAGCGCGTCGCGTTCAGCGTGCGCTGAGCGGGCTTACCAGTTCGAGATCGATGCGTTCGAGTACGCGTAGCGGTTCGGCACGTCCGGGTTTGAGTACGAGAAGGACACGCTGATCTCGAGCGCGGTCACCTCATGCCACCAAGTCAGGGGCAGGAACACCGTGTCGCCCGGGCCCGCGACCACCTCCAGGACCGGCACGACCTCGGCGTCCGGATAGCGCGCGAGGTCGGGGGCCGACGGGTCGATCGGGCTGTAGTACTCGAAGTGGTTGTACAGGCGCGGCGTGTGCAGCGGCGACACGCTGCGCCAGCGCTTGCTGCCGACGATCTGCGTATGAAACAGTATCAGCGTGTCCGTGGTGCAGCGGTGTGACCGTGCCCGCCGGCCCGAGCCAGAACGAGGCCGCGTCGCCGAGCCGGGCGCGCTCGCACAGCGCCGGCAGTGTGCCGATGTCCTCGAACAGCGGCGCGAATCCGGGCTGCCGGAGGATCTCGTTGTTGGCGGTCAGGTAGCTGTCGTTCGAGGGGCCGCCGCGGAGCACTCGGTCGATGAATTCGTCCAGGTAAACGGTTCGCCGGTGTGCCAACATGTTGCGTTCGTACTGGCGGTCGGCGTGGCGATCGGCCTGGACCTCGACCTCTAGGTGCCCGAAGCGCCGGGCCAGGGCGTCGGGTTGCCAGCGCCGCATCGCGGGCCAGTCGTCGCCGACGCCCGCCATCACCACCGGCCGACAGCCGCGCACATCGCGCTCCACGAAGGCCTCGCGCGATGGCTCGCGGATGCGCCCGACCGCGGTCTAGGCGGGATCGAGCTCCCAGAGCCGCTGCAGGTTGCTGGCCACCGAGGCCAGCTTGGCGTGCAGCTGCTGGTGGCAGCGCGCCGCGAGAAAGCCCAGGCGCCGCGGCTGACCCGAACGGGCTAGCCGGACCGCGGCGATCCGCCGGACGGCCGTCGGCGCGGGTGCGGACGGCGGCTCGAAGCGGGCGTGGGCGTAAGGGAATCGGAGTCGGCGCGACACAATTCGAACGATAATGATGTCCTGCCGGTTGCCTTTTCCCGTTCCGGCCAAGAGCTCATGACCGCCTTCTCCCGACTCACCGCCGCGCTGCTCGGCCCCGCACGCTTCCTGGTGTGGGGTTGGATGGTCGCGCTCGTCCTGCTGGCGGCGGGTGCGCCCGGGCGCGACGTGATGTCGAGTCCGGTGGCGATCGACCCGACGGAGTTCCTCGGGTACGGGATCTCCGAGGATGCGGCCTCGTCCGCGGAACTTCCCCCGACGGAGACGCTCGCACAGCATGCGGTGACGGTTGCCGAGATCGTCGCCGGCAATGTCGAGGGCGGGCGGGCCGCCGCTGGGTGCCACGAACGGGGGCCGTGGACGGGCGCTGGCGTTGATGCCGCAGTCTGCGACATGCCGGCGTCTCTCGCCGATCTGTCCGAGCACGAGCCGATGGCGTCCGGCCGTTCACTGGCCGAGCTCGCCTGGGTTCGGATCGGTCGCTCCCACGCGCCGCCCGATCCCGCCGGTCGAACGCCGGCTCCGGCCCTGCGCCCTCCGTCCGCCTGAGCCCGCCCGGCGCGCGGACCGCCCGCGCGTAATCCTGACGTCCCCGCCTGCCGCCGTGACCGCCACGGCGGAGGGTGGGGGCAGGGCCCAGCGGCCACTGTGTGCCGCGCAATCCGTTCCGAGACCGTTTCCTCCGATGATCCGACCGCGTTTCCGCGCGGCGAGCCTGCTGGGCTGTGCAGCCGGCCTGTCGCTCGCCGCCTTGTTTCCGTCGCCGGCGTTCGCCCAGGCCGGGCCACCGCCGCCTGCGGCCGCTCCGCCCGCTCCGATTTCGTTCCCGTCTGCCACGCCATCGATCGTCCCGCCGGCCTTCACGCTCGAGCGCTTGATCGAGATGGCGCGCACGCAGGGGCCTGCCTTCGCCGCCAGCCGTGCCCGCATCGTCGGCGCCGAGGCCGGGCTGCTGACTGCCGGCGCCCGCCCGAACCCCGAATTCGACCTGCAGGCCGGTCGCCAGTCCGCCTCGGGCGGGTCGGTACCGGGCGCGACCGGCGGCTTCGGCGTGCTCCAACCGATCGACCGGGCCTCGCTGCGCGAGGCGCGCCGCGGTGTCGCTGCCACCTTCATCGAAGGCGCGCGCGCCGAGGCCTCGGTGTTCGAACGCGACCGGTTCGCCGACCTGACGCTGCGCTATCTGGATGTGCTGCGCCTGCAGTCCGCCGCGCGCCTGGCCGAGGAGGACCTGTCGATCGCTGAGCAGATCCGCAGCCGCGTGCAGGTCCGTGTCGGCACCGGCGAGGCGCCGCGCTTCGAGCTGATCCGCGCCGATGCCGAGCGCCTGAATGCACAGCGCGCGGCGCAAGCGGCCGCCGCGCGCATCGACGTCGCCCGCGCCGAGCTGCGCCGACTGGTCGGCGCAACGCTGCCACCCGACTTCGCAGTCGTCGGCAGCATCGACGACGCGGTGTCCGCGCCGCCGCCGCTGGAGTCGCTGCGGACCTCGCTGCGCGCGCGTCACCCCGAGCTTGCCGCCGCGCGCGCCGCGGTGCGCAACGCCGAGGCACGGCTCGCGCTCGAGCGCGAGCGGGCGCGGCCGAGCTTCGCGGTGCGCGCCGGTGTCGAGCGCGTGCCCGAGGTGACCGATGCCCGGATCGGGCTGGTGGTGCAAGTGCCGATTTTCGACCGGCGCGAGGGCCCGATCGCCGAGGCCGCGGCCGATGCCGAGCGCAGCCGGCTCGAGCTCGCCGACCGAGAGCTGCAGCTCGGCCAGGCGCTGGAAGTCGCTTGGCAGCGCTATCGCATCGCGCTCGGCCAAGTCGCCGCCTACGAGTCGGGGCTGCTGCGCGAGGCCGAAGCCGCGCTGCGGGTCGCCGAGGCTGCCTATCGTTTCGGCGAGCGCGGAATCCTCGACTACCTCGATGCACAACGTACGTTCCGGATGATCCGCAACGAACTCAACGCCACCCGATACGACCTGCGCGCAGCGCTCGTCGAGCTCGAGCGCCTGCGGGCCGAAAGCGAGTGATGACCATGACCGCCACGACCCGCCTCTCGTTCCTCTCTTCCCCGTTCCGTCCGGACCGCGCCTCGGCGCTCGCCCGGCAGGCCGTGCTGCTGGCGGGCGTGCTGCTCGCCAGCGCGCTCGCCGGTTGCGGCGACAAGCCCGCCGAGCAGGCGAGCGCCGCGGCGGCGGCCGCCAAGGCCGCGGCCCCGCCCGCCGATCCCAACCTTGTCGTGGCGCCGAAGGCGCTGGCCGATCGCCTCGAGGTGCAACGCGTCGAGCGGCGTCCGATCAGCGAGCCGCTGTCGGTCGTCGGGCGCATCGACTTCGACGAGCAGTCGGTCGCGCGGATCGGTGCCAGCGTCACCGGGCGCATCACCGAACTGGCCGGCGCGCTCGGGCAGACGGTGCGGGCGGGGCAGGTGCTCGCGCAGTTGCACAGCACAGAGCTGGGCGGCGCCCAGCTCGCCTACCTGAAGGCCAACGCGCAGCAGGATCTGGCGAACAAGGCGGTCGAACGCGCCCGGCTGCTGCTCGCCGCCGATGTGATCGGGTCCGCCGAGCTGCAGCGCCGCGAGAACGAGCTGCAGGTCGCGGTCGTCGAGCGGCGCGCGGCCGCCGACCAGCTTCGCGTGATGGGGATGAAGCCGGACGCAATCGCGCAGACGATCCGCACCGGTAGCATCACCTCGACCTCCTCGGTGGTGAGCACCGTCAACGGCGTGATCGTCGAGCGCAAGGTCAACAAGGGCCAGGTGGTGCAGCCCGCCGACTCGCTGTTTGTCGTCGCCGACCTCTCGCGGGTATGGGTGATCGCCCAGGTGCCCGAGTCGGAGATCGGGCGGGTGCGTCCGGGGCAGGCGGTGACCGTGGAGGTGACCAGCCAGCCCGAGCCGCTGCGCGGTCGCGTCGCCTGGGTCGCCGACACGGTGAACCCGGAGACGCGGACAGTCACCGTGCGTACCGAGGTCGACAATGCGAACCGAACCCTCAAGCCCGCGATGCTCGCCAACGTGAGCATCGAGCCGGCGGCGGTCGAGCGACTCGTCGTGCCCGCCGCGGCGGTGATCCGCGAGAACAACCTCGACCACGTCTTCGTGCGGATGGCCGATGGACGTTTCCGCCTGACGCGCGTCACACTCGCCGACGAGACCGGCGGCCTGCGTATCGTTGAGTCCGGCCTGAAGGGCGGCGAGGAGATCGTCGCCGAGGGCGGCTTCCACTTGAACAACGAGCGCAAGCGCGCCGAGCTGGAGGGATCGTGATCGAGTCCCTCGTCCGTGGCGCGCTCGCGCAGCGCCTGATCGTTGTTGTCCTCTCGGTCGTCTTCCTTGCCTTCGGGCTGGACGCCGCGCGCAAGCTCTCGCTCGACGCCTTCCCCGACGTCACCAATGTCCAGGTGCAGATCGCCACCGAGGCGCCCGGTCGCTCGCCGGAGGAGGTCGAGCGCTTTGCCACCGTGCCGATCGAGATTGGCATGACCGGCCTGCCCGGCCTGGTGGAGCTGCGCTCGCTCAACCGCGCCGGCCTGTCGCTGATCACGCTGGTCTTCACCGAGCAGACCGACGTGTTCTTCGCGCGGCAGCTGGTGATGGAGCGGCTGCTCGAGATCACGCCCCGCCTGCCGCAAGGCATCGTGCCGGTGCTCGGTCCCGTCTCGACCGGTCTCGGCGAGGTCTACCAGTACACGCTCGAGCGCCCCGACGACGGCGACCGCGAGCTGAGCGTCGAGGCGCTGACCGAGCGGCGCACCGTGCAGGACTGGGTGCTGCGGCCGTTGCTGCGCTCGATTCCGGGGGTGGCCGAGATCAACTCGCAGGGCGGCTACGAGAAGCAGTATCAGGTGCTCGTCTCACCCGAGAAGCTGCGCTACTACGGCATCACGATCCAGCAGGTCTTCCAGGCACTGGCGAGCAACAACGCCAACTCGGGCGGCGGCGTGCTGCCGCGTTTCGCTGAGCAGTACCTGATCCGTGGCATCGGCCTGGTGCAAGACGTCGGCGACATCGAGAGCATCGTGCTGCGCGAGTTCCAGGGCACGCCGGTCTTCATCCGCGACGTTGCCGAGGTTCAGGTGGGCACCGCGGTGCGGGTCGGCTCGGTCATCAAGAACGGCGTGACCGAGTCGGTCGGCGGCGTGGTGATGATGATCCGCTCGGGCAACGCAAAGGAGGTGGTCGCCCGCATCAAGGAACGCGTCGAGGAGATCAACACCAAAGGCATGCTGCCCGCCGGCCTGAAGGTCGTGCCGTACTACGACCGGTCCGAGCTCGTCGATTCCGCGCTCGCCACCGTCGTCAAGGTGCTGATCGAGGGCGTCGCTCTGGTGGTGGTCGTGCTGCTGCTGTTCCTCGGCGACATCCGCTCCTCGTTGGTGGTGGTTGCCACCTTGGTGCTCACGCCGCTGACGACCTTCCTCGTGATGAATCAGATCGGGCTATCCGCCAACCTGATGTCGCTGGGCGGCCTCGCGATCGCGATCGGCCTGATGGTCGACGGCTCGGTGGTGGTGGTGGAGAACGCGTTCGCGCACCTGGCCCGCAGGGCGGGTTCGGGCGAGTCGCGGATCCGGATCATCTTCGATGCGGTGAAGGAGGTGGCCACGCCGGTGATCTTCGGCGTGGGCGTGATCATCCTCGTGTTCCTGCCGCTGATGACGCTGACGGGGATGGAAGGCAAGATGTTCGCCCCCCTGGCGTTCACGATCGCGATCGCGCTGGCCATCTCGCTGGTGCTGTCGCTGACGCTGACGCCGGTGCTGTCCTCGTACCTGCTGAAGGTCAAGCCGCCCAAGGCTCCGAAGGGCGCCGCCGCGCTCGCGGGTGCCCGCGCCGAGCCGTCGGCCGACGCCGACGGTCACGGCGCGGCGCACGACGAGGAGGCCCACGACACCTGGCTGATCCGCGTCCTCAAGAAGCCGTACCTCGCGCTGCTGCGGCGTGCGGTGGCCAACGCGCGGACGACGATCCTGGCCTCGGTGGTGGCGCTCGCCGCCTCGCTGTCGCTGCTGCCGCTGCTGGGCACTGCCTTCATCCCCGAGATGAAGGAGGGCTCGCTGGTGCCCGGCATCAACCGGGTGCCGAACATCTCGCTGGAGGAGTCGATCCGGATGGAGATGGAGGCGATGCGCCTGGTGATGACCGTCCCCGGTGTGAAGTCGGCGGTCTCCGGGCTCGGTCGCGGCGAATCGCCGGCCGATCCGCAGGCGCAGAACGAGTCGACGCCGATCGTCTCGCTCGCGCCTCGCGACACCTGGCCGGCGGGCTGGACGCAGGACACCATCGCCGACGAGATGAGGAAGAAGCTCGCGGTGCTGCCCGGTGTACAGATCGTGATGGCGCAGCCCATCTCCGACCGGGTCGACGAGATGGTGACCGGGGTGCGCGCGGACATCGCGGTGAAGATCTTCGGCGACGATCTGCAGACCCTCAAGGCGACCGCCGACGAGATCGCGCGGGTGGCCGGTGCGATCCGCGGGGCCACGGACCTGCGGGTCGAGCGGATCACCGGGCAGCAGTATCTGCAGATCTCGATCGACCGCCAGGCGATCGCGCGGGCGGGTCTGAACGTCAGCGACCTGCACGATGTGATCGAGATGGCGATCGGCGGCAAGGTCGCCACCGAGATCTACGAGGGCGAGCGCCGATTCTCGGCGGCGGTCCGCCTGCCGGAGGCCTATCGCGACGACATCGAGGCGATCCGCACGCTGTCGGTCACCGGCCGCAACGGCGCGCAGATCCCGCTCGCCCGGCTGGCGAAGATCGAGGTCGCCGACGGCCCGGCGCAGATCAGCCGCGAGCTCGGCAAGCGCCGCGTGGTGGTCGGCATCAATGTCGCCGACCGCGACCTCGGCGGCTTCGTGGCCGAGCTGCAGGCAGCGATTGCGCGCGAGGTGAAGCTGCCCGAGGGCTATCGGCTGGAGTGGGGCGGGCAGTTCCAGAACATGGAGCGCGCGCTCGGCCACCTGTCGGTGATCATCCCGATCACCGTGGCGGCGATCTTCTTCCTGCTGTTCCTGCTGTTCCGCTCGGTGAAGACCGCGACGCTGATCATCCTGGTGCTGCCGTTCGCCTCGCTCGGCGGCATCGTCGCGATGTTCATCAGCGGCGAGTACCTGTCGGTGCCGGCCTCGGTCGGCTTCATCGCACTCTGGGGCATCGCGGTGCTCAACGGTGTGGTGCTGGTCAGCTACATCCGGGACCTGCGGGCGCGCGGCATGTCGGTCGCCGAGGCGGTCATCGAGGGCGCGAAGCTGCGCTTCCGGCCGGTGATGATGACCGCGACCGTGGCCGCGCTCGCGCTGATTCCGTTCCTGTTCGCCACCGGGCCGGGCTCGGAGGTGCAGCGCCCGCTGGCGATCGTGGTGATCGGCGGGCTGATCAGCTGCACGCTGCTCACGCTCGTGGTGCTGCCGGCGATCTACCGCTGGTTCGACGACGTGCGCATCGAGGAGGCATGACCATGATGACCATGACCGACGGATGGCTCGGGGAGGGCGTGCGATGAAGGAGATCAAGGCGGTGATCGGGACCCGGGCGCTGGCGTCGCTGCACGCCTCGCTACGCGCGATCCCGGGGTTTCCGGGCATGACCGTGTCGAAGGCCGAGCGTTACGGGCGCGCGGTCGGATCGGACGGCCTGAGGCACACGATCCGCGAGGAGCTGACCGATCACGTCGCGCGCTTCCGGATCGAGATGGTGGTGCCCGACGAGGCGGCCGGCGCGCTCTACGACGCGGTGGTCGCCTGCCTGTCGAGCGGCGCGCCGGGCGACGGCATGGTGTGGATCACCGAGGTCGAGCGCGCGTCCTTCGTGCACAAGACCCGCTAGCCAGCCGGAACGGGGATCTGCCGAGGGCCGATCCCTGTCCTGTCCTCGCCCGGCGCCTCAGAGCACCCGGCCGTACCAGGCGACCGACAGGCCGGCGCCGAGCAGCGCCAGCAGCGCGGCGCCGGCGGCGAAGAACGCGCCGATCTCAAGCTCTTTTTTCTCCATCACAAAGCGGCTGCTCATCGACTGGTAGATCCGCTTGAGCTCGGCGGCGCTGTCGGCGAGAAAGTACTCGCCGCGGGTGAGGTCGGCGACGGTCTTCAGGCCCGCCTCGTCGAGAGACACCCGCATCGACCAGCCGTCGGTGCGCAGCACCTCGCCCTTGGCCGTGCCGATGCCCACCGTGTAGACCCGCACGCCGCGCTCGGCCGCGAGGCGCGCTGCGGCCACCGGATCGGGGCCGGTGGTCGACTGGCCGTCAGACAGCAGCACGATTACCGCCGACCCGAACGAGCCGGCGGGCACCGGCTCGAGGGGCTTGTCCTGCGCCGCGCCCGGGCCCCCGCCGGCGCCGGGGCGCGCCGCATCGCGGCGCTGCTCGCGATTGCCCTCGGCACCGGCCTCGCGGCGTCCGACCATCCGCAGGTCGATGCCCGCCCCGGGGAAGATCGTGGCCAGCGAGACCACGATCGCGCTGCCGATGGCGGTGCCGCGCTGCGGTTGGAGCCGCTCGATCGCCTGCGCGACGTCTTCGCGGATCTCGGTCGGTGGCTGCACCAGGGAGGCGGTGCCGGCGAAGCTCACGATGCCGATCCGGGTGCTGCGCGGCTGGGCCTCGATGAAGGCACGGGCGGCGAGCTGCGAGGCGGCCAGCCGCGTCGGCTTGACGTCGGTGGCGCGCATGCTGCCGGAGACGTCGATCGCGAGGATCACCGTCTCGTGCTGCGCGGGTAGCGTGACCACCGCGGCGGGACGACCCACCGACAGCAGCAGCAGCGTGATCGCCAGCAGCAAGAGCGCGGGCGGCAGGTGCCGCCAGGCACCCCGCCCGGGCCCGGCCGACAGCGACAGCCCGCCGAACGTCGCGCGTGCCGCGCCCCGCCGCCGTGTCCAGGCGATGTAGGCGGCGGCCAGCAGCGGCACTGCGACCAGCGTCCAGAGCATCTGCGGCCAGGCGAAGGTCATCGCGGCCTGCCTGTGGCCGACAGGTGCGCGGGCAGGGCTCCGCCCGACAGCCTGCTGCGCTGCTTGCGCAGGTCCGCGAAGCGCATGATCGCCCCGGCCAGCGGGTCGGCGGTGGACACCTCGAGCGTGTCGACCCCGACCTGCGCGAACGAGCGGCGCAGCGAGGCCTCGCGCCGTGCGGCGGCCTCGGCGAAGCGCCGCCGGAACGCGCGGTCGTGGGTGTCGACGAAGAGCTGTTCGCCGGTTTCGGCATCCTGCATCGTCACAAGGCCCAGGTCCGGGAGCGTCGACTCGAGCGGGTCGTGGACGCGGATCGCGACCACCTCGTGGCGCTGCGCCAGGCGTGCGAGCGGGCGCTCCCAACCGGGCTCGCTGATGAAGTCGGAGACCACAAAGACGAGTGAGCGGCGCTTGACCGCCTCGGCCGCTGCCCCCAGCAGCGTGCCGAGCTCGGTGCCGCGGGCCGCGAGCGGCACGCCCTCGGGCCGCTGCTCGATCCGCGACAGGATGTGCAGCAGGTGGCGGCGGCCGGTGCGCGCCGGGATCACTGTGTCGACGCGGTCGCCGTAGACCATCGCGCCGACGGCATTGCCGTGACGGGTCAGCAGGCGCGCCACCACGCCGACGAAGTCGGTCGCGACCATTCGCTTGGTGCGCTCGCCCGAACCGAAGCCGACCGACCCGCTCAGGTCGACCAGGAACCAAGCGGACACCTCCCGGTCCTCGTGGTATTCGCGCACGTAGGGCGTCTGCAGTCGCGCGGTGACGTTCCAATCGATGCGCCGGACGTCGTCGTGGAACTGGTACTCGCGCAGGTCCGCGAGGTCCAGCCCGAAGCCGCGGAACAGCGTCCGGTAGTCGCCGTGCAGCTGGCCGTCGAGCCGACGGATGACCGTCCACTCGAGGCGGCGCAGCAGCCCCTCAGGGTCGCGGGTCGATGTCGACATGGGTCTGCAGCGGACGGGCCGGCTGGGGCACGGCCTGCATGATGCGCTGGACGATCCGGTCGGCCGACAGCCCCTCGGCCAGCGCCTCGTACGACAGCACCAGCCGGTGGCGCAGCACGTCGGGGGCGATGTCGGCGACATCCTCGGGCAGCGCGTAGCGGCGCCCGCGCAGGAAGGCGAGCGCGCGCGCGCCCTCGACCAGCGAGATCGACGCCCGCGGACTCGCGCCGTAGGTGAGGAACTTGCCGAGATCGCCGAGTCCGTGGCGGGCCGGGTCGCGCGTGGCAGACACCAGCTTGACCGCGTAGTGCATCAGTGACGGATCGACGTAGCCGCGCCGGCATTCGCGCTGCAGCACGCTCAGCTGCTCGGTACTTGCCACCGAGGACACCGATACCGGCGCGCCGGTGACGCGCTCCACGATCACGAACTCCTCGTCCTCGCTCGGGTAGCCGACCAGCACCTTCATCATGAACCGGTCGACCTGCGCCTCGGGCAGCGGGTAGGTGCCCTCGGTCTCGATCGGGTTCTGCGTCGCCATGACGAGGAACGGGTCCGGCACCCGGTGGGTCTCGCCGGCGATCGTCACCTGCCGCTCCTGCATAACTTCGAGCAGCGCGCTCTGGACCTTGGCCGGTGCGCGGTTGATCTCGTCGGCGAGCAGCAGGTTGGTGAAGACCGGTCCGAGCGAGGTGCTGAACTCGCCGGTCTTCTGGCTGTAGATGCGCGTGCCGACCAGGTCCGAGGGCACCAGGTCGGGCGTGAACTGGATGCGCTTGAACTGGCCGCGGATCGTGGTGGCCAGCGTCTTGACAGTCAGCGTCTTGGCGAGTCCCGGCACGCCCTCGACCAGCAGGTGGCCCTGGGCGAGGATCGCCACCAGCACCCGCTCGAGAAAGTGGTCCTGGCCGACGACGACCTTCTTCACCTCGAAGAGGATGCGCTCCATGAGCGCGGAGACCTCGTTGCCGGTGGTCGGGGTGTCGTTCATGGGCGGGGTCTCGAGGAGGCGGGGTCGGACGGAAGGTGAAGGCGGGCGGGGTGCTGCGGGCGGCGGTTCGGCACGGCGACGGGTCGGCTGGGCGGCGGTTCGACGGTGCGGCGGGCGCTCAGAACGGCGACATGCCGGCGCCGGCGGCGGCGCTCTCGATCGGGACCGCGAAGCCGATGCCGACGAATACGCGCTGTTCGGTCGGGTTGAGCACCGCGGTGACGATGCCGATCACCTCGCCCTCGGGCGTGAGCAGCGGCCCGCCGGAGCTGCCCGGGTTCACCGCCGCGTCGAACTGGATCAGGTTGGTCAACTGCCGCTTGCCCTCGGGCGAGCGGAACTCGCGCTTCATGCCGGATACGACACCGGCGGTCACCGACGGTCCGATACCGAAGGGAAAGCCTGCGGCCACGACCACGTCGCCCGGCCGCACGTCGGCGGTCGACTTGAGGGTGGCCGGCACCAGGTCGTCGGGCAGCGTCTTGGCCTGCAGCACCGCGAGATCCTGCTCAGGCTGCGCCTGCACCATCACTGCGTCGGACTCCAGGCCGTCGGCGAAGACCACCTTGATGGAGTCCGCGCCAGCGACGACATGAAGGTTGGTGAGGATCAGGCCGGTCTCGACGACGACCACGCCGCTGCCCACGCCGATGTCCTCGCCGGGCGCGCCGTCCTTGCCATGCGGCCCGATGCGCCGCACCCGGACTACCGAAGGGCGGATCACCTCCCAGGCCTTGGCCGCCTGCGAAGGCAGGGGCTGCGTCTCCATCGTGCGCAGCACCGCGGCATCGATATCGTCCTGCGTGAGCGCGCGCGGCGTCGGATACAGCCCGCGCTGAAGCAGCACGCCGGCGAGGGCGGCCAGAATGCCAAGCACGACCAGCAGCGGGCGCTCGCCGCGCGAGGCCAGTCTGTGCAGCCGCTCGAGGCGGCGGGGGCGCGCAGGCGTAGGCGCCTCGGCGGCGGCCGGTCGACCGGCCGGGGCCGGGGCTTCGGGCCGCGCCCACGGCGACGGGCCGCGGACTGAAGTACCGCGTGTGGCAGGGCTCGGGCGGGCGGTCGGGCCGGGTGCACCGACATCGCGCCCCCCGCTCGCCTCGGGGGGCGCCGGGTCCGGAGACGCCTCGGGGGAGCGGCTGTAGAGCGCGCGGCGGGTCATCTCAGTGCCCCGTTCCGGCGGCGGCCGACCAGCGCTCGTGTGCCGGGTCTGCGTCGCTCGTGCCGCCTGCGATCAAGGGAGCTCCAGCCGGAAGGGTGAGGGGGATCGGGGACAACCGTATCACGCGGGCCGACGAGGGTAAACCGTGGACCGGCAGGCGCCCTCGATCGCGGCGCCGGACACGCCCGAGCGCTCAGAGCATCGTCGCGTCCGTGGGCAGGCCCATCAGCACGCGGCCTGCGAGCTCCAGCGTCGAGGCCGACACCATTGCATGCTGCGTCCCCACGTGAGCGTCACGAAAGTGCCGCTGCAGCGGGCTCGTCAGGTAGACCGACGAGCCACCGCCGAGGTCGTGTATCGCGCGCGTCACATCGGCCGCAGCGCGGGTCGCCGTCGTGGCCGACAGCCGCAGCGCGGCGCGCCCCCGCAGGTCGGGGGGGGGGCCGGCGCAGGCGAGCCGCCAGGCTTGGCCGACCGCGTCGATGCAGTAGGCCCGTGCCGAGCGCAGCGAGGCCTCCGCCCGCGCGAGTTCTGCCTGGGCGCCCCTGCGCTCGGCGAGCGTGCGCCGGCTGCCGTCCGGGCTCTTTGTGCCGGCCAGCGCCACCAAGTCGTCGATGGCGCCTCGGGCATTGCTGAGCATCACCGCGGCGATCCCCTGGTCCAGCAGCCCGAAGGGCGGCATCTGATAGAGCGGGCCGGCCTCGCGCGGCGCATCGGTCATCTGCGACACCGAGCGCTCGCGCGGCATGCGCAGTCCCTCGAGCTCGACCTCGTCGCTGCCGGTGCCCTGCAGGCCGGCGACATGCCAGCCGTCGAGCCGCGTGCCCGCCTGCGCCAGGAAGAACACCATTCGCGCATCCGGGATGCCGTTGGGCAGCATGCGCACGGTGCCGCCCTCGATGACCGTGCACCCTGCCGACCGCCACGCACAGTGCACATGTCCCGAGAACCAGGGCCAGCGTCCGCTCACCACGAAGTCGTCGCCATCGACCACCGCGCTGCCGATCGGCGCGAAGACGCTGCCAGTCACGGTCTCGGGCGTGGCGTGGACGGTCGCCGCGACCGCGGGGTCGAGCCAGGCGGCGGACGGCGCGGCCGTGGCACCGATCATCATGTACCAGCCCGCCGAGGCATCGGCCTCGCCCATCGCCTCCATGGTCGCGAGCGCGAGCAGCGGCTCGCTCTCCAGCCCGCCGAACCGGCGCGGCAGCAGCGTGCGGAAGAGGCCGGCGCGCGCAAGCGAGGCGGCCAGGTCGGCGGGCAGGGTGCGCGTGCGCTCGATCTCGTCGGCGCGGCCGCGAACCTCGGGCCCGAACGCGCGGGCAGTGGCGAGGATGTCTATCGGGCGATGATGGCCGGGCGGTTGCCCTTCTGGAGCCTGATCGCCTGATCGCCGGGACGGCCGCTCGACGCGGACCGTCCGGGACGCTCAGCCGGCTGAGCCGCTCACTTGAGCAGCACCTTCACCGTGTCGTCGACGCTCGAGGGCTTGATGTAGCCGACCGCGAGCTTGTTCGCGGCCACCGCCTTCTTGACCTCGGCGTCGCCGTCGACGATCTTCGGCGGCGTCGCCTTGCCGCTGAAGACGAGCTGCGCCCAGGCCGCCTTCACCTGCGCGGCGCTGCGTCCGACGAAGGTCGTATAGAACGCGGCGCGCGTCGGGTTGTCGTCGCCCTGGTCGTACAGGGTGACCGAGCCGCCGTCGGGCCAGCTGCGGGCCTCTCCGGTGAAGGCCTTGGCGATGAAGGCCTTATCGACGGTGCCGCCGTTGTCTTTGTTGCCGATCACGACGACGTCGTTCGCGAGGGCGGGCGACAGGGTTGCGGCGACGATCGCCGCCGTCGCCAGCAGCCGCTTGATGGGTGGTGTCATGTTCGTTCCTCGGTCGTCAGAAGATGAAGGCGACGCTGGCGGCCAACATCTGCCAGGTCTTCTGGCCCTGGCCCGCAGCCGTCTCGCCGGACAGCGCGGCTGCGCCGTAGCCGGAGTTGAAGTGGTTCTCGAGCCGCAGTGCGAGGTTGCCGTTCACCCGGTACGTGACGCCGATCGCAACGGTGTTCTGGTAGGTCGACGCATCGCCGCTGTCAAAGCCCGGCGCGCGCAGCAAGTCGTAGCGCGCGAACGGGATCCAGTTGTCGGTCAGCGAGTAGCCGGCCTGCAGGTAGGCCACGCTCGTCTTGCTATCCAGGCCGCCCGTCGAGCGGGAGATGTGGCCGTACTCGGCCTTGAGGTCGAGCCGGTCGGCGGTGTAGCCGGCCGACAGGATCATCGAGGACTTGGTGGTGTCGTCCGGGTCGCCGAGGGTCAGCTGCTTCTTCGTTGACGCCGAGAGCATCAGTCGCAGCCCGTCGATCGGCGTGCGCCAGTCGATGCGAGCACCGACGAGCCCTTTCTGCTTCTGTGCCGCCGCCACCGCGGCGTGCTCGACGATCTGGCCGCCGTACAGGTCGAAGTCGATCCGGCCGCTTGCCATCGGCATCGTCCAGGTGCCGCCCAGGCCGCCGTAGGCCTCGTCGACCAGGTCGGTGTCCGGCTGATACAGCAGCGGGAGGATCGTCGACTGCTGCAGGAAGCGCGCGTCGATGAACTCGTTGTAGAAGCCCAAGGGCGCAAGCACCTTGCCCGCCCGCACCGTCAGGTTGTCGCCGAAGGTCCGGTCGACGTAGAACCAGTGCACGTCGATCGATGAGCCGCTGATGGAGGCGAGTTGCGACCAGAACTTCGAGCGCTCGTCGAGCTTGGCGGTGACCACCAGCGCGAACACGTTCTCTTTGAACGAGCCGCTGCCGTCGGCGCCGAGCCAGGTGTTGTCCGTGGTCTTCAGGAACGACTGGTGGCCGTAACCGTTGATCGTGATGTTGCCGAATTCTGCCGCCTGGGCGGCGCTGGTCGCGAAGGCGAGACCGGCGAGCGCGAAGGCTGCACGGCGAAGGAAGGAAGGTTGGTGCATGGTTGACCTCTTGGAGGTGCGTGCGAAAGCGGAAGGGAGGGGGCGGGGTGCGCGCGGGGCGACGCTCACGCGCTCGCCCCGGTTCTGAAGACGGCGATCATCCGGCCGAGCTCGCCGGCCTGGTTCTCCAGCGACAGCGTCGCGGCCGAGGCCTGCTCGACCAGTGCCGCGTTCTGCTGCGTGGCGCGCTCGATCTCGCCGATCGTGCCGTTCAGCGTCGTGATGCCGCTGTCCTGCTCGACCGAAGCCTCGGAGATCTGCGAGACGTACTGGTTGACGCTGCGGATGCCCTGGACGATCTCGTCCATCAGCGCCCCGGCGGCGGCGACCTGTCGGGAGCCGTCGTCGACGCGCTGCACCGAGTCGCCGATGAGGCCGGAGATCTGCTTGGCGGCCTCGGCGCTGCGCTGCGCGAGGCTGCGCACCTCGCTGGCGACGACCGCGAAGCCGCGGCCCTGCTCGCCGGCGCGGGCGGCCTCGACCGCCGCATTCAGGGCCAGGATGTTGGTCTGGAACGCGATGCCGTCGATCAGGCCGATGATCTCGGCAACGCGCCGGCCGCTCTCGTTGATCGAGGACATCGTGCGCACGATCTCGGCGACCGCCGCGCCGCCGCGTTCGGCACTGTCGGAGGTGCTGCCGGCGAGGCGCGCGGCCTCGCGCGCACTGGTGGTGTTCTCGCGGGTGCGCTCCGCAAGCTCGCCGACGCTGCCGGCGGTCTCGGCGAGGCGTCCGGCCTGGCCTTCGGTCCGGCTCGACAGATCGGCGTTGCCCGCCGCGAGCTCGCGGGCCGCGCGGGCCACCTCGTCGGCGCTGCGCCGGGTGTCGGTGACGATGCGTGCAAGCGTGGCCTGCAGGGTTTTCGCCGCGTGCAGCAGGCTGCTCGTGTCGTTGGGCGCGCAGCGGATCTCGCCGCCGAGGTCACCGGCCGCCATTTCCCTGAGCACGCGGGCGGCGTACTCCGGGTCGGCCCCCAGCCCGCGCTCGATCGCGCGGATCACCAGCAGCGACAGCACTGCCAGCGTCGCGATGCTCGCCAGGGCGGTCGCCAGGTTCAGCCACAGTCCGCGGTCCAGCGTCTCCTGCGCGGCCTGCAGGCTGGCCTCGTTCCCGCGCCCGGCTGCCTCGCGGCTTTCGTCGAGCGCCTGGGTGAGGCTGGCCTGCGCCGACTGCATCGCCCCGATCGCCGCGCCTGGGTCACCCTCGGCAGAGCCCATCATGATCGCGGCGGCCTGCCGAGCCGGCGCGACCCAGCCGTCGAACTGACGCGTCAGCGTCTCGGCGACCTCGCGTTTGCCGTGCAGCTCGCCGATCTCGGCCAGCACGGCGCGAAGCCGGGTTGCCCGGCCGTCGATGTCGCCGAGCGCCGCCTTGTCGCCGGCGGCGACCGCGCCCTTGAGTGCTTCCTGCATCGCGGTGTACTGCGTGCCCACCGCCTGCAGGCGCACGAAGAACTGATACTCGACGCGGCCGAGCTGCTGGATGATCGAGCCAGTCTGGCGCGCGTTGACCCATGCCACGCCGAGTCCGGCGGCGAACACCAGCAGCGTCACCAGCGGTAAAGACCACACCTTGTGTCGAAACTTCATCAGACTTCTCCGGTACCGGGTCCCGGCGGAGCAGCCCGGGAGCAGCCGCCCAGGGTGGCGGCGCGGAATTCACGGTGAAGCTTGAGAGGTGGCCGATCGATCGAATCGATGGAACAACGTCGAAAAAGCCACCAGATCGACTTTCGGGGCTGGGCGGACGACTCTGGGGGATGACTCGCGGGGCCTAGCCGACGGATGGTGCAACCCGGGGCCGCACGCTGCATACGGCGTGTGCCGCATCCCGCTTCTAGCGGGGTCTGAGCGCCCCGTGCGCCGCACAAAGCAGAACGCCTGCTCCATCTCTGGGGCAGGCGTTCGGTACGACTGGTGCTGCTGTACTACTTAGATGGCGCGCCCGGCAGGATTCGAACCCACGACCCCTTGGTTCGTAGCCAAGTACTCTATCCAACTGAGCTACGGGCGCAGAGCCATGGACTATAGCACGGACCGCGACGGGTGTGAAACTGCGGGCAGGGCGGGGCGTCTGGCCCGCCCCAGGGCCTACCCCAGAGCACACCCGCGGCGCACGGACACCCGCAATGCCGCCCTGTGTGCGGCTGAGCGGCCGCCTGAGCCCTGTGGCGCGCCCGCTGCGCCTGCGCGGCGGTGGGCTGGGAACGCCGGAAATGCCTCCGCTGATCATCGCTTTCATGCCACGATGCGATAAACAGTTTCTTAATCCGGAAGTTTGTGTGGACTTTCACGAGGCCGTTTTTTAGAATCGCGCCACTTACCCGAGGAGACACACGATGTCAGCGGTGCCTAACACGCCTGCGGCCAACGACCCGGATTCGCTCGAGACGCAGGAGTGGCTGGACGCCCTCGAAGCGGTGCTCGACCGGGAAGGCCCCGATCGCGCGCATTTTCTGCTGGAGCGGCTGGTCGAGAAGGCCCGCCGCAGCGGCGCGTTCATTCCCTTCTCGGCGCACACCGCCTATGTGAACACGATCCCGGTGCAGCTCGAGGCGCGCAGCCCGGGCAACGCCGAGCTCGAGGAGCGCATCCGCTCATACGTGCGCTGGAACGCGATGGCCTTGGTGGTGCGCGCCAACCGCCTCGATCCCGCCGACGGCGGCGACCTCGGTGGCCACATTGCCTCGTTCGCTTCGCTCGCGACCATGATCGGTGCGGGCATGAACCACTTCTGGCACGCTCCCCACGAGGGCCATGGCGGTGACCTCGTCTACTTCCAGGGCCACTCGGCACCTGGCATCTACGGTCGCGCCTACCTCGAGGGCCGCCTGAACGAGGCGCAGCTCGACAGCTTCCGCCAGGAGGTCGACGGCCGCGGCCTCTCCTCGTACCCGCATCCGAAGCTGATGCCGGACTTCTGGCAGTTTCCGACGGTGTCGATGGGCCTCGGCCCGCTGATGGCCATCTACCAGGCGCGCTTCCTCAAGTACCTGCACGCCCGCGGCATCGCCGACACCTCGAACCGCAAGGTCTGGGTGTTCTGTGGCGACGGCGAGATGGACGAGCCCGAGTCGCTCGGCGCCATCGGCCTGGCCGCGCGCGAGAACCTCGACAACCTGGTGTTCGTCGTCAACTGCAACCTGCAGCGGCTCGACGGCCCGGTGCGCGGCAACGGCAAGATCATCCAGGAGCTCGAGGGCGAGTTCCGCGGCTCGGGCTGGAATGTGCTCAAGCTGATCTGGGGCTCCTACTGGGATCCGCTGCTGGCGCGCGACAAGGACGGGATCCTGCAGCGCGTGATGGAGGAGACCGTCGACGGCGAGTACCAGACTTACAAGGCCAACGACGGCGCCTTCGTGCGCAAGCACTTCTTCGGCAAGCATCCGAAGCTGCTCGAGATGGTGTCGCGGATGACCGACGACGACATCTGGCGCTTGAACCGCGGCGGCCACGATCCGCACAAGGTGTATGCGACCTTCCACGCTGCGGTAAACCACCGCGGCCAGCCGACGGTCGTGCTCGCCAAGACGGTCAAGGGCTACGGCATGGGCCGCATCGGCGAGGCGAAGAACCCGACGCACCAGCTCAAGAAGCTCGACACGGAGGCGATCCGAGAGTTCCGGGACCGCTTCAACATCCCCATCACCGACGACAAGCTCGACGAGCTGCCGTTCTTCAAGCCCTCCGACGACACGCCCGAGATGCGCTACATGCTCGAGCGCCGCCAAGCACTCGGCGGCTCGCTCCCGCAGCGCCGGCGCGTCTCCTCCGAGAAGTTCGAGGTGCCTGCGCTCGACGCGTTCAAGGCGGTGCTCGAGCCGACCGCCGAGGGCCGCGAGATTTCGACGACCCAGGCGTTTGTGCGCGTGCTGACCGCGCTCATCCGCGACAAGTCGCTCGGCGAGCGGGTCGTGCCGATCGTGCCCGATGAGGCGCGGACCTTCGGCATGGAAGGCATGTTCAGGCAGCTCGGCATCTACGCGCCGGAAGGCCAGAAGTACACCCCGGTCGACAAGGACCAGGTCATGTACTACCGCGAGGACAAAAAGGGCCAGATCCTCGAGGAGGGCATCAATGAGGCGGGTGCGTTCTCGTCGTGGATCGCGGCGGCGACGTCCTACTCCACGAACGACCGCATCATGGTGCCGTTCTACATCTACTACTCGATGTTCGGCTTCCAGCGCGTAGGTGACCTCGCCTGGGCGGCTGGCGACATGCAGGCGCGCGGCTTCCTGCTCGGCGGCACCTCGGGGCGGACCACGCTCAACGGCGAGGGCCTGCAGCACGAGGACGGCCACAGCCACATCCTGTCGTCGACGATCCCGAACTGCGTCTCCTACGATCCGACCTTCGCCCACGAGGTCGCGGTGATCATCCAGGACGGGCTGCGCCGGATGGTCGGCGAGCAGGAGAACGTCTACTACTACCTGACGCTGCTCAACGAGAACTACGCCCAACCGGGCCTGAAGCCGGGCTCGGAGTCGGGCATCGTCAAGGGCATGTACCTGCTGCGCGAGGGCGACCCGGGCAACAAGACCCGCGTGCAGCTGCTCGGCAGCGGCTCGATCCTGCGCGAGGTGCTGGCCGCGGCCGAACTGCTCGAGCAGGACTGGGGCGTCGCCGCCGACGTCTGGTCTGTCACCAGCTTCACCGAGCTGCGTCGCGACGGCCTCGACTGCGAGCGCTGGAATCTGCTGCACCCGGGCGATACGCAGAAGGTCCCCTACGCGACCGCGCAGCTCGAGGGGCATGCGGGCCCGGTGATCGCCTCGACCGACTACATGAAGCTGTTCGCCGACCAGATTCGGCCGTTTGTGCCCAAGGGGCGTGCCTACAGGGTGCTGGGCACCGATGGCTTCGGCCGCTCCGATTTCCGCTACAAGCTGCGCGAGCACTTCGAGGTCGACCGCAAGTTCGTCGTGCTTTCGGCCTTGCGTGCTCTCGCCGACGAAAAGGCGCTCAAGCCTAAAGTGCTCGCCGACGCCATCAAGAAGTACGGGATCGATCCCGACAAGAACAACCCGCACTACGCCTGACGGACGCCCCACGCGATGGCCACGATCGAACTGAAGGTGCCCGACATCGGTGATTTCGCCGAGGTCGAGGTGATCGAGCTGCTGGTGAAGCCCGGCGATTCGGTGAAGCCCGAGCAGAGCCTGCTGACGGTAGAGTCGGACAAGGCGTCGATGGAGATTCCGTCGAGCGCGGGCGGGCGGATCGTCGAGCTACGGGTCAAGCTGGGCGACCGTGTGAAGGAGGGCAGCGTGATCGCTCTGCTCGAGGCGGACGTGTCGGTCGCCGAGGCGGCGCCTGCCGCCGCGCCGGTCCCTGCCACGGCACCTGCCGCGGCCGCCGCGGCGGTGCCGGCCGCAATCGCCGCGCCCCAGCCCTCCGACCGACCGGATCGGCCCGACGTCGAGTCGGCGCGCGGCGCAGCGCCTGCTACGGCGCTGAGCGGCGCGGGCGACGCCGCCTCGCCGCGCACGCCGTCGCCCCGCACGCAGCCGGTGCCGGCCGAAGCCGGCGATGCCAGCACGCATGTCGTCAAGCCGCACGCCTCGCCCTCGGTGCGCAAGTTCGCCCGCGAGCTCGGCGTGGACCTCGACCATGTCAGCGGCAGCGGCCCGAAGCAGCGCATCCTCCACGAGGACGTCCAGGCCTACGTGAAGGATGCGGTCCGGCGGGCGTCGGAGCCCGCGAAGGCGGCGGCCGCATCGGCCGCGGATGGCGGCGGCGCGGGCCTCGGCCTGCTGCCCTGGCCGAAAGTGGACTTCGCGAAGTTCGGCCCGATCGAGACGAAGCCGCTGCCGCGCATCCGCAGGATCTCGGCCGCGAACCTGCACCGCAACTGGGTGATGATCCCGCACGTCACCAACCAAGACGATGCCGACGTCACCGATCTCGAGTCCTTCCGGGTGCAGCTGAACCGGGAGTACGAGAAGTCCGGGCCTAAGCTCACCATGCTCGCCTTCCTGATCAAGGCCTGCGTGCACGCGCTCAAGAAGTTCCCCGAGTTCAATGCCTCGCTCGAGGGCGAGGCGCTGGTGCTCAAGCGTTACTGGCACATCGGCTTCGCCGCCGACACGCCGAACGGACTGATGGTGCCGGTGATCCGCGACGCCGACCGCAAGGGCCTGGGCGAGATCGCCACCGAGACCGGCGAGCTGGCGAAGAAGGCGCGTGACGGCAAGCTGTCGCCCGCAGAGATGCAGGGCGGCACCTTCTCGATCTCCAGCCTCGGCGGCATCGGCGGCACAGGCTTCACGCCGATCGTCAACGCCCCCGAGGTGGCGATTCTCGGGGTGAGCCGCTCGGCGACGAAGCCGGTCTGGGACGGCTCGGCCTTCGTGCCCCGGCTGATCCTTCCGCTGTCGTTGTCGTATGACCATCGGGTCATCGACGGCGCGGCCGCGGCGCGTTTCAACGCCCACTTGGCTCAGCTTCTGGCGGATTTTCGCAGGGTGATGCTCTGACGGCAGCGGGGTAGATTCCCTGCTTGCCCTCGAGACTCCCAGGATGATCCGTTGACCACCATCGTCGTCGTCAGGAAGAAGAACCGCATCGCGATCGGGGCGGACACGCTCGTCACCTTCGGCGAGACTCGCCTGCCTGGCGGATACGAGGCGAACGACAAGATCATCCGTATCGGCGACTCCTACATCGGCCTGGCCGGCAGCACCGCGCACTTCGAGGTGCTGCGGCGCGTGCTCGGCACGGTCGAGACGCCGCGCCTGCATTCGCGCCACGAGGTCTTCGAGACCTTCCTGCGCGCTCACCAGGTGCTCAAGGAGCAATACTTCCTGAACCCCAAGGAAGAGGACGACGACCCGTACGAGAGCTCGCAGATCACGGCGCTGATCGCAAATCCGAGCGGTATCTACGGCGTTTACTCATACCGCGAGGTGTTCAGCTTCGAGCGCTTCTGGGCGATCGGCTCGGGCCGCAACTTTGCGCTCGGTGCGATGTACGCAAGCTACGGCGGTGCCCGCGGCGCGAAGCAGATCGCCCAGATCGGCGTTGACGCGGGCTCCGAGTTCGACAAGAGCTCCAGCGGCCCGAACCGTGTCTACGAATTCGAGATCCCCGCCTGAGCGACTGCGGTCGCCGGCCCCACCCACGACGAGACAGACCATGGCGACCATCGAGCTGCGCGTGCCGGACATCGGCGACTTCAAGGACGTCGAGGTGATCGAGCTGCTGGTGAAACCCGGCGATGCAGTGACGCCCGAACAGAGCCTGCTGACTGTGGAGTCGGACAAGGCGTCGATGGAGATCCCGTCGAGCGCGGGCGGGCGGATCGTCGAGCTGCGGGTGAAGCTGGGAGATCGGGTGAAGGAGGGCAGCGTGATCGCGTTGCTCGAGGCCGAGGCCGCCTCGGCCGCACCGACACCCGAGACCGTACCGACACCCACGAGCGTATCGACATCCGCGACCGCACCGACGCCTGCGACCGCGTCGCCGCCTGCCGCCGTCGCGCCGGCCGCGACCTCTGCCGCGCCGTCGGCTGCCACGGCCTTCACCGGCACCCCGGACCTGCAGTGCCGGATGCTCGTGCTCGGCGGCGGCCCGGGTGGCTACGCCGCGGCGTTCCGTGCCGCCGATCTCGGCATGGACACCGTCATCGTCGAACGTTACGCGACCCTGGGCGGTGTCTGCCTGAACGTCGGCTGTATCCCGTCGAAGGCGCTGCTGCATACCGCCGCCGTACTCGACGAGGCCCGTTCGCTCGCCGCCCACGGCATCGCCTTCGGCGAACCCACCATCGACCTCGATGCGCTGCGCGGCTGGAAGGACAAGGTCGTCGGCAAGCTCACCGGCGGCCTGACCGGGATGGCCCGAGCCCGCAAGGTCCGCGTGGTGCGTGGCTACGGCCGCTTCCTCGACGCGCATCATCTCGAAGTCGAGATCACCACCGGCGAGGGCCAGGCGCGCACCGGGGCGCGGCAGGTGATCCGCTTCGAGCAGGCGGTGATCGCGGCCGGCAGCCAGGCGGTGCGCCTGCCCTTCCTGCCCGACGATCCGCGGGTGGTCGACTCCACCGGCGCGTTGCGGCTCGCCGCGGTCCCTGAGCGCATGCTGGTGATTGGCGGCGGCATCATCGGCCTGGAGATGGGCACGGTGTACTCGTCGCTGGGCGCGCGGCTCGACGTCGTGGAGATGCTCGACGGCCTGATGCAGGGCGCCGACCGCGACCTCGTGAAGGTCTGGCAGAAGCACAACGCGCACCGCTTCGACCGGGTGATGACGAAGACGAAGACCGTGCGGGCCGAGGCTAGGCCCGAGGGCATCGCGGTCTGGTTCGAGGGCGAGAACGCGCCCGCCGAGCCCCAGCTCTACGACCTGGTGCTGGGTGCGGTCGGCCGCAGCCCCAACGGCGCCAAGATCGGCGCCGAGCGCGCCGGCATCGTGGTCACGGACCGCGGCTTCATCCCGGTCGACGCACAGATGCGCACGAACGTGCCGAACATCTTTGCGATCGGCGACCTCGTCGGCCAGCCGATGCTCGCGCACAAGGCGGTGCACGAGGGCCACGTCGCCGCCGAGGCGGCCGCTGGCGAGAAGACCTTCTTCGATGCGCGCGTCATCCCGTCGGTGGCCTACACCGACCCTGAGGTCGCCTGGGTCGGCATCACCGAGGAGGAGGCCGCCCGCCAGGGCATGAAGCTCGGTCGCGCCTCGTTCCCCTGGGCCGCGTCAGGTCGCGCAATCGCCAACGGTCGCGACGAGGGCTTCACCAAGCTGCTGTTCGACGAGACCTCGCACCGCGTCGTCGGCGGCGGCATCGTCGGCACACATGCCGGCGACATGATCGGCGAGATCGCACTGGCGATCGAGATGGGTGCCGACGCAACCGACATCGGCCGGACCATCCACCCGCATCCGACGCTCGGCGAGACGATTGGGATGGCGGCGGAGCTCTTCGAGGGCGTCTGCACGGACCTGCCGCCGGCCAGGCGGCGCTAGGCCGACCGAGCCGCGAAGCGGCCGGTCGACCCGCTGCAGCTATACAGCTCGAACAGCCCGCGTCGGCGGGCCGCGCTGCGGCCCGCCCCGTCTCGCTTCACTTCGCCGCGCCGCCGGGGCCCGACTTCATCAGCGCGGCGCCGAGGTCCTCTTCTTCCTTGGGGGGGGCATCCTTCGAGGCGGCATCGCCCCCCGAGGATCCCAATCCGCCGACATCCACCTTGTCGCTCGTGTCCTCCGTGGGCGTGCCCCCGTCGGTCGGCACCTCGAGCCGGATCGAGTCGACGTCGAGCACCTTCTTCGGGCCGAGCGCGTCCAGCGTGAGCGACGGGAAGGCGATCACCGCCACGACCATCGTCAACTGCATGATCACGAACGCGATCGAGCCGGTATAGATCTGCCCGGTGGTGATCTTCGGGATCGTCTTGCCGGTGACGCGATCGACATAGTCCGACGCCGGTGCGACGCTCCTCAGGTAGAAGAGCGCGAAGCCGAACGGCGGCGTCAGGAACGAGGTCTGCAGGTTCATCGCGATGATGATGCCGAACCACACCAGGTCGACGTCGAGCTTCACCGCCACCGGCGCGAGCAGCGGCAGCAGGATGAACGCGATCTCGAAGAAGTCGAGGAAGCAGCCGAGCACGAAGATGAGTACGTTCACGACGATCAGGAAGCCGATCTGTCCGCCGGGCAGCTTGTCGAACAGATGTTCGACCCAGCGCGGGCCGTCGACCGCCTGGAAGGTCAGGCTGAACACCGTCGAGCCAACCAGCACGAACACTACGAACACCGAGAGCTTCGCCGTCGAATTCAGTGCCTGCGAGAGCAGCGAGAAGCCCATCCTGCGACGACCCACCGCCATCACCAGCGCGCCCACCGCGCCCATCGCCCCACCCTCGGTCGGGGTCGCGACGCCTAGGAAGATCGTCCCGAGGACCAGGAAGATCAGCAGCAGCGGGGGGATCAGCACGAAGGTGACCTGTTCGGCCAGGCGCGACAGCAGGCCCAGGCGCAGCACCCGGCTCACCACCGAGACCACGAACGCGAGCAGCACGCCGACACACAGCGATACGACGATCGTCTCGTCGGTCGGGGCGCTGGCCTCGGGGTTTCCGGTCAGGTTCCTGACGAACTCCGGATAGCGGTTGGCGAACCACACCGCCGCTGCGGTGCAGAGCGTCGCGAGCACGAGCAGCGACCGGTGCCCGCTCGCGCCGTTGGACTCGCGGTAGATGCGTGCCTCCGGGGGCAGGGCGGGCACCCAGGACGGCCGCAGCACCGCCAGCGCGAGGATGAACGCGCAGTACAGGCCGATGAGCATGAAGGCCGGCAGGAACGCGGCCGAGTACATGTCGCCGACGCTCTTGCCGAGCTGATCGGCGATGACGATCAGCACGAGCGAGGGCGGGACGATCTGCGCGAGCGTGCCCGATGCGGTGATCGCACCGGTCGCCACCGGGCGGTTGTAGCCGTAGCGCAGCATGATCGGCAGCGAGATCAGGCCCATCGAGATGACCGATGCGGCCACCACGCCTGTGGTCGCGGCCAGCATCGCACCGACCACGATCACCGCGAGCGCCAGTCCGCCACGCACCGGACCGAACACCTGGCCGACGGTCTCGAGCAGGTCCTCGGCCATGCCGCTGCGTTCGAGGATCAGGCCCATGAACGTGAAGAACGGGATCGCCAGCAGCGTGTCGTTCTGCATGATGCCGATCAGGCGCAGCGGCAGTGCCTGCATCAGCGCCTGCGGCACCATGCCGAGCTCGATGCCGATGAACCCGAAGAACATGCCGCAGGCGGCGAGGCTGAAGGCGACCGGGAAGCCGGTCAGCAGGAAGGCGACCAGCGACAGGAACATCACCGGTGCGATATTGGCGGCGAGCCAGACAGTCATTTCGAGGCACTCCGCTCGGCTTCGCGCCGCAGGTCGTCGACGAGGCGTTCTTCGGCCGAGCGTTCACGCACCACCTCGGCCGGGTCGGGCCCGAGGCCGCGCAGCCAGGCGATGCGCTTGATCAGCTCCGAGACCGCCTGCAGGGCGAGCAGCACGAAGCCCGCCGGCAGCAGTAGGTAGACGGGCCAGCGGATCAGCCCGCCCGCGTTGCTCGAGACCTCGCCAGAGACGTAGGCCCGCATGAACACCGGCCACGACTGCCCGACGACCCAAACGCACAGAGGCAGCAGGAACACCATGATCCCCAGCACGTCGACCCAGACCTGGGTGCGGCGCGTCCAGCGTCCGGCGAGGAAGTCGATGCGCACATGCTCGTTCTTGAGCAGCGTATAGCCGGCACCCAGCAGGAATACCGCAGCGAACAGGTACCACTGCAGCTCGAGGTAGGCGTTGGAGCTCACGCTGAACAGCTTGCGTACCACCGCATTGATCGCGCTCACCAGTACCGCGGCCAGGACCAGCCACATGATGACGCGACCGACGCGTTCGTTGATCGCGTCGATCGCGCGACAGAATCCAAGGAGTGGTTTCAAGGGCACCCGCCCGTGGAGAGTCGAGGAATGGGACTGCACCGGACCGGTGGCCGCGAGAGCGGCCGCCGGTCGGGATTCGCGCGGCGTCACGGCAGGCCGCGCGAACCGTTGGAGACCGTCAGCGGGTCGCGCCGGCCATGTACTGATCGAAGCGCGCCTCGGCCACGCCATGCCAGGCGATCTGGTCCTTCAGGTAGCCGAAGTAGTGGTCATGCACCTTCTTGAAGTCGGCGTTCTTTGCGCCGGTCTCGGCATAGACCTCCTGGGTTGCCTTGTAGCAGGCGTCCATCACCGGCTTGGAGAACGCGCGTAACTGTGCGCCACCGGCGAGCAGCCGGCGCATCGCCGGCGGGTTCACCGCATCGTATTTGGCCATCAGCAGCACGGTCGCCTCGGCGCAGGCAGCTTCGAGCGCAGCGCGGTACTCCGGCGGCAGCGACTCCAGCGCCTTCTGGCCGACGAAGGTGTGCAGCGCCGGACCGCCTTCCCACCAGCCGGGCGTGTAGTAGAACTTCGCGACCTTCGACAGGCCGAGCTTCTCGTCGTCGTATGGGCCGACCCACTCCGCCGCGTCGATCGTGCCTTTCTCCAGCGCCGCGTAAATCTCGCCCGCGGGAATCTGCTGCGGCACGACGCCGAGCTTCGAGAGCACCGTGCCGGCGAAGCCGCCGACCCGGAACTTCAGGCCCTTGAGGTCCTCGAGCGTCTTGATCTCCTTGCGGTACCAGCCGCCCATCTGGACGCCGGTGTTGCCGGTGAGGAAGGAGACGACTCCGGACTTGGCCGCAAACTCGTTGAACACCTTGTCGCCGCCGCCGTAGTACCACCAGGCGTTGTACTGCCGGTAGTTCATCCCGAACGGCACGGCCGTGCCGAAGGCCCAGGTCGGGTCCTTTCCGAAGAAGTAGTACGGCGCGGTGTGGCACATCTCGACGGTGCCGTTCTGCACGGCGTCGAGCACGCCGAAGGCGGGCACGATCTCGCCGGCGCCGGCCGGAGTGATGGTGAATTTGCCGCCCGTGAGTTCGGAGACGCGCTTGGCCACCACCTCGCTAATGCCGTACAGCGTGTCAAGACTCTTGGAGAAGCTCGACGGACAGCGCCAGCGGATCGTGGGCTGAGCGTGGACGATCGCCGGTGCGGCGAGGACGGTGCCGCCCACAGCGGCACTCGCGCCGGCCTGGCGTAGGAAAGTACGACGAGTCATGAAAGGTCTCCTCGGGGGGGGGTACAACCCGCGGAAGATTTAATGGTCCGCCGTCGGGTTCGGTCCGCGAGCCTGGTAGGGCTTGGGCTCGCGACCGCCGAATTCTATGGTTGCCTTGGATTTCGGGCAATCGCTTCGCGGCCCGTCGCCGGGTAAGGTCGCGGAGCGGGAACCGCCAGAGCGCGTTTTGCGGCGCCGCCGAACAAGACGGTCAGACCTGCTCCGCGAGCCTGCTCCGAGCCCGGGCGATCGCCGCGCGCACCTGCACAGGGGCCGTGCCGCCGACGTGGTCGCGCGCGGCCACCGAGCCCTCTGGCGTCAGTACCGCATACACATCCTCGCCCACCAGCGGACTGAACGCGCGCAGGGCCTCGAGCGACAACTCAGACAGGTCCTTGCCCGCTTCGGACGCACGCCGCACCGCATGCGCCACCGCCTCATGGGCATCGCGGAACGCCAGGCCCTTCTTGACGAGGTAGTCGGCCAGGTCGGTCGCGGTCGAGAAGCCCTCGGCCGCCGCCTGCCGCATCCGGTGCGCCTTAACCTGGATGCCGCCGACCAGGTCGACGAATATCCGCAGCGTGTCGGTCAGCGTGTCGGCGACGTCGAACAGCGGCTCCTTGTCCTCCTGGTTGTCCTTGTTATAGGCCAGCGGCTGGCCCTTCATCAGCACCAGCAGCGCCGTCAGGTGGCCCACCACGCGGCCGGTCTTGCCGCGCGCGAGCTCGGGCACGTCCGGGTTCTTCTTCTGCGGCATGATCGAGCTGCCGGTGCAGAACCGGTCGGCCAGGTCGATGAAGCCGACGCGCGGGCTCATCCAGATGACCAGTTCCTCCGAGAAGCGCGAGACGTGCACCATTGCGATCGAGGCGGCCGCGCAGAACTCGATCGCGAAGTCGCGGTCGGAGACGGCGTCCAGCGAGTTGCCGCAGACCCCGTCGAAGCCGAGCGTGCGGGCGACCCGTTCGCGGTCGATCGGATAGCTGGTGCCGGCCAGTGCTGCCGCCCCGAGCGGCAGCCGGTTCACGCGGCGGCGGCAGTCGGCGAGCCGCTCGGCATCACGCGCGAACATCTCGACGTACGCCATCAGGTGGTGGCCGAAGGTCACCGGTTGTGCGACCTGCAGGTGGGTGAAGCCAGGCATGATCGTGTCCGTGTGTGCCTCGGCCAGGTCGACCAGCGCGCCCTGCAGCGCTACGAGCAGCGTGCTCGCATCGTCGATCGCCGCGCGCAGCCAGAGTCGAATGTCGGTGGCGACCTGGTCGTTGCGCGAGCGGGCGGTGTGCAGCCGCTTGCCGGCGTCGCCGACCAGGTCGGTCAGGCGCCGCTCGATGTTGAGGTGAACGTCTTCGAGGTCGATCGACCAGACGAACACCCCGCGCTCGATCTCGCCGCGGATCGTTGCCATGCCGTCGCGGATCGCGTCGAGGTCGGCCGTGCTCAGCAGCCCGACCGACTGCAGCATGTCGGCGTGCGCGAGCGAGCCCTCGATGTCGTGTAATGCGAGCCGCTTGTCGAAGTCGACCGACGCGGTGTAGCGCTTGACCAACTCCGCCACCGGCTCGGAGAAGCGCGCCGACCACGCCTCGGATTTCTTGGCGAACTGATCTGTCATAATTCCGTGTCCATGGCGCTAAGCGACTCGAAAACCGCGGATTATAAGTCCCAGGGCCCTCAAGACGACGAGCCGGCGCTAGCCCGCCGACAGACCGAGGGCGGACTGGCGCCGATCATCCCGGACACCTGCAATCTCGGCATCGTGCTGCGCACGCTGGTGCCGCTCAACGCGCTCGGCCTCCTGGTTGCGATCGTCTCCACCGCCGGCCCAGTCGAGGCGGTCACCCGCTTCCTGTCGATGGCAGTGATCCTCGAGCCGGTGGTGCTCGGCTCGCTGCTGCTGCTGTGCCCGCTGCGCCGGCTGGCCAACCAGCTTCCGATCCGCTGGCAATGGGCGGTGGTGCTCGGCGTGCCGGCGCTTTTTGCGATCGGCGCGGCGCTCTTTATCCAGCGCTTAGCCGCCCCGAACCTGGGGATGGACGAGATCGCTTGGTGGGTCGGCAGCCGGGGCGTCGTCGCCGCCGCCGCCGCCTGGGCTTTCGTCGGCTACTTCCGGCTGCGCGCGCGGGCGTTCTCGCCCTCGTTCTCCGAGGCCCGGTTGCAGGCATTGCAGGCGAGGATCCGGCCGCATTTCCTCTTCAACAGCCTGAACGCGGTCCTCGGTCTGATGCGCAGCGACCCGCGTCGCGCCGAGACCACGCTCGAGAACCTCGCCGATCTGTTCCGGGTGTTCATGCGTGACGCGCGCGAGCTGGTGCCGATGGACGACGAGATCGTCACCTGCAAGGAATACCTCGCGATCGAGCAACTGCGCCTCGGCGAGCGGCTGGTGGTGGTCTGGCACCTCGACCAGATGCCGGGCGACGCGTTGTTGCCGGGGCTCTTGCTGCAACCGCTGATCGAGAATGCCGTTCATCACGGGATCGAGCCGAGCTCGGAGACCGGTACGATTGAAATCGTCGTCTCGTGTCCGGGCGAGCGCGTGAGGGTCGAGATCGTCAATCCGCTTGCACCTACTCCTCCTGTGCGACCCGGAAACCAGATGGCACTCTCCAACGTGCGGGAGCGGCTGATGCTGCTGTACGATATGGAAGCCGAACTCAAGACCGGCGTGGACGACGGCCGGTTCCGGGTCCTTCTCGAGTTCCCCTACAGAAAAGAAAGACGACGCCGCGATGTCCGACGCTACTTCGATCCTGATCGTTGACGATGAGGCCCCGGCGCGCGCGCGACTGCGCGAAGTGCTGGCCGATCTCTCGCCTGAGTTTCCCCACCGTATCGTCGGCGAAGCTGCCAACGCCCCCGAGGCGCTCGCGCAGATCGAGTCGCAGCGGCCGCAGATCGTGCTGATGGACGTCCAGATGCCGGGCATGACCGGTATCGAGCTGGCGCGCCACATCTCGGCCCGGGCCGGGGAGGGCGACCAGGACGATCCCAAGCCGATGCCGCTGGTGATCTTCGTGACCGCCTTCGACGAGTTCGCGGTCGAGGCCTTCGAGGTCAACGCGCTCGATTACCTGCTCAAGCCGGTTCGCGCGCAACGGCTGCTCGGTGCGCTCAAGCGGGCGCAGACGCTGCTGCCGGCCGAGCACCTCGAAGCGATCGACCAGCTGGTCAAGGCCACCAATACTCGGCGCCGTCACCTGTCGGTCCACGAGCGCGGTCGCGTGATCCTGGTGCCGCTCGAGCAGGTGCTGTATCTGAAGGCCGAGCTGAAGTACATCACCGTACGCACGCGCGAACGCGAGTTCCTCATCGAGGAGTCGCTGACCTCCCTCGAGGAGGAGTTCAAGGACCGCTTCGTTCGCATCCATCGCAACGCGCTGGTGGCGCGTCCGTCGATTGCCGGCTTCGAGCGCGTGACGCCGACCGGCGAGGGTGAGGCGGGCGATCCGTACTGGCAGGTGGTGCTGCGCGAAGTGCCTGAGAAGCTTCCGGTCAGCCGTCGGCAGTGGTCGATCGTCAAGGGCCTGGTGAGCTGAGCGTGTCCTCCGGTCCTGTATCGGCGGACGCCGCCCTGCCGGCTCCCGCCCGCCTGGTCATCGCCACGCGCGAAAGCCGGCTCGCGCTGTGGCAGGCGCACCATGTCCGTGACCGGCTCCGCGAGCTGTATCCCGCGTGCAGCGTCGAGCTGCTCGGCATGACCACCGTCGGGGACCAGGTCCTCGATCGCTCGCTAAACGAGATCGGCGGCAAGGGGCTCTTCACGAAGGAGCTCGAGGTGGCGCTGGCCGACGGCCGAGCAGACCTCGCAGTCCACTCGCTGAAGGATGTGCCGATGGAACTGCCCGAGGGCTTCGAGCTCGCGGCAGTGATGCGGCGCGAGGATCCTCGCGATGCCTTCGTATCGGTCCACTTCGCGACATTCGACGCGCTGCCCCAGGGCGCGAAGGTCGGCACCTCCAGCCTGCGCCGCGCCGCGCAGTTGAGCGAGCATCGCCCCGACCTGCAGATCCTGCCGCTGCGCGGCAACCTCGACACGCGGCTGGGCAAGCTCGATCGCGGCGAGTACGACGCCATCATCCTCGCCGCGGCGGGCCTGAAGCGGCTCGGTTTGGCCGAGCGCATCCGCGAGATCCTGCCGCCGACCGCGAGCCTGCCGGCGCCAGGGCAGGGCGCGCTCGGGATCGAGGTGCTCTCCAGCCGGCCGCAGGTGCGCGCCTGGCTTGCACCCCTGGCCGATCGCCGCACCTGGCTCGAGGTCACCGCCGAACGTTCGGTGTCCCGAGCTTTGGGCGGCAGCTGCCGCATCCCGCTTGCCGCGTATGCCGTGGTCCAGCCCGATGGACGGCTCAAGCTCGAGGCGCTGCTGGCCACCGACGGTCGGGTGCGCCGCTCGGAGGTGCATACCCCGTCGCCAGTCGACGCCGCCCGCGGCCCGAGCCGTGAGGGGGAGGGTGCGGACTACGACGCCGCCGAGGCCCTCGGCGAGCGCGCGGCCATCGGGCTGCGCTGAGCCACGGGGGTCGCCCGAGGCTGATTGCCCTTGGGCAGCCGCCGCAGCGCCCATCGCCCACCGCATCATGACCCGTCCTTCGGTTGTGCTCACTCAGCCCGCACTGCGGGCGGGGGGGCTCGCCGCCTCGCTGCGAGCCCGCGGCTTCGAGCTCGCCTGCTGGCCGATGACCGCGATCGGAGAGGTAGCTGGTCTCGACTGGTCCGCGCTATCGATCACGCTCGCCGGTTGTCGCTGGGTCCTGTTGCCCAGCCCCGGGGCGATCGAGGTGGTGATGGGCGCACTCGAACAGCGCGGCTTCGCCTGGCCACGTGCAGTCGGGGTTGGCGTGATCGGCCCGGGCAGTCGCGAGGCGCTGGAGCGTTGGCGGGCTCGCCTGGCCGGGCTGGATGCCGCGCCGGTGCTCGAGCCGCGGCACGCGCCGTACGATGCCGACGCGCTGCTCGCAGAGCCCGAGCTCGCCTCGCTGTCGGGCGTGGACGTTGCGGTGTTGCGCCGCGCCGACGGTCGCGAGGCCTGGCTGCAGACGCTTCGCGCCCGCGGGGCTTGGTTGCACGCGGTCAGTGTCTACACCGCGCACGATGTGATGCCGCCGACCGATGCAAACAGCTGGATCGCGGCTCGGGCCGCCTGCGATGCGCCGCTGGTGTTCTCGGTGGCAAGTGCCGATGCAGGGGAGCGCCTGAGGCGCTTCGTCGACGGACTCGCCTGCGCCGGCTGGGCGCGGGGCCGGCCGGTGCTGACCCAGCATCCGCGGATCGCCGAGGCACTCGTCCGACAGGGCTGGCGACGGGTCGAGCGGCATCCGCCGGGCGCGGATGGTCTGGCTGCCGCGATAGAATCGGCATGGCCTGATCCACCATGACCACCGACCCCTCCCCGGCGACCGCGGCGTCGCCCGCCCGCGGCGCGGACCCCGCTTCCCAGCCCGATGCGGTGAACGAACCGACGTCGGCGGGCGGGCGTCGTGTGTCCGATCGGCCGCCCTCCGACAGCCTTATTCAGGCAGGCAGCCGCGGCCTGCCGGTGTGGGCGCTCGTCGGCGCGCTGGCGGTGCTGACGCTTGCGGGCACCTGGTTCGTCCAGGACCGCATCGGGCGCGTCGAGCGCGATCTCGCGCGTCGGCTGCAGGAGACCGAGCTGCGTGATGCGCAGCGCGAGCAGCAGATGAGGCTGCTGGCCGACACGATGCGCGACGCCCAGGGCAAGACCGCAGTACTCGAGGCAAAGCTCGCCGATTCCCTCGGCCAGCAGTTGCAGCTGAGGCAGCTCTACGACGAGATGGCACGCACGCGCGGCGACCTGATGCTGGCCGACGTCGAGAACTCGATCATGATCGCAGCCCAGCAGCTGCAGCTCGGCGGCAACGTCCAGAGCGCGCTGCTCGCACTGTCTGACGCAGAGCAGGTCCTGGCACGCTCGAACCAGCCGTCGATGCTCGGGCTGAGACGCGTGCTGACCCGCGACATCGAACGCCTGAAGTCGGTGCCGCTCGCCGACTTCGCGGCGGCGGTCAATCGGCTCGATGCGGTGATCGGCCTGATCGAGCAAATGCCGCTGCTCGCCGACCTGCAGATGTCGGGCTCGGCGACGCCGGTGGCGCGTCCCGATGTCTCCCAGCCGGGGTTGCGGGGGCTGCCGGAGCGGGTCGCGCGCACCGGGCTGCAAGGCTGGGATGCGTTCGTCGCGGAGCTGCGCACGCTGGTGCGCGTCCAGCGCGTCGACCAGCCCGAGGCCTTGCTGATGTCGCCGGACCAGCGCTTCTTCGTGCGCGAGTCGCTGCGCCTGCAACTGCTCAATGCACGGCTGAACCTGCTGGCCCGCAACGAGGCGCTATTCCGCGCCGACCTCGCCCGGGCGACCGCGGCCATCGGCAAGTGGTTCGACGGTCAGCACCGTTCGGTCGTCGCCGCGCTGGGTGCGCTGCGCCAACTGCAGGCCACGCGCCTCGCGGTCGACCTGCCGTCGCTCGCCGAGAGCATCGCCGCGGTCCGCGCCGCGCGCGCCGCCAGCGACGCGAGGTAGGGGCGATGCGCTGGATGGTCTGGCTGCTGGTGTCCTTCGCGGTCGCAGTCGGGCTGGCGCTGTTGATGCGCTTCAACCATGGCAACGTGGCCGTGTTGTGGCCGCCGTACCGGATCGAGATCTCGGTCAACCTGGCCCTGGCGCTGCTGCTGGCCGCGTTCGGTATGCTGCACCTGCTGCTGGTCGGCACGGCGCGCGCGCTGCGGCTGCCGCAGCGGGTGCGCGAGTACCGCGCGCGCCGCCAGCAGGAGACCGCGGTCGGCGCGTTGCGCGACAGCGTGCTCGCGTTCTTCGAAGGCCGCCATGCGCGGGTCGAGCGGCATGCGCTGCTCGCCCAGGCGTCGTTGGCGACTGCCGCACCGGCGGCGCTGCTCGCGGCGCGCTCGGCGCAGCGCATGCAGGAGCAGTCGCGCCGCGACCGCTGGCTGCAGGAGGCGCAGGGCGACGCCGGCGCGGGCAACGCACTCCTGATGACGCAGGCCGAGCTGGCCGTCGAGGACCGGCGCACTCAGGAGGCGATCGAGATCGTCGAGCGGATGCATGCGCGCGGCGCTCGCCACATCGTCTCTCTGCGCACCGCCCTGCGCGCCTACGAGCAGGCCGAGCGCTGGGACGACGTGCTACGCACGCTGCGGTTGGTCGAGAAGCGCGACGCGCTGCACCCGGCCGCGGTGCGCCGGCTGCGCGACAAGGCCTATGGCGAGCTGGTGGCAGGCAAGGCCGGCGACACAGCGGCGCTGCGCGAGCTCTGGCGCTCGCTGCGGGCGGACGAGCGCGCCCAGCCCGAACTGGCCTCGCTGACCGCCGCGGCGCTTGCCGACGCGGGTGCAGACGACGATGCACGCCGCATCGTCGAGAAGGCTCTCGACTCGGGCTTCTCGGACGCGCTGCCCGCGATCTATGCACGCGTCGGCGGGCTCGCCCTGCGCGACCGCCTGGAGCGCCTCGAGGGCTGGCGCTCGCGCTACGGCGATGAGCCGGCGCTGCTGCTCGCGCTCGGGCGGCTGTGCGCCGCGGAGAAGCTGTGGGGCAAGGCGGAGGACTACCTGAAGCTCGCGACGCGCGGGCAGCCGACGGTCGCCGGGTTGAGCGCGCTGGGCGAGCTGTATGAGACGCTCGGGCGTGGGGAGGAGGCGGGAAGGGTGTTTCGGGAGGCGGTTAGGTTGGCGGTTTGAAGTCAGCCGCCTCTCTGCGGATTCCCGTTCGGGACGTACCAGTGCGCCGCAAGCATGCGGCGCCCGCTGATCCGGCGGCGGGCATGCCCGCCGAAACCCCGGATCGGCCGCCTCTCGGCGGATTCCCGTTCGGGACGTACCAGTGCGCCGCAAGCATGCGGCGCCCGCTGATCCGGCGGCGGGCATGCCCGCCGAAACCCCGGATCAGCCGTGCCGGATCGCGACAGTTTTGAGGGTGGTGAAGGCGTACAGCGCCTCGAAGCCCTTCTCGCGCCCATGGCCGCTGGCCTTCACGCCGCCGAAGGGCAGCTCGACACCGCCGCCCGCGCCATAGTTGTTGATGAACACCTGCCCGCAGTGCAGCTTGCGCGCGAGCCGCATCTGGCGGGCACCGTCGCGGGTCCAGACGCCGGCGACCAGGCCGTACCGCGTGCCGTTGGCCGAGGCCAGCGCTTCCTCCTCGTCGTCGAAGGGCTGCAGCGCCAGCACCGGGCCGAACACCTCCTCCTGCCACAGGCGGTGAGCGCTCGGCACGTCGCGCAGCAGCACCGGCGCCTGGTAGAAGCCGTCGCCCGGCGCTGCGTCGACGATCTCGCCCTGGGCCATCATCTCGATGCCGCCGGCCTGCGCGTCCGACAGGAAGTCCCAGACCCGCTGTTGCTGCTTGCGGTTCACCAGCGGCCCGAGGTCGAGGTCCATCGCCGCCGGGCCGGCGCGCAGCGCGGCGAAGCGTGCCGCCAGACGCTCGAGCATCGGCTCGTACAGCGGGCGCTCGACCAGCACGCGGCTGCCCGCCGAGCAGGTCTGCCCGCAGTTCTGCACGATCGCGTTGACCAGCACCGGCAGCGCGGCGTCGATGTCGGCATCCGCGAACACCAGCTGCGGCGACTTGCCGCCGAGCTCGAGCGTGACCGGGCAGTGGTGTCCGGCAGCCGCGATCGCGACGCGCTTGCCGGTCTCGGTCGAGCCGGTGAACGAGATGTGGTCGACGCCAGGATGCTCGGCGAGCGCCTGCCCGGCCTCTGACCCGAGGCCGGTGACGATGTTCAGCGCACCGGCCGGGAACCCGACTGCGGCCGCGAGCGAGGCGACCCGCAGCAACGACAGGCAAGCATCCTCGGCGGGCTTGACTACGCAGGTGTTGCCCGCCGCGAGCGAGGCGCCGACCGAGCGGCCGAAGATCTGCATCGGGTAGTTCCACGGCACGATGTGCCCGGTCACGCCGTGCGGCTCGCGGATCGTCAGGACGGTGTAGCCGTCCTGGTAGGGGATCGTGGTGCCGTGCAGCTTGTCGGCTGCGCCGGCGTAGAACTCGAAGTAGCGCGCCAGCGCGACGACATCGGTCCGGGCCTGCTTGAGCGGCTTGCCGGTGTCCTGCGACTCGAGCTGCGCGAGCTCGTCGACATGCGCCTCGACCGCGTCCGCCCAGCGGCGCAGCAGCCGCCCCCGGTCGACCGCCGACAGCCGTCCCCAGCCGACGGCGTACGCAGCGCGCGCCGATGCGACCGCGCGATCGACGTCGGCTGCGTCGCCGCGGGCGATTTGCGCAAACACCGCGCCGCTCGACGGGTCGATCACCGCGAGCGACTCGCCGCAGCGGGCGGGCACCGACTCGTTGCCGATGAAATGAACGAAACGCATGGGTTCGAGCAGCATGCTGGGGCTCCGGTACGCGCGGCCGGGCAGGGCGGCGATCGAAAGAAGGGATGGCCCAGATTATCCGCGAACGTTCACCGACGGCCGGGTCTGCCGCAGTGCAGCCCCCCATTACAATGTCGGAAATCCATCCCAAGCCATCGAACCTTCCGAGACCCCCGCCATGAACCTCGATCGCGTCGGCTCCGGCCGCGACATCCCGAACGACTTCAACGTGATCATCGAGATCCCCATGAACGCGGATCCGATCAAGTACGAGGTCGACAAGGAGACGGGGGCGCTGTTCGTCGACCGTTTCATGATGACGGCGATGCATTACCCGTGTAACTACGGCTACATCCCGCACACCATCGCCGACGACGGCGATCCGGTCGACGTGCTGGTGATCACGCCGTATCCGATCGCGGTCGGCGCCGTGATTCGCTGCCGCGCCCTCGGGGTGCTCAAGATGACGGACGAGGCCGGTGGCGACTCCAAGCTGCTCGCGGTGCCGATCGACAAGGTCCTGCCGATCTACTCGCACTGGAAGAAGCACGACGACCTGAACCCGATCCGGCTGCAGCAGATCCAGCACTTCTTCGAGCACTACAAGGACCTCGAGCCCGGCAAGTGGGTGAAGGTCATCGGTTGGGGCGGCCCGGAGGATGCTGCGGCCGAGATCGTCGACGGCTTGGCGCGCTACAAGGGCAGCTCGGAGTAGTCAAACCTTCGCGCGCGCGGCGCCCCGCTGTTCAGTCCGAGTCGGGCGAGGGCGAGGACGAGGGCGAGGGCTCCGCGCGGCGCAGCGGAGAGCGGTCGTCGAGTTCGTCTAGGTAGGCGTCCACGCCGCCGGCCTCGCGCTCCAGGAACCGCTCCACCGCATCGGCGAACGCCGGATGCGCGAGGTGGTGGTACGAGGAGGTCTGCACCGGCAGGAATCCGCGTGCCATCTTGTGCTCGCCCTGCGCGCCGCCCTCGAAGCGGCCCACGCCATGGGCGATCGCCCATTCGATCGGCGCGTAGTAGCTCGCCTCGAAGTGCAGGCAGGGCACCTGCTCGATCGCCCCCCAGTAGCGGCCGTAGATCGCCTGCGAGTCGCGCATCAGCAAGGCAGCCGCGATGGGTCGGCCCTCGCGCGTTGCCCGCGCCATGAGCAGCGCCTCGGGCATCGAGCGCGCGAGCTCGACGAAGAACGCGCGGTTCAGATACGGCGTGGAGTGGTGCTGTGTGTAGGTCGTCCGGTAGCAGCGCGCGAAGAACGTCCAGTCGGCCTCGCTGATCGCCGGGCCCTCGAGCATCGCCACCGTCACGCCTGCCTCGGCCACCTTGCGCCGTTCGGCCCGGATCTTCTTGCGCTTGGGCTGGGCGAGCGCGCCGAGATAGTCGTCGAAGTCTTTCCAGCCCGGGTTCGACCAGTGGAACTGGACGCCGAGCCGGCGCATCAGGCCGGCCTCGGCGAGTGCCCGCGCATCATCGTCGCGCGGGAACAGCACGTGCAGTGAGGACAGCCCGTGCGCCACACATTCCGCGATCAGCGCCCGCACCAGCGCCGCCCGGGCCGAGTCGTCCCGGGCCAGCAGGCGCGCCCCGGGCACCGGGGTGAACGGGATCGCGACCAGCGCCTTGGGGTAGTACTCGAGTCCGTGTCGGCGGTAGGCGTCGGCCCAGGCCCAGTCGAACACGTATTCGCCGTACGAATGGGCCTTCAGGTAGAGCGGCGCGGCGCCCACGAGCGTACCCGAGGCGTCCTCGATGCAGACGAAGTGCGGATGCCAGCCGGTGCCGTCGCCGACGCAACCGGACGTCTGCAGGGCTGCCAGGAAGGCATGGCGCACGAACGGACCGGGGCCTGCGTCGCCTGCGAGCGCATCCCATGTCGCCGCACTCAAGGTGCGGATGTCGGCCACGATGTGCGTGCGATAATCATCAACTCGCGCCGCCCCTGCTTTGCTGGTCATGCCTATCCGAATCGCCAGTGCTCAGCTGAATCAGATCATCGGTGATTTCGACGGGAACCGCGGCCGTATCGTCGATGCCGCGCGCCGCGCCGTCGAGGCGGGTGCCCGCGTGCTCGTCACGCCCGAGCTGTCGATGACCGGCTACCCGCCAGAGGATCTGCTGCTGCGCGGGGCATTCTATGACAGGACGCGTGCGGCGCTGGCCGCCCTCGTCGAGCAGTCGGTTCAATGGCCCGAGCTGCGGCTGCTCGTGGGCCATCCGTCCGAGCACGACGGTAGGCGCTACAACGCAGCCTCGGTCATCCACGCCGGGCGCGTGATCGGTGAGTACCGCAAGCACGAGCTGCCGAACTATGGCGTCTTCGACGAGCCGCGCTACTTCGTGTCCGGCGACGCGCCGCTGGTCTTCGAGGTCGAGGGCCTGCGGCTGGGCGTGGTGATCTGCGAGGACTTCTGGCTGCCGCATGCGCCGGCCGCCGCGAAGGCCGCGGGCGCGCAGGTGCTGCTTGCCATGAACGCCTCGCCTTACCACCTCGACAAGCACCAGGACCGGATGGACGTGGTGCGCGACAACGTCTGCGCGCAAGGGATGTCGGTTGTCCTCTCGAGCCTCATCGGCGGTCAGGACGAGCTGGTGTTCGACGGCATGTCCTTCGCGCTGAACGCGGATGGCGCGCTCGCCGCGCAGGCCCGCGCGTTCGTCGAGGACTTGCTGCTCGTGGACGTCGCCGACGACGCACAACTGTCCGGTCCGATCGAGGCTGCGATGCCGCTCGAGGCGCAGGTCTACGAGGCGCTGGTCCTCGGGGTACGCGACTACATCGGCAAGAACGGCTTTCCCGGCGCAATCATCGGCCTGTCGGGCGGTATCGACTCGGCGCTCACACTGGCGATCGCGGTCGACGCGCTCGGCCCAGAGCGCGTGCGGGCGGTGATGATGGCCTCGCCCTACACCGCCGACATCTCCTGGATCGACGCGCGCGAGATGGCCGCGCGCGTCGGCGTGCGCTACGACGAGATCCCGATTGCGACCTGCTTCGAGGCTTTCCTCTCGACCTTGGAGGGTGAGTTCCGAGACACCCGGCCTGATACGACCGAGGAGAACCTGCAGGCCCGCATCCGAGGCACGATCCTCATGGCGCTGTCCAACAAGTTCGGCTCGATCGTGCTCACCACCGGCAACAAGTCTGAGATGGCGGTCGGGTACTCGACGCTGTACGGCGACCTGGCTGGCGGATTCGCAGTCATCAAGGACATCGCCAAGACGCTGGTCTATCGGCTCTGCGCGTACCGGAACGCCGTCTCGCCGGTGATCCCGGAGCGGATCATCACGCGCCCGCCGAGCGCCGAGCTGCGTCCGGATCAGAAGGACCAGGACTCCCTGCCGCCGTACGACCAGCTCGACGGTATCGTTCAGATGTACATGGAGGAGGACCGCCGCGTCGACGAGATCGTCGCGGCCGGTTTCCCGCGCGAGGCGGTCGACCAGGTTGTCCGGTTGATGCGCATCAGCGAGTACAAGCGCCGCCAGGCGCCGATCGGGATCCGGGTGACGCCGCGCGCTTTCGGCCGCGACTGGCGGTATCCCATCACGTCGAAGTTCCGCGACTGACCGCTACAATCGGGCGCAACCCCGCACTGCACCGCTGTTGGAGAGCGTCATGAAGCGCATCACCGCGATCATCAAGCCGTTCAAGCTCGACGAGGTCCGCGAGTCGCTCGCCGAGGTCGGCGTCACCGGCCTGACGGTCACCGAGGTCAAGGGCTTCGGCCGCCAGAAGGGCCATACCGAGCTCTATCGCGGCGCCGAGTACGTGGTCGACTTCCTGCCGAAGGTCAAGGTCGAGGTGGTCGTGCCCGATGTCTCGCTCGACGCTTCGCTCGACGCGATCGTGCGCGCCGCGCGCACCGGACGGATCGGTGACGGCAAGATCTTCGTCACCGCGGTCGAGCAGGTGATCCGCATCCGCACCGGCGAGACCGGCAACGAGGCGATCTGAAGCGCCGACAGGGCGCGTGCACCGATCCTAGTGTCCTGTCCCGCTTATACGTGAGCAAAGTCTATGCAGTTTTTCAAGGATGGTATCGGCGGTGGCGGTCCACTTGAAGGGCCGGCAGTTGGTGTTGTGCACGGCGACGAAGTGGTCAATGCG
>JBIPLJ010000041.1:0-38368 GCA_044368415.1 Burkholderiaceae bacterium
TTGCGCGCGATGCCCTCGTTCTCGTACTTGCGGCCCACCATGAAGCCCGAGATGTTCTGCAGGAAGAGCAGCGGGATCTTCCGCTGGCAGCACAGCTCGATGAAGTGCGCGCCCTTCAACGCCGACTCCGAGAACAGGATGCCGTTGTTCGCGACGATGCCCACCGGCATGCCGTGGATCCGCGCGAAGCCGGTGACCAGCGTCGTGGCGTAGCGCGCCTTCCACTCGTCGAGTTCGGAGCCGTCAACGATCCGCGCGATCACCTCGCGCACGTCGTAGGGCTTGCGGGTGTCGGTGGGCAGCACGCCCCAGAGCTCGGACGGGTCATACAGCGGCTCGCGCGCCTCGGCGCGCACGAGCTGCTCCGGCTTCTTCCAGTTCAGGTTGCCGACGATCTTGCGCGCGAGGGCGAGCGCATGGGTGTCGTCCTGCGCGAGCCAGTCGGAGACGCCCGACAGCCGGGTGTGCACGTCGCCACCGCCCAGGTCCTCGGGCGTGACCACCTCGCCGGTGGCGGCCTTCACCAGCGGCGGGCCGCCGAGGAAGATGGTGCCCTGGTTCTTCACGATGATCGACTCGTCGCTCATCGCCGGCACGTAGGCGCCGCCCGCGGTGCACGAGCCCATGACCACCGCGATCTGCGGGATGCCCGCGGCCGACAGGTTGGCCTGGTTGAAGAAGATGCGGCCGAAGTGCTCGCGGTCGGGGAAGACCTCGTCCTGGTTGGGCAGGTTGGCGCCGCCCGAGTCGACCAGGTAGATGCAGGGCAGGCGGTTCTCGCGGGCGATCTCCTGCGCGCGCAGGTGCTTCTTGACCGTCATCGGGTAGTAGGTGCCGCCCTTGACGGTAGCGTCGTTGCACACGATCAGGCATTCGATGCCGGCCACGCGCCCGATGCCGGTGATGATGCCCGCGCAGGGCGCGTCGCCGTCGTACATGCCGTGGGCAGCGAGCGGCGAGAGCTCGAGGAAAGGCGTGCCGGGGTCGAGCAAGCCGACGACCCGGTCGCGCGGCAGCAGCTTGCCGCGCGAGACATGGCGCGTGCGCGCGGTCTCGCCGCCGCCGAACGCGGCAACCGCGAGCTCGCCGCGCAGGTCCTCGACCAGCACGGTCATCGCTCGGGTGTTGGCCTTGAACTCGTCCGAGCGGACATCGAGCTTGGTCTGGATCGGGTGCATGGCGCTCAGGGGGCGAGGAATCGGGGGACGAAGAAGCGGGGGGCGAAGAATCGTACGGCGGACGATCAGGGCGCCAGCAGCGCCAGCAGCGCCGGCAGCCGCCGCATGTCATCGAAGACCGCATGCGCACCGGCGGCGAGCAGCGCGCGTGCATCGGTGTGGGCGCAGTAGCCGAGCACCAGGCTGCCGGCGGCGACGCCCGCCGCGGTACCGGTGGGCGTGTCCTCGACGACCGCGCAGCGCGCCGCATCGACGCCGAGCGCGCGTGCGGCGAGCAGGTAGACGTCGGGCGCGGGCTTGGCGCGCTCGACCATGTCGGCGCCGAAGATCCGCGAGCCCGGCACAATGCCTGCGACATGCGCCGCGCTGCCCGGCGGCGCGGCCGCGACGATCCGCGCACCGGGCGTCTCGAAGCGCTCGAGCAGGCCGGTGGCGCCGAGCGTCACGCGCATCTTCGAGCGGTCCGCGCCCGAGGCCACCGCATGCGGCAGGCCGGCGGCCACCAGCGCATCGAGCACGTGCTCGATGAACGGCACGGCCTTCACCTCGCGGGCGAGCACCTCGTCGCGGCGCCGCGCGAAGCCCGCGTACCAGTCGGGCGGAAGCGTCCTGCCGGCGAGCGACTCGATGATCGACAGCTCCTCGCGCAAGCCACGGCCCATGAAGGTGCGCATCGTCTGCTCGACGCTGAAGGCGAGGCCCAGCTCGTTGAGCATCGCGGTCAGCTCGCCGTTGGTGATCGGCTCGCTGTCGACCAGCACGCCGTCGCAGTCGAAGATCACCGCATCGATACGCACCGCTTCAGCCCTTCGCGGGCAGCGGATGCCCGGGCATCAGCGCGTACGGATGTTTCCAGCCCGGCAGCGCCTCCAGGCGCCGCAGCCAGGCGCCGACCGCCGGATAGGTCTTCCAGTCGACGCCGAACTCTTCGTTGAACCACAGGTAGCCGCACAGCGACAGGTCGGCGATCGAGGGCGTGTCGAGCGCCACCCACTCGCGGTGGGTGAGCTGCGTGTCGAGCACCTTGATCGCGGTCAGCGCGCGGGCGCGGAAGGTCTCGACGACCGCCGGGTTCGGGTCCTTCGACAGCGCCATCAGGAAGCGCAGCGTCGCGGTGTAGCTGGTGAGCTTGTGGTTGTCCCAAAAGAGCCAGCGCAGCACCTCGCGCCGCTCTTCCTCGCCCTCCCAGTCGAAGCGGCCGAGCGTGTGCGCGAGATAGTCGAGTATCACGCCCGACTGCGCCAGGCGCCGGCCGTGGTGCTCGAGCACCGGCACCTCGCCCATCACATTGATCGCGCGGTATGCCTCAGTGCGTGTCTCGCCATTGAAGAAGTCGACGAAGCGCGGCGCCCAGTCGGCGCCGCACAGGTTGAGCATCAGCGCGGCCTTGTAGGCGTTGCCGGATTGGGCGAAGCAGTAGAGGGTGTAGTCGGCGGCCATCATCGGTTCTCCAGCGGGCTCGGGGCCCGTGAGCTCAGTGCTGCAACTCGATGCTGCAACTCGGTGCTGCAACTCAGTCCTGCACTCACGAGTCCTGCATCACGCGGTCGAGCCCGCGCACCACGCCCACCAGCCCCGCCACGCGGCGGATCGCGAGCAGCGCGCCCGGTACGTAAGGCTCGGCGCTGCCGCCGGCCTCGTGGCGCAGGTGCAGCCGCTGGTCGGCGGCGCCGAAGATGACCTCCACGCCGAGTACGAATCCCGGCACTCGGATTGCGTGCACCGGGATGCCCGACATCTCGGCGCCGCGCGTCTCGACCGGCCCGCGCAGCTGCGCAAGCGGCAGCGCCGACGCACGCGCCTCGCCGCGCGCCGCGCCCAAGCGCACGCTCAGCTCGCGCACCGTGCCCGAGGGCACGTCGGCCTTGCCGGCCTTGGCGTAATCGATCAGCTCGACGTCGGGCAGCCACTTCACCGCCATCTCGGCGAACTTCTGCAGCAGCACCGCAGTAATCGCGAAGTTGCCGCAGGCGAGCACGCCGCGCCCGGCGGCGCGTGCGGCGGCGTCGATGCGCGCGTACTCCTCGTCGGATAGCCCCGAGGTGCCGACCACCACGTGTGCGCCGGCCTGCAAGGCCGCCAGCACGTTGACGATCGCGATCTCGGGCTTGCTGTACTCGAAGAACACGTCGACGCCCTGCGCGAGCGCCTCGGCGGCGGTGGCCACGACCGGGGCCGCGCAGTCGATGTCGAGCGCGTCGCCCACCAACTTGCCCGCGGCGCGCCGCGCGATGCCGGCGACCAGCCGCAGGTCGGGGGCGGCGACGATGCCACGTGCGAGGGGGGCGCCGGCCCAGCCGGTGACGCCGGCGAGTGCGACGCGGATGCGGGGGGCGGTGTCAGTCATTGGGCGAGGTGCTGTCGGAAGAAGGCGAGGGTGCGCGCGAGCGCGGTGTCGGCCGAGTCGGCGTGCCAGTCGGGATGCCCGAAACGATTGAAGCCGTGGCCTGCCGGATAGACGTGGCAGGGCAGGTCGGGATGCGTGGCGCTGATGCGCCGCACCGTCTCCATCGTGATGAGCGTGTCGCGCTCGCCGAAGTGCAGCATCGCCGGCGCCTGCAGCCGCTCGTGCAGGTAGGGCGCGGTTCGCCCGCCGTAGTAGCCGACCGCGGGCAGCCCGAGGCGAGTCGCCGCCAGGTAGGCGACCGTGCCGCCCCAGCAGTAGCCGACCACCCCGGTGGGCAGCCCCTGGCCAACCTGCAGCGCCGCCGCGCGGATGTCGCGCAGCGGCGCGTCCATGCCGAGCGCGTCGACCAGGGTCCGCCCGCGCGCCGTGCCCTCGGGCGCGTAGCCGAGCTCGACGTCCGGCTCGATCCGGTCGAAGAACGCGGGTGCGACCGCAAGGTACCCGGCCCGCGCGTACTGTTCGGCGATCACCCAGCGGATATGGTCGTTGACCCCGAAGATCTCCTGCGCGACCACCACGCAGCCCTTCGGATCGTCTTCAGGGCGGGCGACGAAGGCCCGCACCTCCATGCCGTCGATCGCCTGAAGCATCACGGTGTCCATGTCTGTGTCAGCCCTCGTTGGCGAGCGCGCGCCCGATGAGAATCTTCTGGATGTCGCTGGTGCCCTCGTAGATCTGGCAGACGCGCACGTCGCGCCAGATCCGCTCGACCGGGAAGTCCGACACGTAACCGTATCCGCCATGCACCTGGATGGCGTCGGAGCAGACCCGCTCGGCCATCTCGGAGGCGAAGAGCTTGGCCATCGCCGCCTCCTTCAGGCAGGGCTGGCCGGCGTCCTTCAGGGCCGCCGCATGCAGGATGAGCTGGCGCGCGGCCTCGATCGAAGTAGCCATGTCGGCGAGCCGGAACTGCACCGCCTGGTGCTGGAAGATCGGCGCACCGAAGGCTTCGCGCTCCTTGGCATAGCGCAGCGCCGCCTCGAAGGCCGCGCGCGCCATGCCCACCGATTGCGATGCGATGCCGATGCGCCCGCCTTCCAGCCCCGACAGTGCGATCCGGTAGCCTTGGCCTTCCTCGCCCAGCAGGTTGGCGGCCGGCACGCGGCAGTGCTCGAAGCGGATCTGCGCGGTGTCGGAGGCGTGCTGGCCGACCTTGTCCTCGAGGCGCGCGACCACATAGCCGGGCGTGGACGTGGGCACTAGGAACGCCGAGATGCCGCGTTTTCCGGCGGCGCGGTCGGTCACCGCCATCACGATTGCGAGATCGGCGTGCTTGCCCGAGGTGATGAACTGCTTGACCCCGTCGATCACGTACTCGACGCGGCCGTCGGGTCCGGTCTCGCGGCGCGCGGTGGTGCGCAGCGCCGACGCGTCGGAGCCGACGTGCGGCTCGGTCAGGCAGAAGGCGCCGAGCATCTCGCCGCGCGCCAGCGGCACCAGCCAGCGGTGCTTCTGCGCGTCGTCGGCGAAGGCCATTAAGATCGAGCAGACCGGGCAGTTGTTGACCGACACGACGGTGGAGGTGGCGCCGTCGCCCGCGGCGATCTCCTCGAGGATCACCGCCAGCGCGGTGTAGTCGAGGCCGGCGCCGCCCCAGTGTTCGGGCACCGCCACGCCGTAGCAGCCGAGCGCGGCCAGCCCGCGCAGCGCTTCGGCGGGGAAGGTGGCCTCGCGGTCCCAGCGGGCCGCGTGCGGCGCCACCTGCTCGCTCACGTAGCTGCGGACCGCGTCGCGGACCATGGTCAGCGATTCGTTCAGGATCATGTGCCTCTCCTCGTGCTGCGGGCCACCGGCGACCCGGTGTCCGCACATGCCCTCGCGCCGACTCCGGCCCTGTCCGTCAGGCGCCTGGCTGGAGGCCCCAGTCGTGCGGCGGCGCGGCGGGCGTCTCGGGCACGCGCGCGTCGACCTCGATCTCGATCTTCATTCGCGGATCGACCAGGCCGACGATCATCGCGGTGGCGGCCGGCCGCGCCTGCGCAAACGCCTCGCCGAACAGGGGGGCTGCACGCTCGAAGTACTCGGCCTGCGTGAACAGGTAGCGCACGCGCACGACGTCGTCGAGCGTGCAGCCGGCCTGCGCGAGCGCGGCGGCGATGTTGGCGAGGCACTGACGGGTCTGCGCCAGCAGGTCCTCGTCGATGGTCATCGTCGTGTAGTCGAAACCGGTGGTGCCCGAGACGTGCACCTCCCGGCCGTCGACCACGGCACGTGAATAGCCGGCCATGCGCTCGAAGGACGAGCCGGAGGAGATCAGGCGACGCGCGCTCACCGCCCGTCCGTCCTGCGGATCGCCCGGCCGCTCACCGCAGCGCCACGGGCCACACGCGCACCGGTCGCGGCGGAGCTCACAGGACCTCCACGGCGACGGCGGTGGCCTCGCCTCCGCCGATGCACAGCGAGGCCACGCCACGCTTGCCGCCGGTCTTCCTGAGTCCGCCGATCAGCGAGACGATCAGCCGCGCGCCGGAGGCGCCGATCGGGTGACCGAGGGCCACAGCACCGCCGTGCAGGTTGACCTTCTCGTGCGGCAGCCCGTGCTCCTTCATCGCGGCCATCGCGACCACCGCGAACGCCTCGTTGATCTCGTACAGGTCCACGGTCGCGGTCGACCAGCCGGTCTTGGCGTAGAGCTTGGCGATCGCGCCGACCGGCGCGGTCGTGAACCACTGCGGCTCCTGCGAGTGTGTCGCATGTGCGACCAGCCTCGCGATCGGCTTGACGCCCAGCTTTTCGGCCGTGGAGGCGCGCATCATCACCAGCGCGGCGGCACCGTCGGAGATCGACGACGAGGTCGCGGCGGTCACGGTGCCGTCCTTGCGGAACGCGGGCTTGAGGGTCGGGATCTTCTCGGGGTTGGCCTTGAACGGGCTCTCGTCCTTGTCGATCACGACGTCGCCCTTGCGGCCGGCGACCGTGATGCCGGCGATCTCCCAGGCGAACGAGCCGTCGGTGTTGGCGGTTTTGGCGCGCTCGGTGGAGGTGATCGCGTAGCGGTCTTGCTCCTCGCGGGTGAAGCTGTACTTGCCGGCGCAGTCCTCGGCGAACTGGCCCATCGATTTGCCGCCGCCGTTGGGGGTCTTCTCGTAGGCGTCCTCGAGGCCGTCGAGCGCCATGTGGTCGAACAGCGTGCCGTGGCCGTAGCGGTAGCCGCCGCGGCCCTTCTGCATCAGGTAGGGCGCGTTCGACATGCTCTCCATGCCGCCGGCAACGACCACGTCCTGGCTGCCGACGGCGAGCAGGTCGTGCGCGAGCATCGCGGCCTTCATGCCGGAGCCGCAGACTTTGTTGAGGGTGGTGGCGCCCACCGACATCGGCAGGCCGGCGCCAAGTGTGGCCTGGCGCGCCGGCGCCTGGCCCTGGCCGGCGGGCAGCACGCAGCCCATGATGACCTCCTGCACCTGTTCGGGCGACAGCCCGGCACGCTGGACCGCAGCGCGGATGGCGTGGGCGCCGAGCTGATGGCCGGCGAAGGATGACAGTTCGCCCATCATGGCCCCGATGGGCGTGCGGGCGACGGAAACGATGACGACGGGATCGGCCATGACGGGTCTCCTGGTGTTCAGGCTCTGGCGTGGGGCTCGGGCGCGGCAGCGCCGTCAGCCGGTGGAGCGGGGTCGCCCGTTGGGGCGGCCTCCAGCTGATGATAGCGGTTCCGGAATCGGACCGATTCCGGGTAGGGGAAGACGTCGTCGAAGCGGCCAGCGCGCACGTGGGCCTGCTTGCGCTGCCAGAAGGCCGCGTCGAGCAGGTCGCCGTGGTGGTGTTCGAAGATCCGCCGCACGCGCGGGTCGCCGAGCAGGAAGGTGCCGAACTCCTCGGGGAACACATCGTGCGGGCCGACCCGATACCAGGGCTCGGAGGCCATCTCCTCCTCGGGCGTGCGCGGCTCGGGGATCCGGCGGAACACGCAGTCGGTCACGTAGGCCACCTCGTCGTAGTCGTAGAAGACCACGCGCCCCTGGCGGGTGACGCCGAAGTTCTTGTAGAGCATGTCGCCGGGGAAGATGTCGGCGGCGACCATCTGCTTGATCGCGTCGCCGTACTCGATCAGCGCATGCTCGCGCTCGGCGTCGGTGCAGCGCTCGAGGTACATGTTGAGTGGGATCATCCGCCGCTCGATGTACAGGTGCTTGATGACCAGCGTGTCGGCGTCCTCCTCGATGATCGAGGGTGCGGTGGCGCGCAGCTCGTCGAGCAGGGCCTGATCGAAGCGCGCCTTCGGGAACGGCACGTCCGAGTATTCCCAGGTGTCCGCCATACGGCCGACGCGGTCGTGGAACTTCACCAGCTGGTACTGCTTCTGGATGAACTCGCGGCTGACGTCCTTGTGGCGCTTGTCCTTGATGATCTTGAACACGTACGGGAACGAGGGCAGCGTGAACACGCCCATCACTAGTCCCTTGATGCCCGGCGCGACGACGAACTTGTCGTGCGAGTGTTTCAGGTGCGCGAGCAGGTCGCGGTAGAACGCGGTCTTGCCCTGCTTGTGCAGCCCCAGCATCGTGTAGAGCTCCGACTCGGGCTTGGTCGGCATCAGCGATTTCAGGAAACGCACATACGCCGAGGGCACCTCCATGTCGACCATGAAGTAGGCGCGCGAGAAGTTGAACAGCGTCTCGATACGCTCGGCGCCGTGCAGCAGCGTGTCGAGGAAGAGCCGCCCGCGCCCGTCCTGCAGGATCGGAATCGCAAAGGGCGTGACCTCGCCGTCAGCCATGTAGCGGCCGATCAGGTAGGCGCCCTTGTTGCGGTAGAACAAGGTACGCAGCACGTTGAGCTGGCAGTCGGTCGCTGGCGCGGCGTCCTCCGGCGCGAACTCGCGCATCGCGGCGGTCACCAGCGCGAGGTCGCGGTCGATGTCGACGAACGGGCAGGCCAGCCCCAGGTCGACGATCACCTGGCGCAGCGTGCGGCGCAGCCCGAGCGCGGCCGGGTAGTAGGCGCGAAAGCTCGACGGGTCGCCGTCGAGGTAGTCGGTGGCCACCGCCGGGCGCACGAAGATGAAGGTGTTGTGGAAGTAGGTGCGGTGCAGCAGCTTGGCGCACACCGAGTTGAAGAAGGTCTCGGCGAGTTCGGGCTGGCGGTGCTCGGCGAGCAGCGCGACGTAGTGGCGCTTGACCTGCGCCCAGTTGCCGGCGGCCAGGTCGGTCGCGCCGAAGACGTCCTCGATGCGGGCCACCGCCTCGCGCACGCGCTCGTCGTAGAACGCGATCCGCTCGCGGGCGAGCTGTCGGATCGCATGCCAGTCGGCGGCCTCGTAGCGGGACTTGGCCTGCTGCGCGTTGTAGCGGAAGAGGGCGTAGTGGCGGTCTAAGCCGGCGAGGATCGCCTGCGCGATCGCGAGTGCCTGGTCGGAGGTGCGATGTGACATCGCGACGCTCCCCTCAGGCCGTCTCGGCGAACAGTTCGCGGCCGATCAGCATCCGGCGGATCTCGGAGGTGCCGGCGCCGATCTCGTAGAGCTTGGCGTCGCGCCAGAGCCGGCCAGTGGGGTAGTCGTTGATGTAGCCGTTGCCGCCCAGACACTGGATCGCCTCGCCGGCCATCCAGGTCGCCTTCTCGGCCGAGTACAGGATCGCGGCGGCCGCGTCCTTGCGCAGAGAGCGCACGTCGATTTTCCCATCGCGCGAGCGGTCGCATTGCTTGCCGACCTCGTACACATAAGCGCGGCAGGCCATCATCGTGCTGTACATGTCGGCGAGCTTGCCCTGCATGAGCTGGAACTCGCCGATCGGCTGGCCGAACTGCTTCCTCTCGTGCAGGTAGGGCACGACTACGTCCATGCATGCGCTCATGATGCCGAGCGGCCCGCCAGAGAGCACCGCGCGCTCGAAGTCGAGCCCGCTCATCAGCACGTTGGTGCCGCGGCCCACGCCCTTGAGGTCGTCGCCGTCGATGCCGCCGAGCACGTTCTCGGCCGGCACCTCGCAGTCCTGGAACACCAGTTCGCCGGTGTGGCTGCCGCGCATGCCCAACTTGTCGAGCTTCTGCGCGACCGAGAAGCCCTTGAAGGTCTTCTCGACGAGGAAGGCGGTGATGCCGCGCGGCCCGGCCTCGAGGTCGTTCTTCGCGTAGATCACCATTACGTCGGCATCCGGGCCGTTGGTGATCCACATCTTCGAGCCGTTGAGCACCCAGCGGTCGCCGCGGAAGTCGGCGCGCAGCTTCATGGACACCACGTCGGAGCCGGCGTTCGGCTCGCTCATCGCGAGCGCGCCGATCCATTCTCCCGACACCAGCTTAGGCAGGTACTTCTCCTTCTGCCAGGTCGTGCCGTTGCGATTGATCTGGTTCACGCAGAGGTTGGAGTGTGCGCCGTACGACAGACCGACTGAGGCCGAGCCACGCGAGATCTCCTCCATCGCGACGATGTGGGCGAGGTAGCCCATGTCGGTGCCGCCGTACTGCTCGGGCACGGTCATGCCGTGCACGCCGAGCTCGCCGAGCTTGCGCCACAGGTCCATGGGAAACTGGTCGCTGCGGTCGATCTCGGCGGCGCGCGGCGTGATCTCCGCGGTGGTGAACTGCTGCAGCGAATCGCGCAGCATGGCGACGTCGTCGCCGAGGTCGAACTGCAATCCGGGAAGGTTCAGCATCCAAGGTCCCTGCGTTGCGTCGGGTGGGGCGGGCTCAGTGCCGGACGTCGTCGCGGCCTTGCACCGTCATCATGGTGGCCTGCATCGTGGCAACGGTCCTGGCGCGGCCGTCGGCAACGGCGATCGCCTCACCGTCCACGAATGTTACCGTCCGGCCGGTGCGCCGCACACGGCCGGTGAAGCGGAAACGTTCGCCCGCGCCGGGTTCGAGGAAGTTGATCTTGAACTCGATGGTCAGCACGCCCGCCTCGGCGGACATCAGCGTGGACGCCGCGAATCCGCAGGCCGCGTCGAGCACCGAGGCGATCGCGCCGCCGTGCAGGAAGCCGTGCTGCTGAGTGAGCTCCGGATCGAAGGGCAGGTCGATCGACACTTCGCCCGGCGCGACGCGGGTCATCTCCGCGCCGATCCTCGACATGAAGCGCTGCCGGGCAAACGACGCGCGCACCCGTGTCTCGAAGTGAGGGTCGGCGGGCGGCCGCCGCGTTGCATCGGGGGTCGGCGTGTCGGGCATGGCGGGCGGGACCAATCCTAGGCTGGGCGAGGTTAGTTGACGTTGACGTCAACGTCAATGAGCCCGCGATCGCGGGGCGCACCGGCGTGCGCGGCAGCGCTGCCCGGGGCGCGGGATCGGGGTGCGGCCCGGCGTCGGGGGGCGGCCACGTCAGGGGCCGGTGCGCCGGCGCGCGCGCGGGGGGTCGCGGGCGAGCGGCGAGGCGGTGACCGCAACTGGACCCGTTCCGGCCTTCGTGCCCCGAACCAGCAGAGCCCGGCAGCGCGCCTCGTGCGCGGCGATTTCGCCGAGCGTGACCTGCAGGTCCTCGAGCTGGCGCTCGAGCGTGCCCCGGTGCCCGGCCAGCACCTGCAGGAAGCGTTCGAGCTGCGCCGCGGTGTCTGAGGGCGACTCGTACATGTCGACCAGATCGCGCACCTCGGAGAGCGACAGGCCGAGCCGCTTGCCCCGCAGCGTGAGCTTCAGGCGCGTGCGGTCGCGCTGCGTGTAGACGCGCTGGCGTCCGCCGGTGCCTGTACGGGTCGGCGCGAGCAGCCCCTGATCCTCGTAGAAGCGGATCGCGCGGGGCGTGACATCGAACTCTCGGGCGAGTTCGGTGATCGTGAACGTGGCCATCGGCTCTGGATGCGGCGCGGCCCCGGCGGCAAAACGCGGCCAGGAGGAGGCGACGCCTCGCGGGTAGACTGACGTTGACGTAAACGTCCGATTCTAGCCGCGATGTATCCCCACGAGCCTGTGCACGGCGTCCAGTCAGCGGTGAGGCGTCTTGAAGCCATCGAGAACGGTCGTAAGGACGCCCTGTTGCGTCGACCCTGAACACGCCATAAGCCGTCGCGCCATGGCGTCTTGACGCTCGAGCTCCGCCTGCCCGGCCGCGTTCTGCTGCACCCGCTCCTGCGACAGCGCCGGCCGCATGACGCGGCGGCACAGCCGCCCCAGCCGCTTGCGCTTGTGGGCATCGGAAGTCGAGCGGCAGGCGCATCCCGATCGGCAGCGTTCCTTCGCTGGCCGCCGGATAACGGCACTTGGGGCGGCTCGTTCTTGTATCCTTTCTACGATCGACTCACGGCTGTGGGTTCCGTGGTCCACCTCAACGACACACATCCGTCGCTGTCCAGGCGACACCTGTCGCAGCGGGCAAGTGCCGTGGCCGATTCGGGCGCGTCGGCAAATCATGACCGTGCTTGGAATCGCGACGCTCAGCGCGCGTGCTTTACCCCCGGTGACGCCTCCAGGAGATTCGCCATGGTGAGCACTGCCACACGACACATCGACAACGTCCTCGCCGTCGCGACCGGCCACTCGGGCGTGGCCGCCCGCAGTGCACCGGAGTCGCTCTTCTACAAGTCGTGGACGCGGTGCGTGAAGCAGCACGGCCTCGATCCAACGCGACCGACGCCGGCACGCATCCTGCCGACCAGCCAGGTGCGCGAGCATCAGCAGCGCCTCGATGGTCTGCTGCGCGTGGCCCGCGCCGGGATGGAAGACCTCTACCGTCGTGTCGCCGATCTCGGCTACATGGTGCTGCTGACCGACGTGGACGGTGTGACGGTCGACTACATCGGCAATCCGGTATCCGAACAGTTGCTCAAAGCCGCGGGCCTCTACCTGGGCGCCGACTGGAACGAAGCGCATGCGGGTACCTGCGGTGTCGGCACCTGTCTGATTGAGCAGAAGACCATCACCTGCCACCAGGCCGAGCATTTCGATGCCACCCACATTGCGCTGACCTGCACCTCGGCCCCCCTGTTCGCGCCCGATGGCCGGATGCTCGGTGTGCTCGATATCTCGGCGCTACATTCTCCCGAGGCGCGCGAGAGCCAACATCTGGTGCTGCAACTCGCGTCGATGTACGCGCAGTTCATCGAGGACGCCAACTTCCTGCGGACATTCGGCAAGCACTGGATCCTCCGACTGGGCAAGGCCTACGGTCTGGTCGAGGTGTCGGGCGATGTGATGTTCGCCTTCGACGACGACGGCGTGATCGTCGGCGCCAATACCGGTGCCCGTCGGCGATTTGGCAATCCCAACGGCCAGCGTTCGAGCCTGAGCACGCTGGTCGGACAAACGCTGCGCGAGGCGCTCGACATCAACATGGATGCCTTGCGTAACATGGCCCGCAGCGGCGGCACGCTGGCGGTCTCGGGTGTGGAGTCGCATCGGCGCAAGCAGTACCACCCGGTGCTGATTCCGCCGCGGCAAGCTGTCGGGGCGATGGCGGGCGCTTCCATCGCGGCGTTGCCCACCCTGGCCAAGGCGCAACCAGGCCCAATCTGCGCTTCTGAAAGCGGCTCCCTCGGCGGACTGCAGCGCACTCGGCGCGGGCAGGATCTGGAGCGGCCGACACTCGATCAACTGCTCGGCGGCGACCCGGTGATGCAGCGCCTGATCGATCAGTCCAAGCGCCTCGTGGATCGCAAGGTGAGCCTGCTCATCAGCGGCGAGACGGGTTCGGGCAAGGAAGTGCTGGCGCGCGCGCTGCATGCCTACAGCGCACGCGCCGGTCTGCCCTTCGTTGCCGTGAATTGTGCGTCGATTCCCGAGTCGCTCATCGAAAGCGAGCTCTTCGGCTACACGCCCGGCAGCTTCACCGGTGGCAAGAGCAAAGGCATGAAGGGGCTCATCACCCAGTCGGACGGCGGCACGCTGTTCCTCGACGAGATTGGCGATATGCCGCTTGCTCTGCAGACGCGCTTGCTGCGCGTGTTGTCCGAGAGCGAGGTGCTCCCCTTGGGCGCCGAGCGGCCGATCCCGGTCGATCTGAATGTCATCGCGGCGACGCACCGCGATCTGCGTCAGTGCGTCGAAGCGGGTTCATTCCGCGAGGACCTCTACTACCGACTGTCGGGCGCCACGCTCCAGTTGCCGCCGCTTCGTGGTCGCGATGACAAGTCGTACCTGATTCACCGGGTGTTCGACGAAGAGGCTGGCCGACTCGGTACCCGCGCCCGGCTGCTGCCGCAGTCGATGACGCTGCTGCTCGCCCATCCGTGGCCGGGCAATCTGCGCGAGTTGCGCAACGCCTTGCGCTTTGCCCTCGCGGTGGCGGGCGAACGTGCGGTGACGCCTGACGATCTGCCTGCTGAAATCCGAGTGCCGCGCCTGCCGAGATCGATCTTGCCCACGGCCACGGTCGACACCGCGTCGGCATCGCGCTGGATTGACCGCGAATCGAATCCAGACACCGTGGCGCCTGCCTTCAGTGAGGTCGGTGTCGATTCGGATCGCAGTGCCGATGCTTCGCGACTGGTCCAGGCTCTGCGGGCCAACAAGTGGAGCATCACCGCGACGGCTGCGCAGCTGGGCCTGTGCCGCGCGACCATCTACCGCCAGATGAAGCGCCACGAGATCACGCCGCCGCATCTGATGTGAGCGCTCGAGATGAATCGGGCCGCCCGAAGGCGGCGCGTCGAACTGACGAGGTGCCGTCGCGGCACCCCGCGTGACCTCAGCGTTTGTGGAAGCTCGGCTGCAGCTTGTAGACCGGCGTCGCGATGTGCTCGTAGCGGGCCTTGAGTTGCAGCGACAGGAACTGCGAGTAGTGCCTCGACTGGTGCAGGTTGCCGCCGTGGATCCACAGGTTCTTCACGTTGGTCGGCTTCCACATGTTGCGCGCCTCGCCTTCCCACGGTCCAGGGTCCTTGGGCGTGTCGGATCCCAGGCCCCAGCACTTGCCCACCTGGTCGGCGACCTCGGGCGAGATCAGGTCGGCCAGCCAGCCGTTCATCGAGCCGTATCCCGTCGCATAGACCAACAGGTCGGCCGGCAGTTCGGTGCCGTCGGACAGCGTCACCGAGTGCGGGTTGATGTGATCGATGTTGACGCCGCTCTTGAGCTTGATGCTGCCGTTGGCCACCAGTTCGGAGGCGCCCACGTCGATGTAGTAGCCCGAACCCCGGCGCAGGTATTTCATGAAGAGGCCCGATCCGTCGACCCCGAAGTCGAGCATGAAACCGGCCCGCTCGAGACGCGAGTACAGGTCGGCGTCGCGCTGCTTCATCGCGTCGTACACCGGGATGTGGAAGGTGTGCATGATCTTGTAGGGCACCGACGCGAAGATGAGATCGGCCTTGTGGTGGTCGATGCCACTTTGCAATGCCTTCTCGGAGTAGAGCCCGCCGAGTGCCAACTCCATCAGCGAATCCGACGGCGCGATGTGCGTCGACGAGCGCTGGATCATGGTCACGTCGGCGCCGTACTCCCACAGCGCGCCGCAGATGTCGTGGGCCGAGTTGTTCGAACCGAGCACCACGCACTTCTTGCCCACGTAGGCCTCGGGGCCCGGGTGTTGGCTCGAGTGCTGCTGCTCGCCGAGGAAGGTGTCGGCGCCGGGGATCTTCGGTGTGCTCGGATAGCCCGACACGCCGAGCGCGAAGACCAGCTGATTCGGGCGCAGGACGACCTCCACGCCCTGGCGTTCGACGACGACGTTCCAGGTCTGCGTTGCCTCGTCGAAGCTCGCTTTCTTCGCAACCGTCGAGCCCCAGTAGTTGAGTTCCATGACCTTGGTGTACATCTCGAGCCAGTCGCCGAGCTTGTCCTTGGGAGTGAACACAGGCCAGTCATCCGGGAAGGGCAGATACGGCAGGTGGTCGTACCAGACCGGGTCGTGCAGGCACAGGCTCTTGTAGCGCTTGCGCCAGGAGTCGCCAGGCTTTTCGTTCTTCTCGACGATGATGGTCGGCACGCCCAGTCGGCGCAGGCGCGCGCCCAGTGCGATGCCACCCTGTCCGCCGCCGATGATCACGACGTAGGGCTGTACTTCGTAGCCCAGGCGCGCTTCTTCGTCCCGCCGACGCTCCAGCCATGTCTTGCGCCCGGCCTGCACGCCGTGCTCCGCGCCCTTGATGCGCCGGTCGTTCTTGCGCTCCTCGAAACCCTTGAGCTCGGTCATCGTGGTGAGCAGCGTCCACACCTTGCCGTTGGCCAGCAGCCGCAGGTGACCGCGGCCGCGGGCGACGCCGGTCTCGAAGGTGAACCACGCATCGGTCACGCCGTCCAATTCGCTGGGATCGCCCTCGATCGCGAAGTTCGTCGGCTTCACATCGGCGAGGCACGCCTCGAGCATCTCGCGGATCGCCGCGGGGCCTTCCTGAGTGCGGATGTTCCAGGTGAAGGATACGAGGTCGCGCCAGTAGCTTTCGGGCGCGAACAGGTCGACGGCGGCGTCGATGTCCTGGCTGTCGAGTGCCGACGCGAAGTCGGCCAGCCAGAGGCCCGCCGCTGTCGTTGGCAGGGTGGTCATGTCGTTCATCGTTTGTCTCCGAGTCTGGATAGTGCGAGTGCGCGGTGCGCACACCCACAGTGCAGAGTTCGTGCCAGCGATCAGGCTCGAAGAATCAACGACTTGCAGTGGTTGCTGCGACGACTGCCGCAGCGAAAAGCGACGCTTGCCGCATGCAGCGCGTACCTTACGGCGTGGAACTGTCGCTCGGGTGCTTCGCAGTCGCTGCAGGCAGCGCGCGCCCTGGCCGCCCCGAGGTCCAGCCGCCCTGTGCTCAGGCCCCCTGTGCTCAGGCCCCCCGGTGCTCAGGCCGCCCGGGGCCTGACCCGCGAGGCGGCGAGCTTCGCGTTCGCGCGTGCGGTGTCGACGTCGGCGGCCCACGCCAGCGCGACGCCCATCCGTCGCTTCGCGAAGGACTCGGGCTTCCCGAAGAGCCGCAGGTCGGTGCCCGGCACCGCCAGCGCCTCGGCGACGCCGTCGAACACGATGCCGCGCGCCTCGACGCCGCCGTAGATGACTGCGCTGGCGCCGGGCGTGCGCAGCGAGGTGTCCACTGGCAGTCCCAGGATCGCGCGGGCGTGCAGCTCGAACTCGTTCTGGTGCTGGGTGGCCAGGGTCACCATGCCGGTGTCGTGCGGCCGGGGGCTGACCTCGGAGAACCAGACCGCATCGGCCTTGACGAAGAGTTCGACGCCGAAGAGCCCCGTGCCGCCAAGGTCGTCGACCACCTTTCGGGCGATCTCGCGCGAGCGCTCGAGGGCGAGCGCGCTCATCGGCTGCGGCTGCCAGCTCTCGACGTAGTCGCCGGCGACCTGCACGTGGCCGATCGGCTCGCAGAACGAGATTGCCGCCTGCCCGTCTGCGCCGAGCGATCGCACGGTGAGCAGCGTGATCTCGTAGTCGAACTCGACGAATCCCTCGACGATCACCCGCCCCGAGTCGACACGCCCGCCGCTGGCCGCGTAGGCCCACGCGGCGTCGACGTCCTGCGGGCCGTCGAGCTTCGACTGACCCTTGCCGGACGAGGACATCACCGGCTTGACCACACACGGGTAGCCGATGCCGCCGTCGATGGCGGCTCGCAGCTCGTCGAGGCTGCTGGCGAAGCGGTACGGCGAGGTCGGCAGCCCGAGCGTCTCGGCGGCGAGCCGCCGGATGCCCTCGCGGTTCATTGTCAGCCAGGCGGCGCGCGCCGTCGGGATCACGTGGACCACGCCCTCGCGCTCGAGATCGACCAGCGTCTGCGTGGCAATCGCCTCGATCTCGGGCACCACGCGGTGCGGCCGCTCGCGAGCGATCAGCGCGCGCAGCTGGGCGCCGTCGGTCATGTCGATCACATGGGCGCGGTGCGCGACCTGCTGGCCGGGCGCGTCGGCATAACGGTCGACGGCGATCACCTCGACGCCCAGCCGCTGCAGCGCGATCACCACCTCCTTGCCCAGCTCGCCGGCGCCGAGCAGCATCACCCGCGTGGCGTTCGGCGACAGCGGTGTGCCGATCGGTGGGAGCGGGGTCGGATCGGGCGTCATTTGAGCACCTCGAAGAGGTTGTGGTGGTCGTCGGTCCAGGGGCGCTGCGTGCCACCGCGGGTGACGGACAGCTCCACGCCGCCGGCCTGGCGCAGTTTTGCTGCGAACGCCGCATCAGGCGTCAGCGCGACCCAGTCCGAGCGGTACTGCACTGCCTCCTGCGGCGGCTCGTCGGAGAAGCGCACCGCGTGCAGCCCCGCCTCGTCGGCGAGCTGGCGCACGACGCCGGACAGGTCGAGGTAGCGGTTGGTGATGTGGAACACCACCGCGCCGCGCTCGGCGAGATGGCGCTTGTAGACGGCGAGCGCCTCGCGGGTCAGCAGATGGACCGGGATCGAGTCGCTGGAGAACGCGTCGACCGCCAGCACGTCGAACTTCTGCGGGGCCTCGCGCTCGAGCACCAGCCGCGCATCGCCGAGCGCCGGCTCGATCTTCGCCCGGCTGTCCTTCAGGTAGCTGAAGCGCGCGTTCGCGACGTCGAGCACCACCGGGTTCAGCTCGTAGAGGCGGTAGACGTCGCCCTCGCGGCCGTAGGTCGCCAGCGTGCCGACCCCCAGCCCGATGACCCCGACGCGCATCGGCGCGCCGCGCGCGGCCTCGATGGTCCGGCCCACGCCCGAGGTCGGGCCGTAGTAGGTGGTGGCGACGGCACGCTGGTCCGGCGCCATGTACTGCTCGCCATGCAGGATGACCCCGTGCAGCAGGCGCCGGCTCGCGCCCTTCGAGACGTCGCCATCGGCCGAGCCGGTCACGCGCAGCGTGCCGTAGAAGTTGCGCGACAGCTCGAGCACGCCGCCGCGGATCCAGTTCACGTAGTCGGCGAAGAGCGCGGCGCAGGCGATGGCAGCGACCGCGCCGGCGATGCGCAGCACGCCCCGCGACAGCAGCGCGACCAGCGCCGCGACCACGGTCAGCGCCAGCGGCAGCTCGAAGTACCAGTCGAAGGCGAGCGGTGCGCCGATGCCGACCAGCAGGCCACCGACCGCGCCGCCAAGCGACACCATCAGGTAGAAGCGGGTGAGGTGCGCGGGCGCCGGCTTGCGCGCGACCAGCTCGCCGTGGGCGAACATGCACAACACGAACAGGCCGAACGCGTAGACCGGCACTGCGTGCTCGATGTGCAGGATCGCCCGCTCGACGCCGAGGCCCTCGGGCCGCCAGCTCAGGCCGCCGAGCATCGCGACGGTGGCGAGCGCGGCGAGCGCGAAGTAGGGCCGGCGCCAGTACCAGCCCTTGCCGTCAAAGCACAGGATGAAGGTGATCAGGTAGATCGACAGCGGCAGCACCCAGAGGAACGGGATCGACGCGACGTTCTGCGTGATGTGGGTGGTGACCGCGAGCAGCAGCGTGGAGCCGAGTGCCGCGAGCAGCAGCCACAGGCCCTGCTCGGAGAGCGTCGGCGGTGTGCCGGCCACGCCCGTGACCGAGGGCGACGCGGCGGACGAGGCCGCAGGTGGCGCCGCCGCGATGCCCTCGGCGTGGGCATCCACGGCCGCCAGCTCGGCGGGCGCGGCGCCCGCTCCGCGGCGCACGCCCGTCCACGCCGCAGCGATCGCCAGCAGCACGAAGACCGCATAGCCGGTCGACCACCCCCACGACTGCAGCATGCCCGAGGCGTTCGGCTCGATCAGCGGCGGATAGCCGAGCAACGCGAGCATTGAGGCGAGGTTCGACAGCGCGTACAGCCGGTAGACCTGCGCCGAGCGGAACTGCCGCGTGAACCAGGCCTGCACCAGCGGTCCAGTGGTGGCGAGCATCAGGTAGGGCAGACCGATGGTCACCGCCAGCAGCAGCAGGATGCGCCCCACCGGCTCAGTCGCGTCAGTGGGCTTCATCGCCTCTGACACCGTGATCGGCAGGAACGCGAGGCTGGCGAGCAGCAGCACCGTGTGCACCGTCGCCTGCGCGCGCGGCGCGAGCTTGCGGATCACCAGGTCCGAGTAGAAGTAGCCGGCGAGCAACGCCACCTGGAAAAACACCATGCAGGTGGTCCAGACGGCGGCCGAGCCGCCGAACCAGGGCAGGATCTGCCGCGCGATGATCGGCTGGACGAGGAACAGCAGGAACGCGGACAGCGCGATCGTGGCGGCGTGAAGGATCATGGTGTGGTGGGCGAGGCGCTTTCTTTGAGTCGTTATCGGAGTGGGGCGGCGCCCGGCGGCGCGAGCCCGAGCACGGCAAGCTTCGCGTCGACCGCCTCGGCCCAGCCGCGGTTGGCCGCGGGGCTCGCGGGGCTCGGATGCAGGATCTGCCCGATGCGCACGCCACGCGCGAACGCGCTGTCGATGAGGCCGCCCTCGAGCACGCCGCGCAGCCGGCGCTCGGCGAACCCGCCGATGCCGATCGCCCAGTGCGGCCCGAGCGCGGCGAGCGCGCGGGCGAGGTGACGATCGCAGGCCGCATACACCGGCTCGAGCTCGGCGGCGGGCAACTGGACCGGCGTGCGGTTGCGCCCGGACGTCTCCAGCCACACCAACGGGCAGTAGTTGAGGACGAAGGCGTCGGCGAAGAACGACTCGGCGCTGCCCCAGCGCGCCGCGGCCCAGCCCCACAGGCGCCGGCCGCTCACCTCGGAGCGCTTGCAGGCGAAGCCCTCGATCGGGCGCTTCGGATGTGTGTCGGCGGGCTGCCCGACCGGCGCCTCGATGCCCATCCAGCCGCGCACGGCGGCGACCTCCCCGAACGGCACGCCGGTCTGCATCATGCCGAAGGGGCCCGGGTTCATGCCGAGCAGCACGATGCGCTTGGGCGAGGCGCCGTGGCACCGCACGTAGGCCTCGTAGGGCGCCCACGCATACCGCAGCGGGTCGTAAACATGAGCTACCGGCGGCGCGAAGCGCAGCGGCGCGAGCTCGTCGGACAGGTCGCGGGCGGCATCCAGCAGGGCGCGGGCGACCGGCGTGGCGGCGGGCGGGGGGGGGGGCATGGGGCGCCATCCTACCAATGCTGTCCGCAGCGTGCGGCGGACGCGGTCGCGACCCGGGTGCCGGAAAAGAAAAGGGGCGCGGTCGAGACCGCGCCCCGGGGCCGCGGGTGGCGGCTCCTGCCTTCGGCGTGGCATCCGGCCCCGGAGGCATCGTGGCACCCTCGGGTCGAACCGGCCTGCTGGGCCTTCGGAGATCTCACGTTATGCCTCGCGGCGCCCGCGGTCAAGCGTCGGCGGACGCGCGTTCGCCTCGACCTCGGCACGAGTGCATCGGGTACGCTCCCGACTCACCCCGAGGCGCATCGTCCCGGCGACGCAGTGAGCACGCGGATCGACACGTACCGCGCGCAGTTCGAGTCGGTGGGCCTGGGCGGCGGCTACGTGCGGCGCGTCATGCGCTGACCGGCCCGTCTGTGGTGCGGGTCGGCTGCGGCCGCTCGGCCGCGACCGCCGGGGTCAGCGCGAGGCGATCGGCGAGCGCGGGGCTGCCGCGGCGCCACGTCGCCTGGAACGGTCGATCCCGCGCGGGTCGTCCCACTTGCCATGGTCGTAGGTGACGGCGGGCCCGTTGACCGTCGTCGCGACCTCCTCACCGAGGAACACCTGCGGCTTGCGCGGGTCCGGGATCTCGAGGGTCTCGATCGGGACCGGGGACGCGATCAGCCGGCCCTGCAGGAAGTCGACGCCGAGCTCGGTGGCGAGGTCCCGCTGCTCTGGGGTCTCGATCCATTCGGCGACCGTGCGTGCGCCGGTTGCCCGCGCCATGCGCACGATAGTGGCCACGATCTCGCGGTCGAGGGGGTCATCGACGACCTTGCGGATGAACGAGCCGTCGATCTTGAGCACGTCGGCGCGCAGGCGCTTGAGATAGTCGAAGGTAGCCAGTCCGGTGCCGAAATCGTCGAGGGCTATGGACAGGCCCATCTCCGAGAGTCGCGCGACGTGTTCGCGGGCGAGCTCGAGGTCGGCGATCGCGCTGGACTCGGTGATCTCGATCATCAGGCGCCTGGGGTCGACCGCGTGCGCCGACAGGCAGCGTTTCACGTAGTCGGTGAACTCCGGGTCGCACAGCGTCGGGCCGCAGACGTTGATCGAGCACAGGTGGGTCGCGTCGTGCAGCGCCCGGTTCGACGCCAGGTAGGCGACGGTGCGCACGAACACCAGCCGGTCGAGCTTGCTGTGCAGACCCGCGTGCCATATCGCCGGCAGGAACTGCTTGGGCTGCAGCACGCGGCCGTCGTCGCCCTCGACCCGGACCAGCACCTCGAAGTGCAGCATGTTGTGCAGGTGCGGGACACACGGCTCGATGCGTTCGGCGTAGAGCTTGATGCGTCCCTCGTTGAGCGCGCGGCTGACCGTCTCGATGGTGCGCAGCTCGGTGCGGTAGTCGTCGATCAGCGCCGCCGAGACGGTCGCGCGGTGGATGCCGGCCGGGTCGTTCGCGGCCCGCTGGAGGGCCATCGACAGCGCGGTCAGTACGGCGTCGGAGCCGACGTCTGCGTTCGCCGGCACCTCGACCATGCCGGCGTGGTACCGCAGCTGGATCGACTGCTCGTCGGTGTCGAAGCGCTGGCCGCCGAGCGTGGTGCGCAGCCGCTGCCGGATGCCAAGGCCGTCGACGCGATCGCCGATGGTGAGCACGAAGCGGCCCGACGAGGGGTGCGCGACCCGCGCGCCAAGCGGCTCGAAGGTCGAGCGCAGCCGGCCCGCGACCGAGCGCTCTAGCTCGGCGGCGGCGGCGCTGTCGGTCAGGTCGCTCCAGCGGGCGATGTCGGGCAGTACGACACCGACCAGCCAGAAGCGGGAGCGGCGCGGGCGCGACAGCAGGGTATCGACGATCCGGGCGAGGGCGCGCTGGTTGGGCAGTCCGGAGAGGTCGCTGCGCATCGCCTGTCGGATCAGCTTGCGGGCCGCCTCGCGGCTGTCGGCGCTGACCGAGTGCAGGATCGATTGCATCGAGAAGATGCCGCCGAGCAGCAGCAGCGCGGCGATCTCGCTCGCGCGCGCCGTGTCGTTGGCGATGGTTGCCGGCGCGAACGCGGTGGTGTACGCGGCGGCCATCGCGAAGGCATTGGCCGCCAGCAGGGCCGCACCCGTGGCGCCGGTGACCGACCGGGCGACGAGCAGGCCGAGCAGCAGGTGGGTCACCGCGACCGTGCGGCCGAGCTCGTCGTGGCCCATCCCCCGCAGCGCGGTTGAGCCGAGCGCACACGCAATGATCGCTCCGGACGAGATTAGCAGCGACTGGTTCGACGCGCCGGGCACTGCGGGGGGGCGCTCGGGCCCGCGCATGCCCGCGGCTTCGACCACTCGGGCGTGGCGGGCGGTCTCGATGCGGGCGGCGAGCGGGGCCGCGAGCGCGGCCGCAAGCGGCGCGAAGATCGTGGCGGCGATGACATCGCCGAACAGCAGGTCGACGAAGTCCCCCGGCATCCAGCCGTCGGGGCTGCCCGGGACCTGGATGCCGCGCAGCACGGCGCCGAGCGGTGAGCAGGCGATCGCTGCGCCGAGCAGGCGCAGCTCGGCGCTGCCGACGCCGCGCGGCGGCACCGTTGCCGTCAGCCGCGACAGCAGCTCCGAGGCAATACAGGGCATGAGCACACCGGCCACGACCGCCCAGCCGGCGTGCCAGGCGCCGGCGTGCGCCGCATCGGCCAGACCAACCGGCGCCGCCGCCGACAGCGCGCACAGCAGCCTCAGGCGCGACTCGCCGCGCGCGTCGGCGCGGCCCGTGCTGCGGCGCGTGTCGTCGCTGCCTGCCCCGGCGATGGCCGGCGCGTAGGCGAACCAGCCCAACATGAAGGCACCGAGCGGCCACAGTCCGACCGGTCGCCACAGCGACGACAGCGCGACACCGAACCACCAGGCGAGCAGGGCCACCGCCGCAGAGGCGGCGGCGAGCGCCACCCCCGGCTGGCGGGCCGCGAACGCGTCGAGGCTCGTAATCGTTGGCATCACCTCTTTCTAGCCGGTGTGCGCCGCCCCAGAATGTGATGACCGTGTCTCGGACGGCACGAGGCGACGGACGGTCGCGCCGAGCAGGCTGTGTTGCCGATTTGCGGTATAAACCCGCGACGCGAACGGAGGGTGCGCCCCGCGATGAAGCGCTTCGGAATGGCAGTGATAGGGCTGGGCGTGGTCGGTCGTCGGATGCTGGAGCAGGCCGCGGGCAGCGCCGGGCTGCAGGTGGTGTCGGCCTGGGACCAGTCGCCCGCGGTGCGCGCCTCGGCCGCGGCGGACATCCCCGGCCTGCCGATCGCGGCGAGCGCGGTCGACGCGATCGAGCGGCTCGATGTTGACGTGGTCTACGTCGCCGTGCCGCCGCTCGCGCACGCGGCGCTGGTACGCAGCGCGGTCGCGGCCGGCAAGGCGATCTTCTGCGAGAAACCGCTGGGCGTGGACGTTGCCGAGAGCGAGGCGCTGGTCGCCGAGGTCGAGGCCTCGGGGCTGGCGCAGGCGGTGAACTTTCCCTTCGCCTCCTCGGCCGCCGTCGACGCGCTGCGCCGCACGGTCGCAGAGTCCGCATTCGGGCTGAGCGCGATCGAGGTCCGCGTGCGCTTCCACCAGTGGCCGCGCGACTGGCAGGCCGGTTCGACGTGGCTGTCGCGCGCCGACCAGGGCGGCTTCACGCGCGAGGTGCTGTCGCACTTCGTCTGGCTGATCCACCGGTTGCGCGGCGGCTTCGAGGTGCGCGGCGCGGCCGTGGCTTGGCCGCCCCGACCGGCCGGCGCCTCCGAGACCGCGATCGCCGTCGCGCTCGACTGCGCCGGCGTTCCGGCGACGGTCAACGGCATCGTCGGCGGCGCACCGCCCGATCGCATCGAGGCGCGCTTCGTCGGCGCGCGCGGCGAGCGCGTGCTGTCCGACTGGTACCGGCTCGAGATCCTGGACGCCGAATCTCCCGCGGGCCGGCCCGCGCCAGGCCTGCCCGCCGATCCCCGGAGCGCCGCCTACCAGCGCCAGCTCGAGCAGCTGCACGCGCTGCTGTCGGGCGAGCCGCACACGCTGCCATCCTTCGCCGAAGCCCTCGCCGTGCAGCGCGGGGTCGAGGCGATCCTGACCCCACGAGGACTAAACGAATGACGATCCCTGCAACGATGCGATACGTCGACCACGGCACGGGCGGCGGCCCCGAAGTGCTCGCCACTCGGACCGGACCGGTCCCCGAAGTCGGTGCCGGCGACGTGCTGATCGAGGTCGCAGCGGCCGGCGTCAACCGGCCGGACTGCCTGCAGCGTAGCGGGCGTTACCCGCCTCCGGCCGATGCCTCCCCGCACCTCGGCCTGGAGGTGGCCGGGCGCATCGTCGCGCTCGGTCAGGGCGTGACCGAGTGGCAAGTCGGCGAAGAGGTCTGTGCGCTGACCAACGGCGGCGGTTACGCCGACTACGCGATCGCGCCCTCGGGACAGGTGCTGCCGATCCCGAAGGGGCTGACGATGCTGCAGGCTGCGGCGCTGCCCGAGACCTATTTCACGGTCTGGGCGAACCTGGTCGAGCGCGGCCGCCTGGCCAACGGCGAGACGGTACTGATCCACGGCGGCTCCTCGGGCATCGGCATGACCGCGATCCAGGTCGCCAAGTCGCGCGGTGCGCGGGTGCTCTGTACAGTGGGCACCGCCGAGAAGGCGCAGGCCTGCATCGACGCGGGCGCCGATGCCGCGATCGACTACCGCCGCCAGGACTACGTCGCAGAGACGCTGCGGCTGACCGGCAACCGCGGCGTCGACGTGATCCTCGATATGGTCGGCGGGCCGTACATCGAGAAGAACCTCAAGTTGCTGGCGATCGAGGGGCGGCTCGTGCAGATCGCGTTCCTGCAGACCTCGCGGGTCGAGGTCGACTGGCTGCCGCTGATGGTCAAGCGCCTGACGTACACCGGCTCGACGCTACGCCCGCGCCCGCCGGCCGAGAAGGCGAGGCTCGCGCAGCAGCTGCGTGAGCACCTGTGGCCGATGCTGGAGGCGGGACGGATGCTGCCGCACATCCATCGGGTATTCCCGCTCGAGCAGGCCGCCCAGGCTCACGCGCTCATGGAGAGCTCCGAGCACATCGGGAAGATCATGCTGATGCTGCGCCCGGCCTGAGCCGGGCTCATCCGGTGCGGGCTCAGGTCGACGAGGACGCGCCTTGGGGCGTACCGCTGGACTGCCGGACGCTACGTCTGGATGAGCGTCCGATGTCGGTGGATGCTCATCATCATCCCGGCCCCCACGCCTAGCGTGACCATGGCGGTGCCGCCGTACGACAACCATGGCAGCGGCACGCCGACCACCGGCAGCACGCCGATGACCATGCCCATGTTGACGAAGCAGTAGGTGAAGAAGCTCATCGTGATCGAGCCGGCCAGCAGCCGCCCGAACACGGTGGCGCCGCTGCCGGCGATCACCAGCCCGCGCGAGATGATCGCCAGGTACAGCAGCATCAGCACGACAACGCCCAGCATCCCGAACTCTTCGGAATAGACCGCGAGGATGAAGTCGCTGGTGCGCTCGGGGATGAACTCGAGGTGGGTCTGCGTCCCCTGCATCCAGCCCTTGCCGGTCAGGCCGCCCGAGCCCACCGCGATCGTCGACTGGATGATGTGGAAGCCCTTGCCCAGCGGATCGGAGGTCGGATCGATCAGGGTCAGCACGCGCTGGCGCTGGTAGTCGTGCAGGACCGACCAGAGCACGGGCAGCGCCGAGATCGCGCCGACGACCAGCCCGATGATGATCTTCCAGCTCAGGCCCGCGAAGAAGATCACGTAGGCGCCGGCCGCCAGGACGAGGATCGAGGTGCCCAGGTCGGGCTGCTTGGCGATCAGGCCGACCGGCACGGCCAGCAGCACCGTCGCGACCAGGAAGTCTCCCCAGCGCAGCATGCCCTCGCGCTGGTTGAAGTACCAGGCGAGCATCAGCGGCGTGGCGATCTTCAGCAGCTCGGACGGCTGGATCCGGGTGATGCCGATGTCGAGCCAGCGCTGCGCGCCCTTGTTGATGATGCCGAAGATGTCGACCGCGACGAGCAGCGCGATGCCGATCACGTACAGCGGCACCGCAAGCCGGATCAGCACCGCTGGCGGCACGATCGCGGCAACCCACATCACCGCGAACGCGATGCCGAGGTTGCGGAAGTGTCCGGCGAAGCGGCCAGGGAAGTCGAAGGCTGCGGAGTACATCGTCACGACACTGATCAGCACGACCAGCCCCATCGCGACCAGCAGCGTACTGTCGAACACCAGCACGTACCTGCGCACCAACTCCCAAGGCGAGCGGCGCTCCATCGAGGCGGCCGAGGTGCCGATCAATTGCGCGCTGCCTGCGCCGGGGTGAGCGACTCGGGCTCGATGCTCTCGGGCACGTCGCGCATCTCCGAGTCGTCGATCTCGGGGCGGACCGGGAACGGCGCAGCCGTGTCCTTGGGCAGCTTGCCCAGCAGCACGTAGTCGAACACCTTGCGGGCGATCGGCGCGGCGGCCTGAGCGCCGAAGCCACCGTTCTCGACGATCAAAGCGAGCGCGACCTTAGGACTGTCCGCCGGTGCGAACGCCATGAACAGCGAGTGGTCGCGGTAGCGCTCGGCGATCTTCTTGGCGTCGTACTTCTCGCCCTGCTTTATGCCGATGACCTGGGCGGTGCCGGTCTTGCCGGCGGTCACGTACTCGGCGCCGGCGAAGGCGATGCGACCGGTGCCGACCCGGTTCACCTCGATCATGCCCTGCTTGACCAGCGCGAGGTACTCGGGCTTGAGCGCGATGCGGGAGCCCTCCACCGGAATGGTGAGCGACTTGCTGCCATCGCGCGGATCGGTGATCGACTTGACCACGTGCGGGCGCATCACGGTGCCGCCGGCGGCCAGCGTCGCGGTCGCATGCGCGAGCTGCAGGATCGTGAACGAGTTGTAGCCCTGGCCGATGCCGACCGACGGCGTCTCCCCCGGCAGCCACTTCTGCTTGTAGCGTTTCATCTTCCAGGCCGAGGACGGCAGGATGCCGGACACCTCGTTGTGGATGTCGATGCCGGTGAGCTGCCCGAAGCCCCAGGGCTTCATGAAGTCGTGGATCTTGTCCACGCCCATCTCGTAGGCCGCACCGTAATAGTAGGTGTCCGATGAGACGACGATCGACTTCTTCAGGTCGACGATGCCGTGCCCGGTCGGCTTGGAGTCGCGGAACCGGTGGCCGCCGAGCAGGAAATAGCCCGGGTCGCTGATCGTGGCGTTCGGCGTGCGCGTACCGGTCTCCAGGGTCGCCAGCGCCATGAACGGCTTGTAGGTCGAGCCGGGCGGGTACGTGCCGCGCAGCGGCCGGTTCAGCAGCGGCTTGTCCTGGTCGTCGTTCAGCTCTTTCCACGACACCGGGTCGATGCCGTCGATGAACAGGTTCGGGTCGTAGGTGGGCTTGGAGACGAAGGCGAGCACGTCGCCGGTGGCCGGCTCGATTGCGACGAGCGCGCCCTTGCGATCGCCATACCATTCCTCGACGAGCTTCTGGAGCCGCACGTCGATCGACAGGATCAGGTTCTTGCCGGGCGTGGCGGGGTTGCGCGACAGCGAGCGCACCGACCGGCCGCCGGCCGACACCTCGACCTCGTCGAAGCCGGTCTCGCCATGCAGCATCGCCTCGTAGCTGAGCTCGACGCCGACCTTGCCGATGTGTGTGGAGCCGGCGTAGAGCGAGCCGTTGCCGCCGTCGTCGATCTTGCGCTTCTCGTCAGGCGAGATGCGGCCGATGAAGCCGATCACGTGCGAGGCGGTCTCGCCGAGCGGGTAGTTGCGGAACAGGCGGGCCTTCACGTCGACGCCCTCGAAGCGGTACCGGTTCGCCGCGATCTTGGCGACCTCCTCGTCGGTCAGCCGCGTCTTGAGCGGCAGCCACTCGGAGTTCTTGGTGTCGTCGTACAGGCGCTTGAAGCGGCGGCGCTCACGCGGGCCGATGTCGATGACCTGGGCGAGCTCGTCGATGGTCCTCTCGATACTGGCGATCTGGCGGGGCGCGAGCTCGAGCGTGTAGGCCGAGACGTTCTCGGCGAGCAGCACGCCGTTGCGGTCGTAGATCAGCCCGCGCGCCGGCGGTACCGGCACCACCGCGATCCGGTTGTCCTCGGCCTGCGCGTGGAACTCGGCGTGGCGGTAGACCTGCAGCCAGACGAAGCGCCCGATCAGTGCGCCGAACAGCACCAGCACGAACATGATCGCGAACACCAGCCGCCATCGCAGGCGTGCGATCTCGATCTCGGCGTTGCGGACCTCGACCATCAGATCGGCCGGTTGTCGTCGCGATCGACGGCGCTGCGCTGCGGGGCGAACAGCAGCACCTCGGCGAGCGGCCACAGCAGCGTCGACGACAGGCTCTGCAGGAAGTACCCAATGCCGGGGAACGGGCCGCCCACTGCCATGCGCACGGCGATCACCACCAGCTGCGCCAGCAAGAACAGCGGCAGCACGTGCAGCATCTGGCCGCCGAGGCGGAACCACGGCACGCGCCGGTGCATCGACATCGCGCCGTACGACAGCAGGCTGTAGGCCAGCGCGCGCTCGCCGAACAGCGCCGAGGCGTGCACGTCCATCAGCAGGCCGACCAGGAAGGCAATGCCGATGCCGACCTTGCGCGGCTGATGGATGTTCCAGAACACCAGCACGATCGCAAGGAAGTCGGGCACGCCGTAAGTGCGGCCCCACGGCAGGATGTTGAGGACGAACGCGACCAGGATCGTGAACGCGATGAAGGCCCGGCTGGCAGGCAGCAGCAGGTACTCGGGGCGCATCTGCATGGGGTGGCTCCTCGGCTCAGTCGCGCTTGACGATGCGCTTGCCGCGCGCGTCGACGCTCGCCTCGGGGGCGGCGGGCAGCGGTGGCAGGCCGCTCCGGTCGACCAACAGCACCAGCAGCATCCGGCTCTGGTCGACGCCGGCAATCGGGTCGACGAGCACGCGGGCGAAGTTGCCGGTGCGGCCGCGATCCACCGAGACGACGCGCCCGACCGGCAGACCCGCCGGATACAGGCTGTCGAGTCCGGAGGTGACGACCACGTCGCCTTCCTTCAGGTCGGCGTTGACCGACATGAATCGCAGCTCCATTCGGCCGGGCTCGGCGCCGCCGAAGGCGATGGCGCGCATGCCGCTGCGCTGCACCTGCACCGGGATCGTCATGTTGCGGTCGGTGATCAGCGTGAGCTCGGCCGACAACGGGAAGACACGCGTGATCTGTCCCACGACGCCGTTGGCGTCGACCACCGGCTGTCCGCTCGCCACGCCCTGCTGCAGGCCCTTGTCGAGCACCAGTTTGCGGGTGAACGGATCGCGGGTGTCGTAGAGCACCTCGGCCACCACGCTCCTGACCGCGCTGCGGTCGCGCGCGCCGGTCAGGTCGCGCAACTGGCGGTTCTCTTGGGCGAGCTGCTCGACCTGCAGCAGCATCCGGGCGTTGGTGGTCTCGATGCGCCGCAGCTCGGCATTCTCGGCGCGCAGCCGATGAATCTCGCCGAAGTAGTCAGACGACATCGAGAGCGCGTCGCGGGGCACGAGCAACGTGCGCTGCAACGGATACAACACCGTGCCGATGCCCTGGCGCATCGCGTTGAGCATGCCGGTCCGCGAGTCGATCACCAGCAACGCGATGCCGAGCAGCGCAAAGAAGGCGAGGCGGGCGTTGGCGGATGGGCCCTGCTTGAAGAACGGCGGCGGGCTGCGGTCCATGACCCCGCTCTCAGACGGTCATTCGCTCGTGAAGATCGTTCCGAGCTTGTCCATCCGCTCCAGCGCCATCCCGCAGCCGCGCACGACGCAGGTAAGCGGATCGTCGGCGACCAGCACCGGCAGCCCGGTCTCTTCCATGAGCAGCCGGTCGAGGTCGCGCAGCAGCGCGCCGCCCCCGGTCAGCATCATCCCGCGCTCGGCGATGTCTGCGCCCAGCTCGGGGGGCGTCTGCTCGAGCGCGATCTTGACCGCGGACACGATGTTGTTGAGCGGGTCGGTCAGCGCCTCGAGGATCTCGTTGGAGGAGACGGTGAAGGCGCGCGGGATGCCCTCCGAGAGGTTGCGGCCCTTGACCTCCATCTCCTTGACTTCGGAGCCGGGGAAGGCGGAGCCAATCTCTTTCTTGATCGCCTCGGCGGTCGTCTCGCCGATCAGCATCCCGTAGTTGCGGCGGATGTAGTTGATGATCGCTTCGTCGAATTTGTCGCCGCCGACCCGCACCGAGCCGGAATAGACCATGCCGCCAAGCGAGATCACGCCGACCTCGGTGGTGCCGCCGCCGATGTCGACCACCATCGAGCCGGTGGCTTCCGATACCGGCAGGCCTGCGCCGATCGCTGCCGCCATCGGCTCCTCGATCAGGAAGACCTGGGAGGCGCCCGCGCCGAGCGCGGATTCACGGATGGCACGGCGCTCGACCTGGGTGGAGCCGCAGGGCACGCAGATGATGATCCGCGGGTTCGGGGCGAACAGCGAGCCCGGATGGACCATGCGGATGAACTGCTTGAGCATCTGCTCGGTCACGGTGAAGTCGGCGATGACGCCGTCTTTCATCGGGCGGATCGCCTCGATGTTGCCCGGGACCTTGCCGAGCATCTGCTTGGCTTCTTTACCGACCGCGGCGATGGTCTTTTTGCCGTTGGGCCCGCCTTCCTGGCGGATGGCGACGACCGACGGCTCGTTCAGGACGATGCCCTTGCCCCGAACGTAGATCAGGGTATTAGCCGTGCCGAGGTCGATTGCGAGGTCGTTGGAGAAATACTTTCGAAAGAATCCGAACATCGTCGGTTTCGCACTTTATTTGAGTGGATGGGACTCTAGGGTCGGGATTCGGAGCGATCGAATCGGGTGCGATTCGCCGCTGGAAGGAGCCAGAATCTCCTCAGAAACGACGCGAATCATACCTTATAATTCCTTCAGTTCACTACGAAAATCGGGGTTCTCCTCTGTCCCTCAAAGCTGCCGACGTGGCGCGGATCGCAGAGCTCGCCCGTCTCGAACTCACCCCTGCCGAGGCCGACCGCAGCCTCGTGCAACTGAACCGGGTCCTCGAGCTGATCGAGGCACTCCAAGCCGTCGACACCACCGGTGTGGCGCCGATGACGCACGCCGGCGACATGGTGTTGCGCCTGCGCCCCGACGCCGTGACCGAACCCGATCGCCGCGACGATTACCAGCGGGTCGCGCCGGCGGTCGAGCACGGCTTGTACCTCGTGCCGCGGGTGATCGAATGAGCGCCTGGCACGAGCGGCCCCTGGCGGACCTGCGTCGCGCCCTCGACACCGGAGAGACCACCGCTGTCGCGCTCGCCGACCACTTCCTCGGCCGCATCGCGACCTCTCCCCTGAACGCGTTCATTGACGTGCGTCCCGATGCGACGCTCGAAGCGGCCCGTTCGGCTGACGAGCGGCTCGCCCGCGGCGAGCGCGCGCCGCTGCTCGGCGTGCCGATTGCCCACAAGGACGTCTTCGCGACCCGCGGCTGGCGCGCCACCGCCGGCTCGCGGATGCTGGAGGACTACGTCAGCCCCTTCGATGCGACGGTCGTCGAGAAGCTCGCGGACGCCGGCGCGGTCTGTCTCGGAAAGACCAACTGCGACGAGTTCGCGATGGGCTCGTCCAACGAGCACTCGCACTTCGGCCCGGTTCGTAACCCCTGGGACCGCGCGGCCATCCCGGGCGGGTCCTCGGGCGGCTCCGCGGCGGCGGTGGCCGCGGGTCTCGTGCCGCTGGCCACCGGCACCGACACCGGCGGCTCGGTGCGCCAGCCGGCGGCGATGTGCGGCATCACCGGCATCAAGCCCACCTACGGGCGGGTGTCGCGCTTCGGGATGATCGCGTACGCCTCCAGCCTCGATCAGGGCGGCGCGTTCGGTGCCTCGGCGGCCGACTGCGCGGCGCTGCTCGGCGCGATGTCGGGTTTCGACCCGAAGGACTCGACCAGTGTCGAGCGGCCCGCCGACGACCACGCCGCCGGGCTCGCCGATTCGCCGGTGCCCGCTGGTCGGGGCGTCACGCCCGGACCGTCTACACCGCTGGCCGGCTTGCGCGTGGGGGTGCCCAGCGAGTTCTTCGGCGAGGGCCTGGCGCCCGACGTCGAAGCTGCGGTGCGCACCGCGCTCGCCATGCTCGAGTCGCTCGGCGCGGTGTTGTGCGAGGTCTCGCTGCCGCGCACGCGCCTGGCCATTCCGGCGTACTACGTGATCGCCCCGGCCGAGGCGTCGAGCAACCTGTCGCGGTTCGACGGCGTGCGCTACGGCCACCGTGCCGCGAACCCCGCCGACCTGCGCGATCTGTACCGTCGCAGCCGCGCCGAGGGCTTCGGCGAGGAGGTCCGGCGGCGGATCCTGGTGGGCACCTACGTGCTGTCGCACGGCTACTACGACGCCTACTACCTGCAGGCGCAGAAGCTCAGGCGCCTGATCGCCGAGGACTTCGCCGCGGTTTTCGGGCAGGTCGACGTGATCGCGGGCCCCGTGTCCCCGACGGTGGCCTGGGACCTGGGCGCGCGGGCCGACGATCCCGTGCGCGACTACCTGGCCGACGTCTACACGCTGGGCACCTCGCTCGCCGGCCTGCCCGGCCTGTCGATGCCTGCCGGGTTCGGCGATCGTGGCCGGCCGGTCGGCCTGCAGCTGATCGGCGACCGGTTCCACGAGACGCGCCTGCTTGCGGTCGCGAACCGCTTCCAGCAGGCGACGGACTGGCACCGGCGGCGCCCGCCCGAATGACACCGGCCGCGCGGCGCCCGGGGGCGGACCGCAGGCGACGTCCGTCCGTCGCCGCGCCCGCCGTGATCGCTGCCGTGCTGGCGCTGGCAGGCTGCGCGAGCGGCGGCGGCCCGAGGCCCGAACCGATCGCGGACCGTGCGATCGACCTCGCGGGCCGGTGCGCCCAGACCGAGGAGGACGGCTTCCGGGAGGATGCGAGTTTGGTGGTGCGCGCCAACCGGGTCGAGGCGCTGCGTTGGGAGCTGTGGGTCGGCAGGCGCGGAAGTTGCCGCTTCGAGCTCGCCGAGTTCACCCAGGTGCGCAGCCGCCCATCGATCGAGCTGGCCGCGCGCGACGGCAGCGCCTGCAAGCTGATGGTCTGGCAGGCGCCGAGGCGCGTGACGCTCGCCCACGCCGGCTGCGAGGCCCGCTGCACCGCGGGGGTCTACGAGGAGGCGTGGCCGGTGATGTTCGAGCCGCGCGACGGTGGCTGCGCCACGAGATGAAGAGGATGTGATGACAGCTTGGGAAGTTGTGATCGGGCTGGAGACACACGTCCAGCTCGCCACCCGCTCGAAGATCTTCTCGGGGGCGTCGACTGCGTTCGGCGCGCCGCCGAATACGCAGGCCGGCCCGGTCGACCTGGCGCTGCCGGGCGTGCTGCCGGTGTTCAACGCCGCCGCGCTCGATTGTGCGGTGAAGTTCGGCCTGGCGGTCGGTGCGCAGATCGCACCGCGCTCGGTGTTCGCGCGCAAGAACTACTTCTATCCGGACCTGCCCAAGGGCTACCAGATCAGCCAGTACGAGATCCCGGTGGTGCAGGGCGGCTCGCTGCCGATCGTCTGGGAGCAGGGCGGCGAGCCGCGCGAACGCGTCGTGCGGCTGACCCGCGCGCACCTCGAAGAGGACGCCGGCAAGTCGCTGCACGAGGAGGCGATGCGCGCCCTCGGCGGCGCCGCGCTCGCCGGCATGTCGGGCATCGACCTGAACCGCGCGGGCACGCCGCTGCTCGAGATCGTCACCGAGCCCGACATGCGCTCATCGGCCGAGGCGGTGGCCTACGCCCGCGCGCTGCACGGCTTGGTGACCTGGCTCGGCATCTGCGACGGCAACATGCAGGAGGGCTCGTTCCGCTGTGACGCGAATGTCTCGGTGCGACCCGTCGGACAGGCCGAGTTCGGCACCCGCTGCGAGATCAAGAACCTCAACTCGTTCCGCTTCATGCAGCAGGCGATCGAGTACGAGGTGCGCCGCCAGGTCGAGCTGATCGAGGAGGGCGGGCGCGTCGTTCAGGAGACGCGGCTCTACGATCCCGACCGCGACGAGACCCGCTCGATGCGCTCCAAGGAGGATGCGCACGACTATCGCTACTTCCCCGATCCGGACTTGCCGCCGCTGGTGGTCGAGCCGGCGTTGCTCGAGCGCGTGCGCGCCTCGCTGCCCGAGCTGCCCGGTGCGATGCGCGAGCGGCTGCAGCGCGACCTCGGGCTGTCGGCCTACGACACGGTGACGCTGACCTCGAGCCGTGCGGTGGCCGGCTATTTCGAGGACACGGTCGCGGCGCTGCCTGACGCGGCCGCGCAGGCCAAGCTCGCCGCAAACTGGACGATGGGCGAGGTCGCTGCGCGCCTGAACCGCGAGGGCCTGGAGATCGGCGCCTGCCCGGTCTCACCGGTGCAGCTCGCCGTGCTGCTCGGGCGCATCGCCGATGGCACGGTCTCCGGCAAGATCGCCCGCGAGGTGTTCGCGGCGATCTGGGACGAGCGGCGCCCGGAGCCGGATGCCGCCGACCGCGTGATCGAGGCGAAGGGCTTGAAGCAGATCAGCGACACCGGCGCGCTCGAGAAGATCGTCGACGAGGTGCTCGCCGCAAATCCGAAGTCGGTTGAGGAGTTCCGCGCCGGCAAAGAGAAGGCCTTCAATGCGCTGGTCGGGCAGGCGATGAAGGCGACCCGCGGCAAGGCCAACCCGCAGCAGGTGAACGACCTGCTGCGCAGAAAGCTCGGCTGAGGTGCTGGCGATGCGCGTTCACCGCCGTGTGCTGATGCTCGCAGCGGGAGCCGGCGCGACGCTGGCGGCCTGCAGCGCGCCGCTCCCGCTCGATGCCCCGCCGGTCGCGGAGCTGCCCGCGCCGGTGCCCGACTGGATCGCGCTGCGGGTCGGCGAGGCCGACGATGGGCGCCGTGTCGAGCTGCCGGTCGGCGACGCGATCGCGGTGGCCGTGCGCGTGCCTTCGGCTGCGGGCCTGGGCTGGATCCTGGTCGGGCAGCCGCCGGTGCTGGCACAGACCGGCCGCTACAGCGGCCCGGTCTGGCCGCCGGGCGCACCGGGCAGCGCCGCGCTGCCCACACCGCTGTGGCAGGTGTTCGTCTTCGAGGCGCGCCGCATCGGTGAGGGCGAGCTCGCGTTCGAGCTCGACGGCGCTGTGGGCGCCTCCCGGGCGCGCCGCCTCGCCATCCGGGTGGCGGTGGTGCCGGCGCGCTGAGCGGCCACGCTCACCGGCCCGTGACAACACGGGGCGGTTGGGCACGACGATTGCTGGGAGTCAAGTTCGACAACCTCGAACCCGGGAGCATCGTCATGACCAAGACCGTAGTGGGATCGTTCGACACCTTCGAGCACGCACGCGACGTGATCACCGCGCTCGGCGGCATCGGAGTGCGGCACGAGGACGTGAACCTCGTTGCCAACGATGCGGCGGGGCGGCTGGCCGCGGGGCGTGCCGCCGCGGGCGGCACCTCGACCGCGGCCGACGCCGCGATGTCAGGCGGTGGCACGGCGCGTGACACCGACTCGTCCGAGGGCGGCGGCATGGCGGACAGCGCGGCGGCGTCGGCCGGGCGCGGCGCGGTCGCCGGCGGTGTGATCGGCGGCGCGGCCGGCCTGATCGCCGGCCTCGCCGGACTCGCAGTGCCCGGCATCGGTCCGCTCGTGGTGGCGGGGCCGATCGCCGCGGTGCTGGCTGGCGCGGGCATCGGCGCGGTCGCCGGCGGCCTGATCGGCGGCCTGCGGCAGGTCGGCGTCTCGGATGCCGACGCCGAGTCCTACGCCGAGGCGGTGCGCCGCGGCGGCGCGCTGGTGATCGTCCGCGCCGACGATGCGCGTGCCGAGGACATCGCCGATGCCATGCGCCGGCACGGCGCGATCGACATCGAGTCGCGGGTGGCGGCTTGGCGCGAGTCCGGCTGGAGCGGCTTCGATGCAAACGCGCAGCCCTTCTCTCACGAAGAGATCGAGCGCGAGCGTCTCGCCCACCGCACCGGCGGCGGGGTGCCCGCAGCGGTGCTGCGCACTGACGAGGCGGTCATCCGCAGCGACGACGTCGACCTGCGCGGCGGCTCGATGGACGGCGCACCCGTCGCCCCGGGGACGACGATCGGCTCGGACCTGCGCCCGCGATACGGCGCGGCAACCGTAGGGGGCGGCACGGTGGCCACCGGCCCGGGGACGGATGGCACGGTCGCGGGCAGCACTGTCGGCGGTGCTGTCCGCAGCACCGAGCATCCGAACTTGGGCGTTCGCAGCGACCGGCCCGGGGTCGACACTCGCGCGCGCGAGCCTGCGCGCAACGACCGCGCTGGCATGTCTGGCGGCGAGACCGGTTCCACCGGGCCGTCGGTACGGGATGCGGCGAGGCGGGCGGGCGATGCGATCGAGCGCGGCCTGCCCGGCGACGCCGACGGCGACGCCCGCTGACCGGCGCCGCGGGCCGTGGCCACCCCTCCCCCCGGCGAGGACCGGCCGCCGCGCGCCAAGGTCGGCGTCTCCACGGTCGGCATCTACGACCGGCCTGCGTCGGCGGACCGGCGCGCGCGCCGGGTCAAGCTGGCGATCTGGGCGGTGGCCGTGGCCGCGGCGGTCGGCGGCTGGTGGTGGAGCGGTGCGCCCGGCTTGGGCTGAGACGCCGTGAATAGACCTGTTGCGGCGCCCGATCCAGCAGGCCGCCCGGTTCAGGTCCGGCTGGCGACGCCGTAGCGCGCGCGGTAGGCCGCGATCGCGTCGCGGTGCGCACGGTGCGGCGCCGCATGTGCGTCGGCCGCATCGAGGAAGCCGAGCAGGTCCTCGAGCGAGGCGATCGACAGCACCGGGATGCCGTAGCGCTGCGCGGCCTCCTGGGTGGCCGAGGTTGCGGTGGGCGCTTCGGCCGTGCCGCCGCGCTCCTGGCGGTCGAGCGCGATCAGCACCGCGGCCGGCGTCGCGCCCTGCGCGCGGATCAGGTCGACCGACTCGCGCACCGAGGTGCCCGCGGAAATCACGTCATCGACAATGACGACCCGGCCCCTGAGCGGCGCGCCCACGAGTGTGCCGCCCTCGCCGTGGTCCTTCGCCTCCTTGCGGTTGAACGCGAAGGACACGTTGCGGCCTGCGGCCGCGAGCGCCACCGCCGTGCTCGAGGCGAGCGTGATGCCCTTGTACGCGGGCCCGAAGAGCATATCGAAGCCGCACTCCCTGTCGCGTTCGGCGCGCAGCAGTCGCTGCGCATAGAAACCCGCGAGGGCGCCGAGGCGCTCGCCGTCGTCGAAGAGTCCGGCGTTGAAGAAGTACGGCGAATCTCGGCCCGCCTTCGTGCGGAAGCTGCCGAATCGCAACACGCCGGCGCCCAGCGCGAAGCGGATAAACTGCTGACGCTCGTCCATGGGCCGCGACTCTACCACCATGCTCCGCATCGTCTCCCTGAACCTCAACGGCATCCGATCTGCCTGTCGCAAGGGCTTCATCGACTGGATCGCGACGCAAGATGCCGACGTCGTCTGCGTGCAGGAGGTCAAGGCGCACGATGCCGATCTCGATGCGACGATGCGCGCGCTCGGTCCGGGCACGGGCCACTTCCACTTCGCGCAGCAGAAGGGCTACAGCGGGGTCGGCCTGTATGCGAGGCGCGCACCGCGTGTCCTGACGGCAGGCTTTGGCTGCGAGGAGTTCGATGCCGAGGGACGCTACGTCGAGGCCGACTTCGGCCACTACACAGTGATCTCCGTCTACGTGCCTTCCGGGGCGTCGTCGCCGGAGCGGCTCGCGGCGAAGTTCCGCTTCATGGAGCGCTTCGAGCGTCACCTGCTCGAGCTCAGGGAGAGCGGCCGCGAGCTCGTGCTGTGCGGCGACTGGAACGTCGCCCACCAGGAGATCGACCTGCGCAACTGGAAGAGCAACCGGAAGAACTCCGGCTTCCTGCCCGAAGAGCGGGCCTGGCTCACGCGCCTGTTCGACGACCAGGGCTACGTCGACGTGTTCCGCCGCATCGACCCGGCGCCCGAGCGCTACACCTGGTGGAGCAATCGCGGCCAGGCCTGGGCGAAAAACGTGGGCTGGCGACTGGACTACCAGAT
>JBIPLJ010000091.1:0-11726 GCA_044368415.1 Burkholderiaceae bacterium
TGGACGATCAAGACCTGGGTCAAGCCCTTCATCGACTGGATCTGGGCCGGCTGCTTCATGATGGCCATCGGCGGCTTCATCGCGATCTCGGACCGCCGCTACCGTACCAGCCGCGCGACCGAGGCCGCCTCGCGCCGCGTCGGCGCCGCGGCCTGACCGGACCGCCGGGACGATGCGCTCGCTCAAGTTCGTGGTGCCGGCGATCTTGTTCGCCATCCTCGCGGCGTTCCTGATGCGCGGGCTCTCCAAGGATCCGCGCGAGATCCCCTCGCCGCTGATCGGGCGTGCGGCGCCGGCCTTCACGCTGCCGCTGCTCGCGCAGCCCGAGCAGGCCTGGACGCCGCAGGCGATGGCCGGCAAGGTCTGGCTGCTCAACGTGTTCGCATCCTGGTGTGTGCCCTGCCTGGTCGAGCATCCGGTGCTGCTGCAGATGTCGAAGCAGGGCACGCTGCCGATCGTCGGCTTCAACTACAAGGACGAGCCGCGCGCCGCCGGCGGCTGGCTGGCCAAGCACGGCGATCCGTACACCGTCGTCGTGGCCGACCGCAGTGGCAGCGTCGCCTTCGACTACGGCGTCTACGGCGTGCCCGAAACCTTCCTCGTCGACCGGACCGGCACCATCCGCTTCAAGCACGTCGGCCCGCTGACGCCCGAGGTGGTGAGCGGCAAGCTGCTGCCACTGGTGCGGGAGCTCTCGAAGTGAGCGCGAGGGTAATGCTCACGGCGAGGGTGATGACACGCGCCGGCGTGGCCACGCGCACGACGCTCGGCACGTTGCTCTTCGCGGTGGCGCTCGGCGCGAACGCACAGGCGCGCGCCGCACCCTCGGGCGTGCCGCCCGAGCAGGAGCGCGAGCTTCTGCAGAGCGAGCGCTTCCGCCATCTCGCGAGCGAGCTGCGCTGCCTCGTCTGCCAGAACCAGACGCTCGCCGACTCCAATGCGGACCTGGCGATCGACCTGCGCAACGAGGTGCTGCGCCAGATGGCCTCGGGCAAAGACGACGTGCAGATCAAGTCGCACCTGGTCGATCGCTACGGCGAGTTCGTGCTCTACCGGCCAGTGCTGTCGGCGCGCAACCTCGCGCTCTGGGCCGGGCCGGCGGTGCTGCTGGCGATCGGTGCGCTGGTGATCTTCCGCGTCAGCCGGCGCCCGCGTGCGGCGGTGGCCACGCCGCCCGCCGCGGATGTCGACGCACGGCTGGCCCGCGTCGAGCGCCTGCTGGACTCGGACGACCCCGCACCGCGCTGATCAGATGCCCGTGGCGATCCGGTGCAGCCCGCGTGCCGCACAGTCAGCGTCGGCACGCACAAACGCCTTCGGGAGCCGGTCGCGTCACTCGACGGGCAGCACCGCGAGCACCTCGGGCAGCGCCCACTCGTAGAGACCGGCGAGGCGCGCATCAGCCACCAGTACCAACGGCAACATGCGATCGGCGTCGGGCGCGCCGTTCGGACCGGCAAGCGCCTGCCGGAGCTCGGTGCCGAGCAGCCATCCGGACAGCCGCGAGCACGAGGCGCGGCGCCGCGCCGCGCGTCCACAGTACCGGGCGCACAAATGAAAACGCCCCCGTCGGGGCGTCTGCTGCACTCGCACGGCGCGCACCCGGCGGCCGGCGGTTCGGCCTTACTTGGCCTTCTTCTTGTTCACGGCGGCCTTGAAGGCGGCACCGGCGGAGAACTTGGGAACGGTCGCGGCAGCGATCTTGATCTTCTCGCCGGTACGCGGGTTCTTGCCAATGCGCGCGGCACGTTTGCTGGAGAAGAAGGTGCCGAAGCCGACGAGGGTCACGCGCTCGCCCTTGGTCACGGCCTTCTCGACGGCGGCGACGATGGCGTTCAACGCACGCTCGGCCGCGGCCTTGCTGATGTCGGCCTCCGCGGACACGGTCTCGATCAGTTCACTCTTGTTCATTGGCGACCTCCGTCGATCTCTCGGAAATGGGTGTCTCGTGCTGGTGTCGGTAGGTCGGGCCGTGACGAAGGCCGAGGCCTCTCCCTGCCAGCCCGATCAAGGGCGCGATTCTACAGACAAGGGCGCTGCAGAGCCTATCGGCGCGAGAAATTTCCCACAGCGACGCCCTTGACATGCGGGTTTCCGGGGAGTCTGCCCCGAAGGGCACAATGATGGCCCACCGTGTACCACCGCCCCGCGATGACCGTCATCCCGCCCCTGCATCCCGACTCGCTGCTGCTCCATGCCGACGATGCGTTGCACGAGGGCTGCTCGGTCACGCCGATGATCCCGTGGACCGCCACGTTCAGCGCCGAGGACGCGCAAGCCTTCGCGCGGATGGCATCGGAGCCGATGCACGAGCGCTACTACACGCGCTACGGCAACCCGCTGCACCGCCGTGTTGCGCGCATCGTCGCAGACCTCGAAGGGGCCGAGACCGGTCTCGTCGCCGCGAGCGGCATGGGCGCTATCGCGACGGTGGCGCTCGGGCTGCTGAAGCAAGGCGACCGCGTCGTCGCACAGCGAAACCACTACATGGGCACGACGAAGCTGCTCTCCGAGTTGCTCGCGCGCTTCGGTGTGTCGGCCGAATTCGTCGACCAGACCGACACCGATGCCTTCGCCCGCGCACTCGCCCGGCCGGCCGCGATGGTCATGCTCGAGTCGCCGACGAATCCAGACTGCAGCCTGACCGACCTCGCCGCGGTCGCGGCGCTCGCGCATGCGGCGGGCGCGACGGTGGTTGTCGACAACACGTTTGCCACACCGCTGAACCAGCGCCCGCTCGCGCTCGGCGCCGACCTTGTGGTGCACAGCGCCACCAAGTATCTCGGCGGCCACCACGACCTCACCGCGGGCGTCGTCGTCGGCGACGCGGCGATGATCGAGCGGCTGTGGTCGACCCAGATCGTGCTCGGGGCAACGCTCTCGCCGATGGACGCTTGGCTGCTGCTGCGCGGCTTGCGCACCCTGTCGGTCCGCGTGCGCCGCATCAACGAGAGCGCGCTCGCGGTCGCGCAGGCGCTCGCCGCGCACCCCGCGGTCGCGTCGGTGTCGTACCCCGGGCTCCCTGCCCATCCCCAGCATGCGCTCGCCAAGCGCCAGATGAGCGGCTTCGGCGGCGTCATGGGCCTGCGCCTTCGCGCCGGCTACGACGACACCTCCCGCTTCGTGGCGGGCCTGCGCCTGCCGCAGCACGCGGTGAGCCTGGGCGGGGTCGAGTCGCTGATCGTCCATGCGGCGGCGATGTGGGCCGGCACGCTCGACGACACCGGGATGCGGCTCGCGGGCATCGAGCCCGAACTCGTTCGGCTCTCGGTTGGGCTCGAGCACCCTGACGATCTGGTCGCCGACCTGACCCGAGGCCTCGACGCGCTGCGTCCGGCCTAGCCCGGGGCGCGACGGTCGGTGCCGAAACCGGCCCGCGACCGACCCGCGATGGCTGCCGGACATCCGTCACCGATCGCCGGCCGCCAGCGGGTGACCGCCGGGCTCCGCGCGGCCGACAACGCCCGCGAGGGGCGTCCGAAGCCTCGGACTCTGATGTAAAAAGGGTCGCACAGGGCGCCCGACGCGCCGGACGTGCGGTCGACCGTGTTGCAGGCCCGCCCACCGTGACCCAGTTCGGTGCGCGAGCCCGGCGGAGCCAGACCCCTTTAGGGTTAGACTCCGACGCATTCCGGCCCTGGAGCCCCACTTGCCTCGTTCGCACGCCGCGATTCCGCTCGTCGCCCGCCCGCCGAGCCTGTTCCCGTTCCTGCGCACCGCGATGCTGCTCGGCGTGCTGACAATGACCGGCTGCGGCGGCGGCGGCGGCACGTCCCCGGCGAGCGGCGGCGGCGGCGGCGGGGGTGGTGACACCACCGGGACGATCGAGCCGAAAACCGTGTCGGCAGGACCGGGCTGCGACCTCGTCTACACGATCACTCAGTCGGCGGTGCTGACCGGCGAGGACCCGCTGCTCGCGCGCCAGTGGCACCTTCGGAACACCGGGCAGGGCGGCGGCGACGCCGGCGAGGACCTGCGTGCGATCGACGCATGGGGCGTGACCCGGGGCGCCGGCGTGCGCGTGGCCGTCATCGACGATGCGATCGAGGTGGTGCATGCGGACCTGCTGCCGAACCTCGTCGAAGGCGCGAGCCGCAGCTACCGGGCGGGCAATCGCGGCAACCTCTGGCCCCTGCCCTGCTATGGCACCGACCCGGTGACGGAAGTCCACGGCACCGCGGTCGCGGGCCTGGTGCTCGGCCGCGACGGCAACGCGATCGGCGGCGCAGGTGTCGCGCCGCGCGCCTCGCTGGTGGCCTTCGACGCGCTGGTCACCAAGCAGGACGCGGACATCGCCGACGCGCTGCTGCGCGACTCGGCCGTCAATGCGATTTACCAGAATAGCTGGGGCGCGCCCGACACCGACGGCGCGCTGCACACCGCGCCGCCCGCCTTCGCCGCCGCGATCCGCAGCGGCATCGACACCGGACGCGGCGGGCTCGGTGCCGTCTATGTCTTCCCGGGCGGCAACGGCGGCTGCTTCGCGCTCGACGGCTCGGGCAACTGCATCAGCGATAACGCGAATTTCGACGGCTTCGTGAACCGCCTCGGTCCGATCGCCGTCTGCGCGGTCGACCATGCCGGGCGCAAGCCTTGGTACGGCGAGCCGGGCGCGAACCTGCTGGTCTGCGCGCCGTCGTCGGGCGACAGCCAGAATATCCTCACCACCACGATCCGCGGCGCCTGGCGGGAGGACTTCAGCGGTACCTCGGCAAGCACGCCGCAGGTCTCCGGCGTGGTCGCGCTGATGCTGGCGGCCAACCCCGCGCTCAGCTGGCGCGACGTCCGGCTGATCCTGGCGAAGTCCGCCCGCCGCAACGACCCGGCAAGCGGCAGCTGGGAGCGGACCGGCACGGGCCCCTATTTCAGCCACCAGTACGGGTTCGGCGTCGCCGACGCCCGGGCCGCGGTCGATCGGGCAGCGGGCTGGCGCTCGGTCGGCGGCAGCGCGCAGATGAAGACCTGCACGCTCCCGGAGCGCAGTCAGGTGTTGCCCATCCCCGACGCGCCGCGCGACCCTTCCGCCCCGGTTGTCCCAGTGACCGACAGCGTGGTCGTGCCGGCGGACTGCGGCATCACGCAGATCGAATTTGTCGAGGTCCGCGTGACCACGACCCACACCTACTCGGGCGACCTTCGGATCCGGCTGACCGGCCCCCAGGGGTCGGTCAGCCGCCTCGCCGAATCGCGAATCTGCCGCGGCGACGGCAGCGACCCGTGCGGCGCGTACAAGGACTGGACCTTCGGATCGATGCGCCACCTCGATGAGGCCGCCGCCGGTACCTGGACGTTGGAACTGGCAGATATGGTCGAATTCGACGAGGGACGCCTCGAAAAATGGAGCCTGACGCTCTATGGCCGCTGAAAGCACCGCCCGCCGCGCCCCTCGGACAACAGCGGCCCTCGTCGCGGCCGCTGTGTACGCCACCGCCTCTGGCGGCATCCTCGCGGCCGCGCCCGAGCAGGCGCAGCTCGAGACCCTCTCCAAGCCCGTCCGCGCCAAGGCCAAGGCCGCGCAGCCGCCCCTCGCCTGGTACGACGGCGAAGCCAAGCGCGGCCTGACGATCGACGCCTCGCTCGAGGCCGACTTCTCCCCGGGCTCGGGTTACGCACGCGTGCTCAGGCGCGCTGGCACCGCTCCGAAGTCGGCCGCCGCGCTGGTCTCACCGGTGCTGCGCGACGAGACGGGCCAGCCGCGCGCGCTGCCCGGCGGCGTGATCGTCGTGCTGGCGGCGCCCGCCGACGAAGCCGCCGGCCGCGCCCTCCTCGTGGGCAATGGCGCGACGCCGGTGCGCCGGCTCTCCGACACGCTGTGGATCGTCGAGGGACCGGTCGGGCTGGGCTCGCTCGAGTTGGCCAATCGGCTCCAGGCCACGGGGCGCTTCGCCTCCGCCCAGCCCAACTGGTGGATCGAACGAACGCTCAAGTGAGCGCGCCGCATACAATCGTCGGCCAGCCGCACATCCGGGTCCGACCTCCATGCGCACCGATCAGCCGGTCACCGTCCAGCGCCTCGACTATTCCCCGCCGGACCACTCGGTCGAGCGCATCCACCTGAGCTTCGAGCTCGACCCGCAGCACACGCGGGTCACCGCCCGGATGACCGTGCGCCGGCGTGCCGATGCGCCGGCCGACGCCCCGCTGGCCCTGGACGGCGAAGGTCTCGAGCTGCTGTCGGCCGAGATCGACGGCGTGGCGGTGCCGGCCGCGCGGCTGCACGTGCTCGCCGACGGCCTGCGCATCGACGCGCCGCCCGCGGCGTTCGAGCTGCTCACGGTAGTCGCGATCTCGCCGGCCTCGAATACCGAGCTGATGGGGCTGTACGTCTCCAACGGCAGCTTCTACACGCAGTGCGAGGCCCAGGGCTTCCGGCGCATCACCTACTTCCCCGACCGTCCCGACGTGATGGCGCGCTACAGCGTCGAGCTGATCGCCGACGCCGCCCGCTGGCCGGTGCTGCTGTCGAACGGCAACCTGGTCGAAGAGGGCCCGCTGCCCGGCGGGCGCCACCGCGCGCTCTGGGTCGATCCGTTCCCCAAGCCCTGCTACCTGTTCGCGCTGGTGGCCGGCGATCTGGTCGCACAGGAGGAACGCCTGGTAACGAAGTCCGGGCGCGACGCGCTGCTGCAGGTCTGGGTCGAGCCGGGCAACCTCGATCGCACCGACCATGCGATGCAGTCGCTGATCCGCTCGATCCGCTGGGACGAGCAGCGTTACGGGCTGGAGCTCGACCTCGATCGCTTCATGATCGTCGCCGTCGGCGACTTCAACATGGGCGCGATGGAGAACAAGGGCCTGAACATCTTCAACACGAAGTACGTGTTCGCCCATCCGCGCATCGCCACCGACGCCGACTTCGGCAATGTCGAGTCGGTGGTGGCGCACGAGTACTTCCACAACTGGACCGGCAACCGCGTGACCTGCCGCGACTGGTTCCAGCTCACGCTCAAGGAAGGCCTGACGGTCTTCCGCGACCAGGAGTTCTCGGCCGACGTGCTCGCAAGCGCGAGCCCCGACGAGGCCGCGGCGCACAGCGCGCGCGCCGTCCGTCGCATCGACGACGTTCGCACGCTGCGCAGCCTGCAGTTCGCCGAAGATGCCGGCCCGATGGCCCATCCGATCCGGCCCGACGCCTACCAAGCGATCGACAACTTCTACACCGTCACCGTCTACGAGAAGGGCGCCGAGGTCATCCGCATGCTGCAGGCCCTGGTCGGGCGCGAGGGCTTCGCCCGCGGCATGGCGCTCTACTTCGAGCGGCACGACGGGCAGGCGGTGACCTGCGAGGACTTCGTCGCGGCGGTGGCCGACGCGAACGGCCGCGATCTCACGCAGTTCCGCCGCTGGTACGCGCAGGCCGGCACGCCGCGCGTGCGCGCCGAGGGCCGCTGGGACGAGGCCGCGCGCCGCTACGAACTGGTGCTGTCGCAGTGGTGCCCGCCCTCGCCCGGGCAGCCCGAGAAGGCGCCCTTCCACATCCCGGTCGCGGTCGGCCTGCTCGGGGCGGACGGGCGCGAGCTCGCCCAGGCCACGCTCGAGCTGACCGAGGCGCGCCAGACCTTCGTGTTCGAGGGCATCGAGCCCGCGTCTGGCTCCGATGGCCGGCGCTTCGTCGTGCCCTCGCTGCTGCGGGCGTTCTCCGCGCCGGTGATCCTCGAGCACGACCCGGGCGACGCGGGCTTCGCGTTCCTGCTGGCACACGACACCGATGCGTTCAACCGCTGGGAGGCCTCGCAGCGGCTGGCGGTCTCGGCGATCCTGCGGGTCATCGGCGGCGAGCCGGCCGCGGGCGCTGCGGCGCCGCTGGTCGACGCGCTGGGCCGCGCGCTCGCCGATGTGCGGCTCGACCCGGCGCTGCGCGAGCGGCTGCTCGCGCTGCCCTCGGAGGGCTTCGTCGCCGAGCAACTGCCGGTGGTCGAGCCCGGTGCGCTGCGCGCGGCGCGCAACGCGGTGCGCGACGAGCTCGGCCGCGGCCTGGCGACGGCGCTGCGTGCGAGCGTCGCGGTGCTGCGCCCCGACTTCCCGTACTCGCCCGATGCGGCACCGGCCGGCCGGCGGGGCCTGCGCAACACCGCGCTCGGGCTGCTGGTGGAGGCCGGCGTCCCGGGCGCCGACGCGCTCGCCGCCGCGCAGATCGCCGCGGCCGACAACATGACCGACCGCCTGGGCGCGCTATCGGCGCTTGCGCACTCGGCCTCGCCGCTGCGCGAGGCCGCGATCGCCGACTACGCGCGGGAGTTCGCCGACGAGCCGCTCGCAATGGACAAGTGGTTCATGCTGCAGGCGACGATGCACCGGCAGCCGGGCGACGCGCCGGTGCTCGAGCGTGTACGCGGGCTGATGTCGCATCCGGCGTTCTCGATGCGCAACCCGAACAAAGTGCGGGCGCTGATCACCTCGTTCTGCGGCGGCAACCTCGCCGAGTTCCACGCCCCGGACGGCTCGGGCTACGCGTTCTGGGCTGAGCAGGCGCTGTCACTCGATGCGATCAATCCGCAGATGGCAGCGCGCCTGACGCGCACGATGGACCGCTGGCGCAAGTTCGATCCGACCCGCCAGGCCGCGATGCGCGCCGCGCTCGAACGGGTCGCCACGCAGGCCCGCTCGGCCGACGTCCTGGAGATCGTCGGCAAGTCGCTCGCCTGAACGTCGGTTCCCGCCGCAGGGCCCGGGCCGCGCACCACGGACCGGACAGGCCGATCCTCGTAGAATTGCGGACCCGCATGCGGAGACACCCGATGGCCAAGCAGATCAGCCTGTCGCAGTACCTGATCGAGAAACAGCGTGAGAAGAACCTGATCCCGGCCGAGCTGCGGCTGCTGCTCGAAGTGGTCGCGCGCGCCTGTAAGCGGATCAGCTATGCGGTCGGCAAGGGTGCGCTCACCGGCGTGCTCGGCGCGGCCGGCTCGGACAACGTCCAGGGCGAGGCCCAACAAAAGCTCGACGTGATCGCCAACGAGACGCTGCTCGAGGCCAACGAATGGGGCGGGCACCTCGCGGCGATGGCGTCCGAGGAGATGGACCACCCCTATACGATCCCGAACCGCTATCCGAAGGGCGAGTTCCTGCTGCTGTTCGACCCGCTCGACGGCTCGTCGAACATCGACGTCAACGTCTCGATCGGCACGATCTTCTCGGTGCTGCGCCTGCCCGAGGGCGTCAAGGAGCCGCTGGAGCACCACTTCCTGCAGCCGGGCTCCAAGCAGCTCGCCGCCGGCTACGCGGTCTACGGCCCGTCCACGCTGCTGGTGCTGACCGTCGGCGATGGCGTGGCCTGCTTCACGCTCGATCGCGAGACCGGCTCGTGGTGGCTGACCTGCGACGGCATGAAGGTCCCCGAGGACACGAAGGAGTACGCGATCAACGCGTCGAACTCGCGGCACTGGTTCGAGCCGGTGCAGCACTACGTCGCCGACCTGATCGCGGGCAGGACCGGGCCGCTCGCCAAGGACTACAACATGCGCTGGGTCGCCTCGATGGTGGCCGACGTGCACCGCATCATGACGCGCGGCGGCATCTTCATGTACCCGGCGGACCAGCGCGAGCCGGACAAGCCCGGCAAGCTGCGGCTGATGTACGAAGCCAACCCGATGGCCTTCATCGTCGAGCAGGCCGGCGGGCGCGCCACCAACGGCCGCGAGCGCATCCTCGACATCCAGCCCGCGACGCTTCACGAGCGGGTGGCGGTGTTCCTGGGCTCAAAGAACGAGGTGGTGCGCGCGACGCGGTATCACGAGGGCTGAGGGCGGCGACCCGGCCCGGATCGCCAGGCCATGGCCGGCGTGGAGCATGACGCCTGAAGTGGCCCGGCCCGGCGCGCGGCGATCCACCGCGCGCCCCCGCCAGTCGCTCACTCCACAGTCGCACCGGTCGCCTGCACCGCCCGGGTGGCGCTCTCACGGCTCGCGCAATCAACCGCACCCCGCCTTGCAACACAGCCGGGAGCCTCGACGAAGCGACCGGTGGCGAGCGTTCGCATTGGCCAACTCCCGTCGAGCGGTCCGCCCTCGTCGCGGCTGAACAGCCTCAGCACACCATCGGCCGAGACGATCGCACAGTCGATGCCATCTCGCCCCCGGTTCGCGACGCAGCGCGGCGGGGCGCCCATCCGTCCGGCTGTACCCGGCTCGGCACGCCAGCCCCGCCAGTTCACGCCGTCGAAGTCGGTCCGCCACAGTCCGTCGTCGCCACCGCGCACGAAGCACGAGGTCAGCCCGTCCGCACGGGTCGCACAGGAGGGCTCGCCCTTGATCCAGCCGCCATGATCGCGCCACTGTCCGTTCGCTGAACTCTGGAGCATCGAACCGTTCGGGCCGCGGGCGAAGCACTGCGCGGCGCCGCTCAGGTCGGTCGTGCAGACCGGCGCCGAGTCGAGCACACCACCGAGCGAGCGCCACCCCGTCCAGTTCACCACACCCGCGCCAGCCGCGCTGTTGATCCAGAGCGCGCCCTCTCCCCCGCCACGCGCGAAGCAGTCGATCCGCCCGCCGGCCGCGGCGACGCAGGAGGGCGCGGCGCTCAACCAACCACCGAGCGAGCGCCAGGGCAACCAACTCGCACCGTCGAAACGCAGTTGCCAGAGCGCGCGATCGGCGCCGACCGCGAAGCAGTCGAGCATGTTCTCGCCGACCGAGACACACGACGGACGTTCGGTCGCGAGCGCGCCGCCGAGCCGATACCATCCATCCCATCGCTGGCCCGCATCGTCGCTCCAGCGCTGGTACAGCGCACCGTCTCCCCCAACGATCATGCAGTCGATCCGCTGCTCAGACCAGGACACGCACTCTGGCGCACTCGCGGCCCAGCCGCCGAAGTCCTCGCGCAGTCCTTCGCGCCGCGGGACCACCACGCCGGCCGTGGCACTCCACCCCGAGACGCGCTGCAGCGCGTGGCCGGCTCCGGTCGCGGCGGTGATGCCGACCGTGACCCGCTCGCCGAATCGCGCCCTCAAGTCGAGCGTCATGCTGTCGGTGAACTGGCGCGGCGTGCCATCGACCAGCATCGACACCGCCATCGAGAGCCGGTTCTGGCGAGGATTCCAGGCGATCGACATCCGTCCGACGATGCGCTGTGCGTTGCCCGCCTCGAAGCCCAGTGGCCGCTGGGTCCGACCCAGGCCCTCGCCCTCCCATCCCCCGGAGTTGTTGCTCCAGGTATGCAGCGACGCGGCGAGCCAGCTCGGCAGTCCGCAGGCACCCAAGCAGCCTCCACCCAGGCCGATCGCGTTCGTCGGCCCTCCGTGGAGCACGAAGGCGATGCCGTCGGCATGGGGCCGATTGCCGTCGATCGTGAAGTCGAACGAGGTGGTGAAGGGGCGGGACGTCAGCCAGGGCTGGGCCGACCAGAGACCCGCTTGCTGTGAGGGTCCGTCGGTCAACTGCACCTGAGCATCCGGGAGGACGCGCGCGCCACCTGCCACGGTCACCTCGGCACCCTCCATCCTGCGTGCGGTGCGCGCCGGATCCAGCGCCCCGGCGCGCACGAAGGCCGCAACCGCTCGCAGGTCGTCGAAGGACAGGTCCGGCACGTGCCGCTGCACCGCCGCCTCGATCGTCGGCGCGGAGCCGTCATGCAAGTAGGGGGCGGTCTGCCAGGCATCGGTGAGCGGCGGCGTGTCCAGACCGGTGAGCCGACCGTCGAGCCGCTTGCCACTCGATGCGGCGATCGTTCCGACGTCGTGACCCCCGCCCGGCGCGCTGTCCGTACCGATCGTCCCGACGTGGCAA
>JBIPLJ010000117.1:0-3536 GCA_044368415.1 Burkholderiaceae bacterium
TCAGCCCGAACGGCATCGGCTCAGGCCCCGTCCGGGCCGCCCGCGGGCGGCTCCACCAGGTCGCGGTACGCATGCCAGCTCGCATGGCCCAGCCACGGCACCACCACCAGCAGGCCGAGCATCGCGGTCATCAGCCCGGCGAGCGTCAGCGCGGCCAGCGTCGCGGCCCAGAGTGCCATCGTGAACGGCTGCTCGAGCACCACCCGCCAGCTGGTCAGCACCGCCGCCAACACCCCAACCGGGCGGTCCATCAGCATCGGCACGGCGACGACGGTCGAGGCGAACACCGGCGCGGCCAGCACGCCGCCCAGCACCAGCCAGCCCTCGAACAGCAGCGAGTCCTCGGCCAGCACCACACGACGCACGAAGTCGAGCGGCTCGGCGACCGGGCCGGCGGCGAAGGACGTGACCAGCGCGGCCGAGGTCATCACCCAGCCGGTGCCGGCCGCGGCCAGCAGCACGCCGAACAGCATCAGCCGGCCGTCGCGCGGCACCCAGGCGCGCAGCGCGGTGCCCAGCGTCGGGCGCTCGCCACGCTCGAGCGCGGCGCTGATCGCATAGAGCCCGGTGGCGAGGATCGGCGCGACCAGCAGGAAGCCCGACAGCGCGCCGGACAGGCCCCAGAACTGGCGCCGCCCGAGCGCGACCAGCACGAGGCCGAAGGCCGCGAGCGCGGCACCGTGGGCCAGCCCCGGCGCCGGGCAGCGCATGAAGTCGACCCAGCCGGCGGCCAGCCAGCGCAGCGGCGCATCGGGCCCCACTGCGCGCACGCCGAAGCGGCGGGACTGCTCGATCGCGCGGGCGGCGTGGACACGTGCCATGGGGCCGCCTGCTCAGGCCGGAGGGTCGGGCCCGCTCAGTCCAGCGTGGTGAGCACGCGGCGCAGCTTGCCGACGATCTCGTCGATCTGCGAGGGCTGGACGATCAGCGGCGGCGACATCGCGATGATGTCGCCGGTCGTGCGGATCAGCAGGTCCTGTTCGTGGAAGGCGCGGGTGAACGCATCGAAGGCACGCGTGCCGGGGGCACCGCGGCGCGGCGCCAGCTCGATCGCGCCGATCAGACCGATGTTGCGCACGTCGATGACGTTGGAGCAGTCGCGCAGCGAATGCACCGCCTGCTCCCAGTGCGACTCGAGCTGCGCGGCGCGGGTGAGCAGGCCCTCGTCGCGGTAGACGTCGAGCGTCGCGATCGCTGCGGCGCAGGCGAGCGGATGCGCCGAGTAGGTATAGCCGTGGAACAGTTCGATCGCCGTCTCGGGGCCCTGCATGAACGTCTCGTACAGCCCCTTGCGCGCGAACACGGCGCCCATCGGCACCGTCCCGCTGGTGAGTCCCTTGGCGACGGTGACCAGGTCGGGCACCACGCCGAAGTGCTGCATCGCGAACGGCGAGCCGAGCCGCCCGAAGCCGGTGATGACCTCGTCGAAGATCAGCAAGATGCCGTGTTTGGACGTGATCTCGCGCAGCTTCTGCAGGTAGCCGACCGGCGGGATCAGCACGCCGGTGGAGCCGGCGACCGGCTCGACGATGACCGCGGCGATGGTCGACGGATCGTGCAGCGCGATGATGCGCTCGAGCTCGTCGGCGAGGTGCGCGCCCCAGGCGGGCTGGCCCTTGCTGAACGCGTTGTGCGCGAGATCGTGGGTATGCGGCAGGTGGTCGACGCCGGCCAGCATCGAGCCGAAGTGCTTGCGGTTACCGGCGATGCCACCGACCGAGATGCCGCCGAAGCCCACGCCGTGGTAGCCGCGCTCGCGCCCGATCAGGCGGGTGCGCTGGCCCTCGCCGCGCATCCGGTGGTAGGCGAGCGCGATCTTGAGCGCCGAGTCGACCGCCTCGGAGCCGGAGTTGGTGTAGAAGACCTGGCCGAATTCGGGCGGCAGGATCTCGAGCAGCCGGTTGGACAGCTCGAAGGCCAGCGGATGGCCCATCTGGAAGGTGGGCGCGAAGTCCATCGTCGCGGCCTGGCGCTGGATCGCCTCGACGATCGGGGTGCGGCAGTGGCCGGCGTTGGTGCACCACAGGCCCGCGACCGCATCGAGAATCTTCCGGCCGTCCGGCGTCCAGTAGTGCATGCCCTCGGCGCGGGCGAGCATGCGCGGCGCCGACTTGAAGTGCCGGTTCGAGGTGAACGGCATCCAGAAGGCTTCCATGTCCTGGCCGGCATCGATGTCGACGGGCTGGGCGAGGTCCTTCGGGCGGGCGATGTCGTTCATGTTGGCTCCAGGGGGTCGGGCGCGGGCGGGGATCCGTCGACTATAGCAAGCGGGCGGCGGCGGGGCCACGCCGGCGGTGGAACGGCGGCCGCGGCCGATCGCGGCGTTCATCGGCGTGTGGCCCGCTGAGCTGACCTCCTGCGGCAGCGAGGCGCTCGAGCCGCGATCGGGAACCCACAGCGCAGGGTCCTGCCTAGACAGTCGAGGCCGGACTCGTGCCTGAGGGGCTGCGGACGACGCGAGCCGGGTGGCCTCCGGTCGGACCCGCAACGCCCAGGCCGGCGAGGTGCCTCCAGCTCACGACGAAACGCGCTCCGCCCGAGGGCGCGGCGTCGCATGCGATGAGCCAACCGTGCCCTTTCGCGATCTCGCTGCACAATGCGAGCCCGAGTCCGGCGCCGGTACGGTGTTGCCCCGCCGCCCGCCAGAAGCGCTCGAACACCCGCTCCCGATCCGCCTCGCGCACGCCCGGTCCGTCGTCGTCCACGGTGAACCCGTCGAGGTCGAGCGTCAGAGACACCACGCCGCCCGCTGGCGAGAACTCGATCGCGTTTTCCAGAAGATTCTTCGCGAGCACGAACACCGCGCCTTCGTCGGCATCACGCACGACGTCCACGGACGGCTGCTCGAAGCGCATCGCGACCTCGGCGCGCTCGGCCTTCCATGTCAGGTAGCTCACGGCGCCCTGCAGGGCAGGGCCCATCGGCATGCTCTGGATCCGGAGATTCGCCGCGTCGGCCGTCTCGGCCAGTTGCAGCAGCTGGTGCACGCGTCGGCTCAGCAGATCCACCTCGGTCCGGATCGCCTCCTGGTTCGCGACCGGCCCGGCCTCCAGTTCGGCCCGGATCATCGCCAGAGGGGTCTTCAGCTCGTGTGCGGCATTGGCGATGAAGCGCTGCTGCTCGTCGAACGCGACCTGAAGGCGGTCCAGCACGGCGTTGAACGATCTCAGCAGCGGTCGGATCTCTAAGGGCATGTCGGCCTCGGGCAGGCGTGCCTGGAGGTTGTCCCGGCCCACCCTGGACGCGGCGTCGAGCGTGCGGGCAATGGGCGTCAGCACGCTTCGCACCGCGACCACGCCCGCGATCGAGAACACGATGGCGGACAGCGCGGCGAGCAGCCCCACCGTCTCGGCGATCGCCGGTGCGATCGCTTCGCGTGCGAGTTCCGCGAACCGGTCGCTGCGGCCGAGCTGAACGACATACGGGCGCCCGTTCACTTCGCGCTGCCACGCACCGACGTGGAAGTCGACGCCATCGAGCCGCACGACGCCGAAGAAATCCCGTTGCTGTCCGACGGACAGCTGGGGCAGCAACGA
>JBIPLJ010000042.1:0-37047 GCA_044368415.1 Burkholderiaceae bacterium
AGCACAGCATCGCCCATGGCGACGGTACCCACCTGCCTGCAATCCGGCTCTGTAATATCAGCCGTGCGGTATCCCTGCGCAAGCACCTTCCGTACGGCGGCCTCGATGCGACCGGCGGCCGCTTCCTCACCCAGCGAATAGCGGAGCAGCATGGCCGAGGACAAGATCGTCGCGAGCGGATTGGCGATGCCGCGTCCGGTGATGTCGGGCGCCGAGCCGTGGATCGGCTCGTACATGCCGAAGGACTTCGCGTTCAGCGAGGCGGAGGGCAGCATGCCGATCGAGCCGGTGAGCATCGAGGCCTCGTCGGACAGGATGTCGCCGAACATGTTGCCGGTGACGATCACGTCGAACTGCTTCGGGTTGCGCACGAGCTGCATGGCCGCATTGTCGACGTACATGTGCGAGAGCTCGATGTCGGCGTAGTCCTTATGGACCTCGGTCACGACGTCGCGCCAGAGCTGCGTGGTTTCCAGCACGTTGGCCTTGTCGACCGAGCACACACGACGCGAGCGCTTGCGGGCGACCTCGAACGCGGTCCTGGCGATCCGGCGGATCTCCGACTCGGTGTAGCGCATAGTGTCGAAGCCCTCGCGCTCGCCCGCCTCGTTGATGCGCACGCCGCGCGGCTGGCCGAAGTAGATGTCGCTGGTCAGCTCGCGCAAGATCAGCAGGTCCAGGCCCGCGACCACCTCGGCCTTGAGCGAGGAGGCGTGTGCGAGCTCGGGGTAGACGATCGCGGGGCGCAGGTTCGCGTACAGGTCGAAATGCTTGCGCAGGCGCAGCAGTCCCTGCTCGGGGCGCATCGCGCGGGGCAGCGCGTCGTACTTCGGTCCGCCGACGGCGCCGAAGAGGATGGCGTCCGAGGCCTCGCACAGTGCCAGCGTCGCCGTCGGCAGCGGGTCGCCCGCCGTGTCGTAGCCGGCGCCGCCGACCGCCCCTTCGGCCATGGAAATGTCCAGGCCCAGGGCCTCGATCACGCGCACCGCCTGCGCGGTAATCTCCGGACCGATGCCGTCGCCTGCCAGTACCGCGATCTTCTTGCCCATAGCGTGTGGTTCCCTACCTGTCCGTCTGTCTGGTCTCGTAGCGACGCGCCGGGCTCGACCTGGGCGGCGCGGATAAATAGGGCGACGGGCCTCGTGTGCCTGCCGCGCTCAGGCGCCGAGCGACTTACCCAGCCAGGGCTGCTCGGCGAGGCGGCGCGCCTCGTAGTTGCGGATTTTGTCGGCATGGCGCAGCACCAGCCCGATGTCGTCCCAACCGTTGAGCAGGCAGTCCTTGCGGAAGGCCTCGACCTCGAACGCATAGACGAGCGAGCCGTCGACCGAGCGCACCACCTGGTTGGGCAGGTCGATGGTCAGTTCGAACCCGGGGAACGCTGCAACCTCGTGGAACAGCCGGTCGATCTCCGACTCCGACAACCGCACCGGCAACACGCCGTTCTTGAAGCAGTTGTTGAAGAAGATGTCGGCGTAGCTCGGCGCCAGGATCGCGCGAAAGCCGTAGTCCTGCAGCGCCCACGGCGCGTGCTCGCGCGACGAGCCGCAGCCGAAGTTCTTGCGCGCGATCAGGATCGAGGCACCCTTGTAGCGCGGCTGGTTCAGCGCGAAGTCCGGGTTCAGCGGACGGCCCGTGTTGTCCATGCCGGGCTCGCCCCGGTCGAGGTAGCGCCATTCGTCGAACAGGTTCGGACCGAAGCCGGTCCGCTTGATCGACTTCAGGAACTGCTTCGGAATGATCGCGTCGGTGTCGACGTTGGCTCGGTCCAGAGGAGCGACCAGGCCGCGATGGAGGGTGAAGGGTTCCATGTCGGTCTCGGGGTCGGTCTCAGAGGCGGCGCACGTCGACGAAATGGCCGAACACACCGGCGGCGGCGGCCATCGCCGGACTCACCAGGTGCGTGCGGCCGCCGGCACCCTGCCGGCCCTCGAAGTTGCGGTTGCTGGTGGAGGCGCAGCGCTCACCCGGCTCGAGCTTGTCGGCGTTCATCGCCAGGCACATCGAGCAGCCGGGCTCACGCCATTCGAAGCCGGCGGCGATGAAGATCTTGTCGAGCCCCTCGGACTCGGCCTGGGCCTTCACCAGCCCCGAGCCCGGCACGACCATCGCGAGCTTGACGTTGGCTGCGCGCCGGCGGCCTCGCACGACCGCGGCGGCTTGGCGCAGGTCCTCGATCCGCGAGTTGGTGCACGAGCCGATGAAGACCTTGTCGATGCGCACCTCGGAGATCGGCGTGTTGGGCGCGAGGCCCATGTAGACCAGCGCTCGCTCCATGCCCTCGCGGCGAGTCGCGTCCTTCTCCTTGTCCGGGTCCGGGACACGGTCCTCGATCGAGGCGACCATTTCGGGCGAGGTGCCCCAGGTGACATGCGGCGTGAGGCTCGAGGCATCGATGCGGATCTCGCTGTCGAAGACCGCGCCCTCGTCGGTGCGCAGCAGCTTCCAGGAGGCGACAGCACGCTCCCAGTCGGCGCCGGTCGGCGACATCGGCCGGCCCTTGAGATACTGCAGCGTCACCTCGTCGACGGCGACCATGCCCGAGCGGGCGCCGGCCTCGATCGCCATGTTGCAGATCGTCATCCGGCCTTCCATGCTCAGCGCGCGGAGGGTGCTGCCGGCGAATTCGATGGCGTGGCCGGTGCCGCCGGCGGTGCCGATGCGGCCGATCACCGCCAGCACGATGTCCTTGGCGGTGACGCCGCGCGGCAGCGCGCCCTCGACGCTCACCCGCATGTTCTTCGCCTTCTTGGCGGTCAGGCACTGCGCGGCGAGCGCGAGCTCGACCTCGGAGGTGCCGATGCCCCAGGCGAGGCAGGCGAAGGCGCCGTGGGTGGACGTGTGGGAGTCGCCGCAGACGACCGTCATGCCGGGCAGCGTCGCACCCTGCTCCGGCCCGATCACGTGGACGATGCCCTGACGGTGATCGGCGATGTCGAAGTACGGGATCCCGTGCTCGCGCGCGTTGGCGTCGAGCGTCTCGACCTGCAGGCGGGCGATCGGGTCGGCGATCCCTGCCTTGCGGTCGGTGGTCGGCACGTTGTGGTCGACCACCGCCAGGTTCGCGGAGATCCGCCACGGCTTGCGCCCGGCAAGCTTCAGCCCCTCGAAGGCCTGCGGGCTGGTGACCTCGTGCACCAGATGCCGGTCGATGTAGATGAGGCAGGTGCCATCGTCTTCCTGGTGGACGACATGGGCATCCCAGAGCTTGTCGTAGAGCGTGCGCGCGTGCATGGCTTGGCCGGGAGTCTAGCCTCAGGATTATGCCACCCCGGGCTGCCTACTTCTTCGCCTGCTCGTAGAGCGGCATCACGCGCGCGGCATAGGCGCCGAGGTCCTGCTGGCGGCTGCCGGCCGAGGGATGGGTGCTCAGCCACTGGGGCGGGCCGCCGCCGCCCGCAGCCTTGGCCATCTTCTGCCACAGCGAGACCGCGGCCCGCGGGTCGTAACCGGCGCGCGCGGCCAGCTCCACCCCGATCCGGTCGGCCTCGGTCTCGTGGGCACGGCTGTTCGGCATGCCGACCGCGACCTTGTAGGCACCCTGGCCAAGGTCGGCGCCGAGCTGGCCCGCGCCGAGCAGGGCCGCGCCGAGCCCGATCACGATGCCGGCGGCCTGCTGCTCGCTCGCCCGCTCGCGCGCGTGCTCGCGCAACGCATGGGCGATCTCGTGGCCCATGATCGCAGCGAGCTCGTCGTCGGTGAGCTGCAACTTGGTGATGATGCCGCTGTAGAACGCGATCTTGCCGCCCGGCATGCACCAGGCGTTGAGCTCGTCGGACTGCAGCACGTTGACCTCCCACTTCCAGGACGGCGCGTCCGAGCGAAAGGCCCCGGTCACGGGGATCATCCGCTGGGCGATGCCGCGCACGCGCTGCGTGAGCTGGGCGTCGGCGTTGAGCGCGCCCTTCTGGCGGGCCTGGCCGATCAGCTGCGTGTAGGCCTGCTCGGAGCCCTTCCGCAGGTCGGCCTCAGACACCAGCGACGACATGTTCTGCTTGCGGTCGATGCCGACGGCGCCGGCCGAGGTGGTCTGCACGGACTGGCAGCCGGCCGACATCACGACCAGCCCTGCCGCCGCCCAGGCCTGCACGCGGCAGGCAGCACCCGTACGAGTCATGCGATTCGCCTCCATCGTTCGACGTGCGCGCAGCTTAGCGCAGGACGCAGGCACGCCTTCATACGGACGGTCAGGCGGGGCGCTCGGGCGCGGCCCGCCGCTCGAGCCGCGCCGCGATCGCGACCGCCAGCGCCCCCGTGAAGCCAGCCGCGGCGGCCCCGTAGAAGGTGGCGGCGGGCGAGACCTCGGTCCACAGCAAGCCGGCAGCCAGCCCGCCGAGCGAGCCGCCCAGGCCGTAGGCGACGACGATGAACGCCGCCTGGGCGCGCGCCTGCTGCGCCGGCTCGAACCAGCGGTGCAACACCGCCATCGAGGCGCTGTGGTGCAGCCCGAACGTGACCGCATGCATCAGCTGTGCCCAGACCAGCACCCAGAGTGCGCCGTCCGAGGCGCCGATCATCGCGAAGCGCACGCCGCAGACGACGAAGCTCGCGGCCAGCAAGCGCATCGCCGAGGCCCGCTCGAAGAGCCGGCGCTGGAGCATGAACAGCAGGATCTCGGCGACCACGCCGATGCCCCAGATCGCGCCGATCGCGGTCGTCCCCCAGCCCTGTCGCTCGAGGAACAGCGAGAAGAACGCGTAGAGCGCGGCGTGCGCGAAGATCATCAGGAAGGCCGACACGAGGAAGGCAAGGACCGCCGGCTCGCGCAGGCGCTCGGCGATCGGGACGGCCCCGGCGCGCGCCGGCGGCGCGGCAGGCTCGGGCACGGTGAAGGTCACGGCGACGAGCACCGCCATCGCAGCGGCGAGCAGCCACGGCAGCGCTGCAAGCCCTAAGGCCTCGAGCAGTGGGCCGCCGGCCAGCACGGTAGCGATGAAGCCGACCGAGCCCCAGAGCCTCATGCGACCGTAGCGGCCGGCGTCGCCGCGGGCCAGGTCGAGCGCGATCGCCTCGCCGATCGGCATCTGCGCGGCAGTAAGGAAGCACAGAACCAGCATCACGAGCGCGTACTCGAAGGGGCGCGTGGCGAAGGGGAAAAACAGCAGAACGACGAGCGCGGCGACCGCGCTGATGCGAAGCAGCGCCACCCGGTGCCCGCCGAGGTCGGCGAGCCAGCCCCAGAACGGCGGCGCGAAGATGCGCAGCACCTGCGGCAGTGACAGCAGCACTGCGATCTCGCCAATCGACAGGCCGCGCGAGTCGAACCACAGGCTGAGGTAGGGTGAAAACAGGCCGACGAAGGCGAAGTAGGCGGCGTACAGCGCCCGCACGCCGCCGGTGCCGATTACCTTGCCCAGCGGGGCGCTCGGGGCGGGCGGTGCGCTCAGCCGGCGCTGCCCGGTATGGCCGGCATGGCGACGCTCACGTCGCCGCACTGCGCACGATGGCGCAGTGCATGGTCCATCAGCACCAGCAGCAGCATCGCCTCGGCGATCGGAGTGGCGCGGATGCCGACGCACGGGTCGTGGCGGCCCAGGGTCTCGACGGCGGTCGGGGCGCCGTCGACATCGATCGATCGACGCGGCGTGCGGATGCTCGAGGTCGGCTTGATTGCGATCGAGACGGTGATCGGCTGGCCGGTGGAGATGCCGCCGAGCACGCCGCCGGCGGTGTTGCCGACGAAGCCCGACGGGGTGAGCTCGTCGCCATGCTCGCTGCCCTTCTGCACGACCGACGCGAAGCCCGCGCCAATCTCGACGCCCTTGACGGCGTTAATGCCCATCATCGCGTGGGCAATGTCGGCATCGAGCTTATCGAACAGCGGCTCGCCCAGCCCCGGCGGCACGCCCTCGGCGACCACGTCGATGCGCGCGCCGCATGAGTCGCCGCTTCGGCGGAGCGTGTCCATGTAGGCCTCGAGGCTCGGCACGACCGACGCGCAGGCGGCGAAGAACGGGTTGCGAGGCACCTCGTCCCAGTCTTCCAGCGGCACCGGGATCTCGCCAAGCTGGCTCATACGGCCGCGCACCACCGTGCCGTGCCGCAGCGCGAGCCACTTACGCGCAATAGCGGCCGCGGCCACCACCGGCGCGGTCAGTCGCGCCGACGAGCGCCCGCCGCCGCGAGGGTCGCGCACGCCGTACTTGTGCAGGTAGGTGTAGTCGGCATGGCCCGGGCGGAAGGTCCGCGCGATCGCGGAGTAGTCCTTGCTGCGCTGATCCTCGTTGCGGATCAGCAACGCGATCGGGGTGCCGGTAGTCAGCCCTTCGTAGGTGCCCGACAGGATCTCGACGCGGTCGGGCTCCTGGCGCTGGGTGACGTGGCGGGAGGTGCCGGGACGACGCCGGTCGAGGTCGGGCTGGATGTCCGTCTCGGTAAGCGCCAAGCCGGGCGGGCAGCCGTCGACCACGCAGCCGATCGCCGGACCGTGCGACTCGCCGAAAGTGGTGACCGTGAAGAGATGCCCGAGGCTGTTACCGGACATGGCGCTATGCTTATGGACTTTGTTTGAACCCCGGCATTTTAGCCGCAACACAGGAGACAGACCGATGGACCGTCGATTCGAGAGCCGCCGCAGCCTGCTCGCCGCCGCAGCGGCCGGCGCCGCTAGCGCCCTGCCCGGCGCCGCCTACGCCCAAGCCTATCCCGCCCGCCCTGTACGGCTCATCGTGCCGTTCGCCCCGGGCGGCACCACCGACATCATCGCGCGCGTCGTCTCCGACAAGCTGCGTGAGAACCTCGGACAGTCGGTCGTCGTGGAGAACAAGGCCGGCGCCGGCGGCGCGATCGGCGCGATCGAAGTGGTGCGTGCGCCTGCCGACGGCTATGTGATCGGCATGGCCACCGTGTCGACCACTGCGGCCAACCCGGCGATCAACCCCAAGATCGGCTACGACCCGAACAGCGACTTCACGCCCATCACGAACCTCGCAGCGACGCCGAACGTGATCGCGGTGCATCCGTCGTTCCCGGCGCGCGACTTCAAGACCTTCGTCGAGGAGCTGCGCCGCAACCCGGGCAAGCACTCGTATGCGAGCTCGGGCACGGGCGGCATCGGCCACCTGCAGACCGAACTGTTCAAGTCACTCGCACGCGCCTTCATGACGCACATCCCGTACCGCGGCGCAGGCCCCGCGCTTGCCGACGTGGTCGCCGGCCAGGTGCCGATCATCTTCGACAACCTGCCCTCGGCCCTGCCCTTCATCAAGGATGGCAAGCTGATCCCGATCGTCATCGCCGCCCCAGAGCGCCTCGCGGTGCTGCCGAACGTGCCGACCTTCAAGGAAGTCGGCCTCGAGCCGGTGAACCGCATGGCGTACTACGGCCTGGTCGGCCCGAAGGGCCTGCCGCAGGCGATCGTCGACCGGCTGTACGCCGCAGCGAAGAAGACCCTCGAGGACCCGGGCGTGGCCAAGCGCATCGTCGACACCGGCTCGCTGGTCATCGGCAACTCGCCGCAGCAGTTCGCCCAACAGATCGCCGCAGAGTACGGGGTCTACAAGAAGGTCGTCATCGAGCAGAAGCTCAAGATCGACTGATGGACGCGGCCGCGGTGGGGTTCGACGCGTCGCGATGGGTGGGGCGGGCGACGCGTACGCGCATCCGCGCGGTCCGCGAGACGGTCGAGATGCTCGAGGGCTCGCTCGACCGGGCCGAGCTCGGGCCCGCCGCCCCGATGCCGCTGCTGCGGCACTGGCTGTGGCTGTTCGCGCCGCCGACCTCGCCCAGCGCGGTCCTGTCCGCGGACGGGCACGTGCCGCACGGCGCGCTCGCGCCCGACTGGCCCCTGCCGCGCCGGATGTGGGCGGCGAGCGATGTCGCCTTCCTCGAACCGGTGCCGCTCGACACGGTGATGGAGCGGGTCAGCACGATCGAATCGGCGACGCTCAAGAGCGGACGCAGCGGCACGCTCGGCTTCGTGGTGCTGCGCCACCACTGGCTGCTGCCAGACGGGCGCTGCGCGATCGACGATGCTCAGACGGTGGTGTACCGGGAGGCGGTCGATACGGGGGCGACGGCGTCGGCCGGCGCGGCGCTTGCATCGCCGGCCGTCGCAGGATCGCCCGCCGCGACCGCGGCGGTATCGGTCTCAGCGCCCGCGTCGGCATCCGGGACGGCGACTCTGCCCGGCGCCTGGAACGTCGAGCACCGGCCCGACGCCGTAAGGCTCTTCCGCTACTCGGCGCTCAGCTTCAACGCGCACCGAATCCACTACGACCTGCCGTATGCCAGCGGCGTCGAAGGGTATCCGGGCCTGGTGGTCCATGGGCCGCTGATGGGCACGCTGATGCTCGATGCCTTCCAGGACGCGCATCCCGGCGCGCAGGTGCGGCGCTTCGCGTTCCGCGCGTTGTCGCCGGCCTTTGCCGATGCGCCGATCACCTGCGGCGGCGGGCTCGCGGGCGAAGGCCGGGCGAAGCTGTGGGTGCGCGGCGCGGATGGCCGCGAGCATGTCGCGGGCGAGGTGGTCTTCGGCTGAGACCCGATTCAGCCGCGCAGCCGAACCAGCACCGTCTCGCGCGGCATCAGCGCGAGCATCGCGTCCACCGACGGCGTCTGCGCGCGGCCGAAGACCTTGAGCCGTACCGGCACCGCGAGCTGCGGCATCTTCACGCCGTGTGCGCCCAGCGTCTCCTTGATCGCCGCGGCGATCCCGGCCTTCGACCATTCGCAGGCCGCTAGTCGATCGGCGAGGCCGACGATTGCGGGCAGCGCCTCGGGCTTCGTCTGCGCGGCCAGTTCCTCGGCAAGCGCCGGGTTGGCGTGTGCCGGCTCGATCCACAGCATCTCTGCCAGGTCGGCGAGCTCCTCGAGGGTGCTGGCCCGGTCCTTGAAGAGTGCGCAGGCGGCAGCGAGCTCAGGCGCGCCCGGCGCGTCCACCGCCACGCCGCGCCGGCGCAGCCGCTCGGCGGTGCCTCGCCCGAGCTCGGCGTCCGGCAGCGCCTTCAGGTAGTTCGCGTTGAGCCACTTCAGCTTGTCGACGTCAAACTGCGAGGGCGAGTGCGACAGGTGCGAGCCATCGAACCACGAGACGAACTGCTCGCGGCCGAACACCTCCTCGTCGCCGTGGCTCCAGCCCAAACGCGCGAGATAGTTGATGACCGCCTCGGGCAGGTAGCCGTCGGCGTCGTACTGCATCACCGACACCGCGCCGTGGCGTTTCGAGAGCTTCTGGCCATCGGGGCCGTGGATCATCGGCACGTGGCCGTAGCGCGGCAGCGTTGCGCCCAGCGCGCGCAGCACGTTGATCTGGCGCGGCGTGTTGTTGACATGGTCGTCGCCGCGGATCACGTGTGTGATCCGCATGTCCCAGTCGTCGACCACCACGCAAAAGTTGTAGGTCGGCGTGCCGTCGGAGCGTGCGATGACGAAGTCGTCGAGCTCGGCATTGCCGATCGAGATCGGGCCCTTTACTAGGTCATCCCAGGCAACGTGGCCGTCGTCCGGGTTGCGAAAGCGCACCACCGGCTGCGCGTCGGATGGCGGCACCAAGCCCAGGCGCATACGGTTCTCGGGCCGCCAGCGGCCGTCGTAGCGCGGCTTGTCGCCGCGAGCGCGCTGCGCCTCGCGCATCGCGTCGAGCTCGACCGGCGTGGTCCAGCAATGGTAGGCCGTGCCCGCCGCGAGCATCTGCCCAATGACCTCACGGTAGCGGTCCATCCGCCGCATCTGGTAGTACGGGCCCTCGTCGTGCGCGAGGCCAAGCCAGGCCATGCCGTCGAGGATCGCCTGCACCGCCTCCGGCGTTGAGCGCTCCACATCGGTGTCCTCGATCCGCAGGATGAAGGTGCCGCCGTGGTGCCGCGCGAAGGCCCAGGCGAACAGCGCCGTGCGGGCCCCGCCGATGTGCAGGAAGCCGGTCGGCGACGGAGCGAAGCGGGTGCGGACGGTCGGGTCAGGCATGGTGGCGGGTGGGCGGGTGGGCGGGTGGGCGGGTGGGCGGGTGGGCGGGTGGGCGGGTGGGCGGGTGGGCGGGTGGGTTGGTAGCGGGCGGCCCCGGCGGCCCAGGCGGCAGTAAGCCGCCGATTCTAGTCGATGGCCACCTGCCCGACGCCCGGGGGCTGGGGCCCCGCCGGACGACCCGCTACCATGGATGGATGATCACCACCTCCTCCCGGCAGGGCCTCGAGACCCTGCTCATCGACACCGACCTCGCCCGCTGCGAGATCGCGCTGTATGGCGCGCAAGTGCTGTCCTTCGTGCCCCGCCGGGACGGCCGCGACCTGCTGTGGTGCTCGCCCGCCCGCCTCGAGCCCGGCCGGCCGGTGCGCGGTGGTGTGCCGGTGTGCTGGCCCTGGTTCGCCAGGCAGGACCGGCCCGCCGACGCCGCCCAGCATGGCTTCGTGCGGCGCATGATCTGGGTCGTCACCACCTGCGCCGAGCGCACCGACGGACAGGTGCGCGTGCTGCTACAGCTCGCCGCGCCCGCCGACGGATGGCCCGACGGCCTGGGCTGGCCGGCGGCTTGTGTGCCCGAACTCGAGTTGCTGGTGGGCGAGGCGCTACAGGTGTCGCTGCGCACGGTCAATTCCAGTGACGCGCCGGTGACGCTGACCCAGGCGCTGCACACCTACTTTCGGGTCGGCGATGTGCGGCAGGTGGGCCTCCAGGGCCTGCAGGAGCTGCGCTACCTCGACAAGCTGCGCGAGTTCGCCGAGTTCGGGCAGGACGTGACATGGACCTTCGAGGGTGCGTGCGACCGCATCTATCTGCGCAGCGGTGCGCGCCAGCAAATCGACGACCCGGTGCTCGGCCGCTCCATCCTGGTCGAGTCCCGGCACTCATCGTCGACCGTGGTGTGGAACCCAGGCGCCGAGGGCATCGGCGCGCTCGGCGACGTGCCTCTGGCCGACTGGTTCCAGTACCTGTGTGTGGAGGCCGGCAACTGCGCGCCGCTCGACCGGATCACCCTCGGGCCGGGCGAGGAGACGACGCTGGTGCAGCGGATCAGCGCGCTGCCACTCTGAGCGGTCGGCGCCGCACGCCGCAGCGTGTTTTGCGCGGCGACGGTTTCATGGCATTATTCGCGCCCTCGAAACCGGATGTGCGGACGCGCCTTGCATCCCGGCATTCGGGCGGTTAGCTCAGCGGTAGAGCACTGCCTTCACACGGCAGGGGTCACTGGTTCGATCCCAGTACCGCCCACCAAACGCTACAACGACTGACCGCACTTGCGCGACGGCCACCGTGCCCGAGTACGGAAACAGTGCGGCCAAGTTGAGCCGTCGCGCAGGCTTGCAACGGCCTCCTGCCCGCTTTCGGAGATGTGCGGCGCTGGCCCGTGCCGGGCCAGCGCGGTGCCGAGCTGGGTGCGCATGAACGAGCTGGTGGTGAAGCGCGTCACGCCGATGTAGTACCGGTCACGACATCGCGACCATCGCCACATAGGCGTCCCCGACGTTACGGCCGAGCTCGAACCCCTCGTAGTTGCCGATGGTGTAGACCTTGCGCCCGAGGGCATCGAACGGCATGCGCAGCACGTCGGCGCGTAGCCCCATCGGCTGGGGCAGCAAGATGCGCCCGTCCAACAATGTCGGCTCGCGCACGAAGTGCTCGAAATCCATGCGCTGCAGGATGTCGCGGTGCCGGTCCACGCCGGGCGCGATTTCGATCAGTTCGAGCCCTTCGGCGCTGAGCTGGAACACGCATCGCTCGGTAACGCACAGCACCTGTTGGCCGGAGGCGACGACGTATCGCCCGGCGAAGGTGCGATGCTCGACCTCGGCCACGGCGATTGCGGCCTTGCCGTCGCGATCGATGCGCAGTTGTCCGTCGGCTACTGAGACGTTCAGTTCGCCGGCGGTGAAGGAGCCCACGAAGACGACCTTCTTGGCGTTCTGAATGATGTTGATAAAACCGCCGGCGCCGGCCAACCACGGACCGAACGTGGAGACGTTCAGACTCCCTTCGCAGTCAGCCTGGGCCAGCCCCAGGAACGCGATGTCGAGCCCACCGGCGGCGTAGAAGTCGAACAGTTAGGGATCGGCGATGAGCGTCTCCAGAGTGAGCGCTTCGCGCTCCATCGTGATGTTGCCATCGGGCTCGGCGGTGGTGTGCCGCGCACGATGCCGACGTCGATCGGGAACGCGTTGTAGAACAGGTACTCGCGGCCCTTGACCGTCATCAGCTCGACCAATCTTTTGGTCGTTCGCTCGTTGAGCTTGCCGCCGCCGAAGCGTGGGTCGACGAAAGTGCCCAAGCCCACCCGCGACAGGTGCCCGGGCTTACCGGCGGCAACATCGCGGAATCAATGCGTAATCACGCCCTGCGCCAGGTTGTAGGCCATGGTCAGTCCCGCGGCCGCACGAGGGCTGCGCCGACAAACAATTACTGGGCCGTCCACCCGCCGTCGACGCTGAGCGTCGTACCGCGGATCTGGTCCGCCGACGGCGAGCACAGGAACACCGTCAGGCCGCCGATCTGCTCGGGTGTCGCGAATTCCAGCGAGGGTTGCTTCTCGCCCAGCAGCATCATCTTGGCCTCAGCCTGCGGGATCTGGTCGCGTGCGGCCCAGTCGTCGATCTGCTTTTGCACGAGCGGCGTGAGCACCCAACCCGGGCAGATGGCGTTGCAGGTGATACCTGTGCGGGCGTTCTCCAACGCCACCACCTTGGTCAGGCCGACGACGCCATGCTTGGCTGCAACGTACGCCGCCTTAGTCGCCGACGCGACGAGGCCGTGCGCCGATGCGACGTTGATGATGCGGCCCCAGTTGCGCTGCTGCATGTGCGGCAGCGCCGCGGCGATGGCATAGAAGTTGGACGACAGGTTGATCGCCAGCACCTGTTCCCACTTCTCGTGCGGGAAGGCCTCGACCTTGGCCGTGTGCTGGATGCCGGCGTTGTTGACGAGGATGTCGATCGCGCCCATCTCGGCGACACACTGCGCCACCATCGCCCTCACCTGCTCGGGGCTGGACATGTCGGCGCCGTTGTAGCTGACGCGAACGCTGTGCTGCTCGGCCAGCCGCGTGACCAGCGCGTCGATCTGCGCCCGCTCGCCGAAGCCATTGAGCACGATGTCCGCACCCTCGGCAGCCAGCGCCGTGGCGATTCCCAGACCGATACCGCTGGTCGAGCCCGTGACCAGGGCGACTCTGTTCTTCAGCATGATGTTTCCTTTCGGTGGTGGGGTCTTGGCCTCGGCTTCGGGCATGTTCTTCGAGGCAGCGAGGTACAACGGTGAAGACAGTATCACCTGACCGAACTGCACCACATCAAGGTTGCCACGCACCTCGCGCACGGCGTGGATCACCATCGCCCGCGGCGCAACCCAGGCGTCGATGCGCCGGTCCTTCAGCCGCTTGGCGTTCATCCACTCCACGCGTTGCGGCGAGACCTTGGAAAACCCCAAGCCGCGCACCAGCGCCTCGGCAACGGAATTGAAGAGCACGCCGACCGGCCGCTCCTTGACCTTGGAGACGTCCGACACGTTCACGCCCGGCGCTCCGACGAGCACCAAGTCGTCGGTCATCACCTTCACCATCCACCGGAACTTGTCATCGCCCTCGGGCGATCGGGTCAGCGCCAGGAGGCCGATATTGTGTTTCGTCTGCGCGATCTCCTGGGCGCGGAACCAGGACATGTACTTGATGTGGCGGGAGTGGCCGACGCGCTTGGCCAGCATGAGGCTCACCAGAATCTCCCTAGCGCGGTGTGGCGGTGCGCCATGGACGGCATCAGAATACGCCGACGGTCAGGCAAAGGCCCAGCACCAGGGTGATGGCCGATAAGGCGCTCAGACTGCCGACCATGAAAAGGTCGATATACGACTGCTTGTGCGTGGGCGTGCAGATCGCCGGCGGCGTAATCACCGCGCCATTGAGCGGCAGAATGTCCATCGCCGCCGAGCCCATCGCCGCGATGCGGTGCATGATCTCGGGGTCGACGCGCGCGGCCTCGGCAGCTTGGACGGCATGCTCGCCCATCGCGCCCCGCGCCAAGCTCATGCCGCCCGAGGCGGAGCCGGTCATCACCGCCAGCACGGTGAGCACCAACCACACCGAGATCACCCGGTCCGAGGTGACGGACTTGAGCCCTTCACGCACGATGGCGAAGGCCGCCAGCGCAGCGATCAACGCACCGTGCCGACCTCGGACGCCGTGTTGGTCATGGGTAGCAGCGAGCCGTGATGCCGGTGTTGAGGGTCTGCGCCAGGTCCTGGATGCGCGTCCTGTTCATGGCGATGATCGCCAGGATCAAAACCCATGCCGGGTGCGGCGTCGATGGTGGTCTTGAAGAACGGGATTGGAATCGCGTTCTGGATCGCGGGGGTACCGGGAAAGCAACCTTCGTGAAAGTGAAGTCGCCCAGGCCGATGGCGGCCGGGATCAGCCGCTTCGGAATCGCCGCCTCGCGGAACAGAGAAGCGGCGATCGGATAGACCGAGAACGCCACCAAGAACAGCGATACGCCACCGTAGGTCAGCAGCGCGCAGGCCAGCACCACCGCCAGTATGGCGCGCTCAGCGGCCACCCAACCCAGGATCTTGTGCACGATAGCGCGGGCAGAGCCTGACTCATCCATCAGCTTGCCGAACACCGCGCCGACCAGGAACAGCGGAAACCAGGTGGCGAAGTACGAACCCAGCGCGGGCATGTAGATCTGCGTGTAGTTGGCGAAGATCGGCAGGCCGCCCCAGTTGAGAAGAGGATGGCCGTCGTCGCGCAGTTCGGCGCGATGAAGATGACGTTCCATCCCTTCTGCGCAAGGTAAATCAGCAGGGCCTGGAAAATGAAGAAGCCATCCATGCCGTCTCCTGCCATATTGTTGGTGCTCGTGAGCCACTTCCGCAGGGATCAGGCCAGCCCTCTCGCCTAGCCCAGCAACCCCGCTGCGCATGGTCCGCTGTGAGCGGCGGTTCCAAGCCAATGTCGAGGCGGATCTGCAGAATGCCGGGGGAATGTCGGCGTGCTCGGACGCGGACAATTCAACGGAGCTCGACAATTCGGGCGCGAGCCCCGAGTGTCTCGCAGACGCTTGACCCGCTTGACCCGCTTGACCCGCTTGACTCGCTTGACTCGCTTGAACCGTCGGGAAACGATGAGCGAACCAAGGCCAAGTTGGAGTGAACGCCGAAAGCAGCCATTCGATTTGGCACGGGCCGAAGGACTGATCCTCACGGGAACCCGCTCAACTTCCTACGCCATTGTTCGCGACAGACTCTGCCATTCGTTAATAAAACGTGTCAATGACCCCTTTGCACCTTAGGTCATTAGTCCAGTGTGCGATCAACGGGTCCACCGGCGGGCGTTTCTTTCCTCAAGTGGAAGGAGCGCTCCAGGGATTCGAGGGCGTACACGCGGACCCCTTGGGCTTCCTGAGAAGGCAGTAGCAGTCACGGCCCGCGCCAGCGCCTTGCGACGTCAGTCGTCGCTGAGGCTACGCCAGACTTCCTGCGAATCGCGATGCGCGGCGATACCTCCCGCGAGCCGCCTGCGACGCGCCGCGATGCCACCGACGGCGGCGAGTCCGGCGCTCATCAGCACCCAGGCCGGCGGCCCGGGAATGGGTGCGACGCGTGTCAGCCACACGCCGTTGTCAAGGCCGCTCCAGTCGCGCTCATCGCAGCATGCGTACTGCAGGTAGCGGTTGAAGTAGAAGGAACCGTCCGACGCCCAGGTCGCGCGGCTCAACACGATGAGCCCGGTGTACCTGCTGGATCCGATGTCGTAGCGGCCACCCACGCCCGTCATGACGAACGGGCCTTTCGGAAGGCCATAGTCGAGCGTCAGCGTGAAGGTTGGCCCCACGGACGACAACAGCGCGATCAAGCCAGGATCGTCGACCTCGGCTTCCAGGTCGCGCGTCCCAGGAAAGGTCGTCGCGATGGCCGCGCTGCCGTTCAGCAGGCGTGTGAGCTGCTGCTGAGTAGCGATCATCCATCCGGAGTACGCCGCGCCGGCCTCGATCTGGGCCAGCATCCCGTTGAACGACTGCCCGACGGTCACCGACGGCTTCAGCCATTCGTATCCGGTGGCAGGGTCGCGGATCACGAGACCGTCGCCCGGCGTCCTCCAGTCGGTGACGGTCAATGCCGCGCCGGCATGCGCCGACACCGACAGCAGCACCGCCAGCCCGAATCCCTTGTACGCCCTGCTCATGCTTTTCCCGGTTGCTTCGGCTCGCGTGGATGCCGCAGCCCCCGTTATAGGTCCGGTCGCGTTGCAGGGCCGTGACAGGTCCGCCGACGCCCGCGTCGATCGGGCCGCTCCCGATCATGGCGCCCGGCCCGAGAGCCCGGGCACCCGCAACAAGCGGTCGCTTGTGCCATCCTCCCCTGCCCGCGTTTTTGACAGCCTTGCCCCAGCGTCACGTCCGGACCTACCCGGAGGTCGGACTGCCGGCACGAGCCATCGGCATTGTGTGCGCCCAGGGTCAGGATCCGGAACGCTTCGGCCAAGAGCGGCGGCGAAGCTGCCGGTGGCCGAGCCAGCGAGCGCCAGACCCTCGAGCGTGGGCGCGGTGGCCGGCGTCGGGTCGGGCCAGGGCAGCGAGGGCATCGTCGACCACACGGGTGGCAGGCCGGCGACCTGGTTGCCACACTTGGGTGAACCGCAGGATATGCCGCTACGATGGCGACTTGAATCGAGGGCAAACGAGGATGACCGACCACGAGACACCCGGCGCCAAGTGGCTCCGCGAGGACAAGGCGAGCCGCGAGAAGGCGGCCGCCGACGCGCTGCGTACGGCGCAGCGCAAGCGGCTCGACGAGCTCAATCGCGCCCGCGCCGAGCAGGCGCTCGCCCGCCAGGACAGCTTCGCCGCGCCGCAGGACGCGGCCGCCGAGGAGCGTGCGCTGATGGAGCGCATTCTGGCCGAGTCCGATCCACGCGCGCGGGAACGGCTCGAGGCGGCGCTGGGCGTGCTGCGCGAGCGCAAGCAGCGCGAGGCCGGCCGCGCCGCGAAGGGCGCTGTGCGGCGCACGCGCTGAGCCCGCTGGACGGTGGGCACGCCAGGGCAGTTTCGATCGATTGTCTCGGGCGCGAAAGCATCGCTTGCCTGCCCGGGCGCCCCTATGCGCGACCGATTCGTCAAGGTGATCGGCCGGCGCGCGGCCGCGTCCTGTCTTACAGACGAAGGCCTTCAGGGGCGGGGCATGAACAGGCGGAAGGTCGCCTGAGCGAGCGCCACCGGCTCGCCTTTCGCGTCGAGCAGATCGGCCCGCACGAACACTGTGCGGCCGCCGCCGTGGACGGTGGCCACGTTGCACTCGAACGGGCCGTCGCGCGCCGGGGCCGGGTACTGGATGCTGCAGTCGACCGTGGCGCAGCCGACCGCCTGCTCGGCGCTCGAAATGGCGGCGAAAGCCATCGTCGTGTCGAGAACGGTGAATAGGATACCGCCGTGCGGCTGGCCGGGCGTGGGCCAGCAGACCTCGGGGGTGGGCGCGAGCACCGACCGGGCCCGCCCCTCGCCGCAGCTCAGCAGGCGGATGCCCAGGGTCCGGTAGAGGGGGCCCTGATTAAAGCCGGCGATGTCTTCGTCGGTGTAGTGCATGGGAGCGGCGGTCTCGCTTCGATCGGACCCCGGGATATAGCACACTGGGCACGCCGGGCGCCCAGAGCGCGCCCGCATCTCGATAGACTCGCGGCATCATGCGTCGACCGACGCGGCGCCCGCCCTCGGACACCGACCCCGCCTTCGCCATGCTGACTTTCCTGAGCCCCGAGCAGCGCCTGCACCATCCCCACACCTACTACTCGCGCGGTCGGATGCGCACGCCGCAGGAGACCCCGGACCGCATCGACGCGCTGCTCGAGGGCGTCACCGCGATGGGCTTCGATGTCCGCGCACCGGCCGACGCCGGCATGCTGCCGTTGCTGGCGGTGCACGACGCCGGCTACCTGCGCTTCCTAGAGACGGCGCACGCGCGGTGGAAGGAGATGCCCGCGGACTGGGGCGACGAGGTGATGTCGAACGTCTTCGTTCGCGAGCCGAACGCGCGCCGCGGCATCCTCGCCGAGTCGGCGGCCTACCTCGCCGACGGCAGCTGTCCGGTGGGGCCGTCCACCTGGCAGTCGGCCTACGGCGCGGCGCAGTCCGCGGTGGCGGCCACTCAGGCGGTGCTCGACGGCAGCCGGCACGCGTACGCGCTGTGCCGCCCGCCAGGGCACCACGCACGGCGCGCAGCGGCCGGCGGGTTTTGCTATGTGAACAACGCAGCCATCGCCGCGCAGCGGCTGCGGGCCCGGCACGGGCGCGTCGTGGTGTTCGACGCCGACGTCCACCACGGCCAGGGCGTGCAGGAGATCTTCTACGAGCGCGACGACGTCTGCTACGTGTCGATCCACGGCGACCCGACCAACTTCTATCCGGCGGTCGCGGGCTTCGCCGATGAGACCGGGGCGGGAGCCGGGCTCGGCTGCAACCTGAACCTGCCGATGCCCCACGGCTCGCCCGAGTCGGCGTTCTTCGAGCGGCTGGACGAGGCGCTGGCGGCGATCCGCGGCTGGCGGCCCGATGCGCTGGTCTTCGCGCTGGGCTTCGACATCTACGCCGAGGACCCGCAGACGCAGGTCGCGGTCAGCAGCGAGGGATTCCGGCGGCTGGGCCGCGCGGTGGCCTCGCTCGGGCTGCCCACGGTCTACGTGCAGGAAGGCGGCTACCACATCGGTACGCTGGCGAGGAACGCGCAGCAGTTCTTCGGCGGCGTACTCGAGGGCGCGCAGGGCTGAGCACCCGTTGGGGGCGCGCCGCGCGGCTGCCTCGGCGCGGATGCGGATGCGGATGCGGATGCGGATGCGGATGCGGATGCGGACGCCGACCTCCGCCGCCTGACTAGTCCGCCTCGCCCGCGTCCGCCGGCGGCTCGCCGTCGACCCGAAGCTCCAGCAGCCCGGCTGGCAGGCCGAAACGCTTGCACAGGCTCTCGACGACCGCAGGATCGCCGCGCACGGTGAGCAGCGCGCCCTCGCCGTCGGCCCGCTCATCGAGCACCTCGCAGGTCGAGAAGATCTCGCCGCGCATGTTCTGCTGGGTCCAGGGCAGGAAGAGCTCGGCCTCGACGAGGCCCTTCTGGAAGAACGCGCGGATCGTCGCGTGCAGCGCCGCGACGTCGGCCTCGCGGCGCGCGCTCATCACCACGCAGTCGGGATAGCGCGCCCGCAGCACCGCGGCCTGCGCCGCCTGCGCGTCGGCGTCACCGACGCCGTCGATCTTGTTGAACACGCGGATGCGCGGCAGGCCCTGCGCGCCGATCTCGGCGAGCACCTCGTCGGTCACCTGCAGCTGGCGCTCGAAGCCCGGGTCGCTCGCGTCGACGACGTGCAGCAGCAGCGAGGCCTCGGCAGCCTCCTCGAGTGTCGACTTGAACGAGGCGACCAAATCGTGGGGCAGGTTCTTGATGAAGCCGACGGTGTCGCTCACCAACACACGCGGTACGGTCGGCGGATGCAGCGCGCGCACGGTGGTGTCTAGCGTCGCGAAGAGCTTGTTGGCGACCAGAGGGTCGCTGTCGGTCAGCGCACGCATCAGCGTGGACTTGCCGGCATTCGTGTAACCGACGAGGACGACGCGGGTGATGCTGCTGCCCTCCTGACGGCGTGCGCGCTGCGTGCGGCGCTCGACATCCATCCGCGCGATCTCCTCCTGCAGCTCCATGATCCGATTGCGGATCTTCTGGCGGTCGAGCTCGCCGTGCGACTCGCCGGCACCGCGCCCGCCGGTGCCGCTGCGCTGGCGCCCCTTCGGGCCGGCGAGCTTGGCGGCCTCGCGCAGGCGCGGCCCCATGTAGCCGAGCCGCGCGATCTCGACCTGCGCGCGCGCCGCCCGCGAGCGGGCGTGGCGGCTGAAGATCTCGAGGATGACCATGGTGCGGTCCATCACCTCGCAGCCGACCTCGATCTCGAGGTTGCGGGCCTGCGAGGGCGAGATTTCGTGGTCGACCAGGACGACGTCGACGTGGCGGGTGTCCTCATCGGCGGCGGAACGGGCGGCCTCCTTGGCGCGGGCCGTGCCGCTGCGGGCGGTGGCGCGCTTGCCGGGTGCAGGGGCTGCGGCGGGCGGCGCCTCGAGAGGCACGTCGACGACGTAGTCGACTCCGTCATCGGCGGCGTCTCCGTGCACATCTGCGTCGTCGGCGGCGTCGAATGTGGGCACCCCGTCCTCGACGAAGCGGCGGATCTCCTGGCGCTTGCCGACGCCGAGATAGCCGGTGGTGTCGAAGCTCGCGCGCTTCTGCACAAAGGTGCCGACAACCTCGAAGCCGAGCGTCTTGGCGAGCTCGCCCAGCTCGTTGACCGAGACCGCGAGCTCGACATCGCTCACGCCAGGCAGCTGCACGGCGGCCACGACGGCTCGCGTGGGGGTGTCGTTGGGATCCGTTCGCATCGTTAGAAGACCGCTCGCCTGACGTTCGCTGTAGGGAACGGGCCGGCGCCGCATCCGATCACGGGTGCGGGGCGACCCACCCGTGCATGAGCCCGGCAAAGTACCACGATCGGCAGGCAGGCCCCCCGGCCACGGTGGATCGGGAGCCGGGGGGCGGGCGCGACCCGGCCGTGCCGGATTCGCCGGGCATCGCGATCGGGTCACGGTCCCGTACACGCGCCGAGCAGTTTCTCACGCGAGCCGCCGTCCGTCGGGCCTAGGATGCAGGCCCCCCCCCCGAACGACAAGCAGCGCATGCGGACCCAGATCACCTTGCTGAGAGAGCAGCTCGCCCGACAGCTGGCCACGCGCGACGCCGACGACCTCCAGGTCGAACACCTGCGTTGGCAGATCGCGAGCCTCGAGCGTCAGACGCGCTGTCGCGAGGATGCCGCAGGCATGTTCGGCGCCCCGCGCCGCATCCCGACGACGCCTGCCGCGGGCCGGCCGCGCTGATCCGACGCCCCGTCCTCAGCAGCCCAGGCCGCCGAACAGCGCGAGCGTGCGCAGCCACTGACGGATCTCTTCGACGGCATGGTCGGCTGACATCAGGTAGGCCTCGTCGCCACCCAGGCTGCGCCCGTACAGGGTGCGTACGTCCTGGCGTGTGGTGGCACCCGGGCGCCCGCCGATGCGCAGGTCGTCGAAGAACGCGCGGTGCAGCCGTGCGGTGTCGACCGGCGCACTGCACAGGTTCACCCGCGGCAGCCCGAGGCGGATCACCTGGTCGATATCGTCGGCCAGCCGCGCGACCGGGTACCACTGGTGTGTGGCACGCGGATCGACCGCGTCGAGGTCGCGCCGCCGGATCAGGTCGTCGAGCACGTTGCGGCGCATGTCCGGGCCGAAGATCTCCGGCAAGCGCAGCACGTGACTTGCGGCGAAACGCGCCGCGATCATCCGCTCGAACTCCAGCCGATGCTCACCGTAGGCGCGGCCGTGCGCCGGCTCGATGACCGTCGACTCGTCGACGCGGACCGGCACCGGATAGACGTCGATGGTGGAGACGAGGACGAAGCGCTCGGCGCGCGCCTCGGCCAGCGCGTTCGCCAGACTCATCATGTTGCTGCGGTCGCCGCCTGGATTGCCGTTGGCGAGCGAGCGGTTCGAAGGCAGCCCCGCGCACACCACCAGCTCGAAGCTGCGGCCCCGGATCGCGTCGATGTCCTGCCGGTTGAAGCAGACGTCCCAGGTCCGCTGGCGCGCGAGGTTGCGCCCGATGAAGCCCGTGTGACCGATCAGTGCCCTCATCGGCCGGAATCCTCGCAGGTGGCTGCCCCCAGTGCGCGCAGCGGCGGCAGCGCCGCGGGCGGCAGGCCGGCGCGCGAACGCTCGGCCATCCGCAGGTAGAGCGCATCGAGCTCGCGCGCGGTGCGTGCGCTGTCGAAGAGCGGCGCGGTGTCGCGCGCCCGGCGAAGCCGCTCGCGCACCTCGGCCAGGCGCCCGGAATCGGTTGCCAGGCCGCGGGCCAGCGCCTCATAGCCGGCCATGTCGTCGACCGCAAGCTCGGGCAGGCCGACCGCATGGAGCAGGCTGGCCGCGACCCGGCCAACGAAGGCCGTGCCTGTGCAGCTCACCACCGGCACGCCCGACCACAGCGCATCGCTGGCGGTGGTGTGCGCGTTGATGGGCAGCGTGTCGAGGAACAGGTCGGCATGGGTCAGGCGCGCCAGGTGCTCGGCGGACGGCGCGAACTGCGCGAAGACCAGCCGCGAGGCCTCGATGCCGAGCGCCGCGGCCTCGCGAAGCAGGTTCTCCTCGGCCTGCGCGTTCGAGGCGAGCAGCCACAGCACACTGCCGGGCACGTCGCGCAGCAGTCGGCACCAGAGCGCGAAGGTTTCGGGCCGGATCTTGTAGGTGTGGTTAAACGCGCAGAAGACAAAACCGTGCTCGGGCAGCCCGCAGGCAGCGCGGCCCGGGGGCGTTCCAACCTCGCGCATACGGTCGTTGGGCTGGTAGCAGTCGGGCATCCAGGCGGGCGCCTCGCTGAACTCGTCGGCGCACTCCGGCGGCAGCACGATCGGATCGACGATCGCATAGTCGACGAACGACGCGCCGCTGGTGCCGGGGAACCCGAGCCAGGCGACCTGCACCGGCGCCGGACGCATCGCCATGATCGAAGTGCGGGCGTGCAGGGTGTAGCCCTTGAGGTCGACGAGCACCTCGACCTCGTCGTCGCGGATGCGCTGCGCGGCCTCCTGCTCGCTCAGTCCGGCGATGTCGACGAAGGCGTCGCCCGCCGCCTCGAGCCGACGGCGCATCGGCGTGCCGTCGTCCAGTCCGTACGAATACAGCCTCACCTCAATGCGCTCGCGGTCGTGCAGCTCGAGCACCTGCACCAGCAGCAGCGCGGTGGCATGCGTGTGGAAGTCGTTCGACAGGTAGCCCACGCGGACGCGCCCGGTGCGCGGGGCCGCGCGGGGCGCGGGCAGCGATGCGACCGCGCCGTAGCGCAGGCGCGCGTGCTCGGTGAAGACGCGGCGCTGCGCCGCGCCGTCGGCTCCGAAGGACAGAAACATGAAGGGGTTGATGTCGAGCGGCTCTGGCTGGGCGAGGCGCGCGGCCAGCGCCGCCACGTCCTCGTCGAGGCGGCGCCAGTCGCAGCCGTGCAGCGCGTGGTGGACGATGCCCACCAGGCCCGCCGCCCAGCCCGACTTGAGTGCGACCGCGGTGCGCAGCGACTCGACCGCCTCGGCGTGCAGGCGCAGCCGGTCGAAGGTGTTGCACAGTGTGATGTAGGCATCGAAGCCGTCGGGCCGGCACGACAGCGCCGACATCAGCGCACCGATCGAGGCGACATGGCGATTGCTGCGCTCGAGCGCGACGCCATAGTCCAGCCAGGACTCGTAGCCCGCGCCGGGGCGCTTGGCAACGAGCTCGGCATCTTCGAGCAGTTCCTCGTAGCGGTGGCGCTCCATGCGGGCCGCAACCCGCATCTGGCGGGCCAGCACAAATTGTGGGTCGGCGGCGAGCGCGCCGTCGGCCGCCTCGATCACGCCGGCGAGGTTGCCGAGCTTGCGTCGTGCCTGCGCGAGATTGACCCAGTAGACCGGCTCGCCCGGGGCGATCCGGACGGCGCGGGCGTGTGCCTTCTCTGCCTCTTTCCAGCGACCGGCGTGCGCGTGCTCGACGCCGGCGCGCCAGTGGCGCTCCGCCTCGGGCCGCAGGGCGGCGAGGACGGCGGGGACAGTTGGACGGGGTGAAGTGATCGGGGCGGGCATCGGCAGGGAGCCGGGAGGGTTTCGTTACCCGTTCGATCTTGCGGCCCGCCTTGCGTTGCGAAGCCCCGAATAAGCGCCGGTCGGGCAGCGCATCTCGGGCGCGAGGCGCCTGCACGGCCACGCCCGGAGCTCGCGCCGAAGCACGGCGGAATCCGCCCGCCATGCGGCTTTTCGAAGATGTCGGCGCGGCGGACCCGTGTGGCATCATCGACTCATGGACGCTCACGACTACGATCGCTTCCGCGTCGAAGACGGTGCGGAGGTACTGGAACTATTGCGCCGATCCCTCGCGTCGCGGGCGATCTGCTCGGTGCGCGCGGCGGGCCGGCCTGAGACATACTTGTCGCCGCTGCGCGAGATCGCGGACGACGGCCAAGCGGTGCTCGACTCGCCGCGCGCGCCGGTGATCGAACGCGCGCTAGCGGCCGGCAGCGTCGCGGCCATCGACCTGCGTCTGCCGGAGTGCCGCGTGAGCTTCGAGGCTCGCGTCGTACGGATCGGGCAGGTCGACGGGCGCTCGCTGCTGCGCCTCGAGCGGCCGACTTCGCTCATCAGGGTGGAGAAGCGCGAGACCTTCCGTGTGCGGGTGCCCGAGCAACTGGCGCTCACGCTCACGCTCGACGCGTCCGATGCGGCGCTCGAGTCGCTGCCGCTTTACGACCTGTCGGTGCAGGGGGCAGCGGTCACCGTGCGCGGCGCACGCGATCACTTCTGGGCGGGCAAGGTGTTCGAGAGGGCGCGCTTGACGCTGCCCGACGGCAGCGAATGGGCGATGGCGCTGCGCGTGATCCACGCGGGCGTGGTACGCCGCTCGGCCGACGGCGGCGAGCTGCGCGTCGGCCTGCAGTTCGTGCATCCCCCAGCAGGCCTCGAGACCGCGGTGGCGAAGGTCGTCGGGCGGATTGCGCGCGGGCAGCCAGTCTAAGTCGGAGGGCGCGCGGCCCCCGCGCCGCGTTCGTCCTGTCATCTCGAAGGGGCATCCGACCCGGTGCGTATAATCCCCCCGTCCGAAGCTGTGACGTCCCACCCTCGAAGGAGCTCATGATGAACACGCCCGCCGAGTCCACCCGCGCGAAGATCGCCGACGAATTCGCAACCGCGATGACCGAAGCCCAGGACATCCTCACTCGCGCCGCGACCGAGACCGGTGACAAGGCTCGCGACCTGCGCTCCCAGGTCGAGACCAAACTGCTGCACGCAAAGCTGCGCCTGCAGGAGCTCGAAGGCGAGGCGGTGGACCGCGCCAAGAACGCCGCGCGCGCCACCGACGACTACGTGCACGACCACCCGTGGCAGGCGATCGGCATCGCCGCGATTGTCGGCTTCGTCGTCGGCCTGCTGATGAACCGCCGCTGAGCGCGGCGATGGGCGAGGCCGGAGCCTCCTCCGCCGGTCCTGCGTCCGGCGACGCCACCGATCCCCCCAGGGACGGCGCGACCAGATCGGACGGCATCCGCAACCTGCTTGGGCGGCTTGCCGCCTCGGTCGCCAGTGCGGCGGACACGCGCGTGCAGATTGCGGCGCTCGAGTTCGCCGAAGAACGCGACCGTGCGCGCGATCGGCTGGTGCTGGTGCTGGTCATGGCGATCGCGGCAGCCTTCGCGCTGCTCGCGGCCAATACGCTGGTGGTGGCGCTGCTCTGGGATCGCTTCGGCTGGATCACGCTGGCGCTGCTCACGCTGCTGTGGGCGGGGGTCACCGGGCTGGCCGGCTGGCGGCTCGCCCTCGCCTCGCGCCGCGAGCAGACGCCGTTCGCCGCGACACTCGCCGAGTTCGGCCGGGATCGGGCATGGCTGACGGAGCGCTTCGGGAAGCGGCGGCGATGAGCGCCGACGATCGCGCCGCCCAGGCCGCGCAGCGCAAGGCGCTGCTTGTCTCGCGTTCCGAGCTCGAGCGGCTGCAGATCGCGCTCCTCGTGCACGAGCTGCGCGAGCGCATCGCGCCGCAGCGCCCGGAGCGCCCGGAGCGAGATCGCAGCGGCAAGGGTCGCCGCGTCGGCACGGTCGCCGCGGCGCTGGTGGGCGTCGGCCTGCCGCTGCTGGGACGACAGCGCCTATCCCGCTGGCTGAGCATGGGCTCGCTCGCGATGACCGCCTGGCGCGTCGCCCGCCAGTGGCGCTCGGGACGCCGGGACTAGACGGTTCGAAGGCCGCGGGGGGGCGGGCGGGGACCGCACCGCGGCCGTCCCTGCCCGGCCCTCACCTCAGTCCTCCCGCTTCCAGCTCGTGCCCGGGTCGAAGCGGGTGATCTGCTCGGCAAGCGTGCTCGTGTGTGGCCCGAGGTCGCGCGAAAACACCTTGCCGTCGTGGTTGATGATGAAGGTCCGCAGGCCAGAGCGCCCGTAGGTCGCCGGCGTTGCGATGCCCGCGAAGCCTCTCAGCAGGCGGCTGCCCGACAGGTAACTCATTGCGCCGCCGCGCGCCGCCGGCCCCTGCGCGGTCAGCGCACGGAACCGGTAGCCTCGGAACGGCGTGCCGCGGGCGACGCCCTCGGCGGCCTCGAGCCTCTGTAGTCCGAGCGGCGGCAGCGGCTCGCCGGGCCCGGTGACCCAGTAGAGACCGTCGCGCTTGCCGGGCGTGCTGCCGAGGCGGCGCGCGTACTCGGCGACGCCGTCGCCGTCGCGGTCGACCTGGGCATAGGTGTTCTGCGCATCGACGTACATGTGGAGCACGGCGATCGCAGCGATCTCGTTGCGGCCGATGCGGCGCGCATCCATCTCCTTCAGGCCTGCCCGCGTGTCCCACGACCAGCGCCCGTCGGCACCGCGCACGACCGGCAGCGGATATGGCCAAGCGGCCACCCCGAGCGTCAGCCGCGCACGATCGACGCCCTGGGGCTCGATCACATGACCGCCGGCCCAGGACTGTACGAAAGCGTCGCGCACCGCGGCCATCGATACATCGTCCGAGATCGGGGCGATCCGCGACGTGTCGGCACCGAAGAGCGGGCGCAGCTCGCGGCGATCGCCCGAGACCACCGCGTCGAACAGTGCTTCGACGGCGGCCTGCGGGCTGGCGTAGCTGCGCTGACCGGTTACAGGAGCGGCCCAAGCCTGGGAGACGGCGGCGCCCAGCGCGACCGCGAGGGTGACGCGGCGCCATCCGGATACACGCTGCCGGGACGGCTTCGGAAGGATCTGTTCGTTCATCGTCGGCTCCGGATCGTGTCGGTCAACGGGCATTACGCGCGCCGCCGGGTGCGGGGCGACCGCCGCCGCCGGCCGGGCGTGCCGCGGGGGCGGGACGTCCCGCGGGTACGGGGCGTGCCGCGGGGGCGGGTCGGGCCACGGACGCGGGACGTGCAGCGGGGGCGGGGCGCGGGCTGGGCCGGGCGGCCGGTTGCGGGGCGGGACGAGACACCGGGGACGGCCGAGCCGCTTGGCCGCGATCGATCGCACCCTTGTCACGCGAGGGTCGGTCCATGCCTTCGAACGCGCCGCGATCGGGCATCGCTGGACGTGTGGCGGGTCGGTCGGCCGCGGGACGCTGGCTGGCGGGGCGACCCGCCATGTCGGGCCGGTCCCAGTTACCCGAGCCCGGACGGTCGCGGTTCGCCGCAGCGGGCCGGTCGCGATCCCCGACGCCCGGCCGATCACGATCCCCTGCACCCGGCCGGTCGCGACCACCGGCACCTGTACGGTCGCGCTCAGAGGCGATGAAGTCGTTGCGGTCGCGTGCGTTGACCGCGCTCTTCTGCACGCGCTCGCGCGAAGCGCGGTCGTTGCGCGGGATGTCACGCCGGTGCGAAGCGTCGTACTCCCACTTGTTGCCAGTGCGCAGGTAGTTCTGCTTGTTGTTGATATGGACGTTGTTGAAGTTATTGACGTTGATGTTGACGTCGTTACCGCCCCAGTTGAAGCCGCCCCAGATCGCGTTGGTCACTGCGATGCCGACGCCGAACGCGATGCCGCTGGCGAGCGCCGAGCCGACGTAGTAGCCCGGGGGCGGCGGCAGGTAGACAGGTGGGTAAGTCGGATACGGCCAGGCACCGTAGACCACCGTCGGGTTGTATGAGGGCACGTAGACGACCTGCGGGTTCGGCGTCTGGATCAGGATGGTCCTGTCCTGCGACGAGACGGTCAGCCTGTCGTTCGACTGCAGGTTGCCGGCGAGCTGTGCTTTCAAGCGCAGCGCCTGGACGGCAGCCATCACGTCGGGGCGCTGGTCGATGAACGCGTCGCCGATCTGTGCGGTCCAGTCGGGGTTCGCATCCAGCGTATCGAGTACCTGCGGGAACGCGACCAACGAACGCACCGACGGATCCCAGGGCTGGTCATCGACGGCGCGGACCGCAGCATCGCCCTTGTCCTTGAAGGTCGGATTGCGCCTTAGCCACTCGGCGGCCAGCTGAACCTCGGCCGGATAGGCCGAGGCCATCAGGACCTGCGCGAGCACCGAATCCGGATACAGGGCGATCGGCGCGAGCAGCTGCTCGAGCTCGGGCGGGGTGTAACGCGTCTGGGCCTGCACATCGGCGGTGGGCGCCGCGAAGCCGACGAGGGCAGCCCATAGCGTGGCGAGCGCCATGAGCCGGTGCAGCAGGCCGCGACGGGCCGGCCGTCCGCGCGCGGCGGCCGGCCCGACGGACAACGGTGGGGATGACGACATCAGGAGCTCTCCTCGGGTCGGATCGGACGGCGCGGCGTTCTGCGCAGCGCTCAGCGCGGCATCGGGCGCGGCATGGGCCGCGGCATGGGCATGGGTCGCGGTATCGGTGCCGGCAGCGGCCGGACCGGCATCGGGCCGGGGACGATGCCGATCGGGGGAACGGCGGTAATCGGTGGGCCGATCCACGGGGCGGCGGGCCAGGCCGAATAGCCGTACCCGTAGCCGTAGCCGAGGTCCATGCCCACTCCGACGGAGACCGAGCCGCTCGCGCAGCCGCCGAGCACTAGCGTGGCGCAGAGTGCGCCAGCGCGCAGACCGCGTCGCAGGCCGCCAGTGGGGAAGTCGCCAAGCGGCCTCATCGGGCACCCTCCAGGGGCCAGCGCGCAAGGCCGAGCGGCGCGCCGGTGGCATCAGCGATGACTGCGACCTGCCCGGCGCGCCACTGCGGCGACGGCTCGAGCAGCACCCGCCCGCCCGCTGCGCCGACCGCGCGCAGGGTGGCTTGCAGATCGGCGACCCGCAGGTAGGGGAGCCAGGCGCTCTCACGCACCGCCGCGCCCCGGTCGACGACACCAGCCCGCGGCAGCTCTCCGGCGGCCAGGAGCCACTCGTCGCGGTCGTTGCTGCTCGAGACGCGGCGGCGCGTGTAGTGGCCGAGCGCACGGTACCAGGCCGACATGCGGCCCGGGTCAGCGGCCCAGAGCTCGCGCCACAGCCATTCGCCCGCGGCTGGGTCGGTGTCGGGCGGGTCGCCGTCGACCGCACGGATCACGCCGAAGGGCGCGCCCTCGGGATCGGCGAGCAGCGCGACCTTGCCGCGACCGAGCTGCGTCGTCGGGGCCACCAACGTGCGCCCGCCCTCGGTGCCAGCGAGCGCGACAGTGGCTTCCACGTCGGGCACCGACATCATCCCGATCCAGCGCGGGGCCGGCGTGCGGCCGTCGCGACCGTCGGCAATGCGCAGCACCCCGGCCACCGGAAGGCCGTCGCGCCGTGCGAGCCGGTAGGCCCGTTCGCCCGCGCCTCGCCGCGAGAAGGTCCAGCCGAAGACCGTCTCGTAGAAGACGACGGCGCGGTCCGGGTCGCCGGTCAGCAGCTCGTTCCAGACCCACTTGCCGTGGCGCAGTTCGCCAGGGGTCTCGGTCAGCTGCGGCCATCCGTCTCGCGGCTGCGCGGCGGCCGGCAGCGCGGCCACGGCGGGCAGCGCGCCCAGCGCGGCGAGCACGCGCCTGCGGGCCGCGCTCACGAGCCGCTACCGGGCGCGGCGCGGCGCAGCACCATGAGCTCGAGCCCCTTGGCATCGAGCAGCCGCAGGCGCTCGCCGTCGGTGCGCCAGCCTCCGGCACGCTGCAGCCGCGACAGGAACTCGGACTCGAGCGCCATCGCCTCGGGCGGGCCAGCCATCCGGGTCGACATCGCGCCGCTCATCCGCAGCCAGCCGGGTCCGGCATCGACGCGGGCGCCGTAGCGGTTGACGCCCGACATACCGGCGACTCGGGCGGTCGCATCGAAGCCCAGGGTGAGCGGGCCCCGTGAGCCCGCCGCGGCGGGCTCGGCGCCGGGCATCGAGACGAGCTGCCAGGCGGTGCCTGCGAGCGCCGGCGGCAGGCTCGAGCTCGTGATGGGCCTGCGCTCGATCTCGCGCACGAGGATCGTCCTGCGCGACGGCGCATCGGCGGGCGGACGAAGGATCGGCTCCTGTCGGACCAGGATGTCGGTCTCGTCGCCGGGCCGGAACTCGAAGCCCTCGATGCCGCCGTAGAAGCGCTTCCAGGGGCCATCCGGCGCATCGCGATATTCGAGGCACCAGGTCGGAGCGACGCCGACGCAGTCGACAAGGGCCGGACCGATGGTCCAGCGCAGGGCCTGCTGCGAGCCGCTGTCAGCCGCGGGCGCCGGCGCCGGCCCGGGCGCGACACATGCTGCCAGGAAAGCGGTGCACACGCCGGCCAGTGCAGCACTTCGAACGATCGCCATCGACTCCCTCCCACATAAGACGCGGGCGGTGCCCGCAGTCGTCCGGCGGCAGTGTAGCGGAGGCGTGGCCGAGCGGCTCCGATGCGGCCCGGCATGTACGGTCGTCGGCGCACGGCGCGGGCAGCGGCGCTCCGGGAAATCAGGGTGGTGGCCGATCGCGGCGGGGGCGTCACGCCCGCGCGCGGACACCATCAGCGCTCAGTGGACACTGCGCGATGTGCACGGGTGCACGGATGCGAGCCGCGAACTGACCAGGTCGGCCGCGCTCCGGCCGCCCCACCTCAGGAGGTCACGGTACCCGGCGCAGCACCGAGCCACTGCGCACCGGCGCGCCACCCGTCCGGGGGCCGACACGCGGGCCGCCGCGGGCCGGCTGCGGCTGCCCTTGAGGGGGCCGTGCCGGCTGCGCCTGCGAGGGCAGCCCCGACGGGCTGCGCGGGCTGCTGGCCGAGCCCGGCTGGGCCGGCCGCGAGCCGCCCTGTGAGGGGCCGCGGGCCGGCGCACCCTGCGAGGCACCGCGCGACGGGCCCTGGCCCGAGCCGCCTCGGCCGTGCGTCGGAGCGCCGCCCTGCGGACGGCGCGAGTCACCGCGACGGCCCTGCGGCGGACGCGGCGGACGATCGTCGTCGAGCGTCGTGCGCTGCGACGGCGGCGGCGGCACGAAGTCGGCCGGCAGCGTCGCGCGCGGGATCGGGCGCTTGATCAGGCGCTCGATGTCGGAGAGGAACTTAGACTCCTCGCGATCGACCAGAGAGATCGCCGCGCCTTCGCTGCCGGCGCGGCCGGTGCGGCCGATGCGGTGGACGTAGTCCTCGGGAACATTCGGCAGCTCGAAGTTCACCACGTGGGGCAGCTGGTCGATGTCAAGGCCGCGCGCGGCGATGTCGGTCGCGACCAGCACCTGCAGTGAGCTGTCCTTGAACGAGGCCAGCGCACGGGTGCGCGCGTTCTGGCTCTTGTTGCCGTGGATCGCCAGCGACTCGATGCCGTCCTTGCAGAGCTGCTCGGCGAGGCGGTTGGCGCCGTGTTTGGTGCGCGTGAACACCAGCACCTGGAACCAGTTGCCTTCTTTGATGAGGTGCGACAGCAGGTGACGCTTGATGCCCTTCTCGACCATGTAGACCGACTGCGTCACCAGCTCGGACGCCGTGTTGCGGCGCGCGACCTCGACGCTCGCCGGGTCGTGCAGCATGCTGTCGGCGAGTTCGCGGATCTCGTCGGCGAAGGTCGCCGAGAACATCAGGTTCTGGCGCTGCTTCGGCAGATGCGTGATCACCTTGCGGATGTCGCGGATGAAGCCCATGTCGAGCATCCGGTCCGCCTCGTCGAGGACCAGCACCTCGACGGCGGACAGGTCGACCGTGCGCTGCCCGAGGTGATCGAGCAGGCGGCCGGGCGTGGCCACCAAAATGTCGATCTTGCCGCGCATCGCGCTGATCTGCGGATTGATGTTGACGCCGCCGAAGACAACCAGCGAGGTCAGCGACAGGTACTTGCCGTAGGTGCGGACCGACTCCTCGACCTGCGCGGCGAGCTCGCGGGTAGGCACGAGCACCAGGCAGCGAGGTTTGCCGGCGCGCGACTGTGCGGGCTTGCCGTCGGGGCCGGGGGCGGAGAGGCGCTGCAGGATCGGCAGCACGAAGCCGGCGGTCTTGCCGGTGCCGGTCTGCGCGGCGGCGCGCAAGTCCCGACCTGTCAGTACGACCGGGATGGCCTGCGCCTGGATCGGGGTGGGGGTTTCGTAGCCGGCGTCAGCGATCGCGCGCAGCAGCGGTTGTGCGAGCCCGAGGCTCGCGAAGTTAGATTCGAGTGTCATGGTCTTCGGTTCCAGCGACAGCCTGCCGCTCTTGCCGAGTGACACCAATCTAGGCGGACGTCCGGGGGGATGGAGGGAACCCGGGAGGAAACCAGGCAGGACGCGCTGATTGGCTGCTCACGTCCAGACAGGCATGGTAGCACGCGACCTCCTCGGCCCCCGGACCGCCGGTCGGGCCATCCCGCGTGACCATGCGTGCCTATACTTCTCCTCATGGACAAGACACTCGCCGACCTGCGCAAGAGCTACGACCGCGACGAACTCGTCGAGGACCGTGCCGCCAACGCCCCGCTCGAGCAGTTCGGGCGCTGGATGCAGCAGGCTCTGGACGCGAAGCTCGAGGAGCCCAACGCGATGACCGTGGCCACCGTCGGACCCGACGGCCGTCCGTCCACGCGCATCGTGCTGATCAAGGGCTTCGATGCGCGCGGCATCGTCTGGTACACCAACTACGCGAGCCGCAAGGGTCGCGAGCTCGAGGCGCACCCGTTCGCGGCGCTGCAGTTCCACTGGGTCGCGCTCGAGCGCGTGGTGCGGATCGAGGGCCGGGTCACGCGCGTCGACGAGGCCGAGTCCGACGCGTACTTCGCCTCGCGTCCGCTCGCCTCGCGCATCGGCGCCTGGGCCTCCGAGCAGAGCGCCCCGATCGCCTCGCGCGCGACGCTGGTGGCCCGGGCCGCCGAGTACGGCCTGAAGTACGGCCTGCATCCGCCGCGCCCGCCGCACTGGGGCGGCTACCGGCTCGAGCCTGACTATTGGGAGTTCTGGCAGGGGCGACCGTCACGCCTGCACGACCGCCTCGCCTACCGGCTGCGGCCCGAGGGCGACTGGCAGCGCGAGCGGCTCGCGCCCTGACGGTTCCGGCGCGGGCCGCGGGCGCGCAGACCGATGGACTCGCCGCGCCGTCGGACCGCCCCGCGTCCGACCGTCCGTATCCAGGCCGCGGTCGACCTTTCGTCCGCTGTGGCTATGGTGCTGCGGGCGCGCGCCGACAACACTTTCAGCGTCGAGCGTCGCCTCGCGGTCCGGATCCCCGGCCGGCGTGTCCGTCGCTGCTCGCCGCGAGGGTCCATGAGCGCTGCCGCATCGAACCTGCCCCCGAACGCCGAGGCCGACAGCCCGCGGCTCGACTGCTTCCGATACCTGATGGACGACGGCGTGGAGCACCACGTCGCCCAGCTAGAGGGCGATGAACGCATCGTGGCCACGCTGCGGCTCGAGTCGGTCCGCACCGCGCCGCTGGCGATGATGCGGCGGATCGGAGTCACCACCCTGCCCGATGCGGACGGCGCCTACGTGCTGTGCTCGGCCGATGGCGACGATGCCGGCCTCGAGGGCCTCGCGCTGCTGACCGCGGCCGTGCTCGAGCGGCGCCGCCGGGAGGCGGACGACGGGTTCTGGCTGGGCGCCTGCCCGCTCGCGCTCGTCGACGCGGCACTCGCGCTCGGCTGGCGCCGGGTGCCGGCCGCATCGACCGCCGCGGCCGAGGCCGACGCGGACACCGTGCCGCTGGTGCTGCTTGCCGACGACACCGCGCACTTCGCGCGCCTCGGCTCGCCACTCGCCACGCTCGACGGCGCACCGGCCGAGCCGACGCCCCGGTGGGCCGAGCTGCTCGAGGCGCTCGGGCTGCCCGCGATCGAGGCCGAGGCCGAGGCCCCGCGCCGCAAGGCCGGCTGACGCCGCACCAGGCGGCGCGAGCTCGGCTCGGCATAGCTCGGGTCAGCGGCGGAGACGAGGGCGGGCGCGGCCAAGGCAACGTCGACCGCTGCGGCCGCGGCAGCGCCGACATGGCGTGCGGCGGCACGGCAGCGGTTCGACGAAGGGCTCATCAGGGCTCCCGAGGCGTCATGGGGTCCGCGGGCCGAATCGTACCCGGACGCGGCACCGGCCCCGATCAGGCCGGCGTGTCGGCGAGGGCCATCAGGGCCATCACGTCTTCCTCGAACATCTCGCCGGGGATGCGCTGCAGCAGCCGTCCGCGCCGATCGAAGGTCACCGTGGTCGGCGTGACCCGCCGCAGCTCGAAGCGCGCGCGGAGCGCCTCCGCGCCCATCGTGACCGGGAAGCCGTAGCCGCGCTCGCGCACGTAGCGGCGCACCAGCTCCGGGTCGCGATCGAGCGAGGCGGCGAGCACGCGCAGCGGCCTGCCGGCGGCCTGCGCCGCACGATGCAGCGCGTCGACATGCGGGTTGTGGCGCACGCAGAACGGACACCAGGTGGCCCAGATCAGCAGCACGCCAGCCTGTCCGCGCCAGGACTCGGGCGACCAGACGGTGCCGTCGAGCAGCTCGATCGTCGGCCAGGCGACCGGCCCGTTCGACGCGGCCGACGCGGCCGGCGCGGCCGCAGGCGGATGCTGCGCCCGAGCGAGCGCAGCGAGCGCGGGAATCGCGAGCGCGACGGGAAGCGCGCGCATCAGCCGCCGCCTGAGCGGTCCGGGGGTGTTCATCCGTGGGAGTCTTCCCGCGTGATCGGCAGGCGTGGCGGAATGGCTGCGGCTTAGATCGTTTCGCGTCTTTGCTTAATTCTAGAACAACGATGGGCATAGGCACCCCGGCCAGGCTCGTCGCGTAGGATCCCGCCACCGCTCGGGCGGCCCCTCGGCGCCCCGCTTTCCCCCACGGAGACACCCGATGAACACCCCGCTTCGACACGGCGCGCTCGGCGCGATCGCGTCGGGGCTGCTCGCGGCGAGCAGCCCCGCCCTGGCGCAGGACGCCACGCTCGCGCGCAACCTCGCGGCGACCTGCGCGAACTGCCACGGCACCAACGGCCAGGCGCGCGGCGAGATGGCCTCGCTCGCCGGCCGGCCCGCCGACCAGCTGCTGACGATCCTCGCCGGCTACCGCAGCGGCGCGATCCCCGCGACGATCATGCACCAGATCGTCAAGGGCTACACCGAGCCGCAGCTGCAGCTGATCGCCGGCCATTTCGCCGCACAGAAACCGGTCCGATGACGAGGCCCCCCGCGATGACCCCCCTGACCCCCTCCTCACCGTCCGCACCGGCCCGCCGCCGGTGGCTCGCCGCAGGCGCGGCACTCGGCGGCACGGCGCTCGCCGGCTGCGCGACGCCGGGCCCCTCGTCGGGCCCCTCGCTCGGCCGCGTGGTCGTCGTCGGCGGCGGCTTCGGCGGCGCCACCGTCGCGCGCTACCTGCGGCTGTGGGGCGGCAACGTCGACGTCACCCTGGTCGAGCGTAACGCCGCCTTCGTATCGTGCCCGATCTCGAACCTCGTGGTCGGCGGCTACCGCCAGATCGGCGATGTCACCCGCGGCTACGACACGCTCAAGGCCGCGGGCGTGAAGGTCGTGCAGGGCGACGTGGTCGCGATCGATCCGGCGGGCCGCAAGGTCCGGCTCGCGAACGGCACCGAACTCGCCTACGACCGGCTGGTGCTGTCGCCCGGCATCGACTTCATGAGCGAGCAGGTGGGCGGGCTGTCGGCAGCGCTCGACAGCGGCCGCATCGTCCACGCCTGGAAGGCCGGCCCGCAGACCGTGGCGCTGCGCAACCAGCTGACCGCGATGCCCGACGGCGGCGTCGTCGCGATCTCCATCCCCAAGGTGCCCTACCGCTGCCCGCCCGGGCCGTACGAGCGGGCCTGCATGATCGCCAGCTACCTGAAGGCGCAGAAGCCGAAGTCCAAGCTGCTGGTGCTGGACGCCAACCCCGAGGTGCAGTCCAAGAAGGCGCTCTTCGAGCGGGCCTTCGCCGACCACTACAAGGGCATCCTCGAGTACCGGCCGAATGCCGAGGTCAAGGAAGTGTCGAGCAGCGTCGCCAAGACCGACTTCGACGACGTGCGTGCGGACGTGCTCAACATCGTGCCGCCGCAGCGCGCCGCCGACATCGCGCAGCGCGCAGGCGTGGTCAACATGAACCAGCGCTGGGTCGGCGTCGACTGGCTGACGATGGAGTCGACCGCGGTCAAGGGCATCCACGTGCTCGGCGATGCGACCTTCCCGGGTCCGGGGATGCCGAAGTCGGGCCACATGGCGAACCAGCACGCGAAGGTCGCGGCCGCCGCGATCGTGCAACTGCTCAAGGGCGATGCGGTGAACGCCACGCCGGTGGTGATGAACACCTGCTACAGCTTCGTGACCCAGCGCAACGTGATCCACGTGGCCTCGGTCCACCAGTACGACGCGGCCGACAAGACCTTCAAGCCGGTGCCGGGCTCGGGCGGCGTGTCGGCCGCCGCCAGCGAACTCGAGGGGCGCTACGCGCTCGCCTGGGCGGACAACATCTGGGCGGACATGCTCGCAGCGTGAGAGGCCGTGCTCACGAGGCGATGCCCGGATTGCCGTCGATGCCGACGATGCGGGGCTGCTCGGGCGTGCGCAGCGCCACGCGCGGGGCGCGGTCCCGCAGCCAGGTCTCGACGACGCTCCGGATGGGCTTCGTGCCTGGGGCGTTTCGCGCTTCCTCGGCCACCGGCGCCCAGCCGGCGACCCTGCAGCGCCTGTCCGCCTCGATCGGGCGGCCGCCCGGACGCATGTCGGTGATCCGCGAACGCCTCCGCTGCGCCGGCGCAATCGTGTACTGCAGGCCGCCGACCCGAACCCTGTCGCCGCCCTGCTGGTAGTAGGGATCGGAGTCGAAGAGGCTGTCGGCGACATCCTCGAGCGCGGTCTCGAGGGTCTCGCCGGTCATCTCGGTAAGCGTCGCGAACGGATCGGTGATCGCGACCTGGTCCATCAGCGCCTCGCGCGTGATCGCCTCGCCCGGCAGCGGCGACGAGCCCCACCGGATGCCCGGCGAGAAGGCGATCTGCGCACCTTGCACCGCGCGCAGCGCGCAGCGCGTCGAGAATCAGCGGGTTCCAGCTGCCGTTGAAGTCGCCGCGCCGGTACAGCAGGCCGTCGGTGGTGGCGAGGGTCTCGCCGAGCCGGGCCTCGAAGGGCGCGCGGACCCGCGCGATCAGCGCGGCCATCGCCGGGTCGGACGCGAGCTGATTCGAGAACACCGGCAGCAGCCGGTAGCGCACGTCGGCGAGCCGCCCGCCCCGCACGTCGAAGTCCATCACGCCGAGGCACTTGCCGTGGCTGCCGG
>JBIPLJ010000043.1:0-36570 GCA_044368415.1 Burkholderiaceae bacterium
GCCGACGTTGGGCTCGATCGTGCAGAACGGATAGTTCTCGGCGGCGATGCCGGCCTTGGTGAGCGCGTTGAAGAGCGTCGACTTGCCGACGTTCGGCAGGCCGACGATGCCGCACTTGAGTGCCATGGGGAGATCCTTGCGAGTCGTGGTCCGGGGCGCCGTCGAGGCGCGCGCCGTCCCGGGCGGGCGCGCGCGGCGCGCGGCCGACCCGGTTTCATGGGGCGTGATTGTATCGCCCGGGCTTTGAGCCGGCCGAGCCGCCGCAGCACTCGGACTGTGACCGGGCCTCAGCCGGTGGCGATCGGCTCCAGGCGCGTCGGGTCGGGCCGGTGCACGAAGGCGGCGAAGTCCTCGGCCATCGCCTCACATTCGGCGATCGCACGGCGCCAGCCGCGCAGCCGGCCGTCATGGTCGGCGCCGTGCCGGTAGAAGTCCTGGCGCTCCGGCAGGCGCCCGCCGGGCAGGCGTGCCAGCAGCGCATCGGACGGCACCACTAGCAGGGTGTCGTCGAGCCAGGGCGCATGCGCGGCGGGTCCGCGCCGGCGCCAGGGCAGGGACTTGTCGAGCCAGCCGGGCGTGAGCCACGGCGTGAAGTGCGGATAGAGCAGCAGCCCGTCGAGGGCGCGCCATTCGAGGAACAGGTGGTAGTCGACGAGGCCGCCGTCCCAGTAGGCTCCGGGCGGGGCGCCCTGCGGGTCGCGTACTGGCTCGGCGAGCAGCGGGATCGTGCCCGAGGCGAGCAGCGCGTCGATGGCGTTGCCGGCGTGCAGCGCGACGTGACGGGTGGCGAAGGCGTCGTCGGGCCAGACATGGGCGGCGCGGGCTTCGCCGGTACCGAAGACCACACGTTGAAGGTGCGCGCCGAGCCGCTGGCGCGACAGCAGGTTGGCCGCCGCGGTCCGCGCGAACGCGAGTCGGCCCGTGCCTTGCGAGACCGCGCCGCGGCCGTGCGCGGTGATCACCGCGAGCGACTGTCCGGGGCGCGCGCCGCCCACGAAGTGCGCCGCGTCGCCGACCGTGGCCTCGACGACCTCGCGGCAGACCTTCGAGACCAGGCGGGCGGAGGGCTTCGGTGGAAAGCGCTGCAGCTCGAGGTAGGCCTCGCCGAGCCGGCGGGTCGCGGCGGGTCCGTCCGGATGCACGGCGGCCGCCATCCGCCAGGCGCCGATCGACGCGCCGGCGAGCAGGCGCGGGCGCACATCGGCCAGCCACTCGCCGAACAGCCAGGCGTCGAGCGGCAGGAAGGCCAGGCCCTTGGGGCCGCCGGCTGCGGCGGCGACGCCGGCGACGGCCTCCGGACGCAGGCCATCGCGTGCGATCCGCTCGCGGGCGCGCGCACCGGCAAGCAGGCGGATCGCGCTCACGAGGCCGCGGGCTTGGGCACCGTGTGCAGCTGCTGCCCGGCGCGCTCCCAGTGGCCGGCCACCAGCAGCGGCACGACGTCGAGCGCAGCCGGCATCCGCTCGTCGATCGCCCGCTGCTCGGGCTTCGAGGGCCGCTGCAGCACGAAGTCGACGACCTCGCGTCCGGGATACAGGTCGCGCGGATGCCCGATGCCGATTCGCAGCCGCCCGTAGTCGGGGCCGCCCATCGCGGCGGTGATGTCCTTCAGGCCGTTGTGCCCGCCGCTGCCGCCGCCCCGCTTGAGGCGCAGCGCGCCGGGCGGCAGGTCGAGCTCGTCGTGTGCGATCAGCATCTCGGACGGCGCGATCCGGTAGAAGCGTGCCAGCGCCGCCACCGCCTGCCCCGAGCGGTTCATGTAGGTGCCGGGCTTGAGCAGCCACAGGTCCTCGCCGCCGACCTTCGCCCGCGCGGCGTCGCCGTGGAAACGCGCCTCGCGCCGCCAGCTGCCGCCGTGCATCCGGGCGACCTCGTCGACGAACCAGAAGCCAGCGTTGTGTCGGTCGAGCTCGTGTTCGGGGCCGGGGTTGCCGAGCCCGACGATCAGGCGGATCGCGGTCATGCGTGCGGCTGCGGAAGGGGCGGTGGGATCGGGCGCAAGTGTAGTGGATCGCGGCGCGGTGGGCGCTGCGCCGGCGCGCACCGGGTGCTGCCCCGCAGCGCTGCGGGGCAGGGGGTGGCGGCGACGGGCCGGTCCGGGTGTCGGGCTGCTGCGGGCGTCCGATCCGCGGCCCCGGAAAGACGAAGCCCCCGCCGGCTCGCGCAGGACGGGGGCTTCGCTGCGACCGGCGCACGAGGCGCCCATCACATCGCTCGCGCGATTACTTCTTGGCGGCCGGCTTGGCAGCAGCCGGCTTGGCGGCCGCCGGAGCGGCCTTGGCGGCCGGGGCCGCTGCGGCCGCCGGCTCCTCGGCCGCATCGCCGCCGCCCTTGACGGTGGCGACGACCAGCACCGGGTTCTCCTTGGCCTGGACCGCGACTACGCCCTCGGGCAGCGTGACGTCGGACAGGTGCAGGGGATGGCCGGCGGTCAGGGTGGCCAGGTCGACCACGATGAACTCGGGCAGCGCGCCCGGCAGGCAGACCACGTCGATCTCGGTCAGCACGTGGCTGACGATCGCCGCGGACACCTTCACCGCAGGCGAGGTCTCCTGGTTCGTGAAGTGCAGCGGGACCTTGACGTGGATCTTCTGGTCGGCCGCCACGCGCTGGAAGTCGATGTGCAGGACCTGCTGCTTGTACGCGTGCCATTGCACGTCGCGAAGCAGCACCTGCTCGGGCTTGCCGTCGAGCTCCATGTCGAGGATCGAGGAGTGGAACGCCTCGACCCGCAGGGAGTGGTACAGCGGGTTGTGATCGATCTCGATCGACGTCGGGGTGACGGTGCCACCGTAGACGATGCCGGGCACCTTGCCCGTGCGGCGCAGTCGGCGGCTCGCACCCGATCCTTGCGCACTGCGTGTCGTTGCGACGACTTTCATCGCTGACTCCTTCTGAAGTCCCGGGCTCCGCGACCAGAGCACCAGGCTGATGAACCCCCGCCACGAGGCAGGGGAGGGGTTGCCCGCCTCGTGGCGGGCGAATTCAGCGGGACTGCGCTGCTGCGCCGATCCGCCAGGATTCGGGTCACTCGTCGGTGAACAGCGACGACACCGAGTCGGCGCGGTTGATCCGCATGATGGTCTCTGCCAGCAGCTGCGCGCAGCTGAGCACACGGATCTTGCCGCAGGCCTGGCCGGCCTCGGCGAGCGGGATGGTGTCGGTCACCACCAGCTCGTCGAGCGAGGACTGTGCGATGCGCTCGACCGCGTTACCCGACAGCACGGCGTGTGTGCAGTACGCGAGCACACGTACCGCACCCTGCGCCTTGAGTGCGTCGGCAGCCTTGGTCAGTGTGCCCGCTGTGTCGACCATGTCATCCATGATCACGCAGGTGCGACCGTTGACCTCTCCGATGATGTTCATCACCTCGGAGACGTTGGCCTTCGGCCGACGCTTGTCGATGATGGCCAGATCGGTGTCCAGACGCTTGGCGAGCGCACGCGCACGCACCACGCCGCCGACGTCCGGCGAGACAACGATGCACTCGGCGAGGTTCTGCGTGGCCACGTCGGCCAGCAGCACCGGTGCCGCGTAGATATTGTCGACCGGAATGTCGAAGAAGCCCTGGATCTGGTCGGCGTGCAAGTCCATGGTCAGCACCCGATCGACGCCGGCGACCTCGAGCATGTTGGCGACGACCTTCGCGCTGATCGCCACGCGTGAGGAGCGCACGCGACGGTCCTGGCGGGCATAACCGAAGTAAGGCAGCGCTGCGGTGATGCGGCCGGCGGATGCGCGCTTGAGCGCGTCGACCATCACCAACAGCTCCATCAGGTTGTCGTTGGTCGGTGCGCAGGTCGACTGCAGCACGAAGACGTCCTTGCCGCGGACGTTCTCGAGGATCTCGACCATCACCTCGCCGTCGGAGAACCGCCCCACGGTGGCCTTGCCCAGACCGATGCCCAGATGACCGGCCACCGCGGCGGCGAGCTTGGGGATCGCATTGCCGGTGAAGACCATCAGGCCTTCGGGCCGGAGCAGATCGGTTGCGCTACGCACGGGCCGGTTCATCGTCGGTACATAAAGGGTGGGCTGGGGAGGAAGGATTCGAACCTTCGCATGCCGGAATCAAAATCCGGTGCCTTAACCAACTTGGCGACTCCCCAACGGATGACGCGACAGCCCGCGACAGACCCGGACCGTCCCGACTTCACTGCGCAGTACTTCCCCCGCCAGCCGCCCGGCGAGGGCTTCGGAGGGGGTGGGGCAGAACACACACGCACCAGACCCGGACATCCGGGCCCATGCGGGATCCAGCCCCGCCGCGAGGGCCGCGCCCTCGAGAGACGACAACGCTGCCGCCACTTCCGGGTACCGCCTCAAGACCACCGGCTGCAGGTCGTTGCCGCCCTGCCACACACGGTCGTCCCGCGAAAGACCCGCGATTCTGAGGGGTTCAGTGTTCCGTGTCAATTCGGGGGCGGCGAACATGCTGGCGGTCGGGACCATCACTGGTGGCGCCACGATGACGAACCAGGACTCGGGCAGGTCGAGCGACTCGAGGCGCTCGCCGACGCCGGTGGCGTACGCGGTCCGGCCGAAGACAAAGAAGGGCACGTCGGCGCCGAGCCGCAAGCCGAGCGCCGCCAGCCGTTCGGGCGGCCAGTCGAGCCGCCACAGGCGGTTCAGTGCCATCAGAACCGTCGCAGCGTCGGAGCTGCCGCCGCCGAGCCCGCCGCCCATCGGGATGGCCTTGTCGAGCGCCAGGTCGACGCCGAGCGTCGTGCCGCACTCGGCTTTCAGCAGGCGCGCCGCCCGTACGATCAGGTCGGCCTCCGGGGGCACGCCGGGCAGCGCACCCGTGCGGCGGATCTCGCCGTCGTCGCGCAGCCGCAGGTCGACGTGGTCGCAGAGGTCGACGAGCTGGAAGACAGTCTCGAGTTCGTGATATCCGTCGGCGCGCCGCCCGGTCACGTGCAGGAAGAGGTTGAGCTTCGCCGGGGCGGGCGCCCTGAGGATCTCGCGGAGCATCGGCGGCAGAAGGTGCGGAGGAGGGTGGGGAGGGCCAGGGGCGGGCGGTGCGTACGCGAGGCCGGCTATCAGCGGTCGAGCACGAGCCCGACGCGCAGTTGCGTCCCTCCGTGCGGACGCCGCAGCGTCCAGCGGCGCGGCTCGCGCTCGATGCGCCAGCCGCTGTCCTCCGCGGTCGCGACCCTGCCCGCGGCGTCGCGGGTGACGACGGTCTCGAAGCGGTCGTCGAGCCAGTCGGGCAGCCGCTCGATCGGTAATGGCCAGCCCAGGGCCTGCTCGAGCAGAGCGTCGAGGGACGGCGCGCGCAGCGTCCGGCCGTCCGAGAGGGTCAGCATCGCCCGTCCGTCGGGTTCGCGGCGGCCCGTGGCGACCGTCTGGCCGAACGGCGAGACGAGCTCGAGGTCGAGGGCGCGGGCCCCGGGGGCGCCGCGCGCGGAGAGCGCGAAGCGTCCGGCGATGGTGTCCTGGTTGCCGCCAGGCAGCGCGGCCTCCACCACGACCGAGAAGCGGCCGTTCCACTCGCGGACCGACGCCTCGGACGAAATGGCCGTGGGCATGGGCGGCGCCACCGCGCAGCCCGCCGTGGCGAGCGCCGCGCCGCTGACCGCGAGGGCCGCCGCGAAACGGCGCGGCGCGTCCCGGTCGACCGGGCGGATGCGGCGCTCAGAGCGCCACATTCAGCCGGGCCAGCGTCTCGCGGAGGATGGAGTTGTCGGGCTCGCGCACGCGGGCTTCGCGCCACAGCGTGCGCGCCTCGTCGGCCAGGCCCATCGCCCACAACACTTCGCCGAGGTGCGCCGCGATCTCGACTTCGGGGCGCAGCGCGTAGGCCTTGCGCAGGTACTCGAGCGCGCGCGGATAGTCCTTCTGACGGAACAGCACCCAGCCCATGCTGTCGAGGATATGTGGATCCTCGGGCGTGAGGTCGAGCGCCTTCTGGATGAGCGTGCGGGCCTCGTCGAGCCGGATGCTTCGATCGGCGAAGGTGTAGCCGAGCGCGTTGAACGCATGGGCATGGTCGGGGCGCAGGTCGATCAGCCGGCGCAGCGAGCGCTCCATCACCGCGAGCTGGTCGATGCGCTCGGCGGCCATCGCATGGTCGTAGAGCAGCTCGGGGCTGTCGGGCATACGCTCGAGGCCGGCGGCCAGCACGTCGAACGCCTCCTGGTTGCGACGGGCGTCGCGCAGTACCTGCGACTCGGCCGCGAGCAGCTGGACACGCTCGCGCTGGCCGCTGGCGGTCGCATCGCGCAGCACTTCGCGGGCGGCCTCGACCTGACCCACCTTGCCCATCAGCAGCGCGCGCCGGATCGTCGCCGGCACATATTCCTCGCCGCGGGGCACCCGCTCGAGCCAGTCGATGGCCTCCTGCGGCCGGTTGCCCTCCTCGGCGATCTGCGCCAGGAACAGCAGCGCCGGCGCGTTGTCGCGCGGCACCGAGCGCGGCAGCTCGACGTAACGCTGCAGGTAGCGGGTCGCCTCGGCGGGCTGTTTGCCCTGCCAAGCGAGCTGGGCGAGCGAGAACAGCACGGCCGGGCTGTCGGGGCGCTGCGCCAGCGTGCGCTCGAACTGGGCGCGCGCCTCGTCGTTGCGCCCGTCGGCCAACAGCAGGCGCGCGTAGGCGTAGCGGCCCTCGAGCGACATCGGCTGGCGCTGCAGGTACCGCTCGAGGATGCCGAACGCCTCCGCCTTGCCCTCGGGCAGCTTGTGGATGTGGCGTGCGGCGGCGATCACCGCCTCCTCGTCGTCGGGCGCGAGGCGCAGCGCCTCGCGCGCCTCGGTGGCGGCCGCTGGGAAGTCTTCGGCGGCCGACGCGAGCTGCGAGCGGGCGAGCCGTGCCGCGGCCACGCCGAGGTCGGGCGCGCTCAGCCGCTGGAGCATCTGCCAGGCACCGGGACGGTCCTGCACCCGCTGCAGCGAACGCTGCAGCTGGGCGTAGGCCATCGGCAGCGTGCCCTCGCTGCGCGCGCGCGCCAGCCGTTCGGCCAGCGTCGGCTCCACGTCCTTGAGCCGGCCCGAGCCCAGCCACAGCGTCTCGAGCATCTGCGAGGCGGCGCGCGAGTCCGGCGCGAGCTCGCGCCAGAGCTGGGCGGACTGCACCGCTTCGTCGAGTGCGCGGGCGCCGATGGCGACCTCCGCGGCGCGGCGCGCGATACGGGCATCGCGCGTGCTGCGCGACACCGCCATGTAGGTGGTCCAGGCCGAGCCCGCGTCGCCGCGCTGTGCGGCGAGATCCGCGGCCAGCAACTGGAACAGGATCTGCGGCGAGAGGTCGACGTCGGGTGGCGCGCCCTCGGAGTCGGCCGCGGCGACGGCCTCGGTACGACGCACCGGGGTGCCGGGGCGCGAAGAGGGGGAGGGCGGGGCGGACGTGCGGGTCTCCGGGGCCGCCTGAGGCGAAGGCACGGGACCCTGCGTCGCGCACCCGGACGCGGCGACCGCAACCACGGCCGCGGCCAGCGCGATGACTGCTTTCATAAACCGATCTTAGGCTGCTTTACACTGCTGGGCAACCGAGCACCGGGCCCCTTCCGGAGGTCGGGCGTGACAAACCGCACACCCACCGATGCCCGAGCTGCCCGAGGTCGAAGTGGTCCGAACCGGGCTGGCGGCCACCGTCGTCGGCCGGACGGTCACGTCAGTCGAGCGGCGCGCGCCCGCGCTGCGCTGGCCGATCCCGGACGACCTCCATGCACGGCTCGCTGGACGGATGCTCGAGGCCGTCGAGCGGCGCGGCAAGTACCTGCTGCTGGCCTTCGACACCGGCTGGCTGATCGTGCACCTCGGCATGTCCGGCACGCTCGCTTGGGCGCGCGCCGACCTGCCACTGCGCGCCCACGACCACCTGGACCTGGTCTTCGGCGACGGCGTGCTCCGGCTCAACGACCCGCGTCGCTTCGGCGCCGTGCTCTGGCACGACGCGGCCGACGGGCCGCCGCAGGGGCACCCGCTGCTGGCGTCGCTCGGCATCGAGCCCTTCTCGGAGGGCTTTGGCGGCGCGCTGCTGCACGCTGGCACCCGCGGGCGGCGCGTCGCGATCAAGCAACTGCTGCTGTCGGGCACGCTGGTGGTCGGCGTCGGCAACATCTACGCGTCCGAGAGCCTGTTCCGGGCCGGCATTCGGCCGTCGGCCCCGGCGGGCAGCCTCACGCGCCCGCGATGCGACCGGCTGGCCGGGGCCATCTGCGCCACGCTCTCGGCCGCGATCGCCGCCGGCGGCAGCACCCTTCGCGACTTCGTCTCGAGCGAAGGCGTGAGCGGCTACTTCCAGCTCGAATGTAATGTTTACGACCGCGCGGGGCAGCCGTGCCGCGTCTGCGGCGAGCCGGTGCGCATGCGGCGCGATCAGCAGCGCGCGACATACTGGTGCGTCGGTTGCCAGCGCTGACGGCCGCGGTCGACTTAGTCGGTTGCCTGGAACCCTCGCCGCTGTGGGTCGCTGGCCGTGGCCAGCGGCACGAACGTGCCGGCGGGCCACCGTCCGTCGGGCCAGCGGGGCGGCCCGCGGTCGTGCGTCTCGGGCCGCAGGCCCTGTGCTAACCTCGACTGGTTGTTGCATCCCGACCGGCTAGGCCGGCCCGACCCTGCGGATCGCACGAATTCGATGAGCGGTTTCAACGAGCGCATCCGCGAGTACGGTGCATGGCGCGGCGAGCTCGCCGGGGCGATCGGCCGCTACGGCCACTGGCTCGCCGACGCGAATATCGCCGACGTCTCGTTGCAGTCGAGGCTCGCACGGGTGCTCGACCGGCTGCGCGACGATCGCATGTCGGTCGCCTTCGTCGCCGAATTCTCGCGCGGCAAGTCCGAGCTCATCAACGCTCTGTTCTTCTCCGACTATGGCCAGCGCGTGCTGCCCTCGTCGGCCGGCCGCACGACCATGTGCCCGACCGAGCTCCTCTGGGATCCGGCGCTCCCCCCGGGCATCCGGCTCTTGCCCATCGAGACGCGGCTGCGCGATGTGTCGGTCGCCGACCTGCGTAACGCGCCGCAGGAATGGCGCACGGTACCGATCGACCCGACCAAGGTCGAGAGCCTGAAGCTCGCCTTCGAGTGCGTGCGCGAGACCAAGCGTGTACCGGCCGAGGACGCGATGCTGATGGGCCTGTTCGATGCCGAGGACGTGTCTTCGCCGATCGCCCCGGACGATGCCGACATGATCGAGGTGTCGTGCTGGCGCCATGCGCTGGTCAACATTCCGCATCCGCTGCTCGAGACCGGGCTGGTCGTGATCGACACCCCGGGGCTGAACGCGATCGGTGCCGAGCCCGAGCTGACGCTGAATCTGATCCCGAGCGCGCACGCCGTGCTGTTTGTGCTGGCCGCCGACGCCGGCGTCACACGCACCGACATCGACGTCTGGCGCGAGCGCATCAGCCCGGCGCACCGCGCAGGTCGCTTCGTCGTGCTCAACAAGATCGACGGCCTCTGGGACGAACTGAAGTCGCCGGCCGAGATCGAGCGCGAGATCGAGGGGCAGGTCACCTCGGTGTCGCGCACGCTGCAGCTGCCGCCGCAGCGCATCTTCCCGGTGTCCGCGCAGAAGGGGCTGGTCGCCAAGATCACTGGCGACGCCGGCCTGCTCGCGCGCAGCCGGCTGCCCGAGCTCGAGCGCGCGCTGTCGCGGGAGCTGGTGCCGCAGCAGCAGTCGATCGTGCGCGAGCTGGTGCGGCGAGAGTTCGACGAGGCGCACGGCGTGGTCGACGGGGTGCTGGCCACCCGGCGGCGCAACCTCGTCGAGCAAGTCTTCGAGCTCAACGGGCTGCGCGGCAAGAACCGCGGCGCGATCGAGCAGATGGCGCGCCGCATCCGCGGCGAGCGCGGCGAGTTCGAGCGCAGCCTGCGCAAGCTGCAGGCGCTGCGAGCGGTATTCGGCCGCCACCAGCAGGCGATCTTCGCCACCGTCGGCATCGACCGCCTCAAGCGCCACGTGCGCGATGCGCGCCACCAGATGCGCGAGAGCAAGCTGTCGCTGGGCCTGCGCGACGGAATGACGCAGCTGCTCGAGTCGGCGCGCGGCGACTTCGTGAAGCTCGATGCGCACGTCGACGAGGTGTCGGCGCTGATGTGCGCGATGTACGCCGGCTTCAACCGCGAGCACGGCCTGACGCTCGGCGCGCCGATGCCTTTCACGACCCGCCCGTTCGTCATGGATCTCGAGCGTATCGAGTCACTGTACGACCGGCATTTCGGCGCGATCAGCCTGGTGACCACCGAGAAATGGGCGCTCACGCGGCGCTTCTTCGAGTCGGTCGCCATGCGGATCCGCGACGTCTACGAGAAGGCCGGACGCGACCTCGAGAGCTGGCTACGCGCGGTGATCGCGCCGATCGAGAGCCAGGTGCACGAGCACCAGCAGCAGCTGCGGCGCCGCCTCGACTCTGTGCAGCGCGTGATGCAGGCGAGCGAGCAGCTCGAGACGCGGATCGCCGAGCTCGACGAGCACCGCTTGCAGGTCGAGCAGCAGCTCGCCGCGCTGCAGGCACTGGCGCACGAGGTCGCGGGCGTGCTCGAGCGTCGCCAGACGTCGAGCGACGAGGCGGCGGTCGCGGCTTGAGCGCGGGCGGGGCCGCGCCCGGCGGGTTCGCCGGCGCGCTGATCGACTGGCAGCAGCGCGCGGGTCGGCACGACCTACCCTGGCAGCGCACCCGGGACCCGTACCGCATCTGGGTCTCGGAGATCATGCTGCAGCAGACGCAGGTCTCCACCGTCCTCGGCTACTACGAGCGCTTCCTCGCGAGTTTCCCGGATGTCGGCGCGCTGGCTTCGGCCCCGCTCGACCAGGTGCTCGCTCAATGGAGCGGGCTCGGCTACTACTCGCGGGCGCGCAACCTGCATGCCTGCGCGCGGGCGGTCGTCGAGCGGCACGGCGGCGCCTTTCCGGAGGACCCCGCGGCCCTCGAGGCGCTGCCCGGCATCGGTCGCTCGACCGCGGCGGCGATCGCGGCCTTTGCTTGGGGCGTGCCGGCGCCGATCCTCGACGGCAATGTCAAGCGCGTGCTGTGCCGCGTGTTCGCCGTCGAGGGCTTCCCCGGCGAGCGCGCGGTCGAGCAGCGGCTCTGGGCGCTCGCGGCCCGCGAACTGCCGCCGGCGGGGGAGGGGCGGATGCAGACCTACACGCAGGCGCTGATGGACCTCGGCGCGACGCTGTGCGTGCGCTCGCGGCCGCGCTGCGCCGACTGCCCGGTCGCGGACCGCTGCGAGGCCCGTGCGCAGGAGCGGGTGGCGGGGCTGCCGACGCCGCGGCCGGCGTGCGTCACCGAGACGCGCAACGCCGACTGGCTGCTGCTGCGGGCCGGCGACGCGGTGCTGCTCGAGCGGCGGGCCTCCAGCGGGCTGTGGGGCGGGCTCTGGAGCCTGCCGGAGCCGGGCCCGCCGCTGCGGGCCGCGGCCGACGAGCCGCCGCTCGATGCCGACGCCATCGCGGCCTGGATGGCGGGCCACATCGGCCCGCTGCCGCAGGCGCAGGCACCGGCGCCGGTGCCGGTGCCGGTGCCGGTGCCGGTGGCCGAGGTGCGGCATGCCTTCACCCATTTCCGCCTGCGCGCGCGCGTCTGGCAGGTGCTGCTGCCCGGGGACGCGCTGCCGCCGGCGCCCGCCGGGCACGTGTGGCTCCTGCTGTCCGAAGTCGAGGGGGCGCCGCTACCCCGGCCCGTGAAGACCCTGCTGGCCGGGCTCGGGCACCGCTCGTCCTGAATCGAAGCAGTCGAGGCGTCAGCCCGAGGCCGTGGCGGCAGCGGGGCCCGGAGCTGTCTGTCCGGGACACGTGCCGCGGCGAGGCGTCCGTTTGCGGGATGCCAACGGCCGTCCGTGCCGCGCGCGTTGGCCGCCGCGAGCCCGCCGGCGTAAGGTCCGATCCCTGTAGGCAGCCGCACCGGATCCCTCGCCGTGAAGACCCGTACGCTTCTCCTCGTCACGGCCGGCCTCGCCGTCACCACCGCCGGCATCGGCGGTGCCGTCACCGCGATGCGGGCCTCGGCCGTCGCCGAGCAGGTGGGCGCGCTCGGGCAGCAGCTGCGCGACGGCGACGTGCGCGTCTCCGGCCTGCAGCATGAGAAGGGGCTGCTGCATTCGAAAGGGCGCTTCGAGATTTCGGTGCTGCCAAGCTGCGAGGACGCGGATGCGGACGCCACACCCGCGAAGGCCGTGATCGAGTACCAGCTGTCGCACTTCGGCCTGCCGAACGCGCCGGTCCGCTTCACGGTGTCGGCCCGTCCGGGTGGCGAACTGGGCGCGCGGTTCAATGAGAGTCTCGGCGACCGGCCGCTGGTCTCCGCGCAGGGCACGGCCGGCCGCGACGGCGCGGTCGAGGCGACGCTCGCGATGCCCGAGCTCGCGATGCGCGCCGACACCGGCTCGCTGAAGATCGCCGCCTCGAGCGGCCGCTTCTCGATGGCCGGCAGCGCGCTCGCCTTCGACTGGTCGACCGATCGGGCGACGGTGCGCGGCGGCGAGGGCGCCTACGAGGTACGGGGCGTGCGCCTGGGTGTGATCCTGGCCGACTCGAAGCTGGGCACCGGTACCTCCAAGCTCGAGATTCAGCACGTCGACACGCCGGCGGTCCAGATGGACGGCCTGTTGCTCGCCTCCGACACCACGCAGCGCGGCGAGTTCCTCGACTCGGGCTTCTCCACCACGGTGCGCAAGGTCACCGTCGCCGAGGAGAGCCTCACCGACCTTGCGCTCGACGTATCGGCGAAGGGCCTGCACGCCAAGAGCTACGAGACGCTGGTGCGGGTCGGGGCCGAGAGCTGCGGCTTCCAGAGCATGACCCGGGCCGAAACCGCCGAGGCTCGCGATGCGGTGCGTACGCTGCTCGTGCGTGGCCTGTCGGTCGCGGTTTCGCGGCTGGCGGCAGCGGGCCCCGAGGGCGCTTTCAAGGGCGAGCTCGAGCTCGGCCTCGAGCCGTCCGGCGAGCGCGCCACCTCGATGCTGCCGACGCTGGCCAAGCAGGCCTTCGCACGCGGTCGTGTGGAGCTGACCGGGCGCCTGCTCGACGAGGCGCGGCGCGAGCAGCTACTCTCGGGCGGCTTCGCCATCGAGCGCGGCAAGGCACTGGTCGCGTCTTTCGACTTCGCTCACGGCGCGCTGTCGCTCAACGGTGCCCCGGACCGCACGGGCATTGCCGACTCGCTTCAGGCGGTGCTCACCGGCGCCGACACGATGCTCGCCGATACGCTGGGCGGCTCGGTCGATGACTCACGTGCGCCGCGGGGGGCTGCCGCACGCGCCGCACCCGCCGCACCCACCGCACCCACCGCACCCACCGCACCCGCCGCACCCGCCGCACCCGCCGCACCCGCCGCAGCCCCGCGCGCCCCGGTCAAGGTCGGCCTGCCGCTCTGATAGCCGCGCGGGGCGCCGATGCCGGCGACCGCCGGCTCAGCGCCCGCCGCGTGCGTCGATGAAGCTGCCAGTCACGTAGGGGGAGGCGTCGCCGTCGGCGAGCCACACGATGCTCCGCGCCACCTCGTCGGCCGTGCCGACGCGGCCCATCGGTACCGAGCGCGCGATCTCCTCGAGCTGACCGGGCGGGCGCGACGCGTGGATCTCGGTGTCGATCAGCCCCGGCCGCACGCAGTTCACGCGGATGCCTTCGCCCGCCACTTCCTTTGCCAGGCCGATGGTCATCGTGTCGAGCGCGCCCTTGGACGCCGCGTAGTGCACCCATACGCCGGGCGTGCCGAGCTGGGAGGCGCCGGAGCCGACGTTGACGATCGCGCCGCCGCGCCCGCCGTGTCGGGTCGACATCCGGCGGATTGCCTCGCGGGCGCAGAGGAAGGGCGCCCGCACGTTGGTGCGCAGCACCTCGTCGAGGCGGGCCGGATCGAGCTCGTCGACCCGAGCCACCCCGCCTGTGACGCCGGCGTTGTTGACCAGCGCGGTGAGCGGGCCGAGCGCGTCCGCCGCCTCGAAGACCTGTGCGACCGCGGCCTCGTCGCCGACGTCGGCACGCAGCACGATGGCGCGCCCGCCGGCGGCGGCGATGTCTGCGAGCACCGCCTCGGCGTCGGCCGATCGGTCGCGATAGACGAGCGCGACCGCCCAACCGGCGCGCGCCGCCAGGCGTGCTGTGGCCGCGCCGATGCCTCGGCCGCCGCCGGTGACGAGCATGGTGCCGCGCGGGCTCATCCGGGGCCTCGTCGGTGTGGGGTTGGGCACGGGGCCCGCGGCCGGGCTCGGCGCGGGTTCAGATCACCTGGTGCTGCTGCAGCCAGCGGTGCACCAGATGCAACCGCGCCAGCGGGTCTTCGAGTGCCATCAGCTTGTGGCGCGCCGGGTTCGCGATCGGGAGGAATTCGGCCAGCCGGTTGGCGATCCAGGAGGCTGACTTGAAGTCGCAGGGCTCGGCGATCATCCGCTTCTCGGGATCGGGCTCGCGGGTGCGCAGCTCGTCGACGATCCGGTGCACGAGCGCCGTGCACTCGGCCATCTCGTCGGGCACCTCGAGCCGCGGATCCTCGGGCAGCTCGTCGACGCTTGCGCGGATCAGGCCGTTGCCGCCGACGCGCCGGTCGATGATGCGAAAGCGCGAGCCGCCGATCGTGCGCAGCTGCAGCATGCCGAGCTGCTCCATGTCCCAGCCACGGATGTGCGCGAGCGTGCCGATCGGCTCGTGCTCGGCCGGCTCGCCGACTTCGCCGCCCTTGGTGACCAGGCACACGCCGAACGGCTGCTCGCGATGCATGCACTCGCGCACCATGTCCATGTAGCGCGCCTCGAAGATCCGCAGCGGCAGCACGCCGCCCGGGAACAGGACGGTGCCGAGCGGGAACAGCGGCACGTCGGCGAGCATGTGCTGCATGGGGCCTCAGGCGGCGAGCTGGCGCGCGGTGAGCGCGCGGTGACGCACGAGCACCCGCTCGGCCGGTCGGAACTGCTGGGCGAGTTGCTCGACCACGTACACCGATCGATGCTGGCCGCCGGTGCATCCGATCGCCACCGTCAGGTAGCTGCGGTTCTCCTGCACGTACGACGGCAGCCAGGTGGCGAGGAAGTGGCCGATGTGATCGATCATCCGGCGCACAGACGGCACCTCGCGCAAGAACTGTGCGACGGGCTCGTCGAGCCCCGAGAGCGGCCGCAGCTGCTGTGTGTAGTACGGGTTGGGCAGGCAGCGCACGTCGAACACCAGGTCGGCGTCGAGCGGCACGCCGTACTTGAACGCGAACGACTCGAACAGCAGCACCATCGTGGCGCGCTCTAGCTCGACCACGTCGCGCACCCACTGGCGCAGCACGTTCGGATGCAGGTCGCTGGTGTCGATCGACACGCCCACGCCCTCGATCGCGCTCATCAGCTCGCGCTCTCGCTCGATCGATTCGAGCAGCGTCGGGGCCGGCTCGTCGGGGCGGACCTGCATCGTCATCGGATGGCGCCGCCGCGTCTCGGAGTAGCGCTGCACCAGCGAGTCGGTGCGCGCGTTCAGGAACAGCACCTTGACGTCGTGGCCAAGGCTCGCGAGCCCGCCGATGATCTGTCTGAGGTCACCGACCGACCCGCCGCCGCGCGCGTCGATCGACACCGCGACGCGCCCGTAGCCCTGGTCTTCGAGCGATACGATCACGTCGTGCAGGAACTTGGCTGGCAGGTTGTCGATGCAGAAAAACCCGTCGTCCTCGAGCACGTTGATTGCGATCGACTTGCCCGAGCCCGAGATTCCCGTCACCAATACGACCCGCATCACGTCACTCCGCCGAGGCCTCGATGGCCCGATGCTGTCGCGCGACGAACTCGCGCATCGTGTCGATCCCTCGAAGCCGCAGGATGGTGTTTCGCACGGCGGCCTCGGTCAGAACTGCGATGTTGCGGCCGGCCGCCACCGGGACGATGACCTTGCGCACCTGCATGCCGAGCACCTCCTGCGAGAGGTCCTCCAGCGGCAGGCGCTCGTACTCGTCCTCGTGGATGCTGCGCCGGACCAGATGCACGATCAGCTTCAGGCGCATCTTGCGGCGCACCGCGGTCTCGCCGAAGACGGTCTTGATGTCGAGCAGCCCCAGGCCCCGGACTTCGAGCAGCCCCTGGAGCATCGGCGGGCAGCGGCCTTCGATGGTGCGCGGGCCGACGCGGTGCAACTCGACCACGTCATCGGCCACCAGACCGTGGCCGCGGCTGACCAGCTCCAGGCCGAGCTCGCTCTTGCCCAGGCCGGACTCGCCAGTGATCATCACCCCGAGGCCGAGCACGTCCATCAGCACGCCGTGCATGGCGCACGACACCGCGAGCGACTTGGCCAACAGGCTGCGCAGCAGCTCGATCGCGCGGGCGCTGGGCAGTGCGCACTCGAGCAGCGGCAGCCCATGCGCGTCGCAGGCGGCGACGAGGTCGGGCGGCGGCACGATGCCCTCGGACATCACCAGCGCGGGCGGCTCGCCGGCGACGATCTCGTCGACGATGTGCTGGCGCCGGGCGTCGCTCAGGCGGTAGAAATAGTCGACCTCGGCGATCCCGAGCACCTGGATGCGGTGCGGGTGGATCAGGTTCAGATAGCCGACTTGGTCTACGGTATCGGGCGCCGGCGTGGCCGCGGGGCGCCCGGCGCCATTGAAGCCGCCGACCCAGCGCAGCGACAGGCTCTCTGATGCGCGTTCGACGAGTTCGCGGACGGTCAGTGTGGGCAGCTCCCGGACGCCGTCGTCGGTCCGGACGATACGTTCGGTGTCAGAGCGGGCGGGACCGGGAGGCGCGGCGTACATCCCGGTGACTGTACACCGGTGCCCGGTGCGATGCAGCCTCGGGCGGACTCAGGCGGCGGGGCGGTACGGCTCCCAGGTAGCGAGCACCCGGTGGATTGCCGCGGCGTCGTCGGAGTTCAGCAGCGTCTCCCGGATGCCGGTGTCCGACAGCAGTTCTGCGAGCTCGGACAGGATCTCGAGGTGTTCCTCGGTCGCGTGCTCGGGGACCAACAGGAAGACAAGCAGCCTGACGGGCTGGCCGTCAGGCGCATCGAAGGGGATCGGCTCGGCGACGCGCACGACGGCGGCGATCGCGTCGCGAAGGCCCTTGATGCGGCCATGGGGGATCGCGACCGACTGACCGAGCCCGGTGGAGCCGAGCCGTTCACGGGCGAAGAGCGAGTCGAAGACCTTGCCGCGCTCGATGCCATGCTCGTTCTCGAACAGCAGCGCGGCCTGCTCGAATACACGCTTTTTGCTCGAGACCTGCAGGTCGAGCAGCACATTGCGGGCCGGCAGCAACTTGGCGATTCGATTCATCTCGATAGCCGCGGACGGCCGGTTGTTGCGATGCAATAGCGCTGCAAGACCCGCGCCGGACCTACTGTCTCAGCCGATTATAGCCACGATTCCCGGCTACGGAATGCCAACTATTCCGCACTGCGGAAAACCGATTTCGTGATTGCCCGGACAGCCCCGCGAAGCGATGCGGGGCTGTCCGACCCCTGTCCGTGACGGATCAGGTCTCGACGTGGCGCTTGATCGCGTCGTGGGCGTGCGCGAAGCGCTTGTCCTTGTACTTGAGGACTTGGCGGTCGAGCTTGTCCACCAGCGAATCGATGGCGGCGTAGAGGTCGTCGTCGACCGACTCGGCGAAAATGTCCTTGCCCCGGACATGCAACGCGATCTCGGCCTTCTGTCTGAGCTTGTCCACCGACAGGAACACGTTCACGTCGATCACCTGGTCGAAATGACGCCGGATCCTGTCGACCTTCAGCGTGACGTATTCGCGCAACGCAGGGGTGACTTCGAGATGGTGCCCGCTGATGGAGAGATTCATGAATGCTCCTGAAAGGCTCACGAGGTTGCGTTGGCGGCGCAGCGGGCACGCCGTCGTCGAGCGATCTCTCCGGAGGCGGCTACAGCGTCTTTCGCTGTGCGACCGGCGGGATCTGCAACGCCTCGCGGTACTTCGCGACCGTGCGGCGTGCGACGACGATGCCCTGCTCGCCGAGGACTTCGGCGATTCGGCTGTCGGATAGGGGGGTCTTGGGATCCTCCGCGGCAACGAGTTGCTTGATCAGGGCCCTGATCGCGGTGCTGGATGCGGCACCACCGGTGTCGGTCGCCACGTGGCTCCCGAAGAAGTACTTCATCTCGAAGGTGCCGAACGGCGTGTACATGTACTTCTGTGTTGTCACGCGAGATACCGTCGATTCGTGCAAGCCCAGTGCGTCGGCGATCTCGCGCAGCACCAGCGGTCTCATCGCGACCGCGCCGTGCGTGAAGAAGGCACGCTGCCGGTCGACGATCGCCTGCGCGACGCGCTGGATGGTGTCGAATCGCTGCTGGACATTCTTCACCAGCCAGCGCGCTTCCTGCAACTGCGATGAGAGGCTGCCGCCGCGACTTCTTTTGAGGATCTGCGCGTAGACGTCGTTGATGCGCAGTTTGGGCATCACATCCGGGTTGAGGACCGCCGACCAGCCGCCCTTGCCGCGCCGCACCATCACGTCGGGCACGACGTAGGCGGGCGGTTCGCCGGAGAAGCCGCTCGCTGGGCGGGGATTGAGGCTTTGGATCAGCGTCTGTGCCGCGCGGAGCTCGTCGTCGTCGCAGCGCAGCACCCGCTTGAGGCGCGCGAAATCTCGCGCTCCGAGCAGTTCGAGATGCTGGTGCGCGATCGCGCCGGCGAGCTTGAGCGTGGATTCCGCCGGTCGGCCGACGGGCGGGAGGTTGGAGAGCTGCAGCAGCAGGCATTCCGGAATGGATCGGGCGCCGACGCCGGGCGGATCGAAGCTCTGCAGCATGCGCAGCGCGCCGGACAGCTCCTCGGGCTCGATCTCGAGCTCGTCCGGGAGCGCTTCCATCAGCTCGTCGAGGCTCGCGCGCAGATAGCCGTCAGCGTCGAGCTCGTCGATCAGCAGCGTGACCAGGGTCTTGTCGCGGCGCGAGCCGCCGGTGCCGGCGAGCTGGCGCAGCAGGTGCTCGCGCAGCGTGTCGCCGATGGTGGCGACCTGAGGGAAATCGCGCTCGTCGTCGTCCTGCTCTCCGCGGCTGCCGCGCCCGTCCCCGCCCCACTCGAGCCCGTGGTCGGCATAGCCGTCGTCGGCGGGCCCCGACTCGCCCCGGTCGGCGCCGTCGTCGGGCACCTCGGCGCGCTCGGCGGCGGTTGCGGGCGGCGGCGCATCGCCGTCGTGGTCGATGCCGGGACCGCTGTGGTCGACCGAGCCGTTGGGCGAGATCCGGGCGCAGTCGGCGAGCGGGTCGTCGAGCCGCTCGAGCAGCGGGTTCTCGGCCAGGATCTGCTCGAGCTCCTGATTCAGCTCGAGCGTCGACAGCTGCAACAGCCGAATGGACTGCTGCAGCTGGGGCGTGAGCGCGAGCTGCTGGGAGAACCTGAGCTGTAGGGACGGTTTCATCGACGAGGGCCTGGGCAGCCCGGCGATCCCGTCACATGCGGAACTCTTCGCCGAGGTAGGCCTTGCGAACGCGATCGTCTTGGATCACTTCGTCGGGCCGCCCGAAAGCAAGAACGATACCATCATTGATGATGTAGGCGCGGTCACAGATCCCGAGGGTTTCACGTACGTTGTGGTCGGTGATCAGCACGCCGATCGAGCGCTCCTTGAGGAAGCGGACGATCCGCTGGATCTCGATCACCGCGATCGGGTCGACGCCGGCGAAGGGCTCGTCGAGCAGGATGAACCGGGGCGAGGTCGCGAGCGCCCGGGCGATCTCGACGCGGCGCCGCTCGCCGCCCGACAGCGACTGCGCCGGGTTCGAGCGCAGGTGGGAAATCTGCAGCTCGTCGAGCAGCGCGTCGAGTCGGCGCTGTAGCTCCGGTTTCGCGAGCGGGCGGCCGTCGGTGTCGACCTGCAGCTCGAGCACCGCGAGCACGTTCTCCTCGACGCTCAGCTTGCGGAAGACCGACGCTTCCTGGGGCAGGTAGGACAGTCCGAGGCGGGCCCGCTTGTGGATCGGCAGTCGGCTGATCGAGCGGCCGTCGAGCTCGATGGTGCCGCCGTCGGTGGGGACGAGCCCGGCGATCATGTAGAAGCAGGTGGTCTTGCCGGCGCCATTGCGCCCGAGCAGGCCAACGACCTCGCCGCTGCTCACGTCGACCGACACGTCCTTGACGACGGTCCGGCTGCCGTAGACCTTCATCAGGTTGCGGGCGAGCAGCCGGCTCGTAAGGTGCGATGCGGGGGGCGATGCGGCTGCCGCCCCGGGCCACTCGTCGGCGCCCATCAGCGCGGCTCTGCCGGTCGCGGCGCGACGGACGGTCCGGCACCAGGGCGCCCCGCCCCGCCCGGGGACGGGCCGGGTGCCTGCCCGGGCGCGGCGGCGGGACCCTCACCGAGCCTGGGTTGGATCACCACGCGCACGCGTCCGCTGGCCACCGCCGGGCCTGCGGCCGTGCCGCCCTCGACCTCGTATTGCTCGGTCCGGCTGTCGTACACGATGACGGCGCCCTCGATCTCGTCGACGACCCGAGTGCCCTCGAGACGGCGGACTTTCGCCCGGCCGGTGAAGCGCAGCCGCTCGGTCTTGCCGTCGTAGTGGACCTCCTCACCGTAGCCCTCGACCCACTCGTCGATGCCGTCGCGCTTCTGGCGGAAGCTCGCGAGGCGGCCGCTGGCCGTGCCGTACTGATAGCCCTCCGCATCCTGCTGCAAGACGAGCCTGTCGCCCCGCATGATGATCGTGCCGCGAGTCAGCACCACCGAGCCGGTGAACATGTTGACCTGCTTGAGGTCGTCGTACTTCATCCGGTCGGACTCGACGTTGGTCGGCTTATAGCGGTCGGCCCGCTCGGCGAGCGCGTGGGGCGCGCCCATGATCGCGAAGATCGCGGCACAAGCCGCGACGAGGCATGACAGCGGACCGGATTGTCGGGTCATCGGGGGAATCGGGAACTCCGTCTGCGACGGCTCAGCGGGCGCCGACGGCGGGCGCAGGCTCCGGCCCGGCCGGCGCGCCGGCCGGCGGGGCGGATGGGGGCACGACCACGCGAACCTGCGAGTCTACCCGCAATTGCCGGGTGCGATTGTTCAACTCCATGCCGACGCCGTTCAACTGCTGGCCGCCCTGGATGATCGCGACTGGCCAGTCGGTGCGCACGATGTCTTCGTCCGGGCGCACCACCGCGTACTCGGTCTCGACCTTCATCGGCGCCGCCCGGTCGGTCGCCGCGCGGGTGAGCACCACCCTGCCCGACAGTCGCGCCTCCTCGCCGCCCTGGATCAGTCGGCCGCGGTTGGCGGTGATGGTGATGCGGGGGCGCGCCGGATCGAGGCTGACCATCACGGGGTCCTCGAAGTCGGCGACGTCGTCCTCGGGAAAGTGCTGGAGCTGGCTCGCCTCGAGGCGGTAGGACGGCTCGCCCTGCTCGTTCATCGTCAGCAGGGCCATCCGCTCGACGAAGTAGTCGGGGAGGTCGGGTGGGGCCGGCCGGGCGGCCCTCGAGCCGCCGCCGGCGTTCGAGACCTGCGCCAAGTAGAAGGTGAAGAGCCCCAGGGCGCCCAGCAGCACCACCGAGACCACGGCGGCAATCCGATCCAAGGAGCGGGCCTTCATCGTCCGCGTGCGGTCGGCGTCGGGTGGGCGAGGCGGCTCAGGCGATGCGGCCGTCGAAGCGGCCGAGCGTCGCATCGAAGCGGCCCTGCACGCGCAGCAGGTACTCGGCGAGCTCGCGGACGGCGCCGCCGCCGGCCGGGGCGGTCGCGGTCCAGTGGGCGACACGCAGCACCTCGGGGGCGGCGTCGGGCACGGCGGCGGCGAAGCCGACCGCATGCATCGCAGGCAGGTCGGGCCAGTCGTCGCCCATGAAGCCGGCCTGCACGGGCTCGAGGCCCGACTCGGCACACAGCTCGCGCATCGCCGCCGCCTTGTCGCCGATGCCCTGGAGCACGGTGTCGATGCGCAACTCGCGCGCCCGCTGTTCGACGATCGCGGAGCTGCGGCCGGTGACCAGCGCCACCCGGATGCCAGCCTCGCGCAGCAGCACCAGGCCCAGGCCGTCGCGTACCGAGAAGCGCTTGAACGCCTCGCCCGAGGCGCCGATGTTCAGGCCGCCGTCGGTCAGCGTGCCGTCGACGTCGAAGGCCATCAGCCGCACGGCGGCGGCGCGCTCGCGGCCGTCGGTCGCGCTCATACGACCCGCGCCGTCAGCAGGTCGTTGATGCTCAGCGCGCCGAGCATTCGGCGCCCGGGATCGAGCACCAGGAGCTGCCCGATGCGGCGCTCCTCCATACGGCGCACCGCCTCGACCGCGAGTGCCTCGGCGTTGATCGACGCAGGGGTGCGCGTCATCACGTCGTCGACCCGCAGCCCGCCGATGTCGGTGGTGCGCTCGAGCAGCCGGCGCAGGTCGCCGTCGGTGAAGATGCCGGCGACCCGACCCTCGGGGTCGACGACCGCGGTCATGCCCATGCGCTTGCGGGTCACCTCGAGGATCGCGGCCGGCAGCGGCGCGCCCAGGGGCACCGACGGCAGGGCGTCGCCGCTGCGCATGACGTCCGAGACGCGGGTCAGCAGCTTGCGACCGAGCGAGCCGCCCGGGTGCGAGCGCGCGAAGTCGTTGGCATCGAAGCCGCGCGCATCGAGCAGGGCGACGGCGAGCGCGTCGCCCAGCGCGAGGGCCGCCGTGGTGCTGGCCGTGGGCGCGAGGTTCAGCGGGCAGGCCTCCTTTTCGACGCGGGCATCGAGGTGCGCGTCGGCCTCGCGCGCAAGCGGCGAGTCGGGGTCGCCGGTCATGGCGACCAGCTTGGCGCCTTGTCGCTTGACCGGCACCATGATCGCGAGCAGTTCCTCGGTGCGACCGGAGTTGGACAGCGCGACGAACACGTCGTCGCGGGTGACCATGCCCAGGTCGCCGTGGCTGGCCTCGGCCGGATGCACGAAGAAGGCCGGTGTGCCGGTGGAGGCGAGGGTGGCGGCGAGCTTGCGCGCGACATGCCCAGACTTGCCGATGCCGCTGACGACGACGCGCCCGCGGCAGCCGAGAATGAGCCTGCAGGCCTCGACGAACCCGGGCCCGATGCGGGCCCCGAGCGCCCCGACCGCCTCGGCCTCGATCCGCAGCACCTCTCTCGCCTGCGCGACGAGGCGGTCCGCGTCGGTCGGCGTGGCTACAATTGGGTCGGTCATCGGTCGAGTATAGCGTGGCGCTGCGCGACGTTCCGACCGCCTCCTCCTCCGGAAACCCCCCGCCATGCCCGCCTCGCGCCGCCGATGCTGACGGCCCTCGAAGTCACCCTGCTGCTGCTCGCTGCGAGCATCGTCGCGGTGCTGATGCTGCGCTCGCTCGGTATGCCTGCGCTGGTCGCGTACCTGCTCGTGGGCGTCGTGCTCGGCCCGTATGCGGGCAACCTCGCGGCCAACACCGAGGCGGTCCACACGCTCGCCGAGCTCGGCGTCGTGTTCTTGATGTTCACGCTGGGCCTGGAGTTCAACCTCGCCAAGCTCTCGGCGATGCGCCGCTTCGTGCTCGGGCTCGGCTCGGCGCAGGTTTTCGCCACCATCGGCGCGGTGGTGCTCGTGGCGGTCGCGCTGCCCGCTGTCTGGCTCGCCTGGGCGCTGCCCGGCGGGCTCGACTGGCGCGGCGCGCTGGCGCTGGGCGGGGCTGTCGCGATGTCCTCGACCGCGCTGGTGAGCAAGCTGCTGGCCGAGCGCCGCGCGCTCGAGACCGAACACGGCCGGCGGGTGTTCGCGGTGCTGTTGTTCCAGGACCTCGCGCTGATCCCGCTGCTGATCGTCATCCCAGCGCTCGGTGGCGGGCAGACCGACTGGTGGACGCCGGTCGGCTTGGCGCTCGCCAAGGCGGCGCTCCTGCTGGTCGTGCTGCTGCGCTTCGGCCCGCCGCTGATGCATCAGTGGTTCCTGCGGGTCGCGCGGCAGCGTTCGCACGAGCTGTTCACCCTCAACATCCTGCTGGCGGCGCTGTTCTTCGCGTGGCTGACCAAGAAGGCCGGGCTGTCGATGGAGCTGGGCGCCTTCGTCGCCGGCATGCTGATCTCGGAGACCGAGTACCGCCACCAGGTCGAGGAGGACATCAAGCCGTTCCGTGACATCCTGCTCGGCCTGTTCTTCATTACCATCGGCATGAAGCTCGACTTGGCGGTGGTGCTGCAGTCGTGGCCGCTGGTGCTCTTCTGCACGACGCTGCCGATCTTGCTGAAGTTCGGGCTGGTCGTCGGGATCGCGCGGGCGATGGGCGATACCGCCCCGGTCGCCATCCGTACCGGGGTCTGGCTGGCCCAGGCCGGTGAGTTCGGTTTCGTGCTGCTGGCGCTGGCCGCCGATTCGAAGCTGCTCGACCCGGACGCGCTGCAGCCGATGCTCGCGGCGATGTTGCTGTCGATGCTCGCGAGCCCCTGGCTGATCGGGCGTGCCGACTGGCTCGCGATGAGGGTCTCGCAGCAGGAGTGGCTGCAGCGCTCGCTGCAGCTGCAGACCATCGCCGCCCGCAGCCTGTCGCGCGACCGGCACATCCTGATCTGCGGCTACGGGCGCAGCGGCCAGAGCCTGGCGCACGTCCTGGAGGCCGAGCGGGTGCCTTTCGTCGCGCTCGACCTCGACCCCGACCGGGTCCGCGAGGCGGCCTCGGCCGGCGAATCGGTGGTGTATGGCGACTCGACGCGCCGCGAGACGCTGCTGGCCGCCGGTGTGCACCGGGCCTCGGTGCTGGTGGTGACCTACGACGATACGGTGGCCGCGCTGCGGCTGTTGCGCGTGGTGCGCGAGCTCGCGCCGCAGCTGCCGGTGGTGGTGCGCACCGCCACCGACGCTGACCTCGAGCGGCTGCGCGAGGCGGGTGCCACCGAGGTCGTGCCCGAGGTGGTCGAGGGCAGCCTGATGCTCGCCTCGCATGCGCTGGCGCTCAACGGCGTGCCGCTGGCCCGCGTGCTGCGCCGGATCCGGTCCATCCGCGAAGGCCGCTACAGCCTGCTGCGCGGCTATTTCCACGGCGCCGACGATCAGGAGGCTGAAACCATCGAGGCCGACCATCTGCGGCTGCACGCGGTGACGCTGGTCGCCGGCGCGTCGGCCATCGGCCAGCCGCTCTCGGCGCTGCCGCTGGAGGGCTGCTCGGTCAGCGCGCTGGTGCGCGGCGGCCGCCGCCGCCTGGAATGGCCGGCCGACCTCGCCGTCGAGGCCGGCGACACTCTGGTGCTGTCCGGCACGGTCGAGCAGGTCGGCTCGGCCGAGGCCCGGCTGCTGCGCATGGGCGCTCCGGGGCGATCGTGACCGCCTTGCTACACTGCGCGCTTCCCGATGCCAGGGCCGCCAGGAATCTCCCGGCGGCCGCGCCCTTGCCAGACACCCCTTCCTTCGTCGCGTTCGAGGCCCTGCATTTCGGCTATGCCGGGCGTCCGCTGTTGCGCGACGTCACGCTGCATGCGCGGCGCGGCGAGGTCGTTGCGCTCATGGGCGGCTCGGGCTCGGGCAAGACGACCCTGCTGCGGCTGCTCGGCGGGCAGCTCCGTGCGAACGCCGGGCGGGTGTGTTTCGACGGCCAGGACGTCGGCGCGCTCGGGCGCGAGGCGCTCTACCGGCTGCGGCGGCGCATGGGCATGCTGTTCCAGTTCGGCGCGCTGTTCACCGACCTGTCGGTCTTCGAGAACGTGGCCTTCCCGCTGCGCGAGCACACCCGGCTGCCCGAGTCGATGATCCGCGACCTGGTGCTGATGAAGCTCGATGCGGTCGGCCTGCGCGGCGCGGCTGCGCTGATGCCCTCGCAGGTCTCGGGCGGGATGGCGAGACGGGTGGCGCTCGCCCGTGCGGTCGCGCTCGATCCGCCGCTGCTGATGTACGACGAGCCCTTCGCCGGCCTCGACCCGATCTCGCTTGGCACCATCGCCCACTTGATCCGGGCGCTGAACGACGCGCTCGGCGCGACTTCGATCGTCGTTACCCACGACGTGCCCGAGACTTTCGCCATCGCCGACAGGGTCTACCTGCTGGGCGACGGCCGCATCGTCGCGTCCGGCACCCCCGACGCGCTGCGTGCCTCGTCTGACCCGTATGTTGTCCAGTTCCTGCACGGCTCGCGCGACGGCCCGGTGCAGTTCCACCGCCCGGCGCCCCCGATCGCCGAGGACCTGGGGCTGCCCCGGTGAGCGCGGCGGTGGCGCGGCTCGGTACCTGGGTGCTCGAGCGGCTGGCCGGCATCGGGCACGGCGCTCGCTTCTTCCTGAGGCTGCTGGCCCTGCTGCCCGGCGCGCTCGCGCGCCCGCGGCTGGTCATCGACCAGCTCCACTTCATCGGCAACCGCTCGCTGTCGATCATCCTCGTCTCGGGTCTGTTCGTTGGCTTTGTGCTCGGCTTCCAGGGTTACTACATCCTGCAGCGCTACGGCTCGGCCGAGGCGCTCGGTCTGATGGTGGCGCTGTCGTTGCTGCGCGAGCTCGGGCCCGTGGTCGCGGCGCTGCTGTTCGCCGGCCGCGCCGGCACCTCGCTCACCGCCGAGATCGGCCTGATGAAGGCCGGCGAGCAGCTCTCGGCGATGGAGATGATGGCCGTCGACCCGATGGCGCGCGTGCTTGCGCCGCGCTTCGCCGCTGCGGTGATCGCCATGCCGGTGCTGGCGACGCTGTTCTCGGCGGTCGGCGTGATCGGCGGCTGGGGCGTCGGCGTGCTGCTGATCGGCGTAGACGCGGGCGGCTTCTGGTCCCAGATGCAGGCCGGCGTCGACGTCTTCGGCGACCTCGGCAACGGCGTCATCAAGAGCGTGGTGTTCGGCTTCGTCTGTGCGTTTACCGCCCTGTACGTGGGGCACGAGGCGCAGCCCACGCCCGAGGGCGTGTCGCGGGCGACCACCACCACGGTCGTCGCCTCCTCGCTCGCCGTGCTCGGCTTCGACTTCATCCTCACCGCGCTGATGTTCGGCGCCGCCTGAAGGAACGACCATGACCACAGACCACCGGGCCGCCCGATGAGCACGAACCGCCGGATCGACACCATGGTGGGCGGCTTCGTGCTGCTCGGGCTGGCGGCGCTGCTGTTTCTGGCGCTCAAGGCCGGCAACCTCGGCAGCTTCACCGGTGGCGGGACCTACGCGACTCAGGCCCGCTTCGACAACATCGGCGGCCTGAAGGTGCGCGCCCCGGTCAAGAGCGCGGGGGTCGTGGTCGGACGGGTCGCTGCGATCGGCTTCGACGGCCAGACCTACCAGGCGGTCGTGTCGCTGTCGATCGACGAACGCTTCCGCTTCCCGAAGGACAGCTCGGCGAAGATCCTGACGTCGGGCTTGCTCGGCGAGCAGTACATCGGGCTTGAGGCCGGCGCCGACGAAACGATGCTGGCGGCTGGCGACACCATCCGCATGACGCAGTCCGCACTCGTTCTGGAGAACCTCATCGGGCAGTTCCTGTTCAGCAAGGCCGCCGAGGGAGACAAGAAGCCGTGACGGCTTCTCCGGACCTGGCGGTCCGCGCCCGCCCGTCCCGGCGGCTGCGGGCGTTCGGCGCGGGGGCCGTGCTGGCGGTGCTGCTCGCTGCCGAAGGTTGTGCCGGACTGGCTGACGGACACGGACCCTCGGGCACCGACGGCGCAGCCGCGGCCGCGATCGGGGCGGCGGCCGCGGTCAGCGACGACAGCGCCACCCGGGGCGATGCCGACGACGGCGACGCCGACTCCGACCGGGCGCGCATCGCCGCCCTCGACCCGTTCGAGCCGCTCAACCGCGGTGTCGCGCGCTTCAACGACACTGTCGACCGCTGGGTATTCCGCCCGGTGGCGGTCGTCTACGACCAGTACACCCCCGAGGTGTTCCAGGTGATCGCCCGCAACGTGCTGTCGAACCTGCTCGACCCGTACATCGCGCTGAACAACTTCCTGCAGGGCAAGCCGGGAGCGGGCTTCAACGACCTCGGCCGCTTCGCCTTCAACACGACCTTCGGCTTCTTGGGGTTCGCCGACCCCGCCTCGGATGCGGGCATGCCGAAGCACCGTGAGGACTTCGGGCAGACTCTGGGCGTCTGGGGTGTCGAGACCGGGCCCTACCTGGTGCTGCCGATCTTCGGCCCGTCCAACCTGCGCGACGGCTTCGGATTCGGCGTCGACGTCTCCGCCGCCCTGATCAACCGCTTCGACAGCGTGCGATTCCGCAACAGCGTGGCCGGGGTGCAGTTCGTGGACACCCGGGCGCAGCTCTTACACGCCGATCGTCTGCTCAACGACGCCCTGGATCGTTACACCCTGATGCGCGACACCTATCTCCAGAGGCGCCGCAGTCTCGTGTTCGACGGCAACCCGCCCGACGACGAGTGACCCCCGGACTCCAGAAACTATGACCCGATTCCTCTTGGCGGCACTCGCGGCTTGGCTCGTCGCACTGACTCCCGCCGGCCCCGCCCTGGCGCAGGCCGCGGTGGCGCCCGACGAGCAGATCCGCACGATGAGCATGCAGATCCTCGAACGCATCAAGGCCGACAAAGACTTGCAGACCGGCGACCTGCGCAAGCTGTCGCAGTTCGTCGACGAGACGATCATGCCGAGCGTGAACTTCGAGCGGATGACCGCGCTCTGCGTCGGCCGCAGCTGGCGCCAGGCCACGCCCGAGCAGCAGAAGCAGCTGATGGTCGAGTTCCGTGCGCTGCTGCTGCGGACCTACGCCGGTGCGCTGTCCGCGGTGAAGGACCAGACGGTGCGGGTCAAGCCGCTGCGGGCCGGAGCCGACGATGCCGAGGTGATCGTGCGCAGCGAGATCGTGCAGAGCCGCGGCGACCCGATCCAGCTCGACTACCGAATGGAGAAGGCCGGCACCGCCTGGCGAATCTACGACCTGAACGTGCTAGGGGTCTGGCTGGTCGAGACCTACCGCAACCAGTTCACCCAGGAGATCAACGCCCGCGGAATCGACGGGCTGATCAAGAGCCTGGCCGATCGCAACCGTGCGTTCGCCCAGGGCGCCAAGGGCTGAGGCGAGGTGGCCGCCTTTCCGGCAGAGATCCTGATGGATGGGGCGCCCGCCTCCCTGCAGGCGGCGCGCGAGGTGCTGGCAGCGGGCGGAGGTCTCGACCTGGCGCCGCTGGCGCGCTTCGATTCCTCGGCGGTCGCGGTGCTGGTGGCGCTGCGCCGCGAGGCCGGTTCCGGTGTCGTCTTCAGGAACCCCCCGCCGAACTTGCGTAAACTCGCGTCGCTCTACGGTGTCGAGGCGGCGCTGTTTGGCCCGGCGGCCCGCTGACCGGTCCGGGCGCCACCGCCAGACCCGACCCGTCCCGTCCCGTCCCCGCGCCGGCCGCCGTGGGCCCGGTGCCCGCAGCGGCGCCAGAGCGCCCGACCGGGCGAGTGCTGCGCGCACCGTCTATCCCGCCGATCCCGCCCCGCCCATGCCCGCCGTCATCGACATCGTCTCGGTCCACAAGCGCTACGGCGCATTCGAGGCGCTGCGCGGCGTGTCGCTGCAGGTCGAGGCGGGCGAGTTCTTCGGGCTGCTCGGCCCCAACGGCGCCGGCAAGACCTCGCTGATCTCGATCGTCGCCGGCCTGAACCGGCCGAGCTCGGGCACGGTGCGGGTGATGGACCACGACGTCGTCACCGATTACCGGGCTGCGCGCCGCGCGCTCGGCGTGGTGCCGCAGGAGCTGGTGTTCGACCCCTTCTTCACGGTACGCGAGACGCTGCGCCTGACCTCGGGCTACTACGGACTGAAGCGTAACGACGCCTGGATCGACGAGATCCTGCACCACCTGGACCTGACGTCGAAGGCCGACGCGAACATGCGTTCCCTGTCGGGCGGCATGAAGCGACGGGTGCTGGTCGCCCAGGCGCTCGTCCACCGGCCGCCGGTGATCGTGCTGGACGAGCCGACCGCCGGGGTCGACGTCGAACTGCGCCAGACGCTGTGGAAGTTCGTGCGAAGGCTCAACCGGGACGGCCACACCATCGTGCTCACGACGCACTACCTGGAGGAGGCGCAGGAGCTGTGCGGCCGGATCGCGATGCTCAAGGCGGGCCGCGTGGTCGCGCTCGAGCGTACCGCCGACCTGCTCGGCCGCTTCGGCGGCGGTACGGTGTCGCTGAGGCTCTCGGGCGCGCCGCTGCCGCCCGCGCTGCGCCCGCTGCTGCAGGGCGAGCCGGCGCAGGACGGGCGGATTGCCCTGCGCCTGGAGGACTGGCAGCGGCTCGAGCCGATCCTCGCCACGCTGCGCGAGGCCGGCAGCCGGATCGAGGAGATGGAGCTCGCCCACACCGACCTCGAGGACGTCTTCCTGAAAATCATGGCGGCGGAGCCTGGGTTTCAGCCGGTACTGCCGGCTGCAGGCGGAGCGGCCGCTGCATGCTTGCAGCGCACTGCTGCTCCCGAGAACGTGAATCCGCCGGGAGGCGGCACGAAATGACCGGCTTCCAAACCCTCCTATACAAGGAGACGCTGCGCTTCTGGAAGGTCGCCGTGCAGACGGTCGCCGCGCCCGTGCTCACCGCGATGCTCTACCTGCTGGTGTTCTCGCAGGCGCTCGCCGACCACGTGCAGGTCTATCCCGGCGTGCCCTACGTGAGCTTTCTGGTGCCCGGCCTGGTGATGATGTCGGTGCTGCAGAATGCGTTCGCCAACGCGTCCTCGTCCCTGATCCAGTCGAAGGTCACCGGCAATCTGGTGTTCGTGCTGCTGCCACCGCTCTCGCCACTGGAGCTCTTCGGCGCCTATGTGCTGGCCGCCGTCGTGCGGGGCCTGATGGTCGGCTGCGGGGTGTTCCTGGTGACCGCCTGGTTCGCGCCGCCGATGTTCGCCGCCCCCGGCTGGATCCTGGTCTTCGCGGTCCTGGGCAGCGCGATTCTCGGTACAATGGGATTGATCGGTGGGATCTGGGCCGAGAAGTTCGACCAGATCGCGATGTTCCAGAACTTCCTGATCATGCCGGCGACCTTCCTCGCAGGCGTCTTCTATTCCGTGCATTCGCTGCCGGCATTCTGGCAGACGGTGTCGCACCTGAATCCGTTCTTCTACATGGTCGACGGCTTTCGCTACGGCTTCTTCGGACATTCCGACGTGCCGCCCGCCGTCAGTCTCGCGATTGTCCTCGCGACGCTGGCCGTCGTGGCCGGCGTGGCGCTGCGGATGCTGCACACCGGCTGGCGGATCCGCCACTGACGCCTACCCCGGCGCGGGCCTCCCGCACGCGCCACCACGCCGTCCCCGACGCATCATGACCACCCCCGACGCCATCCACCGGTACATCACCGACGGTCTGCTGTGCGAACACCTGCACGTCGACGGCGACGGCCGCCACTTCGAGGCGACGATCGTCTCGGCGCAGTTCGCGGGCAAACGCCCGGTCCAGCGCCACCAGATGGTCTACGCGGTGCTGGGCGACCGGATGCGCGAGGAGATCCACGCGCTGTCGATGACCACCCTGACGCCCGAGGAATGGGCGGCCCAACGCACGAAGTAGGACCGCGATGGACAAGCTGCTGATCCACGGCGGCCGCCGCCTGCAGGGCGAGGTGCGCATCTCGGGCGCCAAGAACGCGGCGCTGCCGATCCTGTGCGCGGGGCTTCTGGTGCCCGGCACGCTCGAGCTCTCGAACGTGCCGCACCTGCACGACGTCGGCACGACACTCAAGCTGCTCGACCGGATGGGCGTGAAGTCCACCCGCGACGCCGCAGCCGGCACCGTCACGCTCGACGGCACCTCGGTCACCAGCACCGAGGCCGCCTACGACCTCGTCAAGACGATGCGCGCCTCGATCCTGGTGCTCGGCCCGCTCGTCGCGCGATTCGGCGAGGCGAGGGTGTCGCTGCCGGGCGGCTGCGCGATCGGCCAGCGACCGGTCGACCAGCACATCAAGGGCCTGCAAGCGCTCGGCGCCCGCATCGACATCGAGCACGGCTACGTGGTCGCGCGCGCCTCGCGTCTGCGCGGCACGAAGATCATCACCGACATGGTGACCGTCACCGGGACCGAGAACCTGATGATGGCTGCGACGCTGGCCGAGGGCGAGACGGTGATCGAGAACGCGGCCCGCGAGCCCGAGGTGGTCGACCTCGCGCGCGCGCTGATCGCGCTCGGCGCGCGGATCCGCGGCGCGGGCACCGACCGTATCGTCATCGAGGGCGTCGACGCGCTGCACGCAGGCGCCTACCGCGTGATGTCCGACCGCATCGAGACCGGCACCTTCCTGTGCGCGGTGGCGGCCGCCGGCGGCGACCTGCGGCTGACCCACTGCGAGCCCGACACGCTCGATGCCACGCTCGACACGCTGCGCGAGGCGGGCCTGCGCATCGAGTGCGGCCCCGACTGGATCCGCGGCACGATGGACAGCCGTCCTAAGTCGGTCAACGTGCGCACGGCGCCTTATCCGGGCTTCGCCACCGACATGCAGGCGCAGATGATGGCGGTGAACTGCGTGGCCAACGGCACCGGCGTGATCACCGAGACCATCTTCGAGAACCGCTTCATGCACGTTCAGGAGCTGCGGCGGCTCGGGGCCGAGATCGACACCGAGGGCACCACTGCCGTGGTCCGCGGCAAGCGCGGGCTGTCGGGTGCGATCGTGATGGCGACCGACCTGCGCGCCTCCGCGGGCCTAGTGATTGCGGGGCTGGTCGCCGACGGCGACACCCTGGTCGACCGTGTCTACCACCTCGATCGCGGCTACGACCGGATGGAACGCAAGCTCGCCGGCGTCGGCGCCAGCATCGAGCGCGTGCGCACGGTGGACGACGCATGATCACGCTCGCGCTGTCGAAGGGACGCATCCTCGACGACACGCTGCCGCTGCTGAAGTCGGTCGGCATCGACGTCGACCCGGCGGTGCTCGACTCGCGCAGGCTGATCCTGCCCACCGCCGATCCGGGCCTGCGTCTGATCATCGTGCGGGCCTCCGACGTACCGACCTACGTGCAGTACGGCGCGGCAGACCTCGGCGTCGCCGGCAAGGACGTGCTGCTCGAGCACGGCGGCGACGGCCTCTACCAGCCGATCGACCTCGGCATCGGGCGCTGCCGGATGTGCGTGGCCACTAAGCGCGGCTTCGACTACGCGGCCGCGGTGCGCCGTGGCGCCCGCCTGCGCGTGGCCACCAAATACGTGACCGTCGCACGCGAGCACTTCGCCGCCAAGGGCGTGCACGTCGACCCGATCAAGCTGTACGGCTCGATGGAGCTCGCGCCGCTGGTGGGGCTGGCCGACGCGATCGTCGACCTGGTCTCCACCGGCAGCACCCTCAATGCGAACGACCTCGTGGAGGTCGAGCAGATCATGACCATCTCGTCGCGGCTGATCGTCAACCAGGCCTCGCTCAAGACCCGGCATGCGGCGCTCGCGCCGCTGCTGCAACGGCTGGCGGGCGCGGTCGGCGTGGAGTCCCCCGCATGAACGCCGCCAGACCCGACATCCACCGCCTCGACAGCACCGAGCCGGGGTTCGACGCGCGCCTGTCGGCGCTGCTCGCCTGGGAGTCTGGCCAGGATGCCGAGATCGAGCGCGCGGCCGCCGACATCCTGCGCGACGTGCGGGCCCGTGGCGACGCGGCCGTGCTCGAGTACACCCTTCGCTTCGACCGGGTCGAGGTCGCCGACGCAAGTGCGCTCGAGCTGCCGCGTGCCGAGCTCGACGCCGCGCTCGCAGGCCTTGCGCCCGCCCGGCGCGACGCGCTCGAGGCCGCCGCCGCACGGGTGCACGACTACCACCGCCACCAGCTCGCCCGGTCCTGGTCGTATGTCGATGCCGATGGCACGCGCCTCGGCCAGAAGGTCGGTCCGCTCGACCGCGTCGGCCTGTACGTGCCCGGCGGCAAGGCCGCCTATCCGTCGTCGGTGCTGATGAACGCGATCCCGGCCAAGGTCGCCGGCGTGCCCGAGCTGGTGATGGTCACGCCCACGCCTGGTGGTGTGCGCAACCCGCTGGTGTTGGCGGCCGCGGCGATCGCCGGCGTCGACCGGGTGTTCACCATCGGCGGCGCGCAGGCGGTCGGCGCACTCGCCTACGGCACGGTCACCGTGCCCGCGGTCGACAAGATCGTGGGTCCGGGCAACGCCTATGTTGCCGAGGCCAAGCGGCGCGTCTTCGGCACCGTCGGCATCGACATGATCGCCGGTCCCTCCGAGATCCTCGTGATCTGCGATGGCGGCACCGATCCCGACTGGATCGCGATGGACCTGTTCTCGCAGGCCGAGCACGACGAGCTCGCGCAGGCGATCCTGCTGTGCCCCGACGCCGCCTACCTCGACGCGGTCCACGCCGCGATCCGCCGGCTGCTGCCGACGATGCCGCGGCGCGACGTGATCGCGGCCTCGCTCGCCGGGCGTGGCGCGCTGGTCAAGGTCCGCAGCCTCGAGGAGGCCTGCGAGATCGCCAATAGGATCGCGCCCGAGCACCTCGAGATCTCGACTGCCGCGCCGCAACGCTGGGCCGACCTGATCCGCCATGCCGGCGCGATGTTCCTCGGGCCCTGGACCAGCGAGTCGCTCGGCGACTACTGCGCGGGGCCGAACCACGTGCTGCCGACGATGCGCACCGCGCGCTTCTCCTCGCCGCTGGGCGTCTACGATTTCCAGAAGCGCTCGAGCCTCATCGAGGTCTCCGAGAAGGGCGCGCGCGCGCTCGGCGCGATCGCCGCCGAGCTCGCACACGGCGAGGGGCTGCAGGCGCACGCGCGCAGCGCCGAGCTGCGCGCGCAGGCCTCCCGATGAGCGCCACCCCGCAGGACCTGATCCGACCCGACGTTCTCGCGATGGCGGGCTACCACGTGCCGCCGGCTGCCGGGCTCGTGAAGCTCGACGCGATGGAGAACCCCTACCGTCTGCCTCCCGAGCTGCAGCGCGCGCTGGCCGAACGGCTCGCAGCGGTTGCCATCAACCGCTATCCGGCGCCGAGCTACGCGGGCCTCAAGCGCCTGGTGCGCGAGAAGCTGGGCGTGCCCGCGGGCGCCGAGGTGCTGCTGGGCAACGGCTCCGACGAGCTGATCACGATGATGTCGGTGGCCACCGCGCGGCCGGGCGCCACGGTCGTCGCACCGGCGCCGTCCTTTGTCATGTACGACTTGTCGACGCGCTTCGCCGGCAGCACCTATGTGCCGGTGCCGCTGGCCGCCGACCTGTCGCTCGACCTGCCGGCGATGCTCGCCGCGATCGCGCTGCACCGCCCCGCGATCGTCTGGCTCGCCTATCCGAACAACCCGACCGGCAACTGCTTCGAGCGCGCCGACGTCGAGGCGATCCTCGCCGCCGCCCCCGGGTTGGTGGTGCTCGACGAGGCCTACCAGCCGTTCGCGCTCGACACTTGGATGGACGCGCTGCCGCGCCATGACAACCTCGTCGTGATGCGCACCGTCTCCAAGCTCGGCCTGGCCGGCATCCGGATCGGCTACATGGCCGCGGCGCCACACTGGATCGCCGAGTTCGACAAGGTCCGACCGCCGTACAACGTCAGCGTGCTCGACGAGGCCGCCGCCGAGTTCGCGCTCGAGCACCTCGAGGTGCTGCTGGCGCAGGCCGCCCGGCTGCGCGAGGACCGCGGCACGCTCGCGGCCGCGCTTGCCGCGATCCCCGGGGTGGCGGTGTTCCCGTCGCGAGCGAACTTCCTGCTCGTCAGGGTGGCCGACTCGGCCGCCACCGCCGCGGGCATGCGCGAGCGCGGCGTGCTGATCAAGGACGTGGGTAGAATGCACCCGCTGCTCGCGGGATGCCTGCGCCTGACCGTGGGCACGCCGGCCGAGAACGCGGCGATGCTCGAGGCGCTGCGCGACGCGCTCGCGGCGCTGCCGGGGCGCTGACCCGGCAGCGCTTGCCGGTGCCGCCCCGCTTCCGACCCCGCTTCCGACCTCTCCTCGTCCCCGCTCCCGAACCCTCCCCGAACCGGCCGCCGCCGAACCGCCCCCACCGCCATGCGCACCGCCGAAGTCCGCCGCGATACTGCCGAGACCCAGATCCGGGTCCGCATCGACCTGGACGGCACCGGCCGCCAGACGCTCGCCTCGGGCGTGCCGTTCCTCGATCACATGCTCGACCAGATCGCCCGCCACGGGCTGGTCGACCTCGAGGTCGAGGCGCACGGCGACCTGCACATCGACGGACACCACACCGTCGAGGACATCGGCATCACGCTCGGCCAGGCCGTAGCGCGCGCCGTCGGCGACAAGAAGGGCATACGCCGTTACGGCCATGCCTACGTACCGCTCGACGAGGCGCTGTCGCGGGTGGTGGTCGACTTCTCCGGGCGCCCCGGCCTCGTCTGGAACGTGCCCTTCACGCGCGCGATGATCGGCAGCTTCGACGTCGACCTCGCACACGAGTTCTTCCAGGGCTTCGTGAACCACGCTCAGATGACCGTCCACGTAGACACGCTGCGCGGCGACAACGCGCACCACCAGTGCGAGACGGTGTTCAAGGCCTTCGCGCGCGCCTTCCGGATGGCGGTCGAGCCCGATCCGCGCGCCGCCGGCCAGATCCCCTCCACCAAGGGCAGCCTGCAGGGCTGAGGCCCGCCCTGCGGACCGAACCGGACCCGGTGCGATGACGACGATCGTGGTGGTGGACTACGGCATGGGCAACCTGCGCTCGGTGGCAAAGGCGCTCGAGCATGTGGCGCCGAAGGCCCGCGTCGAGATCTCGGGCGACGTCGCGCGCATTCGGGCCGCCGACCGGGTGGTCTTCCCCGGGCAGGGCGCGATGCCCGACTGCATGCGCCACCTCGACGAGTCCGGGCTGCGCGAGGCCGTCCTCGAGGCCGCCCGCACCAAGCCGCTG
>JBIPLJ010000092.1:0-11095 GCA_044368415.1 Burkholderiaceae bacterium
CAGCCGCCCGCAGTACGGCTCGAGCACCGACGGGCGCGCCTCCTTGTACTGCAGGAACAGCGGGTCGCCGGTGCCCGAGACCATCAGCGCGATCCCGCAGTAGGTGCCCACGCTGCCCACGCCCACCACCTTCATCGCCACGTCGGCGAGGCGGAAGCGGTCGAACAGCAGCCGACGCTCGGGCGGCAGCGAGGCCGCGTACTCGGCCTGCATCCGCTCCACCATCTCGCGGAAACCGGCCTGACGCGCCAGGTCCGAGTCGTGGAAGATCAGTGGCGGCTCGTCGCGGATCCGCGGCTCGTCGCCCGACTGCACCGCGAGCTTCGCGTATTCCTTCAGGTGCGCGGACTCGTGCTGCGCCTTGCGGATGCGCTTGCGGTTGAGCGCGCGCATCTCCTCGTCGGTCTCCTCGGTCAGGAGCAGCCGCTTGAGGTCGATCGACTCGTAGTAGGCCTCCAGCACCGGCATCTCCGCGTAGCGGGCCATGTGCGTGCGATACGACTGTGCGGCCGTCCAGGCCGCCTCGTGGCTGTCGGCCTCGCGAAAGCCGTTGGCGCGCCCCGCGATCACGAAGCTCGCCGCGAGCCGCAGCACGTCCCACTCCCAGGGCGCGACCGACACCTCGTCGAAGTCGTTGATGTCGAAGACCAGCCGCCGCTCGGCCGACGCGAAGCCGCCGAAGTTCATCAGGTGGCAGTCGCCGCAGGCCACCACCTGCATGCCGGTGACCGGCAGGAACGACAGGTCATGCGCCATCACCGTGGCCGCGCCGCGGAAGAACGTGAAGGGGCTGGCTAGCATCCGGCCGTAGCGGATCGGCACGAGTTCGGGTACGCGGCCGGCGCTGCTCGCCACCAGCAGGTCGACGGGGTCGGCGCGGCGGCCGTCGGGCAGCCATGTCGCAAAGGCCTCGCGCGCGACGCGGGACCGAAGCGCCTTGCCGGCGGCGAGTCGCTCGGCATGCGGCAGGCCGTGGGACTGCTCGGGGAGACGGGCGGGGGGGGCGGCGGGCGCGTGTGCGGCGGCGGCCTTGCGGGCGCGGGCCTTTGCGGGCGCGGCGATCGGCGCGCGACGGCGCGGTGCGGCGGGCATCGGGGTGTCGGGCATGTCGGCCTCCTCGGGTCGAACGGGTTGCGACGCCTCGGCCGGGCGTCCGGTGGAACGGTACTCGGGCCGCGAGCGGGCGTCGCGCCGGCTCGTGCGGGAAACGACATCGAGCCGGTCCGCACGCGGCGGGTGTCGCCGCGCGCGGCCAGGTTGGACAGGGCCGGCGTTGTAAGCCATTATGTCTTACTATGGCGCGGCACCCTGCTGCACTCGCCCGAACGGAGCCCGCTCATGGCCACTGAATTCAGCGCCACCGTTTCCAGCAAAGGGCAGGTCGTCATCCCCGCGGATGTGCGCAGGAGGCTGGGGCTTGTCCAAGGCTCGGTGGTGCGCTTCTGCATGGACGGCGAGGGCGTGCGCCTCATCCCGGCCGTGGGCGACGTGCGCAGGCTCAAGGGCCGGGTACCGGTTCCCCCGCAGCCCGTTACGCTGGAAGACATGCGCCAGGCGATCGTCGAGCGCCGGGCGCGTGCTGGCGCGCGCTGATGTGGGCCCTCGACACGAACGTACTGGTGCGCTACACCGCGCAAGACGACCCGAGTCAATCGGCGGCCGCCACCCGCCTCATCGAGGAAGAGATCAGCCCCGCCGAGCCCGCTTTCGTGAGCCTGGTCGCGCTGCTCGAGACCGTCTGGGTGCTCGAGAGCCGCTATGCCGCCAAGCCGCCGTTGGTCTGCGAAGTCCTGGACGATCTGCTCTCAGCTGCGGCATTTCAGGTCCAGGAGGCGGCCGCCGTGCGTCGTGCCGTATCGCTCTACAAGCGCGACCACGTTGATCTTCATGATGCGCTGATCGTGTCCATGGCCGCCGAGCGGGGCGCCACGGCCGTCACCTTCGACGCGAAGGCCGCCAGACGGCTGGGGATGCGGCTGTTGAAGTAGGCATCGGACAGAGACCACGCCCGAGAGGGCGGTTCAGATGTCATCGCTGATCCGCGAGCAGGGGGCGCCGGGCGCGCGCCGCCCCGTACCATGTAGGCATGAGCCGCCCACCGAATCGCCCTCCCGCCCCGGCCAGACCCCCAGGCGCATCACGCCCGGGCGGCGCCTGGCGCCGCGCCCCGGCCCCTGTTGCCCCGCCCGCCGCGAGCCCCCCGTCTCCGACCGTGTTCCCCGACGCCGAAGGCGAGCGCCTCGCCAAGCGTCTCGCCCGTGACCTCGGCTGTTCGCGTAGCGAGGCCGAGCGCTTCATCGAGTCGGGCATGGTCAGGGTCGACGGCGTGGTGGTCGACGCGCCACCCAGCCGGGTGCGCGATGCGCAGCGCGTGGAGCTGGTGCGCGGCGCGACGCTGTCGGCGACCGAGCCGGTGACGCTGCTGCTGAACAAGCCTCCCGGCCTGAAGACGGGTGATGCGGCGGACGGCGCGGTGGGCCTGCTGCAGGTGCGCCATCGCGCCTCAGGTGATCGCGTGCCCGAGCGCGTCGAGCCGGCCCACCTGCGCCGCCAAGCCTGCCTCACGCCGCTGGAGACCACGGCGGGCGGGCTGGTGGTGTTCTCGCAGGACCCGCGGATTGCACGCCGGCTGACCGAGGACGCCTCGCAGCTCGAGCATGAGACCATGGTCGATGTCGCGGGCCCGGTCGATCCGGCGTTGCTCGCGCGGCTGGCGATCGACCCGGCCGCGCCGCGCGCCCCGCGGGCGATGCGCGTGAGCATCGGCAGCAGCTCGGATGAGACGACGCGCCTGCGCTTCGCGATCAAGGGGCATCAGCCCGGGCGCGTCGAGCGCGCATGCGCCGACTCGGGCCTGAAAGTGCTGGCGATCAGCCGGCTGCGGATCGGCCGCGTGCCGCTCGCGGGCGTGCCGATCGGACAGTGGCGCTACCTCGGGCCCGAAGAACGCTTCTGAATCAGATCTGCCGCGATCGGTTCGCAGGTGTACCTTGCGTCCGGTCGCGGCGCTGCCCGTCAACCCACTGAATCGCCGAACCATGACCCTCACCGACCCGATCACCCTGTACGTCGACGCGAACCACTACAGCCCGTACGCGATGTCCGCGTATGTGGCGCTGGTGGAGAAGGGCGTCACCTTCGAGACCCGGACCGTCGACCTCGACGCCGGCGAGCACCGTCGCGCGGGCAACGGCGCGACCTCGGCCACCGGCCGCGTGCCGCTGCTGGACCATGGCGGCTTCCGGCTTGCCGAGTCCTCGGCGATCGACGAGTACATCGACGAGACCTTCGCCGGGTCCCGGCTGTATCCCGCCGACCTGCGTGAGCGCGCGGTGGCCCGGCAGGTGCAGGCATGGCTGCGCAGTGACCTGGTGCCGATCCGCGAGGAGCGCTCCACTGCGTTCGTGTTCGCCAAGCCCGTGCCGACGCCGCTGTCGCCTGCCGCGCGGGCCGCGGCCGCGCGGCTCTGCGCGGCCGCCGGCGGCTGGCTCGCGCACGGCGGCGATCACCTGTTCGCCGACTGGTGCATCGCCGACGTCGATCTCGCGCTGATGCTCAACCGGTTGGTGCTGGCCGGCGACGAGGTGCCAGCACGGCTCACGGACTACGCGACGCGGCAATGGGCGCGGCCGAGCGTACAGCGCTGGGTGGCGTTGTCACGCGGCTGAGGGCGGCACGCGGCGAGGCGCGCGGCAGCGTTCGCCGTGCGAGCCGCCGCCGCGTGTGTCACGGCTTCACCACCTCGCTGATCTGCATCGTCGGCGCGATGTCGGTGTAGTTCGGCACGTCGGCCATGATCGTTTTGGCGTGCGGGCCAAACGCGGTCTGAACGCTCTTCCCCGGCATGCGCCGCGATCAATCGGAGGCGGGCCGATGCGCTCCGCGTCGAGTGGCCGTGGCGCCCGCGATCAGGACGCCTGCCCGCAGCCCCGAGGCTTGAACACGCGCTCGGTCGAGGCCGGGAAGCGCGCAAGCCGGTCGGCCGGACGGCGTGGCCGCGGCAGCAACTCGCCGCCACAGTTCGGGCAGCGTCCGGCCAGGCGCGTGTCGGCGCAGGTCGCGCAGAACGTGCACTCAAACGAGCAGATGCGGGCTGCCGCGGAGTCGGGCGGCAGGTCGGTGTCGCAGCATTCGCAGGACGGTCTGAGTTGCAGCATGTCGGTTCTCTTAGAAGGCGGGCTGGTGTCTCGGGCGGCTCACGCGGCCCCTGCGGCGCCGTCCCCGGCGACCAGCACGAAGCCCTCGTCCAGCCAGCCGGTTACGCCGCCGATCATCTTCTTGACCGGCCGCCCGAGCCGGGCCAGCCGCAGCGCGGCCCGGTCGGCGCCGTTGCAGTGCGGCCCGGCGCAGTACACGACAAAGAGCGTGCTCTCGGGCCAGACCGCCATCCGTGCCGCGTCGATCTCACGGTGCGGCAGATTTGTCGAACCGGCCACGTGGCCCCGCGCGAAGGCGCCGGGACCGCGCACGTCGAGCAGCACGAAGGTCGCGGTGCCGGCGGCCAGGTCGGCGCCGACATCGGAGCAGTCGGCCTCGTGGGCGAGCAGCGCCTCGAAGTGGGCGAGGGCGGCGGCGGACGGTGCGGCGGGGGATGAGGCGACGATCGAGCTCATGGCGGCTCCTGAGTGGGCGTGGCGATGATGGAAGTCTGCACCCTGCACGTCCGCGCAGGCGGTGGCGCGAACGCCAGACTCTGGTAAGTTTCGGCCAATGCGTGCCATCGACCCCGGCATCGTCGCCGTCCTCGCCTACGACGGCCTGTGCACCTTCGAGTACGCCATCGCAATCGAGCTGTTCGACCTCGATCGGCCGGAGCTCGGCGTGCCCTGGTACACCTGCCGGATCGTCGGCGTCGACGGCCGCGAGGCGCGCGGTAGCGGTGGTGTGCAGGTGCGTGCGCACGCAGGCGTCGCGGCGCTGCGTCACGCGCGCACGATCGTCGTGCCCGGCTGGCGCGACCTCGCCGAGCGCCCGCCCGAGCCGCTGCTGCGCGAGCTGCGGCGCGCGATCGGGCGCGGCGCCCGCGTGCTGACGATCTGTTCGGGTGCCTTCGTGCTCGGCTACGCCGGCTTGCTCGACGGTCGCCGCGCGACCACACACTGGCGCCACGTCGCCGAGCTGCGCGAGCGCTTCCCACTCGCCCTCGTCGAGGACGACGTGCTGTACGTCGACGACGGGCCGCTGATCACCTCGGCGGGCAGCGCCGCCGGCATGGACGCCGGCCTGCACCTGATCCGCCGCGATTTCGGTGCGCGGGTGGCGAACAGGGTCGCGCGCCGGCTGGTGATGCCGCCGCACCGCGAGGGCGGGCAGGCGCAGTACGTCGAGACGCCGGTCTCGTCGCGGCCCGGCCGCACGATGGCGCAGGTGCTCGACTGGGCGCGCGCGCGGCTCGACGCGCCGATCGCGATCGAGATGCTCGCCGAGCGCGCGGCGATGAGCCCGCGCACCTTCCTTCGGCGCTTCGAGGCGAGCGTCGGTTCGAGCCCGCTCGCGTGGCTGCAGCGCGAACGGATGGCGCGGGCCCGTGAGCTGCTGGAGTCGACATCGATGCCGGTGGCACAAGTCGCCGGGCAGTGCGGCTATGGCTCGCCGGAGACCTTCCGGGCGGCGTTCCGGCGCATCGTCGGGGTGCCGCCGGGGGCGTTTCGGGCGCGCTTCGGGCGCCGGGCGGATGGGGTGAAGCAGACCCTGGCCGCGGTCCGCGCGTGAGTGCGCCCCTGGCCGAAGCCGCGCGGGCCCGGTGCATACTCGCGCGGTGACGTCCTCCATCCGATCCGGCGAACTCCCCGCTGATGCGCTGCTCGCGCGGTACCGCGCCGACGGCGCCTTCACCGACTGCTGGATCGCCGACCTGCCGAGGCCGGTGACACACGCCGACTACGTCGAGGCCTTCTACACGACGCCGCTGTTCGGCGTGGAGCGGCTGCTGCTGACCTGGTTCGCTTCGAAGCCCTCGACTGTCGCGCAGGCTCGCCTGCTGGCCGACGCGCGCGCCGATGTGTTCGCCGCATGGACCGTCGAGGCGCGCGCCGCCGAGCAGCTGTTGCTCTGCGACTTCACGCGCCGCACGCGCTCGTGGTTGATGGTCGAGCCGCTCGCGGACGGGCCGGGCACGCGGCTGTACTTTGGGTCCGCGGTGATGCCGCTGCGTGAGGCGGCAGGCGTGGGCGGCTCGATGGGCATGGCCTTCCACGCGCTGTCCGGCTTCCATGCGGTCTACTCGCGGGCGTTGCTCGGGGCGGCGCGTACGCGGCTGATGAAGGTGGGGACGAGGGCGGCCGTGCCGGCAACGCCCGCCGTGCCCGCGCCGACGGCATCGCCCGCCACGCCCAGTACGTCCACGACGCCCACGACGCCCACGACGCCCACTACGCCCACTAAGCGCGCCGTACCCGCCGGGCGCGCCGCACCCGTCACGGCCTCCCCCGCTCCCGACCCGATGAGCGCCCCCACCCCGAACCGTCACCGCAGACCCGGCCCCGCGTTCCGCGAGCGGCCGACCCGCGAGCAGATCGCCGAGCTGCCGCCCTTCGATCCGCTGCCGCTCGAGCGCATCGTTGTCGTCGAGACCGCCGAGCAGGCCGAGGCCGCGCTGCGTGCGATGACCCATGCACGCTTCGTGGGCTTCGACACCGAGTCCAAGCCCACCTTCACCCGCGACGCGGTGCGCGATGGCCCGCATGTGATCCAGTTCGCCACCGGCGACCAGGGCTTCATCGTTCAGGTGAACGACCGGACCCCGATCGCGTTCCTGCGGGAAGTGCTGGAGTCGGAGGCCATCGTCAAGGTCGGCTTCGGCCTGGATTCGGACCGCGGCCCGCTCGAGCACAAGCTGCACACGCGGCTGCGCGCGAGCGTCGAGGTGTCGCAGGTGCTGCGCAGCCTCGGCCACAAGCAGGCGCTCGGTGCGAAGGCGGCGGTCGCGGTGGTGCTGGGCCGGCGGCTGACCAAGTCGAAGTCGGTCACCACCTCGAACTGGGGCGCGGCCAGGCTCTCGCCGCAGCAGCTGCTCTACGCGGCGAACGACGCGTACGCCGCATTGAAGGTGTTCGAGGCGATGGGCTCGCCGTACCCGTAGCGCGCCTCAGACGATCCGCTCGCGCCTCAGCGCACCGATCTCCACGTCCGACATCCCGAGCCGCCCATCCGACCATGATCGCCGTCATCTTCGAAGTCCACCCGAAGCCGGGCCGTGCCCAGCGCTATTTCGATCTCGCCGCAGAGATGAAGCCGATGCTCCAGGGCATCGACGGCTTCGTGTCAGTCGAACGCTTCCAGAGCCTGACCATCGAAGGCAAGTTCTTGTCGCTGTCGCTGTGGCGGGACGAGGAGGCGGTGCGCGCCTGGCGCACGCACGCGGGGCACCGGACGGGGCAGCAGGAAGGCCGCAGCGACGTGTTCGCCGACTACCGGATCCGCGTCGCGGCGGTGCTGCGCGACTACGGCATGACCGAGCGCGAGCAGGCGCCGCCCGATTCCTGCGCCGTGCTCATCTGAACGTGCCGGCGCGCGCTGCCGACGGGCGGCGGATCGCGCCCCGACGTGCGGCGGCGAGCGTGTGAGGCAGTTCCGCACGGCGCGTCGCGCGTCGTCCGACACTTGCAGTCATCCCGGCCCGACGCATGCGATGTCGCCTGCGCGGGGTGCGGTCCGAACCGAAGCCATGCGCGAACTGTTCAGCACCGTTGACGATGCCCTCCCGTTCCTGCGCCGCCTCCATGCGACGCTCGGCCTCGGAGAGCGCCTGGATGCCGGCGAAGACGACCTGGTCGAGCGCCTGCGCCGGCTCGAGCACAGCGCGCGCGTGGCGATGCCGGTGCTGATGCTGGCGGCCGGTGCCGTCAGCGCCTGCGCCTGGGACCCGTTGACCGCAACCGCGCTCGGCGCCTGGTGGGTGTCGATAGTCGCGATCCTCGGCGTGCGTTATGGCCTGTTGCGCCCGGCGAGCGCTGTGGTGCGCTCGCCCGAGGGCGCACATCGCATCGCGCGCGGCGTCATTGTCGGTGCCGGGCTCACCGGCGCGATGATGGGCGGACTCGGCGCGCTGGCGATGACCGTGCCCGCGCCCGAGGTCCGCGGCTTCGCGCTGGTGCTGATCGCATTGGTGTGCGGCCTGTCGCCGTTCGGCCTGCATCCGCTGCCGATGGCCTGGGCTGCGTTCAACGCCACGATGGTCGGGCTGGTGGCCTTCGCGGTCGCTCTTGCCTATCCCGAGCACCACGGCATGGTCGGATGGGCATCGGGCCTGGCGCTTGTCGTCGGCGCCCTCGCGATGCGTGCGCTGCATGTCGACCTGCGGATGCGGATCGCCCAGGGCCGGCGCATCGATGCGCTGGTCGGGTCGCTGCGCGACCGCGGCCATCGCGATGCGCTGACCGGCTTGCGCAACCGGCAGTGGCTGGGGGACTACCTGTCGAACCTGTCTGATCGCTCGGGCGTGGCGCTCGCCTTCGTCGACCTGGACGGCTTCAAGGCGCTGAACGACACACACGGCCATGCCGCCGGTGACATCGTGCTGCGCGCGTTCGCCGATGCCCTTCAGCGCACGGTGCGCGGCGTGGACCACGTGGCCCGCGTGGGCGGCGACGAGTTCGTGATCGTCATGGGTGCCGTCGGCTCGCTCGAGGCCGCCGAGGGCGCGGCGCGGCGCATCCTCGCGTCGACCCGGGTGCCGGTGGTGCTGCCGGGCGGCGCGACTGTTGTGCCCGACGCCAGCCACGGCGTGTCGATGCTCGCGGGTGGCGCGCGCGGCACCGAGCGCGCGCTTCAGGAGGCCGACTCGGCGATGTACGACGCCAAGCGCCGCCGGCGCGCCGATAGCCCGGTCGGGCTGACGGACTGACCGGCTGAAGGGCTGACCGGCCGGTCGGCCCGGGTGCCCGACGGACCTGGGCCCGACTTCGGACCGACAGGCGCTACAGCCGCAGCATGCCCTCGACGAGCACGTGCACCTGCCCGCCGATCCAGACCGCGTCGCCATCGGGCACCACGCTGACTCGGCCGCTGCGGCCGATCGCCGTACCCTGGGCTACCGTCGTCGGGGCCACCAGCCGCCCCTCGGCGCGCCGCCAGCGCGCGATCGCCGCGTTGAGCGAGCCGGTGATCGGGTCTTCGCTCATGCCGCTGGAGGGGGCGAGCATCCGGACTTCCCAGTCGCATTCGCCGCCCGCCGGTCGCGGGCCGATCAGGCCGATCGAGCGGAACTGCGGCCAGCGCACGCGAGATGAGTCGGCGGCCAGCACCGCCTCGGCCGAGGCCAGCTCGAAGGCCTGCCACACCGGCCCGTTCTGCAGCTCGGCGCAGCGCACGATCGCCTCGGGCGGGATCTGCAGCGCATCGACGATCGCCGCGCGCGTGGCGGCCTGTATCGGGCGCACCTCAGTCGTCGGCGCGTCGAACGCGAAGCGTCCGTCGGCGTCGACGCGCACCGGCACGATCCCCACGCCGCACTGCTGCCGCACCAAGTCCGGCGTACGCGGCACGCCGCCTGCGTGCAGCCAGCTCGCGCAGCTGCCCAGCGTGGGATGGCCGGCGAACGGCATCTCGCGCGCCGGCGTAAAGATGCGCACCCGGTAATCGGCGAGCGGGTCGGTCGGCGGTAGCAGGAAGGTCGTCTCAGCGAGGTGGGTCCAGGCCGCGAAGCGCTGCATCGCATCGTCGGACAAGCCCTCGGCGTCGACCACGACGGCCAGCCCGTTGCCCTGAACGGGCACGGGGCTGAAGACGTCGCACTGGATGAAGCGGCGCACGGGCATCGCGGTATCTCGGTATCTCGGTGTCGGGGTCAGGCGAGCGCCAGCGGCTCGGCGCGGGGCTCGGTGGCGGGCAGCATCGACGCGGCGATTCGACCGATGCGCCGCAGCGCCTCGCGCTGGGTCTCGTCCCAGGTACCGCCCACGCCAAGGCGCACGCAGTGCCGGTAGCGGCCGCTGGCACCGAACAGCACGCCCGGCGCCACGCAGATGCGCTCGGCGAGGCAGGCTTCGAACAGGCGCAGCGAGTCGATCGCCCCGGGCAGCTCGGCCCAGAGGATGAAGCCGCCGGGTGGATCGGTCACACGGGTGCCGCGCGGAAAATGCCCGGCGACCAGGCCGCGGGCCTCGTCGACGCGAGCGGCGATCGTGCTGCGCAGGTGCCGGTACGCGGACTCGTGGCCAGGCTGCATCAGCAGGTCGGCGAGCGCGAGCTCGAGCACCGCTGTCTGTCCGCCGCTGGTGGTGTCCTTGAGGTGATGCACGCGCTCGCTCCAGCGCCCGCCATCGATCCAGCCCAGGCGGATGCCGGGCGCCACGGTCTTCGTGAACGAGCCGCACACCATCACGTGGCCGGTCGTGTCGAAGGCCCGGACCGCGCGTCGCTTGTCGTCATGCTCGGCAAGGTCGTTGTAGATCACGTCCTCGATCAGCGGGATGTCGTGCTCGGCCACGAGCTGCGCGAGCCGGCGCCGCTCGCCGGCCGGCATGCACGCGCCGAGCGGATTCGACAGGGTGGGCACCGCGAGCACCGCACGCACGGGCTGGGTCTCGAGTGCGAGGCGCAGCGCGTCGACCGAGATACCGGTTCGCGGATGGGTCGGGATCTCGAGCGCGCGCAGGTGCAGGCTCTCGAGGATCTGCAGGAAGCCGAAGTATGTCGGGGACTCGAGGGCCACGACGTCGCCCGGGCGCGTGGCTGCGCGCAGCGCGAGGGTCACCGACTCGATGCAGCCGTTGGTCACCGTGATGTGCCGAGCATCGAGCGCGCAGCCCATGCCGAGTGCATGCCGGGCGATCGCCCGGCGCAGCTCGATGCGGCCCGGTCCGAACGAATAGTGGGTGAGCAGCCCGCGGTGGCGCTGCACCGTGCGGTTGAGCGTGCGGCGGATGCGGTCCTGGTCGAAGAGCTGTTCGCCGGGACAGGCCGCGCCGAACGACACGTAGTCGGGGTCGTGCCCGAGCCGTACGATCTCGGCACCGAGCCGACCGAGGTCGACCTCGACCGCGTCGGCGGGCGGGCTCGAGGGCTCGGGCTCGGGCGCGCGCGGCGGGCGGGCGGCGACGTAGTAGCCCGAGCGGGGGCGCGCCTCGATCAGGCGGGCGTCCTCGAGTGTCCG
>JBIPLJ010000044.1:0-35512 GCA_044368415.1 Burkholderiaceae bacterium
CGGGCACGGCCTGGAACAGGTCGCCCACGAGGCCGTAGTCGGCCACGCCGAAGATCGGCGCCTCGGCGTCCTTGTTGATCGCGACGATCACCTTGGAGTCCTTCATGCCGGCCAGGTGCTGGATCGCCCCCGAGATGCCGATCGCCACGTACAGCTGCGGGGCGACGATCTTGCCGGTCTGACCGACCTGCCAGTCGTTCGGCGCGTAGCCCGCGTCGACCGCTGCGCGCGAGGCGCCCATCGCCGCGCCGAGCTTGTCGGCGAGCGGCTCGAGCAGCTTGAAGTTCTCGGCGCTGCCCATGCCGCGCCCGCCCGACACGACGACCTTGGCACCGGCGAGCTCCGGACGCTCGCTCTTGGCGAGCTCCCGCCCGACGAAGCTCGCCGTGCCCGGGTCCGCCGCCGCTGCGACCGACTCGATCGCGGCCGCACCGCCCGTGGCCGCCGCCGCGTCGAACGCGGTCGTGCGCACCGTCAGCACCTTGACCGCATCGGCCGACTGCACGGTCGCGATTGCATTGCCCGCGTAGATCGGGCGCTGGAAGGTGTCGGGCGACTCGACCGAGACGATGTCGGAGATCTGCGCGACGTCGAGCCGCGCGGCCACGCGCGGCAGCACGTTCTTGCCGAACGCGGTGGCCGGCGCCAGCACATGCGTGTAGCCGCCGGCGACCGCGAGCACCTGCTCGGCAAGCGCCTCGGCGAGCTGTTCGGCCAGGTGCGGCGCATCGGCCACCAGCACCTTCGAGACGCCGGCGATGGCGGCGGCGGCTTTTGCTGCGTCCCCGCAGCCCGAGCCGGCTACCAGCACGGTGACCTCGCCGCCGCACCGGGCAGCCGCGGTGACGGCGTTCAGCGTGCCGCCCTTGATGACGTGGTTGTCGTGTTCGGCAATGACGAGTGCGGCCATGTCAGATCACCTTCGCTTCGTTCTTGAGTTTGTCCACCAGCGCCGCGACGTCGGGCACCTTGATGCCAGCCTTGCGCGAGGCCGGCTCCACCACTTTGAGCGTCTTCAGACGGGGAACCACGTCCACGCCCAGATCGGCGGGCTTGAGGTTCTCCAGCGGCTTCTTCTTGGCCTTCATGATGTTCGGCAGCGTCACGTAGCGCGGCTCGTTCAGGCGCAAGTCGGTGGTGACGATCGCCGGCAGCGCAATCGACACCGTCTCCAGGCCGCCGTCGACCTCGCGGGTGACCTGCGCGCGATCGCCGGTAACCTCGACCTTCGAGGCGAAGGTCGCCTGCGGGCGGCCGGTGAGCGCGGCCAACATCTGGCCGGTCTGGTTCGCGTCGTCGTCGATCGCCTGCTTGCCGAGGATCACCAGACCGGGCTGTTCCTTCGCGACCAGCGCGGCGAGCAGCTTGGCCACGGCCAGCGGCTGCAGTTCGACGTCGGCAGCGACCTCGACGAGGATCGCGCGGTCCGCGCCGATCGCCATCGCGGTACGCAGCGTCTCCTGGCAGGCGGCGATGCCACAGCTCACCGCGATCACCTCGGTGGCCACGCCCTTCTCGCGCAGGCGCACCGCCTCCTCGACGGCGATCTCGTCGAACGGGTTCATCGACATCTTGACGTTGGCGATGTCCACGCCGCTGCCGTCGCTCTTGACGCGCACCTTGACGTTGTAGTCGACCACGCGCTTGACCGGTACGAGAATCTTCATGGGGGTCTCGGGGGGGTTGATTCGGGGCTGCTTGGGATGCGGGCGATTATAGGCACCGAGGCGCCGGACGCGCGCATAGACGTCAACCAGGTTGACAAGGCAAGGATAGGCCGGGGACAATCACCTTGTCAACACGGGTTGACGAGAATCCGCACCTATGGCCGATAACCTCAAGCAACTGCTGCTCGCGCGATCGGACTGGTTCGCCCGCGAAATCATGAGCGGTGTGCGGCGCAGCGAGTACGCCTACATCACGCCAGCGCAGAGTCGGCTGCTGGCGCACATGGGCGGCAAGCCCACCAGCATGTCGGAGCTCGCGCGCCGGCTCGCGATCTCGCGGCAGGCCGTGCACAAGACCGTCGCCGAACTGGTGCGCCGGGGCATCCTGGAGATCCGCGACGACCCGGAACGGCGCAACGCCAAGCTGGTGGTCTACACCGAGCGCGGCCGGCAGGTGAACCGGGCGGGCGCGCAGATCATCGAGCGCGTCGAGGAGCGGATCGCCGCGCGCATCGGGCGCGAACGGCTGGCCGAACTCAAGTCGCTGCTGGCCGCGGAGTGGAGCTGAGCGGGCCCAGCGCCCGGGTATCGAGTGCCTCGGCAGGCAGCGCCACGTGCGACGCAGTGATGGCGAGCGCCACCCGTCCCGCCGGTCCGGGCGCGGCGAGCGCCACCTCCGCCCAGGTCACCTGCCAGATGTGCCGAGTGATCGCGAAGCCCTCGACCCGCGTGCCCGGGTCGACGCGAACACCGAGGTCCGAACGCAGCACCAGCGCGGGGGCGCCGTCCGCGAGCGGCTGGGCGATCGAGCTCTGCGCGAACACGACCGGCGCGCCTGCAGCCGCCGCAGCCGACAGTGAAGCGGTCGTGGCGCTGCCGGCAACGGGCGAGACGGCGCTGCCGGCGCCGCCGCCCGGGCCACCGCCGCAGGCGCCGACGCTCGCCGCACCGAGCATGATGCAACGCATGCGCGCGAGGCGCCGCGACGCCATGTACGAACGCCGATGCCTCTCACGGACGGCCTCCACCCGGGAACGTCGCGAGCCTAGGCGTGCCGCCCCCTGGCCGCGCGTCGCCACCGGCCGTACCGGCAGGTCGGCCCGAAAGGCGGAGGGCGCCTTGTCGGACACCCGGAAGCGCCCGAGGCGACCATCAGCGTGCGAAAGTTGTGGCAGTGGATCGCGATCGGCTCGATCGGGTCGGTCGCACGACGCCAGCCGCGCAGGTCCAACCTCGGGGCAGGCAGACCGCGCGACGCGGCGCCGATGATCACCGTACGTCGCACGCGGCCCGGGCAGCGCGCCGCAATGCCGTTGCCGACTCGCGGCCAAACCAGACGCCGGCGAGATCGAAGGCCCGCGGCTCATCGAGGAGCCGTTGTCACCGCCGGCTCGCCGGCCCGCCTTACAGCCCGCCGCTGACCACCAGCGTCTGGCCGCTCACGTAGTCGCTGTCCGGGCTGCAGAACAGGTAGACCGAGCCCGCCGCCTCCTCGGCGGTGCCGCCGCGACCGAGCGGGATCATCTGCGACAGCGCCGCGATGCGGCCCGCCTGCACGCCGATCTTGACCTCGCGGCCCTGCACTTCGATCTTGCCGGTCTCGCCCTCCTGCAGCGGCTGCGTCAGCCGCGTCTGGATGTAGCCGAACGCCACCGAGTTCACCGTCACGTTGTAGCGCCCCCATTCCTTGGCGAGGGTCTTGGTCAGGCCGTTGATGCCGGACTTCGCCGCAGCGTAGTTCGACTGGCCGGCGTTGCCGTTGACCCCCGAGGTCGACGAGATGTTGACGACCTTGCGAACGACGCGCCGCCCGTCCTTCGTCTCCGCCTCGACCGCCGTCTTCAGGTGTGCGAAGAACGCGCGCAGAATCCGGAACGGCGCCTTGAGGTGGACGTCGAGGATCGCGTCCCACTGCTCGTCGCTCATCTTCTGGATGACGCTGTCCCAGGTGTAGCCCGCGTTGTTGACAACGATGTGCGCGTCGCCGAAGGCGTCGAGTGCGGTCTTCACGATGCGCTCGCCGAAGTCGGGCGCCGAGACGTCGCCGGCGCAGGCGACCGCGTCGCTGCCGAGCGCGCGGATCAGGGCGATGGTCTCGAGCGCGGGCGACTCGTCGATGTCGTTGACCACCACGCGCGCGCCGTCGCGCGCCAGGCGCAGTGCGATCTCGCGGCCGATGCCGCGGCCGGAGCCGGTGACGATCGCCACCTTGCCGTCGAGTTGTCCCATGGGTGCCTCCTCCAGTCGTTCGTGTCGATGCCGACCGGCGGGCCGCCGGTTTGACGGGGCTCGCGGCCGGGTGCCAGGATTCTACCGCCCGAGGAGACACACCGGCCCGCCCACGAGGCCGCACACAAGACCATGATGACGAACCGCAGAGCGATCTTCGACGACGAGCACGAGCAGTTCCGTGAGCAGGTGCGACGGTTCTGCGAGCGCGAGATCGCGCCCCATTACCGCGACTGGGAGCGCGAGGGCCTGACCCCGCGCGCGTTCTGGCGCAAGGCCGGCGAGGCCGGTGTGCTCTGCACCACGATCCCGACCGAGTACGGCGGCCCCGGCGGCACCTTCCTGCACGCCTGCGTGGTGACCGAGGAGATGGCGCGCGTGGGCGCGAGCCTCGGTCTGCCGGTGCATTCCGATATGGTGTCGCCCTACCTGATGCACTACGGCAGCGAGGACCTCAAACAGCGTCTGCTGCCCAAGCTGTGTGCCGGCGAAATCGTCGCCTCGATCGGCATGACCGAGCCCGGCACCGGAAGTGACCTCAAGAGCATCCGGACCACTGCGGTCCGCGACGGCAACCACTGGGTAATCAAGGGCCAGAAGGTCTGGATCACCAACGGCTTTAATTGCGGCGTGGTCGTGGTCGCCTGCAAGACCGACCCGACCGCCGGTTCCAAGGGCGTCTCGCTGATCGCGGTCGAGGAAGGCACGCCAGGGTTCACCAAGGGCGCGCGGCCGATGGACAAGATCGGCCTGAAGGCGCAGGACACGGCGGAGCTCTTCTTCGACGACGTGCGGGTGCCGGTGACCCACCTGGTTGGCGAGGAAGGGCGCGGGTTTCGCTACCTGATGGAGCAGCTGCCACAGGAGCGGCTGGTGATCGCGGTGCGCAGCTGCGCGGTCCTCGAGACGCAGCTCGAGCACACGGTGCACTACGTGCGCGAGCGCAAAGCCTTCGGTACGCCGCTGGCAGACTTCCAGAACACGCAGTTCAAGCTGGTCGAGGCGAAGGCGTACATCGCCGGGCTGCGGGCCTTCGTGGACGCGTGCATCGCAGAGCACGCGGCGAGCGGCATCAGCACGGAGCGCGCGTCGATGGCGAAGCTTGTCGCGACCGAGACAATGGGACGCTACCTCGACGAGTTCCTGCAGCTGCACGGCGGCTACGGCTACTCGAACGAGTACGGGATCGGGCGGGCCTGGGTGGATGCCAGGGTGACGCGGATCGCGGGAGGGACTTCGGAGGTGTTGAAGAACATCATCGCTCGGGGGCTTTGAGGGCTTCGGGCTTTGGGCTTCGTTCGGTCGTTCGGAGGTTGGCGCGCGGCGCCGCTGCCCTTCAGGCCGGTGCTTCCTCCGAGGGCCGCACCCCGGGCTTCGCCCGGGGTTCCCGTCGGACACCTGCGCGAGACGGTGCGACCCAGTCGGTGCGCAACGGCCTGAACGACAGCGGCGCCGAGAGACGTGGGTGCGCTCGCCGGCGTTCGTGCGAAGGTGGATTCGAAACCTCGCGGCTTTTTCTGGGGTGAGAGGGTTCGCATGCCACCCTTGTCTCGCCCGTCGTCGCCCGGGGGCGGGCCACGCCAACCGCCAACCTTCGACCACCGCACTCAGCACGCCGACAACGCTCGCTACGACATGCCTGCTGAGGCAACGCCGGCAGGCCCCTACTCCGATACCTTCAGTACCAGCTTCCCGAAGTTCGCGCCGTCGAAGAGCCTGAGCAAGGCCTCGGGGAAGTTGTCGATGCCCTCGACCACGTCCTCGCGCGACTTGAATCGGCCCTCTGCCATCCACTGGGCGATGTCGCGAACCGCCTCCGCGTAGCGCGGCGCGTAGTCGAAGACAACGATGCCTTCCATCCGCGCGCGATTCACCAGCAGCGACAGATAGTTCGACGGCCCCTTCACCGGACCCGTGTTGTTGTACTGCGAGATCGCGCCGCAGATCACGATGCGGGCACGGCGGTTGATCCGGGTGAGCACCGTGTCGAGGATATCGCCGCCGACGTTGTCGAAGTAGATGTCCACCCCCTTCGCGCAATGCTGCTTCAGGCCATCGCGCACGCCGCCGGACTTGTAGTCGATGCAGGCGTCGAAGCCAAGCTCGCGCACGACGAAGTCGCACTTCTCGGCCCCACCCGCAATGCCCACCACGCGGCAGCCCTTGATCTTGGCCACCTGCCCCACCGTCTGACCGACCGCACCCGCGGCGCCCGAGACCACCACCGTCTCGCCCGCCTTCGGCTGGCCGACGTCGAGCAGCCCGAAGTAGGCGGTCATGCCCGGCATGCCCAGCGCATTCAGCCATTTCGGCAGAGGCGCGAGCGAGGGATCGATCTTCGCCAGGCCCGCACGGCGAAGGCCCGCCTCGTCGAACGCGCAGTACTGCTGCACGCCGAGCGAGCCGCTCACGTGGTCGCCGACCGCGAAGGCCGGCGTGCTCGAGGCAATCACGCGGCCGACGCCGCCGGCGCGCATCACCTCGCCGATGCCCACCGGCTCGATGTAGCTCTTGCCTTCGTTCATCCAGCCGCGCATTGCCGGGTCGAGCGACAGCATCAGCGTCTGGACCAGCACGCCGCCGGACGTGGGCTCGGGCAAGGGTGCATCGAAGATCGACCAATCGGCGCGGGTCGGCATGCCGACCGGACGCGCGGCGAGCAGGACCTGCCTGTTGACGGCGGAAGCGGATACGGTCATCGAGTGGGGCTCCTTGGGCTTGGGTACAAGAGGGGGCACGGGCGGGCTTGGGGCGTCTGGGAATGATGCGCGGTGGAGGAACGCGAGGCCCGTGGCGCGGGCACCCGCGCTCACCAGTTCGGGGATCGTTTGTCGAGAAACGCCTGCACGCCCTCGAGCGCACTGGCTTCCATCATGTTGCAGGCCATGGTCTGGCCGGCGAGCTGGTAGGCCGCTTCCGTGCCCATCTCCAGCTGGCGGTAGAACAGCCCCTTGCCGGCGGCGATCGCCTCGCGCGGCTTGGCTACGATCTTCGCGAGCAGGGCTTCGAGCGTGTCGTCGAGGGCGTCGGGCGGCACCGCCTCGTTGACCAGTCCCTGCTCGAGCGCCTCGCGCGCATCGATGAAGTCGCCGGTCAGCAGCATGCGCATCGCGGCCTTGCGCGAGAGGTTGCGCGACAGCGCGACCGAAGGCGTCGAGCAGAACAGGCCGAGGTTCACGCCGGACACCGCGAAGCGTGCATCGTCGGCCGAGACGGCGAGGTCGCAAGCAGCCACGAGCTGGCAGCCGGCCGCCGTGGCGATGCCGTGTACGCGGGCGATCACCGGCTGCGGCATCTTCTGGATCGTGGACATGGTCCGGCTGCACCGCGCGAACAGGTCACGGTAGTAGTCGAGCGTCGGCTCGGCGCGCATCTCGCGCAGGTCATGGCCCGCGCAGAATGCCGGGCCGCGGCCGCCGATGACCACCGCTCGCACCGAGGGATCGGCGGCGATCTCTCCGAGCGCGCGCGCGAGCGCGTCGAGCAGCGCCTCGGACAGCGCGTTGTAGGCGCGCGGCCGGTTCAACCACAGCCAGGCGACCGGCCCGCGGTCGATGCGCTCGAGCGGGGGCGGGGCCGGTACGGCGGATGGATCGGTGGCGATATCGGGTACTCGGGCGGCCATCGGTGTCTCCTGGAGGCGCCGGCGCCGCCGCCGTGGTTGCGCGGCACAGACGCCTTCTGGTGCGATGCGTGCCGGCCGTCGGCCGACGGCCGGGCGGCCAGGAGCCATAGATTACACTCGCCCAGCACAACGCAAAGGGCCTCATGCTTGAACGAATCCAGGCCGTCGCCGCGCAGGTGGGAAGCGTGGTGGTCGGCAAGCAGCCGCAGATCCGCATGGCGCTGGCCTGTCTGTTGGCACGCGGCCATCTGCTGATCGAGGACGTGCCCGGCGTGGGCAAGACCACGCTCGCCCACGCGCTGTCCATCTCGCTCGGCCTGCAATTTAAGCGGGTCCAGTTCACCAACGATCTGCTGCCCGCGGACATCGTGGGCATCTCGATCTTCGAGCGCGACAACAACCGCTTCGTCTTCCATCCCGGGCCGGTGTTCTCTCAGGTGCTGCTCGCCGACGAGATCAATCGCGCGTCGCCCAAGACCCAGAGTGCGCTGCTCGAGGCAATGGAAGAGCGGCAGGTCTCGATCGACGGCGATCCGCGCCGCCTGCCCGAACCGTTCTTCGTCATTGCGACACAGAACCCGCAGGACCAGATCGGCACCTTCCCGCTACCCGAGTCGCAGCTCGACCGTTTCCTGATGTGCATCGAGCTCGGTTATCCGGACCCGAAGTCCGAGCGCGCGCTGCTCGAGGGCGCCGACCGCCGCGACATGGTCGCGCGGCTCGAGCCGCGAATGACGCCGGCCGACTTGGTCGAGGCGCAGCGCTCGCTCAAATCGATCCGCACATCGCCCGCCCTGCTCGACTACGTCCAGAACCTGCTGACCCATAGCCGCCGCGCCGCGAACTTCAGCGAAGGACTCTCGCCGCGCGCCGGGCTGGCGCTGCTGCAGGCCGCACGGGCCTGGGCGATGCTCGACGGCCGCAACCACGTTCTGCCGGACGACGTGCAGGCCGTGCTGGTCGCGGTCGCCGGTCACCGGCTGCGCCCAGCCAAGGGCAGCGCCACGAGCCACCGGGCTCGCGCCGAGCTCGTCGCTGAGCTCTCGAAGGCCGTCGCGATTCCCTGACCGGGGCGCGCACCCGGATGCAGGCGCAGGTCATGGGATGGGTGGAGCGGATCGGGCGGATCGCGCCGACGGTCCGGCTCGCGCTCGGACCGCATGCCGGCGACCTCCAGCTCGATCGCCGCCGCGTCTACATCCTGCCGTCACGCGCCGGGCTGCTGTTCGGCGCCGCGCTACTGACGATGTTGCTGACCGCGGTGAACTACGCGCTCGCGCTCGGCTACGGGCTCACCTTCATGCTCGCCGGCGTCGGCCTGGTGAGCATGCTGCACACCTGGCGCAACCTGGTCGGACTCACGCTGCGCGCCGGGCGTGCCGAGCCGGTCCATGCCGGAGCGCTCGCGGAGCTGAGCCTGATCGTCCAGAACCCGCGTGGCCCCGAGCGCTTCGCGATCGAGCTGACCGTGCCCGGCACGGCGCAGCCCACCCGCATCGATGTGTCGCCGGCCACCGAACAGCTGGTGACGGTTGCGCTGCCCACCGAGCGGCGCGGCTGGCAGACCCTGCCGAGGATGCGCCTCTCGAGCACGTTTCCGCTCGGACTCTGGCGGGCCTGGGCGTGGTGGCATCCGCAGGCACGCATCCTCGTGCTGCCGCGCCTGGAGACCCCGGCGGCCCCGATGCCCGAGTCCGGCGCGGCCGGCACCGAGCGCGCCGGGGTCGGCGAGGAGGATTTCGCGGCGATACGCCCGTTCCGCGAAGGCGACTCGCCGCGACGCCTCGCCTGGAAGGCGATGGCCCGTAGCGGCGGCGACGCGCTGCTCGTTCGCGAGTTCGAGGGCGGCAGCGGCGGGCAGCTGATACTCGACTGGCAGATGCTGCCACCGGGGCTCGACGCAGAACTGCGCTTGTCGCGGCTGGCCCGGTGGATCGTCGACGCCGAGGCCTCCGGCCTGAGCTACGGACTTAGGCTGCCCGGCGTGGACCTCGCGCTGGACGCAGGCCCCGTGCACTGCAGCGCCTGCCTCGAGGCGCTCGCGGTGGCGCAGCTCTGAAACCCGCCATGGCACCTCCGCGAGGCTGGTCGTTCTCGATGCGCGTGCTGAGCGGAACGCTCGGCGGCGAATGGGAACGGGAGCGCCGCGACACGCTGTTCCTGATGGGCGCGATCGCGCTGGCCGTGCTGCCGCATGTCGCCGAACTGCCGCTCTGGTGCAGCGCAGGCTTCGGGCTGCTGTTCGCATGGCGGCTGGGGCTGATCTTCGCCGGGGCACGGTTGCCCGGGGCGCCGGTGCGATTGGTCGCCGCGGTGGCCTGCACGGTTGCAGTGCTGGTGCAGTACGACACGCTGTTCGGCCGCGAGGCGGGCGTCGCGCTGCTGGTGCTGTACTTGGGCCTCAAGCTGATGGAGATGCGGGCCAGGCGCGACCTGTTCGTCGTCATCTTCCTGTGCTTCTTCCTCCTGCTGACCGGCTTCTTCCATTCGCAGTCTTTCCTCGTCGCGTTTGTCACGGCGGCAGCGGTACTCGCCCTGCTCGCGGCCATGCTGACGATGCAGTTCGGCCAGCGCGAGGCAAGCATCGGGCGGCGCTTCAGGATCGTCGGGATGCTGCTGCTGCAGGCCGCGCCGATCGCCGCCGTATTGTTCGTGCTCTTCCCGCGGATCAGCGGTCCTCTGTGGGGGCTGCCCGAAGACGCGCATACCGGCCGCACCGGGCTGTCGGAGACGATGGCGCCCGGCCAGATCTCCAAGCTCGCCCAGGACGACGAGGTGGCGTTCCGGGTGCAGTTCGCCGACCGGGTGCCGGAGCCGAACCGCCTCTACTGGCGGGGACCCACGCTCGGCCACTTCGACGGCCGCACCTGGCGGCCGGTGCGCCGCGAGCTCGCCGACCCGCCGGCGCCGACGGTTACCGCGCCGAGCAACTCGCAGGTGCTGCGCTACCGCACCACGCTCGAGCCGCATTCGCGCCGGTGGCTCTTTGCGCTGGACATGCCGGCGGAGCTGGTGCGTGCACCGGGCCTCGCGGTCAGCATCGCGCCGGACTTCACCATGGTATCGGTCGATCCGATCGTGTCACGGCTGCGCTACGACGGCGCGGCGCGGCTCGACGCCGCGATCGGCCTGAACGAGACCCGGCTGTCGCTGCAGGACTGGATCCAGTTGCCCCCCGGCCAGGCACGGCGCACGCTCGAGATGGCCGCACGTTGGCGCACCGAGGAGCAGGACGAGGGCAAACTCGTCGAACGGGCGCTGGCGATGTTCCGCGAGAACGCCTTCCGCTACACGCTCGACCCGCCGCTGCTGACCGACGACCCGGTCGACCGGTTCCTCTTCGAGACGCGCGCCGGCTTCTGCGAGCACTACTCGAGCGCGTTCGTGGTGCTGATGCGCGCACTCGACATCCCGGCCCGCGTGGTCACCGGCTATCAGGGCGCCGAGGCCAACCCGGGCGACGACTACTGGATCGTCCGGCAGGCCGACGCCCATGCCTGGGCGGAGGTCTGGCTGCCCGGACGGGGCTGGGTGCGTGTCGACCCGACCGCCGCGGTCGCGCCGGAGCGCATCGAGCGCGGCTCAGCGGGCATCCAGGGCCAGCGCGCCGCGCTCGGTGCTCCGGGCCTGCTCGGCGAACTCGAGATCGTGCAGCGCTGGCGAATGAGCCTCGACTCGATGACGAACGGCTGGAACCAGTGGGTGCTGAACTACGACCGCACCCGGCAGCGCGCGCTGCTGTCGACGCTCGGCCTCGATGCGACCGATCCACGCGAACTGGCCGGTGCGCTCGCGGGCGCGCTCGCGCTCGCGCTCGGCGCGGTCGCGCTGGTCACGCTGCGGCCGCGCCGCCCGAGCGACCCGGTCGAACGTGCCTACTCGCGCTTCTGCGAACGGCTGGCCGCGCTGGGTGCGCCGCGCGCCCGCGACGAGACCGCGAGCCGGTACCTGCATCGTGTCGACCGGCTGCTCGAGCCGTCCGAGGCGGCGCTCGCACGGGACATCGTCGCGAGTTACAACCGGCTGCGCTACGATCCGCACACTGCCACACCCGACCGTGTCCGCCACTTGCGGCGCCTGGTCGATGCCTTCAAGCCACGATGACCCGAGCCTGCCGCCGCTTCCCGTCCCGCCGGGCCGCCCTGGCACTGTTGCTGGCCGCCGCACTCGCCGGACTGCCAGGCCTCCTGCCGGCCCCGGCGGTGGCAGCCGAACCCGGGACGGCCAAGGCGTCCGGCACACGGTCCGCGTCGAACCCGGCCGCGAACCCGACAACCAAGCCTAAAGCCAAGCCCGCGCCGGCGCGCCCTAAGCCGGCCGCCCCGGCCACGGTCGCGGCCGACTATCCCGCCCGCGCCGAGGTCCGCGAGTTCGTCCGCGAGATGGTCGAGCGGCACGGCTTCGACGAAGCAGCGCTGCTCGCGACCTTCGGGCGCACTCGCAGCTCGGAGCTCGCGATCCGGCTGATGCAGCCCGCGCCGCCCGGCTTCAAGCGCTCCTGGATCGCCTACCGCGCGCGCTTCGTCGAGCCGGTGCGCATCCGCGAGGGGCTGCGGTTCTGGACCTCGAACGCCAACGCCGTGCGGCGCGCGGCGCAGCGATTCGGGGTCCCGGAAGAGATCCTGGTCTCGATCATCGGTGTAGAGACGATCTACGGCCGCAATACCGGCGACTTCCGCGTGATGGACGCGCTGACGACGCTGAGTTTCGACTATCCACGTCGCGCCGCCTACTTCCGCGAGGAACTCGAGCAGTACCTGCTGCTCGCACGCGAGGCGGGGTTCGACCCGCTCGACTGGCGCGGCTCCTTCGCCGGGGCGATCGGCCTGCCACAGTTCATGCCTGCGAGCATCCGACGCCACGCGGTCGACTTCGACGGCGATGGCCGGATCGACCTACGCGGCAGTTCCGCCGACGCGATCGGCAGCGTGGCGAGCTTCCTCGCCAATCACGGTTGGCAGGCCGGCGGACCGACACATTTCTCCGCGACCGTCGTGGACGAGCTCCGTGCGAAGCCGGCAGTCGAGGCCGGCATCCCGCCCAAGCTCGGCGCCCTGGAGCTGGCCGAACTCGGCGTGACCAGCCCGCAAGAGATCCCGGTCGGCGAGAAGCTGTCGCTGATCGACCTGCCCAACGGGGACGACACCACGCACTACGTGCTTGGCGCAACCAATTTCTGGGTGGTGACCCGGTACAACCGATCGTACTTCTACGCGATGGCGGTGATCGACCTGGCGAGGGCGCTGCGCGAAGCGATGCCGCCCGCGCAGGCCCGGGCACGCGACTAGGTTCAGCGCGACGGCGCCATCGCCACGCCGGTGGCGACGATCAGCGCCATGCCGGCGAGCACGCGGCGGCGGGGGTGGACCGTGGGGTCTCCGCCCCGCTCACGCACGGAACACGCCGGTAGACAAGTAGCGGTCGCCGCGATCGCAGACGATGAAGACGATGGTCGCGCCCTCGACCTCCTCGGCGATGCGCAGCGCGATACAGCAGGCGCCAGCCGCCGACGGGCCGCAGAAGATCCCTTCCTCGACCGCGAGCCGCCGAGCCATCGCCTCGGCGTCGGCCTGCGCGACCTCCTCGGTCCGGTCGATGATCGCGTGCCGGCGGATGCCCGGCACATAGGCTTCGGGCCACTTGCGGATGCCGGGGATCGAAGAGCCGTCGGTCGGCTGGGCGCCGATGATCACCACGTCCTTGGAGTGCTCCTTGAGGTAGCGCGAGACACCGGTGATCGTGCCTGTGGTGCCCATCGCCGACACGAAGTGGGTGACCTGACCGGCCGTGTCCTGCCAGATCTCGGGGCCGGTGGTGTCGTAGTGCGCCGCCCAGTTGTCGTCGTTGGCGAACTGGTCGAGCACCCGGCCGCGGCCCTCGGCCTGCATCCGCATTGCCAGGTCGCGCGCACCCTCCATCCCCTCGGCCCTCGTCACCAGGATGAGCTCGGCGCCGTAGGCCTTCATCGACACCCGCCGCTCGACCGACAGGTTGTCGGGCATGATCAGCACCATCCGGTAGCCGCGGATCGCGGCGGCCATCGCCAGCGCGATGCCGGTGTTGCCCGAGGTGGCCTCGATCAGCGTGTCGCCGGGCCGGATCTCGCCGCGGGCCTCGGCCCGCGCGATCATCGCGAGTGCCGGCCGGTCTTTGACCGAGCCGGCTGGATTGTTGCCCTCCAGCTTGCCGAGGATCACATTGCCGCGGGCGGCCTGGGCCGCGCCGGGGATGCGCTGCAGGCGCACCAGTGGCGTGCGGCCGATGGTGGCGTCTACAGTGGGATAGTCGGGTCGGGCTGGGGTCATGGCGATGGGCTCGACGGGCAATGGGCGCGGCGGATGCGGCTCAGCGGGCGGCGAGCGCGACGGTCTGCGCGAGGTGGGCCGGCGCCTCGAAGGGTGCGGCCGGAACCAGCCCGGCTTCGCCCGGTTCGGCGAGACGGATCACGCCGGGCAGATCGGAGCGCAGGATCGCATCGCGGACCGCCTCGATGGCGGCGATTCGGGTGAAGCTGCGCCGCCAGGCGAGCACCACCCGGCGCGCGGGCGACGGCTGCTCGAACGGCAGGCAGACGAGCAGGCCATCGTCGCGGCGGCGGCCCGCGAGCACCTCGGGCGGTTGCGCCAGCCAGGGCAGCACGGTGATGCCGACGCCCGAGGCCACCATGTGGCGGATGGTCTCGAGCGACGAGCCCTCGAAGGTCTTCTGGATGCCTGCGCTGGCCTGCGAATAGCGCGACAGATCCGGGCAGACCTCGAGCACGCGGTCCCGGAAGCAGTGACCCGTGCCGAGCAGCAGCATCGTCTGGCGCTTGAGCTCGCTCGCAGGCACGGACGGCCGCTGCGCCCAGGGATGTGTGCGCGGCACCGCGACGACGAGGGGCTCCTCGTAGAGCGGGCAGGTCGCGAAGCCCTGGTCCGGGAAGGGCTCGGAGAGGATCGCGACGTCGACATCGCCCTGGCGCAGCAGCTCGAGCAGGCGGACGGTGTAGTCCTCCTGCAGCAGCAGCGGCATCTGCGGCGCATCTTCGATCATGCGTCGCATCATCAGGGGCAGCAGGTAGGGGCCGATCGTACAGATCACACCGACACGCAGCGCGCCGGCGAGCGGATCGCGGCCCTTCGCGGCAATCTCGCGCAGCGTCGCGGTCTCGTCGAGCACACGCTGCGCCTGCCCGACGATCTGCAGCCCGACCGGAGTCACGCTCACTTCCGCCCCACCGCGCTCGAACAGCGCGACACCGAGCTCGTCCTCGAGCTTGCGGATTGCGACCGACAGCGTCGGCTGGCTCACATGACAGGCTTCCGCGGCCCGTCCGAAGTGGCGCTCACGCGCGACCGCGACGATGTACTTGAGCTCGGTGAGCGTCATCCGGCCGATTCTAGCAGCCGCCTCCCGGGCCTCCACCGCCGCCCGCGCGGGGCCGACGCGGGGCCCGGTGGGCGCTCTTCGAGGCCAGCATGCGATCATCGCCCCGGTGGAACGCCCCAACCCCGGAGTGCCGATGGCCCGTCTCCCCTACATCGCCCGCGACGTCGTCGAACCGCGCGAGATCGTCGACGCGGTGCGCGCGCGCCGCGGCGGGACACTGCTCAACCTCGATCGCATGCTGCTGCACAGCCCGCCGGTGGCGATGGGCTGGAACAGGTTGATGGGCGCCGTGCGGGGCGACCTGGCGCTCTCCCCGAAGCTCAAGGAGCTCGCGATGTGTGGGGTCGCGGTGCTCAACGGCGCCGAGTACGAATGGGGCCATCATGCGCCGCTGTTCCTGCAGGCCGGTGGCACCGAGGCGCAGCTCGCGGCGATGCGCGAGCCGCTCGCCGCCTCGCGCGATGCGGCCCTCTTCGATGCGGCCGAGCGGGCCGCGCTGGCGCTGACCGTCGAGATGACGCAGAACGTGCAGGTCGCCGATGCGACCTTCGAGGCGGTGCGCGCGGCGCTGCCCGACGACCGCCACGCCTTCGAGCTGGTCACGGTCGTCGCGGCCTACAACATGGTCTCGCGCGTGCTGGTGGCGCTCGGCGTCGAGCCCGAAGGGTACTGAACCGGGCGGGCGTCGAACCCGATCAGGCCTTCAGGAACTCCTCGCGCCCGGCCAGCCAGCGTGCCAGATGCGCGTCCACCGCCGCGGCGGTTCCGGCGAGCATCGCCGCAGCCTCGTCGCGCGCGGCCTCGACCAGTTCGGCGTCGCGCTCGAGGTCGGCGAAACGCAGCAGCGACAACCCCGACTGGCGGGCGCCGAGGAACTCGCCCGGCCCGCGCAGCTGCAGGTCGCGCCGGGCGATCTCGAAACCGTCCGTAGTCTCATACATCGTGCGCAGCCGCTCGCGCGCGTTGGCCGACAGCGGCGGGCGGTACAGCAGCACGCAGACGCTCTCGGCGGTGCCGCGCCCGACCCGTCCGCGCAGTTGATGCAGCTGGGAGAGGCCGAACCGCTCGGCATGCTCGATGACCATCAGCGACGCATTCGGCACATCGACGCCGACCTCGATCACCGTCGTCGACACCAGCAGGTCGACCTCGCCGCGCGCGAAGGCGTCCATGGTCGCGGCCTTCTCGCCGCTCGGCAGGCGGCCGTGCACCAGCCCCACGCGCAGGCCCTCGAGCTCGACCGACAGCGATGCGTGCGTGTCGATCGCGGTCTGCAGCTCGAGCGCCTCCGACTCCTCGATCAGCGGGCAGACCCAGTAGGCCTGGCGCCCCTGGGCGACCGCCGCGCGCACCCGCGAGACGACCTCGTCACGCCGCCCCTCGGACACCAGCTTGGTGACGATCGGCGTGCGCCCGGGCGGCAGCTCGTCGATCACCGACACGTCGAGGTCGGCGTAGTAGGTCATCGCGAGGGTGCGCGGGATCGGCGTGGCGCTCATCATCAGCTGGTGCGGCAGCGCGTCGCCCCGACCGGCGCGCAGCGCCAGGCGCTGCGCCACGCCGAAGCGGTGCTGCTCGTCGACGATCGCCAGGCCCAGCGTCGGCAGCTCGACCGACTCCTCGACCAGCGCATGTGTGCCGACCAGCAGGTCGACCTCGCCGGCCGCGGCCGCCGCACGGACCTTCTTCTTCGCCGAGGACGTCAGCGAGCCGGACAGCCATGCGAGGCGCACGCCGAGCGGTTCGAGCCACGGCCCGAGCTTGCGGTAGTGCTGCTCGGCCAGGATCTCGGTGGGCGCCATCAGCGCCGCCTGCCGCCCGCTGCCGATCGCCTGCAGCGCGGCCAGCGCGGCGATCACGGTCTTGCCACTGCCGACGTCGCCCTGTAGCAGCCGGTTCATCGGCTCGCCGCCGAGCAGATCGCGCGAGACCTCCGCCCAGGCGCGGCGCTGCGCCCCGGTGAGCGCGAACGGCAGCACCGCCAGCAGGCGTGCCGGAGCGGCCTCGTCGGACAGCGGCACCGCGCGCTGGCGGGCCCGGGCCGCGCGGGCGCGCTTGAGGGAGAGCTGCTGCGCGAGCAGCTCCTCGAACACCAGCCGGTTCCAGGCCGGATGGCTGCGGTCCTCGAAGGCCGAGAGCGGCGCGTCCGGCGGCGGCTGGTGCAGCAGCCTGAGCGAGTCCATCAGCGGCGGCAGGCCCAGGCGCTGCGCGGTGCCCGCGCGCAGCGTGTCCGGCCAGTCGGCCCCGGCCAGCGCCTCGAGAATCGCACGGCGCAGCTCGGCCTGCCCGATGCCCGCGACCGTCGGGTACACCGGCGTCAGCCGCTGCGGCAGACGCTCCGCGGGCCCGCTCAGGCGGTAACGCGGATGCACCATCTCCAGCCCGAACAGGCCGCCGCGCACGTCGCCGTGCGCTCGCACGCGCCGACCCGGCTGCAGCTGCGCGACCTGCGACGGATAGAAGTGCAGGAAGCGCAGCGCGATGCGCCCGGTGCCGTCGTCGAGCTCGACCTGCAGCATCTTGCGGGGCCGGCCGACGACCTCGGCCTTGACCACCTCGCCGCCGACCTGCACGGTCTCGCCGGCGCGGACGGCGTCGATCGGGACGACGCGCGTCTCGTCCTCGTAGCGCAGCGGCAGGTGCAGCAGCAGATCCGCGTCGCTGCGGATGCCGAGCTTCGCGAAGCGGCCGAGGTCGCTCGCCGGCTGGCGGACACTCACCGGCGCGGCGGCCTCAGGACAGCACCATCACGGCCTCGACCTCGAACTCCGCGCCGCGCGGCAGGCTCGCGACGCCGACGGTCGAGCGGGCCGGGAACGGCTGCACGAAGTGCTGCTGCATGATCTCGTTGACCTTCGGGAAGTGCGCGAGATCGGTGAGGAAGAGCGTGAGCTTGACCACGTCGGACAGGGAGCCGCCGGCGGCCTCGGCGACGGCCTTCAGGTTGCGGAAGGCCCGGTCGACCTGCGCGTCGAAGCCCTCGACGAGCTGCCCGCTCGCCGGATCGAGCGCGATCTGTCCAGAGAGGTAGACGACGTCGCCGGCACGCACGGCCTGCGAGTACGGGCCGATCGCGGCGGGCGCGCCGGACGTCGAGACGATGGTCTTGCTCATTCGGGCAGGCTCCGGAAGGGGATCCGGCGATGGTAGCCGAAGCCGCGGGCCGCCCTGCCCCGCACTCAGCGCGCGAGCGTCGTGCGCTCGGTGTTGAGGCCGTCCGACAGCGCGATCTCGAAGGCGCCGCCAGCCGGCAGGGCAGACGTGCGCAGCGCCACCCGCCCGCCCTGGGCGCGCACCGCCAGACCGGTCCGGGCGCCGCCGGCGGCGACGTGGACGACGGTCGCGGTCGGATGGCGCACCGCGCCCCAGGACAGGGTCAGCACGCCGCCCGACTCGTCGGCGGAGATGAGCGCGCCGGCGCCCGACTTGGTCGCCGTGCCGGTCGCCGTGCCGGTCGCCGCGCCGGTCGCCGTGCCGGACGCCGCGCCGCCGTCGCGCACGACGATCGGCACGTCGCCGCGCAGCACCTCGATCGAGCGCAGCGGACCCGGGTCGGGGACCCGCACCTGGAAATGGCGCTCCGGCGGGCTCGCATGGTCGACTGCCGTCGCATCGAAGGGCACGTCGAAGCGCTCGCCCGCGAGCGTATGCAGCCGCAGCACGAACTCGCCGCCCGGCGGCACCCGGGGCACGCCGCGGACAGCCTGGACCGAGTCGATGCGCGAGCCGGCGAGTCCGATCGCGCCCGACACCAGCACCAGTTCGCTCGCGCCGTTCCCGCCGCTGCCCACGGAGGCCGAGAAGGCGAACTGCGAGGCCTGCGGACGGGCCTCCAGGTAGGTCTGGATCGCCGAGTAGGTGTAGTCGGAGAACCAGTCGCCGTCGCAGTAGCCCATCACGTCGGCTTTGCCCGAGGACGAGACCACCTGGTCGGTCGCCGCGTCGAACAGGGGCGTCGGTCCGAGCGCGCCGTTCGGGTACGGGTAGCCCGCATCGCCCGAGACGCCGCAGGGCGCGTGGTCGCGGTTGAAGTTGTGGCCGAGCTCGTGGGTCATGATCCGCTTCCACACCGGATCGGACGCGCTGTAGACCCCCATCGCCGACGCGCCGCCCATGTAGCCGACGCCGGCGATCCCGAAGGCGCTGAGCGACGGCACCAGGCCGTAGTAGTGCGTGTGGACGCTGGCGCTCTCGATCGAGCGCAGCAGCTCGAGCTCGCTCAGGGCGTTGCCCCAGTCCGCGTTCGTGTCGACACCGTTGGTGACGCTGCCCAGAGTGTAAGGCGCGCGCACGCTGACCGAGATGCGGTCGCTGGCGATCGGGAACCGGCGGGCGATCTCTTCGAGCGTGGCGGCGACCAGGTCGGAACCGAGCGTCGGGGCGTGGGGCCCCGAGATCAGCGGCACCAGCACAATCGACAGGCGCGTGTCGGCACCGACCTTCGGCGCGTCCTGCACGACCGAGACCGTGCCCCCCTGGGCGCTGGCGTCCATCGCGATCTCGACCCTCAGCCCGGGCACGACCCAGGCATCGTCGAGCCGGGCCATGAAGCTTCGCGTGCCGTCGGCGCGCAGCGAGGAAGGCAAGGCCGAACCCGCCGCCAGCATCGGCAGCGAGGCCGGCCCGGACAGGGTCCGCGTGCCGACCAGGCTGCTGCCGACGAACGCGTTCAGCGACAGCACCGGCGCCGCGACCCCGGCCTGGCCCGAGACCACGTAGGCCCGGACCCAGGTCTCCCGGCGGGGCACCAGGCGCTGGCGGGCATCGGTGTCAGGCTGCGACAGCACCTGCGCATACTCGATCGACTCAATACGGATCGTGCAGGTGCCGACCGACACGGTCCCGGCGAACACCGACGGCTGGCTGGCGGACTCGAGCGTGACCGCGCCGCAGACCCCGCCCGTCGGGACGCTGAACGCGAGCTGCGTGGCGCTGCGCGTACCGATCGTCGCCGCCTGGCCGGCAACCGTGACGGCACTCACCTCGCCCAGGCCGCTGCCCGAGATCGTGACAGTGGCACCGGCCGCGACGCTGGCGGTCAGCGGCACGGGCACCCGGATGCGCGGAATGACGGTCAGCGGTCCGGGCCAGTCGGAGCGACGGCCCGAGGTGGAGATGAGGCCCAGCGGGCCGCTGACGGCATCGGGCGGCACCCCCACCCGCAGCGTCGTGCTGCCCGAGGGCGACTGGACGGCGGCGCTCACCCCGCCTGCGAAGGCGACCTCGCGGATCCGGTCCAGCCCGCTGCCGGACAGGGTGAGCGCCGTGCCGGCCAGCACGGCCGCGGGCGAGGCACCTGTCACCACCGCCGGCGGATCGACGGTCACCACCTGCGGCGTGTAGCGGACCGTCGCGTTGCGCTCGACCAGGGTGAGGAACTGCGTCGACGCGCCGGCCGGCACGTCGACCTCGAGCCAGCTCGGCGCGCGGGCGACGATCGGCAGCACGCTGTCGCCGAGCCGGACCGACTCGACCTCGTCGAAGCCTTCGCCCGACAGGACGATCCGGGCCGGTGGCGTCACGATGCTGGGGCTGACCGACTTGAGCGACGGCGAGACGGCCACGGGCGCCGCCGGCAGGGATGCGGCGGCCACGGCCGGCGCCGCGGCGGCGGGACCCGCCGCCGCACCGCCGCCCCCACCGCCCCCGCACGCCGCCAGCGCTCCGGCGAGCGTCGTCATGACGAGAGCGAGGCAGGCGGTGCGCAGGCGGTGCGACACAGGGGTCTGGGGCAGCACGGGCGGGCGATGAGTGGCCGGTCCGGCAGTGTCGGCAATGCCCGGACGGGCCCGTAGCCGCAGCGGCCGGACGCGCAATCCGACCCGGCGGCCGGCAGACGGGCCATCCGGCAGACCCACACCGCAGTGCCCGCAGACCTGGGCAGGCGCCGGCCCAGGGGCCCCGGAGAGACCCGCGGCGGGCTTCGCGCAGGTCGGGTCGGACAGGGCTTTTCCCGTACCATCGGATGCCCCCCGCCTGCACCACCGGACCCTCCCTCGATGTCAGACCCCGTCGTCCGCCCCGCGGACCGTCCGCCCATCCGCATCCGCGGCGCACGCCAGAACAACCTCCGAAACCTCGACCTCGACATCCCGACCGGCGAGCTGGTCGTCGTCACCGGCGTGTCCGGCTCGGGCAAGTCCTCGCTGGTGTTCGACACGCTCTACGCCGAAGGCCAGCGCCGCTACGTCGAGACCTTCTCGGCCTACGCCCGGCAGTTCCTCGACCGGATGGACAAGCCGCAGGTCGACCGGATCGAGGGGGTGCCCCCGGCGATCGCGATCGACCAGACCAATCCGGTCCGCACCTCGCGCTCCACGGTCGGCACCATGACCGAGCTCAACGACCACCTGAAGCTGCTGTTCGCGCGGGCGGCGCGGCTGCACTGCCGGCGCTGCAGCCGGCCGGTCGCGCGCGACACCGTCGCCAGCATCCGCGCCGCGCTGGCGGCACGCGCCGCGGCGGCGGGCGACCCGCGCCTGGTGATCGGCTTCCCGGTCCAGGTCCCGGTGAACTTCACCGAGGCCGAGATCGAGTCGCACCTGCTGGCGCAGGGCTACACACGCGTGCATGCCCGCCTGCCGGGCAGTTCCAGCGTCGGCCCGACGCTGGTGGTGGTCCAGGACCGGCTGCGGCTGGGCGGCGCCGACGCGGCGCGGGTGGCCGAGGCACTGGAGGCGGCACTGCATCGCGGCGCGGGCCGCATGCAGGTTCACGTCCTCGCCGACGACGGCAGCGACGCCGAGGTCTGGCGCTACTCCAGCGCGCTGGCCTGCGCCGACTGCGGCATCACCTACTCCGATCCGAGCCCGAGCCTGTTCTCGTTCAACTCGCCGATCGGCGCCTGCGAGACCTGCCGCGGCTTCGGGCGCGTGATCGGCATCGACCTCGGCCTGGTGATCCCCGACGGCACGAAGACGCTGGCCGGCGGCGCGGTCAAGCCCTGGCAGACCGAGAGCTACAAGAACTGCCAGGTCGAGCTGCTGAAGTATGCAAAGACCCGCGGCGTCGCCACCGACATCCCCTGGAAGGACCTGCCGCCCGCACACCGCGACTGGGTGATCGAAGGCGGCGACGACTGGAAAGGCGACTGGAACCGGCAGTGGTATGGCGTACGCCGCTTCTTCGGCTGGCTCGAGTCGAAGGCGTACAAGATGCACATCCGGGTGCTGCTGTCGCGCTATCGCGCGTACACGCCGTGTACCGTCTGCAATGGCGCGCGGCTGCGGCCCGACGCGCTGCTCTGGCGGGTCGGCTCCGGCCCGGATGCGGACACCGCCTTCGACGACACCGGCGCAGGCGCGGTCGGACGGTACCGGCGCTTCATGCCCTCGGGCGTCGAATGGTCCGACGCGCAGCTGCAGGCGCTCCCCGGGCTGTGCGTGCACGACGTGATGCTGCTGCCGCTCGAGCGCGTGGCGCGGCTGTTCGGCACGCTCGCGCTGCCCGCCCCGCTCGACGAAGCGACCGAGCTGCTGCTCACCGAGATCCGCGCGCGCCTGCGCTACTTGGGCGACGTCGGTCTGTCCTACCTGACCCTCGACCGGCAGTCGCGTACGCTGTCCGGCGGGGAGGTGCAGCGCATCAACCTCACCACCGCGCTCGGCACCTCGCTGGTCAACACGCTGTTCGTGCTCGACGAGCCCTCGATCGGCCTGCATCCGCGCGACATGAGCCGCGTGATCGGCGTGATGAAGCGGCTGCGCGACGCCGGCAACTCGCTGGTCGTCGTCGAGCACGACCCGCAGGTGATGTTCGCCGCCGACCGCATGCTCGACATCGGACCGGGCCCTGGCGAGCGCGGCGGGCAGATCGTCTATTGGGGCGAGCCCGAAGGCCTGCGGCGCGCGCAGACTCTGACCGGCGACTACCTGTCGGGGCGCAAGACCATACCGGCGTCGCAGCTCGCGCCGGTCACCCCGTCGACGCCACGGCTGGTGCTAGAGGGCGCGCGCGAGCACAACCTGCGCAACGTGTCCGTGCAGATCCCGCTCGGACGGCTGGTCTGCCTGACCGGCGTGTCCGGTAGCGGAAAGTCCACGCTGATGCAGGACGTGCTGCTGCCGGCGCTCCTCAAGGCCAAGGGCAAGCCGAGCGAGTCGCCCGGTGCCTACGACCGGCTGCTCGGCGACGACTGGCTCGAGGACGTGGTCTTCGTCGACCAGTCACCGATCGGCAAGACCACCCGCTCGAACCCGGTCAGCTACGTCGGCGCCTTCGACGCGATCCGTAAGCGCTTCGCCGCCGCCGACATCTCGAAGGAGCGCGGCTACACCGCCGGCACCTTCAGCTTCAACTCGGGCGACGGCCGCTGTCCCACCTGCGGCGGCAACGGCTTCGAGCACGTCGAGATGCAGTTCCTCTCGGACGTCTACCTGCGCTGCCCCGACTGCGACGGCCGGCGCTACCGGCAGGAGATTCTCGAGGTCATGGTCCGCGGCCGCGGCGCCGAGCGCTCGGTCGCCGACGTGCTCGAGCTGACGGTGCACGAGGCGCTCGTCTTCTTCGGCGCCGATTGGGAGATCGCGACGCGACTGCAGCCGCTCGAGGACGTCGGCCTCGACTACCTGCGCCTGGGCCAGCCGGTACCGACGCTGTCGGGCGGCGAGGCGCAGCGCCTGAAGCTCGCGGGGTTTCTCGCGGAGGCCGCGAGCAAGGGCCATGACAAGGCCCGCAGCCGCCGCGGCTCGCTGTTCCTGTTCGACGAGCCGACCACCGGCCTGCACTTCGACGACGTCGCACGCCTGCTGCGCGCGCTGCGCAAGCTGCTCGCGGCCGGCCACTCGCTGCTGGTGATCGAGCACAACCTCGACGTGATCCGCGCCTCTGACTGGCTCATCGACCTCGGCCCGGACGGCGGCGACGCCGGCGGCGATGTCGTCGCGGTCGGCACGCCCGACACTGTCACGGCACACCCGACCAGTGTCACAGGACAGTCGCTGCGCGAGTACGAGGCGCAGCTCGCCGAGTCGGCCGCGATCGCGGCGCGCCCGCCGGCGCCGCCGGTGCTGGTGGCCGCCGACGCGGCACTCGACGACCCGGGCGCGCCGCTGCAGACGCTGCTGCGAGCGCGCGCACGCGATTCGATCTTCGTGCACAACGCACGCGAGCACAACCTGAAGAACGTCGACGTCGAGGTGCCACGCAACCGCATGACGGTGATCACCGGCGTCTCGGGCAGCGGCAAGTCCACGCTCGCCTTCGACGTGATCTTCGGCGAGGGCCAGCGCCGCTACCTCGAGTCGCTGAACGCCTACGCACGCCAGTTCGTGCAGCCCGCCTCGCGACCCGACGTCGACGGCGTCTACGGCATCCCGCCGACCGTCGCGATCGAGCAGCGCACCTCGCGCGGCGGCCGCAAGAGCACGGTCGCGACGCTGACCGAGATCTACCATTTCCTGCGCCTGCTGTACGTCAAGCTCGGCCGGCAGTACTGCCCGAAGGACAACACCGCCATCGAGCCGCAGACCTTCGACGCGATCGTCGCCCGCGTGCTGCGCGAGCACCGCGGCGAGCGCATCGGCGTGCTCGCGCCGCTGGTGGTCGGCCGCAAGGGCCTGTACACCGACCTCGCAAAATGGGCGGCGGCGCGCGGCCACACGCACCTGAGGGTCGACGGCCGCTTCCTGCCGACCTCGAAGTTCCCGCGCCTGGACCGCTACGTCGAGCATGACATCGAGCTGCCGGTGGCCGACCTCGTGGTCTCGGCTGACCGCGAGCCGGCGCTGCGCGACGCGCTGCGCGAGGCGCTGCACCACGGCAAGGGCATCGTCGTCATTGCCGCCGGGCTGGATGCGCTCGAGGCCGCCATCGCGCGCGGCGACGCGAGTGGCGAGACCACGCCTCTGAAGACCACGATCCACTCGACCAAGCGGGCCTGCTCCACCTGCGGCAGCAGCTATCCCGAGCTCGATCCGAGGCTCTTCTCGTTCAACTCCAAGCACGGCTGGTGCACTGCATGCCTGGGCGCGGGCCTGGAGACCGTCGGCCGCATCAAGGATGACGAGCTGACGCCTGGCATGGAAGGCGAGACCGACGCCGGCGTCGAGTACACCGATGCGCCCTGCCCGGCCTGCGCGGGCCGCCGGCTGAACCCGGTGGCGCTCGCCGTGAGGCTGCGGGACCTGTCGATCGCCGAGCTGACCGCACTGGCCGTCGACGACACCCGCGGCTGGGTCGACGGGCTGGCATTTGTCGGCCGCGAGGCCGAGATCGGGCGCGACGTGGTCGCCGAGATCGGGTCGCGGCTGCGCTTCCTGTCGGACGTGGGCCTGGGTTACCTGTCGCTTGCGCGCGCAGCGCCCACGCTGTCCGGCGGCGAGGCGCAGCGCATCCGGCTCGCCGCGCAGCTCGGCTCGAACCTGCAGGGCGTGTGCTACGTACTCGACGAGCCGACGATCGGCCTGCATCCGCGCGACAACCGCGTGCTGCTCGACACACTCGAGGCACTGCGCGACAAGGGCAATACGCTGCTGGTCGTCGAGCACGACGAGGAGACGATCCGGCGTGCCGACAACGTCATCGACATCGGCCCGGGCGCGGGCACACAGGGCGGGCGCATCGTCGCGACCGGCCATCACGAGGCGCTCGTCCGCAATCCAGAGAGCCTCACCGGCCGCTTCCTGTCGCAGCCGCTACAGCATCCGCTGCAGCCGCCGCGCCCGGTGACGCCCGACGGCCCGGCGATCTCGGTGAAGGGCGCGACCCTGCACAACCTCAAGGGCGTCGATGCGCGCGTGCCGCTCGCGCGGCTCACCGTCGTCACCGGCGTCTCCGGCTCCGGCAAGTCGACCTTCGCTCGCGACGTGCTGCTGGCCAACATGCAGGCGATCGTCACCGCGCGCAACTCGGGTCGGGCCGGCGCGGAGCGCGCGCTCGGACTGATCGCCGCTCCGGTCGGCTGCACCGCGATCGGAGGCACCGAGCCGATCGGCCGCGTGCTCGAAGTCGACCAGACCCCGATCGGCAAGACGCCGCGCTCCTGCCCGGCCACCTACGTCGGCTTCTGGGACGCCATCCGCCGGCTGTTCGCCGACACCACCGAGGCGCGCGTGCGCGGCTACGAGGCGGCCCGCTTCTCGTTCAACACCGGCGCCGGCCGCTGCCCTGCCTGCGAAGGCCAGGGCGTGCAGACGATCGAGATGAGCTTCCTGCCCGACGTGAAGGTGCTGTGCGACGTGTGCCGCGGGCAGCGCTTCAACCGCGAGACGTTGCAGGTCACGCTGCGCGGCAAGTCGGTGGGCGAGGTGCTGGCGATGAGCGTCGACGAGGCCCTGCCCTTCTTCACCGCTCACCCATCGATCGCACATCCGCTCAAGTTGCTGCAGGACGTCGGCCTCGGCTACCTGACGCTGGGGCAGCCGAGCCCGACGCTGTCGGGCGGCGAGGCGCAGCGCATCAAGCTGGTCACCGAGCTCGCCAAGGTCCGCGACGGCGGGGCCGGTGCGCCCTCGCGCTTCGCGCCGGTCCATTCGCTGTACGTGCTCGACGAACCGACGGTGGGCCTGCACATGGCCGACGTCGACCGGCTGATCCGCGTGCTGCACCGCTTGGTCGACGCAGGCAACACGCTGGTGGTCATCGAGCACGACGTCGACCTGTGGGCCGAGGCCGACTGGATCCTCGACCTCGGGCCCGAGGGCGGCGACGGCGGCGGCCGGATCGTCGACCAAGGGCCGCCGGTGGAGTTGGCCGAGCGCGCGGCCAGCCATACCGGGCGGGTGCTAGGCGAGTTCTATACGGCGCGGGCGGGGCGGCGGGCAGCGTGAGTCGACGGCCGGCCGGGCCGGGCCGGGCGCCGGCAGCGCAGGCGCATCCGCTTTGCCGGCGTGTCGCCCGGGCGTGCACACGACCCGGCCCCGGATCACGGGCAGGCGCGGCACCCCGCCCGTCCCAGCCTGGCGCTCAGCCAGTCCGTCGCGTCTGCGGGCGGGCCCCGAACGGCCAGCGCATGCCGGTCGCCAGCGCGGTGCCCGCAAAGATCACCGCGGCGCCCGCCAGCATCGCTGGGGTCGGCCGCTCGTCGAGGAAGAGCCCGCCCCAGAGCACCGCGAACACCGGCACGAGAAAGGTGACCGCGGTCGCCGTCGGTGCGCCCGCCCGCGTCAGCAGCCGGAAATACAGCACGTAGGCCAACCCCGTGCAGGCCGCACCAAGCGCGAACACCGCCAGCCACGCACCGGCGTCCGGCATGCGATCGGGCCAGACGAGTGCGGCGGGCACGGCGAGCACGGCAGTCGCGGCAATCTGCGAGCCGGCCGCAAGCGCGATCGGTTGCGTGCCGCTCATGTACCGGCGCGCATGCCCGGCGGCCACTCCGTATGACAGCGTCGCGGCCAGCGCCGCGAGCACCGCGAGTAGTCCGCCGCCCGGCACGATCGCGCCGCGCCCGGCCACCAGCACCAGCACGCCGCCGAAGCCGATCGCCAGCCCTGCGAGCTGGCGCCGTGACGGCGCGACGCCCAGCCACGCGTAGGCGACGAGCGCCGCCCACAGCGGCGTGGTCGCGTTCAGCAGCGCGGAGAAGCCGGCACTGAGCGTCAGCGTCGCGAACCCGAACAGCACGAAGGGCAACGCCGAATTCAGCACGCCGACGACGCCGAAGGCGAGCGGCCGCTCGCGCAGCACGCTGAAGCCACCGTGCCAGACAAGCAGCGGCACGAGCACCGCCGCGCCGATTGCGCAGCGCAGCGCCATCAGCGGCAGTGGGCCGAACTGCGGCACCGCGATGCGCATGAAGAGGAAGGATGCGCCCCAGAGGGCGGCGAGCAGGACCAAGTCGCCCCCGTCGCGTGCCTTCATGCGGGGACGCCGAAAGTCAGGCCGCCCTGCCCGCCCGCCCGCCGAGCGCGGCCGTCGTCGCCGAGCGCCCGCTCGAGCCGCAGCAGGTGCGTCTTGCGGGGCAGCCCGCCGGCATAGCCTGTCAGCGCTCCGTTACTGCCGACCACGCGGTGGCACGGCACGAAGATCGACACCGGATTGCGGCCGACCGCCGCGCCCACCGCGCGGACCGCCGCGGGCGCGCCGACTCGGCGTGCGAGCTCGGCATAGCTGATAGTCTCGCCGCGCGGGATCTCGAGCAGCGCGCGCCAGACCGCGACCTGGAAGCGGGTGCCGGCGAAGGCGATTGGCACCTCGAAGGATTCCTCGATCCCCAGGAAGTAACGGTCGATACGATCGGAGGCCATTGCCGCAATCGGATGGGCATCTTCGACGTGCCAGTGCGGCGCGATCGCCGGCTGGTCTTTCTGGCCGAGGAAATACAGACCGAGTAGCGCGTCGTCGTCGAAGGTCAGCAGGATCTCGCCTAGGGGACTGGGTCGCAGCGTGTGTTTCATGATGCGGTTACCTCGATCGGAGCCGGCGCGAGCGTGCGCCACAGGTGGATCACCGCATAGCCTCGCCAGGGCCGCCAGGCCTCGGCCGCGGCCAGCGCCTCGCGCGGGGTCGCCACGCCCAGCGCCTTCATCACGCCGACATCCGACGCGGGGAAGGCATCGGGCCAGCCGAGCGCTCGCATCGCCAGGTACTGAGCGGTCCACTCGCCGACGCCGGGCACCGCCCGCAGTAAATCGAGGGTCGTCGCGGCGTCGCCGTCGGGTTCGAGCCGCAGCGAGCCGTCGGCCAGCGCCCGGGCGAGTACCACGATCGTCCGCGCCCGCTGGCCGGTCACCCCGAGTGCGGCGATCGCGGCTGGCTCGAGCGCAGCCATCAACGCGGCCGAGGGGAACACATGGCGCAGCGAAGGCCACGGTGTCGCCACCGGCTCGCCGAAGGCGGCGGCGAAGCGACCGGCGAGCGTGCGCGCATGCTTGACCGTGATCTGCTGGCCGAGGATCGCACGGACAACGATCTCGAAACCGTCGAACGCGCCCGGCAACCGCAGCCCCTCGTGGCCGGCCGCGAGCGGACCGAGCGCTGCCGCCACCTCGTCGGGCCGGCAGCCGAGGTCGAAGACCCGGCGCACCCGCGCGAGCACCGCCGGGATCGCGCCGAGCAGCGCGGCATCGAGGCGGACCTCCAGTACATTGCGGGCCGCGCCGCGCCCGCCCGGTCGGGCGACCTCGATCCAGCCGACACGCTCGGCGCCGCGTGGCGCGGGTACGCGGACGATGCGGCGGTAGATCGGCTCGGGCGCGGCGCCGCGACGGCCCGGCACCGCAGTCTCCACCGCCTCGACACCATCGATCGCGCGCATCGACAGGAAGCCCGCGAGTCCCGCCCAGTCGAGCGGCGGACGGTAGGCGAGGCGGAACACCAGCCCGGCCGCGGGGTCCGCCGACACGGCGTGCGCGCCGCGCGCCTGCCGGCGCAGGTCGGTCGGAACCAGCCGGTAGCGCGAAGCGAACGCATCGTTGAACCGGCGCAGGCTCGAGAAGCCGGCCGCCAGCGCGACCTCGGTCACCGGCAATGCGGTGTCGGTCAGCAGACGCTTGGCGAGCAGCAGGCGGTGTGTCTGCGCCCAATCGATCGGCGAGACGCCGAACTGCGCGTCGAAGACGCGGCGCAGGTGCCGATCGGTGACACCCAGCCGGGCGGCGAGCGCGGGCAGGCCGCCTTCGTCGAGCGCGCCTTCCTCGATCGCGGCGGCCGCCGCCTGCGCGAGGCGCGCGGGCGCATCCACGCTCGCATGGCCGGGCGCAAGTTCTGGCCGGCAGCGCAGGCACGGCCGGAAGCCCTGGTGCTCGGCGGCCGCTGCAGTCGGGAAGAACCGACAGTTCTCGCGTCGCGGCGTACGCGCAGGGCAGACCGGTCGACAATAGATGCCGGTGCTGGTCACGCCTACGAAGAAGCGGCCGTCGAAGCGCGCGTCGCGCGCGCACAGCCCCCGCCAGCAGGCGGCGGCGTCGACGGTTTGTGGCAGCATCGGGGGCATGCGCCGGATTATCCGCGCGCCCCTCCTCCGTTGCTCGCCATTTTCGGACATGACGACCGCAGCCTCTCCCGCGGATCACGCCGCCACTCTTGACGCCCACCGACGCCGCATCGCGCCAATCCACCTGCGCACGCTGCTCGCGGATACGGGGCGTCCTGCCCGGCTGTCGCTCGAAGCCGGACCGCTGCACGCAGACGTCTCGCGGCAGAAGCTCGACGACGCCATCCTCGCCGAACTCGCCGCCTGGGCGAGCGCCTGCGGCTTCGAGGCGCGGCGCGAAGCACTGTTCTCCGGTGCCACGGCCAATCCGACCGAAGGCCGTCCGGCACTGCATACCGCGCTGCGCGGCGTGGGCGGCGACGCCGCAGTCGCATCGGACGTCGCCGCGCAGCGGGGCCGGACCACCGCGCTCGCCGAGCGTCTACGGGGCGGCGGCCTGCCCGGCTTTCGCGGTGCACCGCTCAGCGCGCTCATCTGCCTGGGCATCGGAGGCTCGGACCTCGGCCCCCGTCTCGTTTGCGACGCGCTGCGCACACGCGGCGACTTCGACGTCCGCTACGTCGCCAACGTCGATCCCGACGACCTCGACCGCGAGCTCGAGGGGCTCGACCCGGCCACCACCGCATTCGCGGTCGTCTCCAAGACCTTCACCACGCGCGAGACCCTGGCCAACGCTGATGCGGCACGCGCCTGGCTCATCGCCGGCGGCTGTCCGCCCGACAGCGCGGCGGCGCAGTTCATCGCCGTGACGGCCGCCCCCGAAGCCGCGCGTCGCCGCGGCTTCCTGCCCGAGCTGCTGCTCGAGTTCCGCGACTGGGTCGGCGGACGTTATTCGCTGTGGTCGAGCGTAGGATTCGGCATCGCCGTGCGCTGCGGCGCCGCCGCCTTCGACGCGCTGCTCGACGGCGCAGCCGTGATCGACCGCCACTTCCGCGACACGCCCCTGACCGCGAACCTGCCGGCGCGGCTCGGTCTGGTCTCAGTCTGGAACCGCGCGTTCCTCGGCCTGCCGACGCAGGCGATCATCCCTTACGCGGAGCGCCTGCGACTGCTGCCCGCCTGGGCGCAGCAGCTGGTTATGGAGAGCAACGGCAAGTCGGCCACGCTCGAGGGTATGCGCATCACACGGCCCACCTCGCCGGTCGTCTGGGGCACCTCGGGCACCAATGCGCAGCATTCGTTCTTCCAGCAGCTGCACCAGGGCCCGGACGTCGTACCGGTCGACTTCATCGTGGCGCGCGAGTCACGCACCGCGCCGACCACGGCTGGCGACGACCGCCATCGCATCCTGGTCGCCAACTGCCTCGCCCAGGCCGCGGCGCTCGCACTCGGCCGCGACGCGCCCGACGGCGACCTGCACCGCCACTTCCCTGGCGACCGCCCGAGCACGCTGATCACCTTGCCCCGGCTCGACGCCGCTTCGCTCGGTGCGCTGCTCGCCTGCTGGGAGCACGCGACGTTCACCGCCGCGGTGGTGCTCGGGATCAACCCGTTCGACCAGTTCGGTGTCGAATACGGCAAGGTCATGGCCGGTGCGGTCGAGCGGCTGCTCGCCGGCGAGACGCCGGCCGGGCTCGATGCGGCCACGCTCGCCTCGGCTGCCCTGCTCGAGCGCTGACCGGCCGAAGCGACGGGGAGACCCGGCCGGTCGGTCGCCACTCAGGCGACCGTGTAGCCCTCGCCTCGGATCGCCACAGCGATCCGCTGGGGCTCGAGCGTCGAATCGACCCGGACCTGCCCACCCGCCAGGTCGACGCTCACCACCGCCGCCGGATCGAGCGCCCTGACCGCCGAGGTCACCGCCTTCACACAATGGGCACAGGTCATGCCCTGCACGTCGAATCGCTGTTCCATCAAAGCCCCTCTTCAGAGTCAGATCGAAGTGTGCACCGGCACGCCGCTCTACACTTGACCTTTCCACCAGGGTAAGTCCGAAGCTGTCTGAATGGACGCCTCATCATCCCCCGCCTCCCCTGCCTCGCTGACGCTGCCGGTCGAAGGCCTGAGCTGTGCGTCCTGCGTCGCCCGCGTCGAGCGCGCGCTCAACACACTGCCGGGCGTCTCGGACGCCTCGGTCAACCTCGCCGGGGAGACCGCGACCGTGCGCGGCACCACCCTCTCGGCGCCCGCGGCCGTCGCCGCGATCGAGGCCGCCGGCTATGCCGTGCCGACCGCGACCGTCGATCTCGTCATCGAAGGCATGACCTGCGCGAGTTGCGTCGGCCGCGTCGAGCGGGCGTTGAAGCGTCTGCCGTTCGTGATCGACGTCTCGGTCAACCTCGCCTCGGAGTCGGCCCGGGTCACGGTCGTCGGCGGCGATCGCGTCGCGGCCCTGCAGGAGGCGATCGCCGCCGCAGGCTACGCAGCCACCCCGCGACCGGACCCCTCGAGCCGGCAGTCCGGCGACGGCGCGTCGGCGCCCGACCCGGCCGAGCGCCGCCTGGCGGCCGAATGGCGGCGCGTTGCCTGGGCGATGGCCCTGTCGGCCCCGCTCGCGCTGCCGATGCTCGCGCTGCCCTTCGGCGTCCATGCGATGCTGCCGGCCTGGCTGCAGGCCCTGGTCGCCACGCCGGTCCAGTTCATCCTCGGCGCCCGCTTCTACCGGGCCGGCTGGGCGGCGCTGAAGGCCGGCACCGGCAACATGGACCTGCTGGTGGCAATCGGGACCACCGCAGGCTGGGGGCTGTCGACCTGGTTATGGCTCACCGCCCACCCGGGCCAGGCGCCCCACCTGTACTACGAAGGCTCGGCCGTGGTGATCGCGCTGGTGCTGCTCGGCAAGTACCTGGAGGCCCGCGCGCGGCGCCGCACGACCGAGGCGATCCGGGCGCTGCAGGCGCTGCGACCCGACACGGCCCGGCGGCTCGAGGACGGCCACGAGCGGATCGTGCCCCTGGCGAGCCTCACCGTCGGCGACCGGGTGGTGGTGCTGCCCGGCGAGCGGCTCCCGGTCGACGGCATGCTGCGCGAGGGCGACACGCAGGTCGACGAGTCGATGCTGACCGGCGAGCCCCTGCCGGTATCGCGCCATCCGGGCGACCGGCTGGTCGGCGGCTCGATCAACGGATCGGGGCGCATCGTGCTCGAGGTCGGTGCAGTCGGCACCGAGACTGTGCTGGCCCGGATCGTCCGAATGGTCGAGGACGCCCAGGCGGCGAAGGCGCCGATCCAGCGGATCGTGGACCGCGTCTCGACGGTGTTCGTGCCGGTCGTGCTCTTGATCGCCGCGGCCACCCTGGCCGGCTGGCTGCTCGCCGGCCGCGGCATCGAGCCCGCGATCGTCGCGGCGATCGCGGTCCTGGTGATCGCCTGCCCATGCGCGCTCGGCCTCGCGACCCCGGCCGCGATCATGGCGGGCACCGGCATTGCGGCGCGTCACGGCGTACTCATCAAGGACGCCCAGGCGCTCGAGATCGCGCACCGGGTCACCATCGTCGCCTTCGACAAGACCGGCACGCTGACGGTCGGCCGTCCGGTCGTGGTCGATGCACTGCCGGCCCCAGGCACGACGCGCGAGGCGCTTCTGTCGCTGTCCGCCGCGCTGCAGGCGGGCAGCGAGCATCCGCTGGCGCGCGCGGTGATCGAGGCGGCCGCGATCCAGCCGGCAGCGGCACCCGCCGACGCCACACTTGCCGCGACCGGCCCCGCCGCGTCGACGCCTGTCCCGTCGGCGCCCGTCGCCGAGGCGATCACCGCCTTGCCCGGCCGGGGCGTCGAGGGCCGGATCGGCACACGCCTGCTGCGCCTGGGCAGCGCCCGGCTGCTGACCGACAGCGGCATCGTGCCGCCCGCAGCGCTCGCCGAGCGGGCAGCCACGCTGCAGTCTGCAGGTCGCAGCGTGTCGTGGCTGATCGACGACACCGCCGTGCTGGGCATGATCGCCTTCGGCGACACCGTCAAGCCGGGGGCCCGCGACGCCATCGCGCGGCTCGCGGCCATGGGGATCCGCAGCGTGATGATCTCGGGCGACAACCGGGGGGCCGCCGACACCGTGGCCCGGCAGCTCGGCATCACGACCGTCGTGGCCGAGGTGCTGCCGCAGGACAAGGCCGGCCATGTTGCGCGGCTGCGGGCCGAGGCTGGCGGCGGTGCGGTCGCCATGGTCGGCGACGGCATCAACGACGCGCCCGCGCTGGCCGCCGCCGACGTTGGCATCGCCATGGCCACAGGCACCGACGTCGCCATGCACACCGCCGGCATCACGCTGATGCGCGGCGACCCGATGCTCGTGCCGGCCGCGATCGAGATCTCCGCGCGCACGGTCGCCAAGATCCGGCAGAACCTGTTCTGGGCCTTCGCCTACAACGTCATCGGCATTCCGCTGGCCGCCGCCGGCCTCCTGTCGCCGGTGCTGGCCGGAGCGGCGATGGCCGCGAGCTCAGTCAGCGTGATGACCAATGCACTGCTGTTGTCGCGTTGGTCACCGCGGGCCTCGCGCACCGCGGCAGCGGCAGCAGCAGCACCGACCGATCGACCCGCCACCGTGACCGGTTCCTGAGAAGGGCCGCCCTCGCCGCGGTGACAGGGCTCGGTCCGCGCGCGAGCGGAGTTCAAACGGCTCGCGCTGGAACATGTCGAAGACCTCGCACGAGCGTCGGAAATCCGAGTAGCGTCGCTGCAACCGCGCTGTTCCCGCGCTCGTGCAAAGTCACTAGGTATAGATCTTGCGAGACTCGGGACAGTGACGGCGCGCAAGCACAACAGCCGCCACCGCCCATCGGCGTCATCGTGACGTGCATCCTGTTGGCTCGAGGGTGAACGTCTCGCAGGATCAGGATGGTCCCAGCGCGTGCGTCATTGGAGATAGCTCATGGAAGCCGGTCTGAAGCAGGTCCTCTCCGCCTTCGACGAAGGCACCGCACGACTGGCTGCTCGCAGCATCGCGCAGCCACCCCAGACGCCTGGAGGACCGGGCATCCTCGGCCGCTATAAGGCGCGCTACGAGGCCCGTCTCGAAGAGGAATACTCGCTGCAGGAGTACCTCGAACTCTGCAAACACGATCCGAGCGCCTACGCCACCGCCTCCGAGCGGATGCTGATGGCGATCGGCGAGCCACAGCTGCTCGACACGCGCTCCGATCCGCGGCTCTCGCGGATCTTCTCCAACAAGGTGATGCGGGTGTATCCCGCGTTCCGCGAGTTCTACGGCATGGAGGAGACCATCGAGCAGATGGTGTCCTTCTTCAAGCACTCGGCGCAGGCGCTGGAGGAGCGCAAGCAGATCCTCTATCTGCTCGGGCCTCCCGGCGGCGGCAAGTCATCGCTCGCCGAGAAGCTCAAGTCGCTGATGGAGCTGATGCCCTTCTACGCGCTCAAAGGCTCGCCGGTGAACGAGTCGCCGCTCGGCCTGTTCTCGCCGCTCGAGGACGGCCCATCGATCGAGGCCGAGTACGGCATTCCGCGCCGCTACCTGAACCCGATCATGTCGCCTTGGGCCGTCAAGCGACTCATGGAGTACAACGGCGACATCACGCGCTTCCGGGTGGTGAAGCTCAGGCCCTCGATCCTGCAGCAGATCGCCGTTGCAAAGACCGAGCCGGGCGACGAGAACAACCAGGACATCTCCTCGCTCGTCGGCAAGCTCGACATCCGCCAGCTCGAGCGCTTCTCGCAGGACGACCCCGACGCATACAGCTACTCGGGCGGGCTGTGCCTCGCGAACCAGGGCCTGCTCGAGTTCGTCGAGATGTTCAAGGCCCCGATCAAGGTGCTGCACCCGCTGCTCACCGCGACCCAGGAAGGCAA
>JBIPLJ010000154.1:0-11076 GCA_044368415.1 Burkholderiaceae bacterium
CAATATACTTCTGGTTCTACAGGAACACCCAAAGGGGTGATGGTGACGCATGGAAATATCATCCACAACCAGAAGTTGATTCATCAAGCTTTTGGTCATAGTGAGAAAACTATCTTTGTCGGCTGGTTGCCACTATTCCATGACATGGGGCTGATTGGAAATGTCTTACAGCCTTTGTATTTGGGAATACCGAGCATTTTGATGCCGCCTGTAGCTTTTCTTCAGCAACCTGTTCGTTGGCTTTCTGCTATTTCCCGCTACAAGGCGACTACCAGTGGAGGACCAAATTTTGCTTATGATTTATGTGTAAAACAAGTTCAACCAGAACAGTTAGCTGACATTGATTTGAGTAGTTGGGATGTGGCTTTCAATGGTGCAGAACCAATACGTCCAGAAACTCTGGAGCAATTTGGTAAAAAATTTGCCAGTTGTGGTTTTAACTATAGAGCCTTTTATCCTTGTTATGGAATGGCGGAAACGACTTTGTTTACTACAGGTGGAGACAAGAATCAATTACCAGTGATTCAGGGAGTTAAAGCTGAAGAACTAAAACAAAATCTTGTGGTAGAGAATGATATCTCATCACCTTTAAGTCGAGTGTTTGTAGGTGTGGGTCGTCCTTATATGGATACAACAGTCATGATCGTGAACCCAGAGTCCTTAACTCCGTCTAAACAATCAGAAGTAGGAGAGATTTGGATCTCTGGTGGGAGTGTTGCATCTGGGTATTGGAATCGTCCCCAAGCAACACAAGAAACCTTTCAGTCCGCTCTCAAGGACGGTGAAGAAGGGTGTTTTTTACGCACAGGAGACTTAGGCTTTTTAAGTAATGGAGAGTTGTTTGTTACCGGAAGACTCAAAGATGTAATTATCATTAGCGGTCGCAATCATTATCCCCAAGATGTTGAATTAACTGTTGAAAATAGCCATCCTGCTCTTAGAAGTAATTGTAGTGCTGCCTTTGCAATAGAAATGCAGACAGGAGAGTGTTTAGTAATTGCTTGTGAGGTAGAACGAACTCATCTACGCCATCTGAATACTTTAGAGATAGTTAGAGCTATCCAAATTGCAGTATCAACAGAACATGAGTTAGAAGTTTATGGGGTTGTATTGTTAAAAACGGGGAGTATCCCTAAAACTTCTAGTGGAAAAATTCAACGTCAGGCTTGTAAACTAGGATTTTTAGAAAAGAGTTTAAATGTAGTCGAAGAGTGGCAAAAAACTCTGGAAAGTCATCAGAAAATAAATAATTCAAATTTACAACAAAATAGTCTAAGTCAAAATGATGCCTTACAAAATTCCTCGAAAAGCGTGGAAGAAATACAAGCATGGTTAGCTCAAAAACTTGCCGAAATATTGCAGCTATCACCAGAACAAATAGACTTTAAACAACCATTAGCTGTTTATGGTTTAAGTTCAGTCAAAGCTGCAAGTATTGCTGCGGAATTAGAAAAATGGTTAGGGATGACCGTTGCTCCGACCATTGTGTATGACTATCCTACTATTCAGGCATTGTCTGATTATTTAGCGCCAACAATTGCCCCTATAAAATCTTCTCTTTTTGTTTCCCATCGTCAGATAGCAACAGAAGCAATAGCGATCATTGGTCTGGGGTGTCGTTTCCCAAAAGCTAAAAATCCGCAAGCTTTCTGGTCTTTGTTGAGATCGGGTGTTGATGCCATTACTAAAGTCCCAGGCTCTCGTTGGGAATCAGAAAATACTTGGGGTGGTTTTTTAGAGCAGGTTGATCAGTTTGATCCCCAATTTTTTAGTATTTCTCCACGGGAAGCCATTAGCATGGACCCGCAACAAAGATTGTTGTTAGAAGTGAGTTGGGAGGCGTTAGAAAATGCAGGATTAGCCGCAGCAGGACTAGTAGGAAGTCGAGGTGGGGTTTTTATCGGCATCAGTAGTGGAGATTATGCAAGATTAAACGGAAATCTTGTGAATACAGAAGCTTATTATGGTACTGGTAATGCGTTGAGTATTACTGCCAATCGGTTATCTTATTTCTTGGATTGGCATGGACCAAGTTGGGCTGTAGATACAGCTTGCTCATCCTCATTAGTAGCAGTTCATCAAGCTTGTCAAAGTTTGTCACAGGGGGAGTGCCATCTGGCTTTAGCTGGAGGAGTTAATTTGATGTTGAGTCCTCAATTAACTTTGACTTTTGCTGATGCTAAAATGATGGCAGCAGATGGTCGTTGTAAGACTTTTGATGCTCTAGCAGACGGTTATGTACGTTCAGAGGGATGCGGAGTTGTTGTACTTAAACGTCTTAGTGATGCGCTGGCTGATGGAGATAATATTCAGGCAATTATTCGAGGTTCTGCTGTTAATCAAGATGGTCTAACTAATGGGCTAACTGCACCAAATGGTAATTCTCAACAAGATGTTATTCATCTAGCTTTAGCTAAAGCAGGAGTCAAACCAAATCAAATTAGTTATGTAGAAACACACGGGACAGGAACTGCTTTGGGAGATCCCATTGAAGTGAATTCTCTCAAAAGTGTATTAATGGAAGATCGGGAGTTAAATCAACCTTGTTGGATTGGTTCGGTAAAAACTAATATTGGTCATTTAGAAGCTGCTGCGGGGATTGCTGGTTTAATTAAGGTGGTATTGTCATTAAAACATGGTGAGATTCCACCTCACCTTCACTTGCAGCAGTTAAATCCCTATATTCAACTCGAACAGACGAATATTAAAATTCCTACTAAACTTCAGCCGTGGTTATCGGTTGGACAATCTCGACTAGCAGGAGTTAGTGCTTTTGGTTTTGGGGGCACAAATGCTCATGTTATCTTAGAAGAAGCACCAATTCCAGTTAGTATTGAAAATTCTTTAAAAACAGAACAAAACTCTGCAAATTTAGTAAATCGTCCTTTTCATCTCTTAACGCTGTCAGCTAAAACAGAACAAGCTTTGGTGGATTTAGTCCAGAGTTACCAAAATTATCTAGAAACTAATCCAGAATTAGAAATTGCAGATGTTTGTTTTAGTGCTAATACGGGGCGATCGCATTTTAAACATCGTCTAGCTATTATTGCCGCTGACCAACAAGAATTAACAGATAAATTAGCGAAAATTATTGCAAAATCAGAGGTTTCCGGTGTATTTTCGGCAAAACTACCTAGTAATAGTCAATCACCTAAAATTGCCTTTCTATTTACTGGACAAGGTTCTCAGTATATTAATATGGGAAGACAGCTTTACCAAACACAGCCTGTCTTTCGTCGAAGCTTAGAACAATGCGATGAAATTCTACAATCTTATTTGGCAGAAAAATCGCTTTTAGAAGTGATTTATCCAGAAAATCCTCAAGAATTAAATAATTTTTTCCTTGACCAAACCGCTTACACTCAACCTGCCTTATTTGCCATAGAATATGCCCTAGCCCAGTTATGGCAATCCTGGGGAATTAAACCAGATGTAGTCATGGGTCATAGTGTTGGGGAATATGTAGCAGCAACAGTAGCAGGAGTATTTAGTTTAGAAGATGGATTAAAATTGATTGCCCATCGAGGACGCTTAATGCAAAAGTTGCCTGCTGATGGTGAGATGGTAGCTGTGATGGCATCAGAAGACAAAGTCAATCAACTCATTTCCCCATACAAAGAAAAAGTAGCTTTAGCAGCTATCAACGGACCAGAAAGCGTTGTCATTTCTGGTGAAGCAGAAGCCATAAAAACAATCGTCAATAACTTAGAATCACAAACAATCAAAAGCAAACGGCTACAAGTATCCCACGCCTTTCACTCACCATTAATGGAGCCAATGTTAGCAGAGTTTGATTCTGTGGCTAGGACTATCAGTTATCAGACTTCAAGGATACCAATTGTATCTAACCTGACCGGAAAAATGGCAGGTGATGAGATAGCCACTCCTGGTTATTGGGTGCGGCACATATCTCAGCCAGTGCAGTTTGCGGCAAGTATGCAGACATTACAGCAACAGGGATATGGAATCTTTGTGGAAATTGGAGCCAAACCAATTTTATTGGCAATGGGACAGCAATGTATATCTGATGGCGATCAGTTATGGTTAGCAAGTTTGCGTTCTCACCAACAGGATTGGTATCAACTACTAGAAAGTTTAGCACAGTTGTACGTGAGGGAAATACAGATAGATTGGGCTGGTTTTGAGCGAGATTACCCAAAACGTAGGGTGTTATTGCCCACTTATCCTTTTCAACGTCAGCGCTACTGGATTGAAAACTTGTCGTCAGATCAACTGTGGCGATCGCACAACCATAAATCCCCACACCCACCTTTTGAACAGAAGTTACAGATAGTTGGTAAAGATTGGCACTTTGAACCTGCAACAATTGAACAGCAACTGCGTTCATCGTGGTCAGAACTAATAGCGCATATTGACTTGAACCGCTATCACAACTTGTTACTGCAACTGGAACAATTGAGTTTTGAGTATGTGCTGCAAGCATTTACCCAGATGGGTTGGTCTTTCTCACCAGGAGAGAGTTTTTCCACAGAATTAATTGCACAACGATTGAACATATTACCCCAACAGCGAAAACTCCTGAGACGGTTGTTGCAAATAATTGCTGGGGTAAATATCCTGCAATTTAATTCAGACCGAGATAACTGGCAGGTAATGCTGACTCTAGCAAATGCTAACCCACGAGCAACAGCCGAGTCTGTGCTAGATAACTATCCATTGGCTGAAACAGAACTGACCTTACTCAGTCGATGCGGATCGCAATTGAGTAACGTATTACAGGGAGCATTAGACCCAGTGCAATTAGTCTTTCCAGCCGCAGACTTAAGTATGGTCACTCGATTGTACCAGGATTCACCCTCTGCGAAAGTATTCAACACTCTCGTCCAGCAAGCAGTTTCAGCTGCTATATTTCAATTTTCTCAAAACCGGAGCGTACAATTGTTGGAAATTGGCGCAGGTACTGGTGGTACAACCAGTTACATATTACCGCACCTATTATCTAATCAAGTTGAATATACTTTTACGGATATTAGTACTTTATTTACAACCAAAGCACAAGAGCGATTTAGCGAATATCCTTTTGTTCGCTATCAAATCCTAGATATCGAACTTGACCCCACAGCCCAAGGATTTGAACCTCAAAAATACGATATCATCATCGCGGCCAATGTATTGCACGCTACTAGTTCTATCTCTCAAACGCTACAGCACATCCGAAAATTGTTAGTTCCCGGTGGGTTGCTAGTGTTAGTGGAACTAACAGATCCACAAAGATGGCTCGATCTAACTTTTGGGTTGCTAAAGGGTTGGTGGAGATTTAGAGATTTAGACTTACGTCCCGACTATCCATTGCTTCCGGTAGAAAAATGGCAGCAAGTATTACAAGAGAATGGATTTGAGCAGACGATTTCATTACCTCAGCAACTACAGCAAGTAGGGTTAAACCAACAGACAATAATAATTACCCGTTCTGCTCCCCAAAAGCCTATAGAAGGGATAGAATATAATCATACAACTTCTAACCAAAAACAAAATTGGCAACTACAAAATCAGATTAAAAAACATCCATTTTTAGGATATAGATTGAAAGACTTAGCATCTGTAGCGAATACATATAGTTGGGAAACAGAGATCGATGAACAATATCTTTTGAATTTCAAAGATTATCAGATTTGGGATTGTGTAGTTATGCCCCAGATGGCGTATATAGAAATTGCCTTGGCTGCCACAGAAGAGGCTTTTGGAGTTAAGTGTAAACAGTTAACTAACTTACAAGTTCATCAACCCCTATTTTTATCAACAAAAGAACAGCAAAAAATCCAATTTATCTTAACATTTGATTCTCAGAATAAAATTCATTTTAATGCTTATAGTTGTCAAAAGAATAAACAATTACTCTATCAAAAATGGACTTTATATGCTACTGCCCAAATTCATATTTAGGGAAAAAGGAAAGAGGGAACAGAGAAGAATTTTTGTAAATATTTAGGTTAATTAAAAAGTTGAAAATGGATCGTTATTACTACAGTCAACCGTCAACTATCAACAGTTAATAAATTATGAAATTCAGTTTAATGTTTTTTGCCAGTAGTGAAGATGCTATGCTTGGAGATAAATATAATCTGGTAATTGAAAGTGCTAGATTTGCCGATAAACACGGGTTTTCTAGTATTTGGACTCCAGAAAGGCACTTTACAAATTTTGGCAGTCTTTATCCAAATCCTGCTGTATTAAATGCAGCGTTAGCCAGAGAAACCCAGCAGATTAAATTACTAGCTGGAAGTGTTGTTTTGCCAATTAACGATCCGATTCGGATTGCAGAAGAATGGGCTATTGTTGATAATTTGTCTACAGGTAGAATTGGCATATCTTTTGCTTCTGGTTGGAATCCCAATGATTTTGTTTTTTTTCCTGATAATTTTCAAGACCGTCATCAAGAACTATTTATTGGCATAGAAATTATCCAAAAACTTTGGCGTGGTGAATCGATCCAGAGAATCAATGGAAATGGAAAGCAGGTTGAAATCAGAATTTATCCAACACCAATTCAGCCAGAACTTCCAATTTGGGTCACTGCTGCTAGTAACCCTCAAATCTTTATTAAAGCAGGAGAAATTGGTGCTAATCTTTTATCACATCTCTTTGATCAGGATATAGAAGAATTAGCCGAGAAAATTTCCCTTTATCGTCAGGAACGAGCTAAAAATGGACACAATCCAGAAACTGGAATAGTGTCAATTGCTTTACACACTTTTGTTGGCTCCGATTTTAATCAAGTTCGCGAACAAGTACGTGTTCCTTATTGTGAATATTTCAAATCTAATATTGGTCTACTTAATGGTTTAGCCCAGAGCCGCAATCATAATATAGATATATCTAGTTTGTCTGCAAAAGAGCTTGATGATTTTGTTAATTTCATATTTGAAAAATTTGCTACTTCTAGAGGACTCATTGGCACTCCAGTAACCTGCCTTAATTTACTCGAACAACTGGAAAATATCGGAGTAAATGAAGTTTCTTGTCTACTTGATTTTGGACTCAATAAAAATGTAATTTTGTCACATCTACCAGACCTAAATCAACTTCGAGAAGTATACAATCATCAGGTAAATAATAAGATAAATTCCATTAAAACAACGGATAGTGTATCCTTAAATTCTCCATCCAAAAAACTAATAACCAAGCAGTTTTCTCATCGGGTAGAAGAAAACTTTGCAGAAATTCGTAGGCGATTTACAGATACCAGGAATGTTGAAGAATTTTATCAAAAATTAGACCATCATGGACTTCGATTAGGAGAAAATTTTCGGAGGATAGAAAATTTGTGGCTAGGTAAAGGAGAAGCCCTAGCACAAATAGACCTTAATCTTACAGGAACTAACTCTCATGAGTTAATCAGAATGCATCCGGTTGTGCTTGAAGCTTGTCATCAAGTTTTGATTGCAAGTTTACCCGATGAAATGCTGACGACTAATCAGCCATCACTTTATTTACCTGTAGGAGTTAAGAGTGTTCAAGTCTACGAGCCGATGACTAATCAGGTTTGGAGTCATGGGTTTTTGTCAAATTCTCTAGACACTGCTAACAAATCAATTGAGGGCGATGTTTGCATATTCAATCCCAACGGTAAATTATTAGCACGAGTTTCCGGTTTACAAATGCAGTGTGTTGAACGTTTGAGGCATCAGATCGAAATTCAAAATCAGTATGCAGATTGGTTTTATAAATTACAATGGCAACTCAAGCCGCTAGTAAAATTACAGTCCTCCTGTCCGCGAGAGCCAGGTAGTTGGATGATCTTTGCCGATGAATTAGGTATTGGTCAATGTCTAGCAACACTTTTAGAGATGGAAGGAGAAACCTGTTTTCTAGTGTATTGTCATCAAGAAGATCGAATTTCTTTAGCAGGTGAAATACTTCTCGATCCAGCCGATCCTGAAGCAATGCAGGAACTCATCAAACAGATGAGAACACTAAAATACCCCTGTCGAGGTGTAGTGCATCTTTGGAGTTTGAACACTACACCCAGCGAGCAGACAACCATATCTTCATTAGACAATGATTGTACCCTGACTTTAACGAGTACACTACATTTAGTTCAATCGCTAATTCAGACAAACACATCTCAATCACCTCAGCTTTGGTTAGTAACACAAGGCACGCAAACAACTGGTTCAGAAGCGATACCACCAGCAATAGCTCAAGCTCCTATATGGGGTCTGGGACGTTCGCTGGCTTCAGAAATACCTCATATTTGGGGGGGACTTGTAGATATTGGGTGCGAATTTGCCACGGTTGAGGCTGCAAAGGCGTTGTTTGCGGAAATTTGGTATCAAGATGGTGAGAGCCAAATTGCACTCCGATCTGAACAGAGGTATGTTGCTCGCGTTGTACCTAGCCCCAAAGTAGACATAAATCCACAATTGATCAGTTTACACTCTGATGCCACATATGTGATTACTGGGGGTTTAGGACATCTGGGACTTAACGCTGCTCGTTGGATGGTTGACAAAGGAGCGAAATATATAGTGCTGGTCGGACGGAACAATGTTGCGGATACTGCTCAACAAGCAATCAAGGAACTAAAAGATTTAGGGGTGAATGTCTTAGTTGTTGTCGGTGATGTTAGCGTTCGAGAAGATGTTGTTAGGATATTTGAGAACATTCAGGAATACTATCCGCCAGTTCGAGGAATTTTTCATGCTGCTGGTGTTGCTGGATTTAACCTCTTACCGGATATCACACCTCAGTTGCTTCAGTCTCTACTGGCTCCCAAGGTAGCAGGAACTTGGAATTTGCATCAAATCACATTAGGGATGAAATTAGACTTTTTTGTTTGTATCTCCTCTATTACATCAATCTGGGGTTCAGACGGACTATCTCATTACACAGCAGCAAACCACTTTCTCGATATATTTGCACATTATCGTCATAGTCTTAACTTACCTGCATTGACAGTTAATGTCGGGGCTTTAAAAGATGGTGGTATGCATTATCGTCATGATCAACCTACAAGCATCCGGGAGCGAGTTACTCAAATCGGTTTAAGATACTATTCTCCTCACGATCTACTGAAAACGTTGGAGTATTCCCTTGGTAACGGTGTCGCTCAACAAATCATCATTGATATTGATTGGACAATTTTTAAAGGAATTTATGAAGTACGAGAGCGCAGAACTCTCCTCAAAGAAATTCAGGTTCGATCGCCAAAGTCATTGAAACCACTATTAGGGCGAATGGAGTATCTGTTACACAAATTAAAGGATGCTTACCCAGGCGATCGCTACGACATTTTACTAACTTATGTGCAGGATAAAATTGCGCTGGTTTTGAAACTGCAAAATTTCCAATTACCCACACCAGAACAAAATCTTATGGAGGTGGGGATGGATTCTTTAACAGCAATAGAATTAAAAAATAGTATCCAAACCGAACTAGGAGTAGATATTCCCATAGTCAAGTTTATGGAAGGAATAACTGTCGCTATTTTAACTAATGAATTAAATAGGAAATTAAATTCAGAAGATTGGGAACTAGAAATTGAATTTTCTCAAGACGATAAAGTAAGCAAAAACAATAGTAGTTGGATTGAGGGGGAAATATGATTTTATCTGATTTTTTACAAGAGATTGCAATTAAAGGTTGGAAATTATGGTTCGATAATGGGCGGCTACGCTATCGCGCCCCCAGTAATGAAGAAACTTCCACAGTCTTAGAACAACTTAAAAAGTATAAAACACAAATTCAGAATTTGTTGCAAGATCATCCTGATCTCTTGGAGGTTTATCCCCTTTCACAAGGTCAGCAAGCCCTATGGTTTTTATGGCAATTAGCACCAGAAAGTTCAGCGTATAACGTAGCTTTTAGCTGTCGCATTTGCTCTGATTTAGATGTGGCAGTTTTGCAGAAAGTTTTTCAGGTATTGTGCGATCGCCACCCTATTTTGCGTAGCACTTTCCCCAGATTAGGAATAGAACCGATCCAACAGATAAATCCGGAACAGCCACTAGACTTCCAACAAATAGATGTTAGCAACCAGAGTGAGCTAAAAATACAAGAGCAGGTTTTTGCCGCTTATAAATCCCCCTTCGATCTCGAACGCGGACCAATCTTACGAGTGAGAATATTTACCCTCTCTCCCCAAGAACATATCCTGTTGATAGTTAATCATCATATTGTCGGTGAAGGTTGGTCGATTGGAATATTATTAGATGAGTTAAAGGTGCTTTATCCAGCATTCAAGACTGATCGAGAAGTAACTCTTCCCCCTGCTGTACATTCCTATGAATATGTGCATTGGCAAAATACAATCATCAACAGTCCGGAGGGAGAACGTCTATGGGACTACTGGCAACAACAATTAGCGGGAGAATTACCCATGCTAAACTTGCCTACAGATAGACCCAGACTCTCAATACAGACCTACAATGGTGCTTCCTGTAACCTCTATATCAGCGAAACTCTGACCCAGCAACTCAAAGAACTAGCTAAATCTGAAAAAACAACACTATATATTGTCCTCTTAGCTGCTTTCAATGTACTGCTGTATCGCTATACAAATCAAGATGATATTTTAGTGGGTTCTCCAACTACCAGCAGACAGCGATCAGAATTTATCAGGGTAGTTGGATATCTGATTAATATAGTTGTTTTACGCGCAAATATATCAGAAAATTCTAACTTCAGGGATTTTCTGGGTCAAATTCGCAACACGGCCATTGCAGCAATAGCACATCAAGATTATCCCTTCCCACTGCTTGTCAAACGGCTGCAATCTCATCGCGATTCTAGTAGATCGTCTATCTTTCAGGCTTGCTTCGTCCTGCAAAAACTACAGCAAACTCCCGATATTCTCAAATTATATTCTACTCAAATAGGCAGCACCGTAGAATGGGGGGGACTGGTACTGGAACCTTATGAAGTACCACAACAAGAAGGTCAGTTTGACTTAGATTTAGAACTTGCGGAGGGAGATTCATCTATTTTTGGGGCTTTTAAGTACAATACGGATTTGTTTGATGGGTCAACAATTGAACGGATGGCGGTTCATTTCCAGAACTTGTTGATGGGGATTGTAGAAAATCCACAACAAGCAGTAGGTGAAATACCGATGTT
>JBIPLJ010000157.1:0-3326 GCA_044368415.1 Burkholderiaceae bacterium
AATTGCAATCGCCCGCGAGTCACGACACGGGTCTTGCGAGGTTTTCTACGTTCAATCCCACAACGGGATGACGATTGCCGGAAATCAAATCCCACCCGCAGAATACCCGCCATCGAACGCGCAATGGGGATCACTTGGCTGGACTAGGCCAAGCCTTGAATCGGCGCTTCAAAAATTGGAGGAATTGAGCGCATGATTCCACCAATAATTGCCGACGAATCACTTGCCCATTCGCGCATTTTTGTGTAACGTGCCGTAACGCTACAGTAACACTATGTTTGTCAAACTATTCACTCAAATCCTCGACAGTTCGATTGCCGACAATCGGCGTCTTCGCCATTTCTTCACCGACCTCCTGCTTTGCGCCGATTCCAAGGGATACGTGGTCATGACTGATTCAGCCATTGCTCGCCGTATCGGGTGTGACATTGAAGAGGTTCGGTGGGGACTGGAGGAGCTTGCGAAGCCGGACCCGATGAGCAAGACCCCAGATGCGGACGGCGCTAGGATTGAAAGGCTTGACGGCACGGGTTACGGATGGCGGATCATCAACTATGAATCCTATCGGGCAATGAAGGACGCCGATCAAATGCGCGAAGCGACCAAGGAAAGGGTGCGTAGATTCAGGGAAAAGAATCGACCCGTAACGCCTAGTAACGCTGCCGTAACGGTTGGAAACGCCAATACAGAAGCAGAGGGAGAAGCAAAAGCAGATACAGACTCAGATCCATTTAAAGACAAAGTACAACTCTTGTCCGTCAAGCCGGACGAGTATCCGCCGATTGTTGAAAACCTATGGAAGCTGTTTCCACCAAACAGCAGATCGCGAAGCTCCAAGTTCAAGCTGCATGAGCAATGGCGAAAGCTCAAAGCCAAGCCCGACGAGCAAACCGTTACCGAATCCCTCGTCAAATGGGCATCATGCCACGAATGGACGAAGGACGGCGGGCAGTTTGCCCCCGGCGCTCACCTTTGGCTGAAAGACCGCAAGTGGGAATCTGAGCCAATCAGCGCAAACGCTCCAAATCAATTCCGAGGAACCAACGAAGCTCTCTCACTGAAAATTCTATGAAACAACCAACGATTCAAGCAGACGGGTGGGGGGCGAAATACCTTTCGCCGTTCCAAAACGAAAACCCGAAATGGCAAACCATTTTCGACAAAGCGGAAAGGGTCATCGCCGGGTCGGGCAACGTAATCATCATCGGTAATCGAGGATCGGGGAAAACCCGGATGGCGGCGGAAATTTCAGCGAAGGGCGGATTCCCAATGGACCTCAATAACCGGGCCAAGACTTCCTCGTATCGGCGCATCGCGGAAATACTCATCGAGTTGCGGGACGCCGCTAGACGCACGGACGGCAACGGGGAATTTGCAGTTATTCGGCATTTGTCCGGCGTCGGCTTGCTTGTGATTGACGAGTTTCAAGAGCGCGGGGAAACCGATTGGGAGAACCGAATGATCACCACCATCATTGACCGCCGATATGCCGACAATCTGCCAACCATTTTGATCGCCAACCTGCAAGCCGCCGAAATGCAGCAGAAAATTTCCCCTTCCGTGATTTCCAGATTCAATGAATCAGGCGGGATCATCGTTTGCGACTGCCCATCATTTAGAGAAAACAAGCCATGACCGACCCCCTAAAACTCCCCTGCTCACCGCAGCACGAAAAATCCGTTCTTTCCGTCCTGATGAACTGGCCGGAAAAGCTGGATGAAGCCCCGCACCTCACGCGGGAGCATTTCCACACCGCCGCCACATGGTTTGACCTCATCCATGCCGGCATCCAGCGCAGCAACGGCCAAGCCATCGACACGCTTTCCTTGCTGGCGGACGGGCAGGCCCTTCACGGCGGGATTGACTCCATCGGGGGCGCTTCGATGCTGGCGGAGCTTTCCAGCTACACGCCCTCCCCTCATCACTTTTCAGATCACGTTGCCGCCTTGTCCGAGTTTCGCGCTAGGAGGCTTGCTGTGCGCGCCGCATTGGATTTGATTGAGTCGGCTACCACTGAGGACGCGGAAAGCCTTGTAGCGGCCACAGGGACGCCAATAACGGCGATTGGCGATGCGTTGACGGACTCGAAACCGCCATTGACGCTCAAAGCGATCATTCAGGAGTCTCTGGACCGATTCCAACGGCGCGCCGAAGGAACGGAAAACAGCATGGGCATTCCGACGATTCCCGAGCTTGACGAGCGGCTCCAAGGATTGCATCCGGGGCGGGTTTGGGTGATTGGCGCGTATCCTGAGGGCGGCAAGTCGGTGCTGGCGTCTCAAATCGTTCTCAACGCCGTGACGGATGGCTTTCCTTGCCTTTTCCTCACGCTGGAAATGTCCGAGCGCGACCTCATGGACAGGATGCTTGTGCAAGCCGGGAGAATGGACGCAAGGGCATTTACCGAGCCGAAAATCTACGCCGCCGAGAATGGCGGGGAAGGAGTGTCAAAAGGCTTGATGCAAGCCGTGAAGCGCGCCGTCTCCATGCTCGCGCCGTCACCATTGCGGATTCAGCGACCCGCCAACAAGCAGTTGCAAACGGTTGTCGCCGCGATTCGGAAGGCCAAGCGGGAGATGGGGATCAAGGTTGCCGCCGTCGATTACCTGCAACTCATTCAGGCGAGGGGCGCGGGAAACAAGGAGGGCGAGATTTCCGAAATCAGCCACACGATCCAGACCTTGGCGCAGGATTTGGAGATAACCATCCTAGTCCTTTCCCAGCTAAACGCGGACGGCGACACGAAGCACGGGCGGGTTATTGAGGAAGACGCGGACGCCGTGCTAAACGTCGTGCAAGACCGCAACAAGGAATCGGAAACTTACAAGCAGCACCGCCACATCCTGATTGCCAAGGATCGCCATTACGGGAGCGGAGGGCGGAAAGTGCCGCTTGTGCTCAACCGGGATAAAATCCGGTTCGAGGAAGGCGAGGACACGACTGAGAAGAAAACCCAGCGACCACAATTCCAGCGATGACGAGCCGGGATGGATTCAGCCGAGGAGATGAAAAAAAAACTTGCAATGCAAAGCGCAACCCATATTCTTCGCGCATGTCCAACACCGACCAACTCGCCGCTCTCAATTCCGCCCTCACTCTTGCCTTTACTCAAGGCTCGACCCTCATGGGGTCTTACCTCGATAACCTTGGCGTATATGACTACTCCGTTCTTACCGTCCTTTGGCAGGATTTTGGATTGGGTGATGACTCAATCCTCAGCTTTGCAGAAAAAGTCCGCAGAGCGTGAGTCATGGGGCGGGGTTCGATCCCCCGCTTTTCATTCTCTGCCGAACATCGTCAAATCCCCATGAAATCATGCCCTTACG
>JBIPLJ010000139.1:0-5223 GCA_044368415.1 Burkholderiaceae bacterium
CGAATTTTCACATAAGCTGGAAATAGGTACGCGTGGCCATTCGGCACGACAGCTCGGTTTGCAATCGCTCTAAGCCGTAGCTGAACTTAATTCCCGCACTGAGACACCAAGGCCGGCAAGGATACCGCCTTCAACCAGCCCGGTCATCAAAACTGATATACCCTACGGCGGCCGCATATGAGCGCCGCCGGGACACTGATGGATGCCCGAGCTGCCGGCATCCACCTGAAAGCCGAGGGGGATGAATTGGTATGGGGGTCGTCATGGCCCCCTTCCCCACAACTTTTGGAGAAACTCGCCGAATATAAGCAGGAGATCATCCTGCTTATACACAGGGAGAAACGGCCCTGGAATCCAACCGAATGGCGCGCCTTTCATGCGCTGAGGTACAAGGCGCACATCCAGGATGGATTAAAGCCAGAGGAAGCCGCCAGACGGGCCTTTGAGGCCTGTGCGGTCGAATGGTTGAACCAGACGCCAGCACCATCGGAACCGGGTTGCTGTGCTGAATGCGGTCAATCTGACCAAGCTGGTTGGCCGCTCGTCCCGCACGGCATTCATCCCAAAGAATACACCTGGCTGCATTCACAGTGCTGGCCAGCATGGTCTAAAGGGCGTAGGGAGGCCGCATACGTCGCATTGGCTGGGATGGGCCTAAACGCTTAATCGGGCGGTTTATGGTCGTCAGCATCTAACAAATTGTACCTAGCCTCGCCCTTTGATGTTCACATTGCGGGGTGTTGATACCTTGCGGCCCAGAGGCGACCGTCAGCTAAAGACCACATTTAGCCACAGACAATGCAACCTCAACCCAGGGCAAAATCCTTAGGACATGCTTATCCCGATAAGCCTTTTATTTCATTAGAACTATTTCCGAATTATCGGCGGAATATCGAACATTTTCATAGGCAAAGATAACTAGCGCAGGAGAAATATTCTTTCATGCAGGCAGCAATATCAGTTTAAAGCGCCCCTTGGGGGCGCTCGTAATAAAGGTGAGTTCGAATCCCTTGTGGGACGCCACTTCCCCTTACGCAAACATGCTCTCAGCCCTAGGTGGGCTTCGAAATTCCCGAGTATTTGCGGGCTTTTCGCCAGAAACCTTGATGGTGCGGGGGCGGAATATTCGGGCTTTTTCTCTCCGAAGCTTGAGGGCTAGTCGATTTTTCAAAAAAATTTTAAACTATTGACATTATTGTTTTTTTATGATGCGGCGCAGTATGAGCTAGTGGAATAGATGCCGGATCGTGCTGGGCATCGATGGGCGGCTTGTTTGCCTGGGGCGCAGCGAACCCAGCAAGGCGGAAATCACCGCTGCCAGCGACGCCCTTGCCGCGCAGGGGCTTTCGGGGTGGCTCGTGCGCATGCATGGCGAATACTACAAACGGCGCAGGGTGACGCTCGAACCCCTACAGCGTATCAGCGCCGAGCATGATGCCGATTGGCAAGCCGCCCTTGCCGCATTCCACGCAGCGCGCCACCGCGCCACGCACCAATAAGGCAGAACCCTCACCAACGTACGGTGGGAGGCCGCCCACCAGCGACAGAGATAATCTCTCGATCTAAAACGCGAGCTACGCCTCCCTCAATAGCCTATCGATCAGCTGCCATGAGCGGCGACTTTCGAAGAATCACTTCAACCCGTGTTCCCGGTTGAAGACTTGCGTCATCCGGCACATCGGCGCGCAGCTCCTGCCCATCATCGTGGCGGACCATAACGCGCAGGACCGGCCCCAAGAAGGTCACCCGGGTGATCATGAAGGCGCCATTCGGATTGGGACGGAGGCGTAAGTCTTCTGGCCGCAGGATCGTCTCTCCGTTTATCACCACGTTTTTATTGGCGTCACCAATAAAATGCGCCACGAATTCATTGGCGGGACTATGATACAGATCACGGCCAGAGCCGATCTGCGCTATCCTCCCTGCCTCCATCACGCAGATCCGATCGCCAAGCGCCATGGCTTCTGATTGGTCATGGGTAACATAGATCGCCGTTATGCCCAGCGCGCGCAGCAGTGCATCTATTTCCTGCCGTAATTGGTCCCGTAAGCGTGCATCGAGAGCAGAGAGGGGTTCATCCAACAACAGCACTTGCGGCCGCGGCGCTATCGCGCGGGCAAGCGCCACGCGTTGCCTTTGTCCGCCGGAAAGCGCGTCAACTCTACGATGTCTGAAATCCGTAAGTCGCATCATTTCCAGCATCTCAGCGACACGCTTCTGTACCTCATTCTTCGGGATGCCGCGCACACGAAGCCCGTACCCAATATTGGCTGCCACATCCATGTTCGGGAATAGTGCATAGGATTGAAAAACCATGCCAACATTTCGCCGCTCTATCGGCAGTCGAGTTACTTCCTTGCCGTCGAACAGAACAGCACCACCATCATCGGGCAGCTCCAGGCCCGCTATCAGACGCAACAGCGTTGTCTTGCCACATCCGGATGGACCGAGCAGCACCAGTGTCTCGCCAGCGGTGATTTCCATATCAATGGGCAACAAGCCACGCGCGCCACCGGGCCAAGTCTTGCCACAGTTACGAAGGCTTATGGCAATACTCATCGGCTGCCTCCGTGTTGATCCATCCGCCCGACAGCCCATTGCATGCCACTGAGAAGCGGAACAATCAGGGCAAAGAAGATGAGCGTATAGGCGGAGGCCATTTCCGTACGTAACGCTGTATATGCATCAGCCAATCCAACTGGCAGTGTTCGCGTGAAAGGCGTGTGCAGCAAAAGGGTCATATTAAATTCACCAAGGGACAAGGTAACGACCATCAGGCTGCCCGCCAAAATGCCTCCTCGAATATTTGGTACCACGACACCGAAGAAGCGTTGCGCCCATGTTGCACCACAAGCGCGGGCAGCTTCCTCAAGCCGCTTGAGGTCGATCGCGAGCAAGACCGCGAGAACCGCGCGCAACATAAAGGGCAGACAAAAGATGACATGGCCAATCAGAATGAAAAACCAGGAAGACCGCAGTCCGCCGACCGCGCCATAAGCCAGAATGAGCCCGAGTGCGGTGGCAAGGCCAGGCACCGCAACCGGCATGACAAGCGCTTCTTCAACCAGGCGCGCTGTAACACCCGCATGGCGCGCGAGCACATAGGCCGCGGGAACTCCAAGCACTAGCGTAATCGCCAGGGTCGCAAAGGCAATCTGGAGTGAGAGCAAAACCGTACCGCCGTAATTCGCCCATACGTCCAGAAGCCAGCGCGTGGTGAATCCACTTGATATGCCGATGAACTGATTTACCGTGACGCCCGCGATGACGGACGCAAAGATGGGCAGAATGAGAAAGGCGGAGATGAGCAAGGTGAAGCAAAGACCCGTCCAGAAACCAATACCACGCCTCATGCGGCAGCACCGCCGCTTGCACCACGCGCCAACGCCAGCACAGCCCAGGTAGCGATACCCAAAAGGAACGAAAGCGCCGCCGCCACAGCCAAATTCGCTTGCAACGTGAATTCTGTATAAATCACCATGGGCAAAACATCTATGCGAGAAGCAAGCGCGAAGGCGGTTCCGAAAGCGCCGGTCGCGGTGGCGAAGCAGATGGCGCCCGCAGCGGCCATTGCAGGGGCGATTCCCGGCAGCAGGACATCACGCAAAACGGCGAAGGGCGATGCGCCAAGCGAACGGGCTGCTTCTTCAAGGCGCGGATCTAGCTTTTCCGCAGCAGCCATCAGCGTCAGCAAGGTACGTGGGATTGAGAAATAGACATAGCCGAGCAAAAGGCCGGCCAGCGAATAGGCAAAAACAATACGGTCTCCGCCAAGAGCCATCGAAACCTCAGCAATCAAGCCCTGCCGCCCGGCAAGCATGATGACAAGGTATCCGACCACCACTCCTGGGAAGGCGAGCGGTAGTGTCAGTAGAGCCAGAAGTGTTGATCTGCCACGAAACCTGACCCGGGCCAGGAACAAGCCCATGATGGTCGAAATGAAAAGCGTGATCATTGTTGTTGCCGCTGCCACTAGCAGGGTGGAGATCAAGCTGCGCAAGAAACGCGGTTCAGTGAGGATGGCGCTATAGCCACCCGCACCGCCTGCCACCGCCAAATATCCGAGTGGTATCAGAAAGAAGGCGAGGAAAATCGCCAGTGCGGGCGCAATGAGCAATCCCGCACGAAGGCGATCATGCATCACCCAATCTCACGCTGGTAACGATCCGCGAGGGAACGGACAGCAGCGGCAAGTTTGCGCACATCCAAAGGTTGCGCGCGCGCATAATCCGCCGCGGGAAGAAACCGTGCTTGCGCGGCCTCCGGCATCAAATCCGGGAAGACCGGGCGCAAGAAGGCGCCTGCCCAATGGCGCTGCCCTTCATCCGAAAGCAGAAAATCCAGCATGCGCCGACCATTATCGGGGTTCGGTCCATTGGCCACCAGCCCCATGACATAGGGAAGCGTTTGCGTGCCTTCTGCCGGAATGACAAAGCGTGTTGGCGCATTGTCGCTGTATTGAGCACGATAGGCGTTGAAATCGTAATCAAGCAGGATTGGGATCTCGCCTGAAAGCACACGGGCATAGGCCGTCTGTTTCGGGACGATCGGCTGGTTGGCTTGTAGGCGCTTAAAGAACGCCATGGCTGGGTCAAAATTCTCATAGCTGCCACCAAGCGCGAGGTTCACGGCAACAACACCAACCTGGCCTACAGCGGCCGAAGTTGGATCAAGGTAACCCACCATTCCGCGATACGCAGGATTCAGGAGATCGTTCCAGCTTTGCGGAACGGGGCGATTGCCCAGCGCCCGCGTATTCACAAAAATACCGAGAGTCCCGGAATGGATGGTGAACCAATAGCCTTCCTCGTCCTTCAAGCCCGCGGGGATGCGATCAAAACGAGAGGGCTTATAGGGCGCGAGGACTCCCGCCTCACGGGCCTGCGGGCCAACTTGGCCACCAAGATAGACAACATCAGCAACCGGGCGCGCGCGTTCCGCAATCAAGGCGGCCAGAGATTGGCCCGAATTCTTATTGTCAGGCGGCACCGTGAGGTTGATCTGGCTTTGAAGCAGCCGCAACATGCCGCCCCAATCCGCCCATTCCGGCGGGCAATTGTAGCAGACGGCTCGTGCCGCCTGGGCCGCCAATGGCCCGGACACCGCACCCGCAGCCAAACCAGACATGAGAAGGTGACGACGCTTCATGTAATGAGCTCCTACTGCCAAGACTGATAAAGCGATTAGTATTGATAACTTAATCCAAGGAGAAGAGCGGTAATT
>JBIPLJ010000008.1:0-100344 GCA_044368415.1 Burkholderiaceae bacterium
CACGGACCCAGCGGGCGAGGTTCTCGTCGGTCGGCTGCTGCACGTGCTCGTTCAGAAAGCGATAGTCGAGTTGCGCAACGCACGTGACGAGCGTCTCGCGCAGCCGATCGACTTCGCCACCCGGAAATCGAGCCCATCCAACTGGCACGTCACAGCGAACCTGCGCCATGAAGCTGTGACCGTGCAAGCGCCGCGAGCGGTGCCCCACGGGCAGGATGTCGACCTGTCGGGCGGCTTCGAATCCGGCGGCTGCCGCAAAAAGTGTCTTGGCGGTGTTCATCACGACATCCCGAAACGGATGGACAGAGGATCGGGCACGCCGGCGTCAGCGAAGCCCTTGGCCCGCAGCAGGCAGGAGTCGCAGGCGCCACAGGGCTTTCCGTCCTCGCCTGGGTCGTAGCAGCTGCTGGTCAGCCCGTAATCGACACCGAGCCTCAGCCCTTCTTGAACGATCTGAGCCTTGGACAAACTGATGAGCGGCGTGTGGATCTGAAGCGTCTGGGTGCCTTCGACGCCCGCCTTCGTCGCCAGGTTCGCCATGCTCGTGAATGCAGCAATGTACTCGGGACGGCAGTCTGGGTAGCCGGAGTAATCCAGCGCGTTGACGCCGACAAAAATGTCCGATGACCCCAGTGTTTCTGCCCACGCCAACGCAAAGCTCAGGAAGACCGTGTTGCGGGCCGGCACATACGTGATGGGAATGCCCTGCGATCGGGCTGTCGGGGAGCGCCCCTTGGGGACGGCGATGTCAGCCGTGAGCGCAGACCCACCAAACTCTCGCAGATCGATCCGCGCGACAACGTGTTTGGCAGCCCCTTGAGCAGCAACGACTGCCTCAGCCGCCTTCAACTCCTGGATGTGGCGCTGCCCATAGTCGAAGCTCAGCGCATAGGGCGTGAACCCCTGGCGCTTTGCAATGGCGAGTACCGTGGTCGAGTCGAGGCCACCGCTGAGGAGGACCACAGCGGGGCGAGATAGAGATGTCGGGCTCATTCGACGCTCCTGAGCTGGGTGACAGGGAGATTGACGGGCGCAGGTGTGGGCCTGAGGCACACACTTTCGGACCGCCCCGGGGTCGGCGCTGCCAGCGCTCCAACGCGTTGCGGTCGCTTAGTGTACTGAGCCGCTCATCCCCGCTCGCCCCGCCTCACTGCCGGCGGTGACGCAGTACAGGCCGTCGCGGGTACGCACGAAGTCGGCGCCGTTGAAGCGGCTCCGACGCTCGAGCTCGGCGACGAAGGCGGGGTCGGCGAGCTGGGCGGTGTTGGCCTGGATCACGGAGTCGAGCGTCTGCTCCATCGCCGGGCGCTCGGTCAGCCGCAGCAGGCGCACGCTGCCCGAGCTGGCGGCGCGCCGCAACATTGTCAGCGCTTAGGAAGACAGGGGCTTGCCGTCGTAGTCGCCGCGGGTGCACTGGCGATCGGGGATGGCGGTGTAGAGGGTGGAGGTCCGGGCGGGTGTAGGCTCTAGGCTCACGCGGATCGCATCGTCGGTGGGGTCGAAGCGCGCCTCGCCATGCAGGCCGTGAGCGTGTGCAGCGACCCGCCCTTGAAATGTGTTGCCCATACCGGGCCGTGTTAGGGCGTTGAAATTCCTATCCGCCGAACGGCTGCAGCGTGCGAAGCCGAAACCTGACGGCGGAGGACGTCCGAGAGTGACCAGAGACGCGCTAAGGTCGCTGCGGAACGCCAAGGGAGCCGTGCCAGCCGAAGCCTGTCGCTCGCTCTCGACGCTGCTGGAGCGGATCGCGCTCGGCCCTTTGCCACTTAAGGGCCATCTGGTCTTCCGCACCGGCGAGGCCGTGGGAACCGATCGCTCTGCAGGAGATATTGGCGTCCCGTAGGGGATTCGAACCCCTGTAACTACCGTGAAAGGGTAGTGTCCTAGGCCTCTAGACGAACGGGACGAGGCGGATACTGCGGTACTGCAATGAAGCATCTACAGCTACAACAACTGCAGGTGTTGCTGATTCGTGGTGGAGGTAAGCGGGATCGAACCGCTGACCTCTTGCATGCCATGCAAGCGCTCTCCCAGCTGAGCTATACCCCCGACAAGAGCCCGCCATGATAGCGACGGGTCACCGGCCTTGCAAGTCGAGGCCGGGTGGGCCGCAACCGCCTGAACAGCGAGCGCGAAGTGTACCCGAAGCGCGCGCGACCTAGAAACCGACGTCCACCGGTCCGCGCGCCCTCACCCGAGGCGGCCGCGCACCATACCGATGTTGCTTCTCAGCGCGTACAGCTCGTCGGCATAGGACAGCGGCACGGCGACCTTCTCGACCCGCGCGTCGAGCGCTTCAAGCCGACTCCGCAACGCCTGCTTGGCCTCGGGCTCCAGCGGCCCGCCGAGCTCGTCCTCGATCGCGCGCAGCTGCGCATACCAGCGAAACACCCGCGAGCGCACCCGGAACTCGTACAGCGGCGGCACGATGCGCGACAGCGGCAGCAGCACGGCCACGATGGCGGCGAGCGCCAGCCACATTCGACCGAGCAGATTGGCGACCCACCACGGCATGTAGCGCTGCAGGAAGGGCTCGCCATCGGCGTAGAAGCGCGCGGCCTCCGTGGCCACCGGCAGCTCGGCGCCACGCGGCGTCGGGAACTCGCCGCTGCGGCGGAACCAACCGGGGCCGCCGTGGATCCCGTCGGCGGCCTGCACCATCAGCTGCACCAACGCCGGATGTGTGCCGTCGCGCACGACGAGCGAAGTGGTGGTGGCGACAAGCGGATGGTTGCGCAGCGGGATGTCGCGGTCGATGGACACGATGCCGCGCGGCAGCGTCACTGGCGAAAGGAACGGATACCGGCGCGCGTAGGCCTCGGCCTGCGGGAAGTCGAGCAGCCCGATGCCGGGCGTCTGCAGCAGCATCTGCACGAGCTGCGACTCGGGCGCCGAAACAAACACCACCTCATCCAGTCGGCCGTCGAGCAGCTCGATCACGGCTTCGGTGTCACCGAGTTCGGAGCGCTCGAGCCGCCCAGGGTCGATTCGGTTGGCCTCGAGCAGCCGCGTGAAGAGCTCGGGCGTGCCGGACTGGGGGGTGCCGACGTTCACCCGCAGGCCGCCGAGGTCGGTCAGGCGCATCGATCGGCCCTTGGGCGGCATGCGACGATGGAAGATCCAGACCGGTTCGTAGAACAAGCTGCCGAGGGTGCTCAGCCCCTCGCGCGCCGCCTCGTCCTGCGAGGCAAGGCCGCCCTGGACGAAGCCGAATGCAACGTCGCCTTCGGGGTCGTGCAGCGCGGCGAGATTGGCGACCGCACCGCCCGAGCGTCGCAGCTCGAGCACGATGCCCTGCTTGGCCAGGGCGCTGCGATACTGCTCGCCGAACGCATCGAACGCGCTCTGCGCGGGGCCAGTCACCATCACGGCGTGGCGAGGCGGATTGGGCTGCAGCACACGGTAGGCCAGCACCAGGAGACCGACCGCGATCAGCACGAACGGCCCGCCCGCCAGCAGGGCGGCGCGGAGCGACACGAAGAGCCTGCGCAGGGTGCGGTTCATGCCGCCGGAGGGTAGCAGACCGCCGTGGTACCCTCCGCGCCCATGTGCTCCGCGCCCGTATCCTCTGCGCCCACGACCGCCCGGCTCATCGATGGCAATGCGCTCGCCCGCTCCATCCGCGACGATGTGGCCCGCCGCGTCGCCGCCCTCGCCGCCCGCGGCGTCGTCCCCGGCCTGGCCGTGGTGCTGGTCGGCGAGAACCCCGCCTCAGCGGTCTACGTCCGCAACAAGGTCAAGGACTGTGCCGAGGTCGGCATCGCCTCGACGCTCGACCGGCTGCCCGCGGACACCTCCGAGTCGGCGCTGCTTGCGAGGATCGCCGCGCTCAACGCGGACCCGGCGGTACACGGCATCCTGGTGCAGCTGCCGCTGCCGAAGCACATCGACGAGCACCGGGTGATCGAGGCGATCTCCCCTGCGAAGGACGCCGACGGCTTCCACGTGAGCAACGTCGGCCAGCTGGTGGTCGGCGAGCCGCTCTTTCGCCCCTGCACGCCGTTCGGCGTGATGAAGATGCTCGAGCATGCCGGCACGCGGCTCGACGGCGCGGAGGCGGTGGTCGTCGGGCGCAGCAACATCGTCGGCAAACCGCAGGCGCTGATGTTGCTGGCGGCGGGCGCGACGGTCACGGTCTGCCACAGCCGCACCCGGGACCTGGCCGCGCACACGCGCCGCGCCGACATCCTGGTGGCCGCGGTCGGCCGCCCGAACCTGGTCACGGCCGACATGGTCAAGCCAGGGGCGACGGTGATCGACGTCGGCATGAACCGCGGCACCGACGGCAAGCTGTGCGGCGACGTGGACTTCGCTGGCGTGAGCCGGGTGGCCGGGGCGATCACGCCGGTCCCTGGCGGTGTCGGCCCGTTGACCCGGGCGATGCTGCTGGTCAACACCATCGATGCGGCCGAGCGCGGCGCGCGCTGACGCTCGGCGCGCGACAATCCGCCTGATGTCCGACGCACGCACCTGACCCATCGACATGACCGAAACTGCCCGCACAGCCCCCCTCAACCCGCTGCTCGACGTCTCCGGCCTGCCGCGGTTCGCCGCCTTCGAGCCCGCCCTGGTCACGCCCGCGCTCGACGTCGCGCTGGCCGAGGCGCGCACGGCGGTCGAGCGCGCCGAGTCGCCGTCCACCCCGGCGACCTGGACCGACTTCGTGCAGCCGCTCGAGGACACCACCGAGTGCCTGGGCCGGGTCTGGGGCGTGGTCGGGCACCTGAATTCGGTGGCTGACACGCCCGAGCTGAGGTCGGTCTACAACGAGAACCTGCCGCGCGCAACCGAGTTCTGGACCGCGCTCGGCCAGAACGCGGCGCTGTTCGCGAAGTACAAGGCACTGCAGGCCTCGCCCGAGTTCGCGACGCTCTCGGCGGCCCGCAAGCGGATCGTCGAGCATGCAATCCGGGGCTTTCGGCTGGGCGGCGCCGAACTGGTGTCGCCGGCCCGCGAGCGCTTCGCCGAGATCCAGGAACGGGGCGCCGCGCTCAACCAGAAATTCGGCGAGAACGTGCTCGACGCGACCAAGGCATTCACGCTCGACCTCACCGACGAGGCACGCCTCGCCGGCCTGCCCGAGGACGCGCGCCAGGCCGCGCGCCAGGAGGCCGAGCGCGCGGGCGTCGCCGGCTGGCGCTTCACGCTGCAGTTCCCCTCCTACTTTCCGGTGATGCAATACGGCGAGGACCGCTCGCTGCGTGAGGCGCTGTACCGCGCCTACGTCACCCGCGCCTCGGAACTCGGCGCCGACCCGGCGCAGGACAACGGCCCGATCATCGACGAGACGCTCGCCCTGCGCGCCGAGGAAGCTCGACTGCTCGGCTACGCGAGCTTCGCCGACGTCTCGCTGGTGGCGAAGATGGCCGACTCGCCGAAGCAGGTCGTCGAGTTCCTGCGCGACCTCGCGGCCCGCGCCAGGCCCTCGGCCCGGCGCGATATCGCCGAGCTGAACACCTTCGCAAAGGACACGCTCGGCCTCGAGCCGCTCGCCGCCTGGGACATCCCGTTCGCCAGCGAGAAGCTCAAGGAGGCGCGCTATGCGTTCTCCGACAACGAGGTCAAGCAGTACTTTCAGCTGCCGCGCGTGCTCGATGGCCTCTTCGGTCTGATCGAGCGGCTATTCGACGTGAAGCTCGCGCCCGACAGCGCCGAGACCTGGCATCCCGACGTACGCTTCTATCGCATCGAGCGGGCCGGCCACCTGATCGGCCAGTTCTACCTCGACATGTACGCGCGTCCGAGCAAGCGCCCCGGCGCCTGGATGAACGATGCGCGCGGCCGCAAGCGCCTGCAGGGCGGCGCGCAGACGCCGGTGGCCTACCTAGTCTGCAACGTGCAGTCGCCCGTCGGCGACAGGCCCGCACTGCTCACCCACGACGACGTGATCACGCTGTTCCACGAGTTCGGCCACGGGCTGCACCACATGCTGACCCGCGTCGACGAGCTCGGCGTTTCGGGCATCTCGGGCGTGGAATGGGACGCGGTCGAGCTGCCGAGCCAGTTCATGGAGAACTTCTGCTGGGAGTGGGACATCGTCAGCACGATGAGCGCCCATGTCGACACCGGCGCGTCGCTGCCGCGCGCCCTCTTCGACCGCATGCTCGCCGCCAAGAACTTCCAGAGCGGCATGCAGACGCTGCGCCAGGTGGAGTTCGCCCTCTTCGACATGCGGCTGCATTCGGAGTTCGCCGACCGCGACGGGGCGGGCGGACACACGGTGCAGCAGCTGCTCGACGAGGTCCGCGGCGAGGTCGCGGTCCTCCTGCCGCCGGAGTTCAACCGCTTCCAGAACAGCTTCTCGCACATCTTCGCGGGCGGCTACGCAGCCGGCTATTACAGCTACAAGTGGGCCGAGGTGCTGTCGGCCGACTGCTATGCAGCGTTCGAGGAGGAAGGCGTCTTCAACCCGGACACCGGGCGGCGCTTCCTCGACGAGATCCTTTCAGTGGGCGGCAGCCGACCGGCCATCGACTCGTTCAAGGCGTTCAGAGGTCGGGCCCCCAGCATCGACGCGCTCCTCCGACACAATGGGATGGTCCAGGAGATCCCCCATGCGGCCACTTGAACTCGCCCTCGCCCTCGCGCTTCCGACCCTGACATTTGCCGCGGCGCCCGCCGCGGCGCAGTACAAGTGGATCGCGCCCAACGGCGCGGTCACCTACAGCGACCAGCCGCCGCCGCCCGGCATCGACAGCCAGGCCATGAACACGCGGGCCGCCGCACCCAGCGACGACGGCGGCGTGCCGGCAGGGCTGCGCGACGCGACGACCAAGTACCCGGTGGTGCTGTACACCACGCCCGACTGCACGCCCTGTCAGCAAGCGCGCACACATCTGACCAAGCGCGGCGTGCCCTTCGTCGAGCGGACGGTCTCGAGTAGCGCCGACACCGAGTCGTTCAGGAAGGCGGGCTTCACCGAGAACTCCTTCCCGGCGATGTCGGTCGGGCGCGAGCGGTCGGTCGGCTTCGAGGCGGGCGGCTGGAACCAGCTGCTCGATGTGGCCGGCTATCCGAAGACCTCGATGCTGCCACCGTCGTTCAAGCCGACGCCCGCCAAGGCGATGGCCGACACCGGCGGCGCGGGCGCCAACGGCGAGACCGTACAGGCCGCGGGGGATGCGCCTCGCGCACGGACCCGCCCGGCTTCCGCAGCGCGTGCCGAGGCCCCGGCCCCGACACGTCCGGCGAACGCCTTGCGTTTCTGACGCCCCGCTTCTGAAGGTACGATTCGGCCGCGCGCACGATGCGCGCGGGAGACCTTCAGATGAAATGGCTGCGCTGCCGCGACCGCGGTGCCGAGACCTGGGCCCTGCTCGACGGCGAGCAGGTCGAGACCGTGGACGGCACGCCGTTCGGCGCGCATGCGAGCACCGGGCGCCGCCTGCCGGTCGCCGACCTAGACTGGCTGCCGGCGACGCAGCCCTCGAAGATCCTCGCCCTCTGGAACAACTTCGGGGCCGCGGCAACCAAGAACGGCTGGACCCGGCCCGCCGAGCCCCTATGGTTCCTCAAGGCGGCCAGCAGCCTCGCCGGCCACCGCGATACCGTGCCGGTGCCGCCAGGCGAGGTCGGCCGCGTCGCCTACGAGGGCGAGCTCGCGATCGTGATCGGGCGGCGCGCCCGCCGCATCGAGGCGGCCGACGCCGCTGCCCACGTGCTCGGCTACAGCTGCGCGAACGACGTCACCGCGATCGAGCTGCTGAACCGGGACCCCTCGTTCCCGCAATGGTGCCGGGCCAAGGGGTTCGACGGCTTCGGCGTCGTCGGCCCGGTCATCGAGACCGCGTTCGATCCCACCTCGGCCAGCGTGCGCACGACCGTGGACGGCCGCGAGCGGCAGAACTACCCGCTTGTCGACATGTTCTTCCCGCCGCTCGAGCTGGTGTGGCGCCTGTCGCACGACGTGACCCTGGAGCCTGGAGACGTGATTCTCTGCGGCACCTCGGTGGGCGTTCTGCCAATGAAGCCGGGCGCACGCGTGGAGGTCACGATCGACGGCATCGGGACGCTGTCGAACCTGTACGGCGGCGCTGCCGGCTGAACCCCGCGGCGGCGCACCGGCGCCGCGCTGACGCGCAGCGTCTCAGCCCGCCTGGACCGCGAGCCGCCCCGAGTGCGCGGCGAGCGTGTGATTGAGCAGGCTCGCCATCGCGTAGACCGCTTCGATGGTGGGCGTGGGGCGCCCGACGATCCGCCCGAGCTCGATCACCGAGCCGACCAGCGCCTCGAGCTCGATCGCACGGCCGTGCTCGACGTCCTGCAACATCGAGGTCTTGTGTGCGCCGACCGCCTCAGCCCCGGCGATGCGCTTGTCGAGCGAGACCTTGAACTCCACCCCGAGCGCCTCGCCCACCGCCTGCGCCTCGGTCATCATCGACGCGGCCAGCGCGCGGGTCGGTTCGAAGCGGCAGATGTCCTCGAGCGTGGCGTGCGTGAGCGCCGAGATCGGGTTGAAGCTCAGGTTGCCCCACAGCTTCACCCAGATCTCGCTGCGGATGTCCTTGGACACCGGGGCCTTGAAGCCGGCGGCGATCATCGCCTTCGACAGCGCGTCGATGCGCTCGCTGCGCGAGCCGTCGAGCTCGCCCAGCGTGAAGCGGTTGCCCTCGATCAGCCGGATCACGCCGGGCGCGACCAACTCGGAGGCCGGATAGACAACGCTGCCGATGATGCGTTCGGGCTCGATCTGTGCGGCGATGCGCCCGCCCGGATCGACGCTCTCGAGCACCCGGCCCTCCCACGGGCCGGCGAGCCGGTGGAAGTACCACCAGGGCACGCCGTTGATCAGCGTGACCACCAGGGTCTGTGGCCCGAAGAGGCCGCGCATCGCCGGCAGCAGGTCGATCACCTGATGCGCTTTCACCGCCAGCAACACCACGTCCTGCGGGCCTGCGTCGGCCGGCGCCTGCACCGCACGGACCTCGGGCGCATGCTGCTCGGTGCCGTCCTCGAGAATCAGCTTCAGCCCGTTGGCCGCGATGGCCTCGAGGTTGCGGTTGCGCGCCACCACCGTGACCTGCTCGCCGGCGAGCGAGAGCTTGGCACCCAGGTATCCACCGATGGCGCCCGCGCCGACGACTGCGATCTTCACCGTTCCTGTCCTCTCACCTAGACCGGCCTGGCGATCGGCGCGGCCATCATCGCCTTGATGCGGCCGAGCACCGGCCACGCCAGCATCACCAGCGCCAGCGTCGTCAGCACGCCCGCCAACGGATTGGCCCAGAAGATCCCCAGGCTGCCGTCCGACAGCAGCATCGACTGGCGAAAGCTCGCCTCGGCCATGTCGCCGAGCACCAGCGCCAGCACCATCGGGGCGAGAGGATACTTCAGCTTCTTGAACAGGTACCCGACGACTCCGAAGACGCCCATCATCACGACGTCGAACATCGAGCTGTGCACGGTGTAGGCGCCGATCGCGCAGATCACGATGATCACCGGCGCGATCACCGAGAACGGGATACGCAGGATCGCAGCCCACCAGGGCACGGTGGTCAGCACGACGATCAGGCCAACAATGTTGCCGAGGTACATCGAGGCGATCAGGCCCCAGACGAAGTCCTTCTGTTCGACGAAGAGCATCGGGCCGGGCTGCAGGCCCCAGATCAGCAGGCCGCCGAGCAGCACCGCGGCCGTGGGCGAGCCCGGGATGCCGAGCGTGAGCATCGGCAGCAGCGCCGAGGTGCCGGCCGCGTGCGCGGCAGTCTCCGGTGCGAGCACACCTTCGAGGCGCCCCTTGCCGAACTCGTCGGGATGCTTGGACATGCGGCGCGCCATGCCGTAGCTCATGAACGAGGCGGGCGTGGCACCGCCGGGCGTGATGCCCATCCAGCAGCCGATCGCGGTCGAGCGCAGGAAGAGCCGCCAGTGGGTGAACAGCTCCTTCCAGGTCTCGAGCACCACCTTGAAGGTGATCTTCGCGCTCTTGCCCTTGAAAGCCAGCCCCTCCTCCATCGTCAGCAGGATCTCGCCAATGCCGAACAGGCCGATCACCGCGATCAGGAAGTCGAAGCCCTTGAGGAGATCGGGCACGCCGTAGGTCATCCGCAGCTGGCCGGTCACCGAGTCCATGCCGACCGCAGCGAGTGCGAAGCCGAGCATCATCGCCGCGAGCGTCTTGGCGGGCGCCTCCTTGCTCATGCCGACGAAGCTGCAGAAGGTCAGCAGCTGGACCGCGAAGAACTCGGCGGGGCCGAACTTGAGCGCGAACTTCGCGAGGACGGGCGCCGAGAAGGTGATCAACAGCACCGCGAACAGCGCACCCACGAACGACGAGGTGAAGGCCGCCGTCAGCGCCTGCGCCGCGCGCCCCTGCTGCGCCATCGGATGGCCGTCAAAGGTCGTCGCGACCGACCACGGCTCGCCAGGGATGTTGAACAGGATCGAGGTGATCGCCCCGCCGAACAGCGCCCCCCAGTAGATACACGACAGCATGATGATCGCCGACGTGGGGTTCATCGAGAACGTGAGCGGCAACAGGATGGCGACGCCGTTGGCGCCGCCCAGGCCAGGCAGCACGCCAATCAGCACGCCGAGGATGATGCCGATGAACATGAAGCCGATGTTCGGCAGCGTGAGCGCGACCGAGAAGCCGTGCCCGAGGTCTACGAGTTCCTGCATGGTGGCTGCATCCGCTCAGAGGCCGAAGGCCGCCTCGAGCGGGCCCTTGGGGAGCTGCACGAGGAACCAGCGTTCGAAGACCAGGAAGCAGACCAGCGGCACGCCGATGGCGACCGCGGCGCTCGGCAGCGCGCGGTGTTTGCCGTGGCGGACCATGAACCAGGCGATCAGCGCGGTCGATGCAACGTACAGGCCCGCGACCGCGATCGCGGCGATGTAGAGCGCAATCGGCACGGCCATCTGCATCACGAGGCGCAGCTGCGCACGCTCGGCGAACTCGCCATGGTCGGCGCTCCAGCGCCGCAGCTGCGACACCAGGATCCAGCTCGCGCTGGCAAACAGCAGCACGCCAATGATGAACGGGAAATAACCCGAGCGCGGGCCGTCGTCGGCCCAGCCCACGCCGACCCGCATGCTGTCGACGACAACAGCGATCGCAAACGCCTGCAGCAGCACGGCGACGGCGGCTTCCGGCCAGCGCGTGCGCACGCTGTCCTGTGGCGTACCGGAGGGTTCGTTCATGTCGGGAGTCTCTAGGCGGGTCACGGGGCGATGAAGCCGGATTCCTTCATCAGCACGCGGTGCAGCTGCTCGTTCTTGCCGAGCCAGTCGAAGAACTCCGGGCCCTTCAACGAGGTCTGCTTGAACGCGCCCTTATCCATGAACTCCTTCCACTCGGGCAGCGCGCGGATCTTGTCGAACAGCCCGTTGTAGTAGGCGACCTGTTCGGGCTTGACGCCGGGCGCCATGAAGATGCCGCGCAGCATCAGGTACTCGACATCGATGCCCTGCGATACGCAGGTCGGCACGTCGTTCCACGACTGCGTCTCGGTAAGCTTGCCCTTGTACGGCAGGCGCTCCTTGTCGAAGACGCAGAGCGGACGCAGCTTGCCCGCGCGCCAATGCGACTCGGCCTCGATCGGGTTGTTCACGGTCGCATCGATGTGCTTGCCCACGAGCTGCACCGCAACGTCGCCGCCGCCCTTGAACGGGATGTAGGTCATCTTCTTGCCTGCGGCCTTCTCCATCATCACCGCGATGATCTGGTCCTCCTGCTTGGAGCCGGTGCCGCCCATCTTGAAGGTAGCGGGCGGCGAGGACTTCATCGCCTCGAAGTAGGCCTTGGCCGTCTTGTGCGGCGACTCCTCGTTGACCCACAGCACAAACTGGTCGAGAGCGAGCATGGTCACCGGCGTGAGGTCGCGCCAGTTGAACGGAACGCCGGTCGCCAGCGGCGTGGTGAACAGGTTCGACAACGTGATGACGATCTTGTGCGGATCGGCATTGGCCGACTTCATCGCGAGGAAGCCCTCGGCGCCCGCGCCGCCGGACTTGTTGACGACGATGATCGGCTGCTTGGTGAGGCTGTGCTTGGCGGCGACGCCCTGGATGAAGCGCGCCATCTGGTCCGCCCCGCCGCCTGTGCCCGCGGGCACGACAAACTCGATCGGCTTGGCCGGCTCCCAGTTCTGCGCGAGTGCCGCGACCGGCGTCGCGCCGATCACGGCGGTGATGGCCGAAACGGCGGCCGCAGCGCGGAAGAACGGTCGGGTCATGGTCATCTCTCCAGTGGATCGAATTTGAATACGGATTGGCCGGACTCGTCGAGCGCTGCCGCGGCAGACGTGATCCGGATCAGGCGAGGCCGAGCTTCTGCGCCAGGCCGATTCGCTGCAGCTTGCCGGTGGCGCCCTTGGGGATCTCCTCGAGGATGAGGATCCGCTTGGGCACCTTGAAGTCGGCCACACGCTTGCCGACGAAGTCCTGCAGTTCGCGCTCGGTGGCGCTATGCCCTTCGCGCAGCACCACGGCGGCAGCCACCTCCTCGCCGAGCTTAGGATGCGGCATGCCGAAGCACACCACCTGGGCGACCGCGGCATGGTCCATCAGGATCTCGTCGACCTCGCGCGGGCTCACCTTCTCGCCGCCGCGGTTGATGATCTCCTTGAGACGGCCGGTGAGCGTCACATAGCCGTCAGCGTCCAACACGCCCTGGTCGCCGGTACGAAACCAGCCGTCGACGAAGGCTTCGGCGTTCGCCTTCGGATTGGCCTCGTAGCCGGCGGTGACGTTCGGGCCGCGAATCACGATCTCGCCGGTCTCCCCGCGCGCGAGCAGGCGGCCGTCCTCGGCCATGATCGCGATCTCGGGGCCGGCCGCGCGCCCGACGCTGCCCGGCTTGCGGATCTCGGGGGGCAGCGGGTTCGACGCCGTCTGGTGCGTCGCCTCGGTCATGCCGTAGGACTCGATCAGCGGCGCGCCGAAGACCGCCTCGAGCTCGCGGATCACCTGCGGCGGAATCGACGAAGACGACGAACGCAGGAAGCGCAGCGGATGACGCTTGATCACGTCGGCGTTCTTCGAGGCGCGCGCCAGGATCGTCTGGTGCATCGTCGGCACCGCCGTGTACCAGGTGGGCTTCGCCTCGTCCATCCAGCCGAAGAACTTCAGCGCGTTGAAGCCCGGCGTGCAAAACACCTGCGAGCCGGCCGACAGCGGCGCCAGCACGCCCGCGATCAGGCCGTGGATGTGGAAGAGCGGCATGATGTTCAGACCGCAGTCGGTCGGCACGAACTCGAGCGTCGCGCGGATGTGCTGGGCCGAGGCCGCGAGGTTGCGCTGCGACAGCGGCACGATCTTCGGACGCGAGGTGGTGCCCGAGGTGTGCAGCACCATCGACACGTCGTCGGCCACGGCTGGACCCGGCGCGGCTGCCGCGGCGGTACCAGCGTCGCGCGGCTCGAGCACGAAGCTGCCGGCACCGGCCTGCGGGTCGGCGACCAAGTCGATCAGCCGCACGCCCAGCTTCTTCGCGACCTCTACTGACGGCGAGCTGCTGTCGCGAGCGACGATCAGCGCGGCCGCGTTCAGGTCCGACAGGTAGAACTCGAACTCCTCGGCGCGATAGGCCGGATTGAGTGGCGCGCTGGTCACCGCGCAGGCACAGGCGACGAAACACGCGGCCATCTCGGGACCGTTGTCGAGCACGATCGCGACACGATCGTTGCGGCCGATGCCCAGGCCATTGAGCCGCTCGCGCGTCGACGCGATCAGCGTGCGCAGCTCGCGGTAGGACATCGGGCGCCGGCCCGGCGCGCCGATCGCGGGGGCGTTGTCGGCACCGGTAGCCAGCAGGGTGGTCAGGGTCGTCAGAGTCGCTTGCATGGAATCTCAGGGTTCTCGATCGGGAAAGCGGGCGAGCGTACACGCCTGCGCCAACTAGCCCCGGCACAGGGGAGGCTGCGCGCCCTGGCCGGCGCGGTCACCGTGGTCGGCGCGTCTAGGGACGGACGGGGACGTACTCCGATCACGGGGTCCGCGTTAGATCGGCAGCGAACCCAGAGCCCGGACCGCGGACTGCGCTCGGCGCCGGCAACAAAGGGTGAGCCGGCTGCTGCCGCGTTTTATACGGATCTCTGTCCAGGACAACCAAGCGGAAACTGCAGTTTTTCCGGACGTCGGTTGGACATTTCACATTGCGGAAAATCGGACTCAGCTCGGTCGCCGATCAAGGGCATGCCGGCGCCTGCACGCCGACGCGTCGAATCGATCGGGGCAGAGCGCTCCGGCCGCGGGGCGAAGCACGGCACGCGCACTGCTTCGATCGCACTCGACAGCACGGTGGCGGGCTGCGGCACAGCGTCCGCGCGGTCTCGAACCTCACTGCGACGGCCGGTGGCGTCGCAGGGCAAGCCCCCGTCCAGGCTCCGCGAGTGCTCAGCGGGTACCCGCCAGCCCCTGGCCCATGCGATCCATCGCATGCCGAACGGCCTGTTTCAAGACCCTGCCCTTGAGGCCGAGCCTGTCGATGCACTGACCATTCATCACCCCGGCCAGACCATGCATGGTGGACCAGATGTACAGCGCATCGAGCTCAACCACTTCACGCATCGCCGGCGCGTCGCCATACATGCGCCGCAGCACGCCGCGAAGCACGTCGAACGCGTGCGTCGCGTCGGACACGAGATCCAGCGTGTCGGCAGACTCGGGCCAGGTCGTGCTGAACATCAGGCGGTACTCCAGCGGATGCTGCCTGGCATACGCCAGGTACTGCCGCCCTAGCGAATCGAGGTCCTTCTCGGGGTCATCGAAACACGCCCGCGCATCGAGATGCGCCGCGAAGCGCTGGAAGCAGCGCCGCATGACCTCGGCAAGCAGGTGATCTCGGCTGGGGTAGTGTTTATAGGGGGCCTGATGCGACACGCCTAGCTTGCGCGCGACCTCGCGAAGGCTCAGGTTCTCGATGCCGCGCTCGGCGATCACCTGCTGCGCGGCGACGATGCAGGCCTCCCGCAGTTTCAGCGATGGCCGGGCGTCGTTCTTCTTGGCGGCCATTCGGTGTCGTGGCGCAATCACTGGGGCGCGCGAAGCTACCACAGGGGCTCGGACTGTCGCGCAGACCCCGGTCCGTGCCTCGCGTCGAGCCCCGCTCTCCCGGCCGCACCGTGGTCTTGCGGCCGAAGGCCTGCGATCCGGGAGTCCGCGGCGCTCGTCGGTCTTCGTTTCATTCGATCGCCCCTCGAGTTGAGCCATCCGCTCGAGCAGATCGCGAGATGCAGTTGACACCGTCTACTACCGTACGGACAATCGTAGACACTGTCAACCGTACTACGCAACACCACGCAGCATCACGATCACCAGGCCGGAACAAGGCCACAACCACTCGGTACGCATGACACCGCGCCATCGCTTCAACGCCTTCGCCGCGGCAGTAGCCGCAACGAGCCTTTTTGCGGGCTGCGCGCCCTTCAACTACAGCGGCGCCGACAGCCCCGTCGCACATCCGGCCGTACCAGCCATGGAGCCGCGCCCGCGCGTTGCATTGGTGCTCAGCAGCGGCGGCCCGCGTGGGTACGCACACATCGGTGTGATGCGTGTGCTGGAGGACGCGGGCATCGAGATCGACCTGATTGTCGGCACCAGCGTCGGCTCGCTGCTCGGCGCGTTCTGGGCCGACGGCCGCACGGCCGCCGAGATCGACGCGCTGTCGCGGGAAGGTGGGCCTTTCACGCTGTTCGACTTGTCGCCGTTCGCGGACCGCGGTTGGATTCACGGCCAGCGGCTTCAGGACTACGTCAACGATCGCTTGCGCCACCCCGTCATCGATCGACTGCCGCGACGGTTGGTGGTGGGCGCCACGCGACGGCAGGACAAGACGCCGGTGTTCTTCACCAGTGGCAACGTCGGCGTAGCGGTGCGCGCGTCCAGCGCGGTGCCGGGTATTCTCTCACCCGTCGGCATTCTGGGCACCGAGTACGAGGACGGCGACGAGTCGCTGCCGCTCGCCGTTCGTGCAGCGCGGCAGGCGGGTGCACGATTTGTCATCGCGGTGGATGTGACGCCGCGCCCGGAAACGGCACCGCCCGATGCATCGAACGCCCAGCGCGAGCGGGTGCGCCGGCGCACTGCGCGCATCGCTCCCGAAGCAGCGCTGGCCGACCACGTGATCCACGCCGATCTGGACTTCGAGGCCTCGCCCCTGCCCAGCTATTTCCGGTACGCCCGCAGCACCGGCGAGCTCAACGCGCGCAAGCAGCTGCCGCAGTTGCTGGCGCGTCTGCAGGACGCCGGTCTGGCACCGGCCGCAGCGCCCTTGCGACCTGCGCCTTGAGGTCAAGTAGCTGAGCTAGGCGACGAACGAGGCGAATTTTCTGAGCCCTGTCAGAGACTTGGCGAAGCTCGAACGCGAGCTGACATAGCGCGGTGCCTGCAATATCGTTTCCACTCCTCAGCGCTGGAGTCGAGCACATGGAATGGACGGCGGAGCAAGTCAGTTGGCTTGTGAAAGTGTTTCAACCCGAGAGAAGCGTGGCGTCATTGCCAGGAGGGTGGACGGGGCTTTCAGAGAGCACACGCGCTGCGCTCCTTGGCCTGTCCACCGACGTGTACGCGACGGTTCACGCAGCGCTGGTGAACGGCGCAAAAGAAGCCGCGCGCGAGTTGCTGGCAGATCCGGCGATCTGCGCGATGGTTGATCGCCTTCCCTTGAACAAGGGTGGACGCGTTGTGGCAGTGGGCGACAGTCACACATGCGACCCTCAATCGTGGGCGGTCATCGTGAGCGAGATGTTGTCGCTGCACAGACCCGATGACGCGATCTCGGTGGTTGTGAGCGGCGTCAGCGGAGAGACGACCACCCATGCGCTGATCCGGATCGGTGAGGTCATCGCCCTGAAACCCGATTGGATTCTCTTCCTGACCGGCATCAACGATGCCCGAACGCAAGGCCCGGCGCCGACGAAGACGATCGTCGAACACCAAGAGACCGCAAAGAACCTCGCCGAGTTGCAACGGCGCGCCGCGAGTGAGACGAATGCACAATGCCTCTGGATAACGCCTCCTCCGGTCATCGAGGATCGGGTCGAGAAGCACTGGGCGCTCGCACGCTTCGGGGTTCGTTTCCGCAACGAGGACATCGCACGGGTCGCGGACGCTGTCCGCAATCTTGAAGCGCCTCACGTGGATCTGTTCTCCGTGCTCGCGGAGACGCTTTCGGCGGATCACGTCACGGAAGACGGCCTCCACTTACGGCTAGATGGCCAGAAACGGATCGCGCGAGAAATCGTGCAGGGCTGGAGCACGCTGGGATGAACTGCCTCGTCAGAGGCGCGACCGGCAACATTGGCTCGCTTGTCACGGCACGCCTCCTGGCGCGCGGTGAGCACCCGTCCGTCTTCGTGCGAGATGTAAAGAAGGCGCGGGCTCTCTACGGAGACCGCGTCGAAATCCGCGTCGGCGATCTCACCGACACGGACTCGCTGGCAAAGGCGCTCGCTGGGATCGACAGCCTGTTTTTGCTCAACACCGGCACAGAGCTGGGCGCCCTGGATCGCGCGGCGGCATTCGTCGCCAAAGCGGCCGGGGTGCAGCACATCGTCAAGCTCTCGACATTGGACGTTCGGACCAGCGTGGGCACGGGACCTTGGCACGCACAAGGCGAGGATGCGATTCGGGCGAGCGGCATCGCGTTCACCTTCATTCAATCCGCCGCGTTCATGTCGAACGCGCTGGGATGGGCACCGACGATCCGCTCGCAGAGCGTGCTGCGCTGCTCGACGGGGGAAGGCAAGATTGCCTTCATTCATCCAAGCGATATTGCCGATGTCGCCACCCATGCCCTGATGGCTCGCGAGCATGAGGGCCAGTCGCTCGTGATCACCGGGCCCGAGGCGCTGAGCTATGGCGAAATGGCCGCCAGGATTGGTGATGTGATCGGACGGTCGGTTCGCTTTGAATCGATCTCGGACGCAGCGGCACTGAAGATGGCACTCACGCGCGCCGACACGGGTGCATACGCCGAAGCCCTGGTCGATATCTGGAGGGCAGTCCGAGAAGGCAGACTGTCTACGGTTTCCGATGGCGTCGAGCGCATCGTCGGGCAAAAGCCCATTTCGTTCGAACGGTGGGTCGCGGAGAATGCGGACTCGTTTCGCTGATCGCTCAGGATGACCGCGCGGTCAAATAGGCACGGACCGCGCGAACGGCTTCCTCCTTGAACTCATCCAGGGAAACGGTCGGCGGCTGTTGAGTCATGCCGCCATGCACAAGCGCCTCCACCAGAAGCGGCAGAACAGCCTGTATCTGATGGCCGCGAACACCGGGTTCCAGAGAAGAGATCATTTTCTCGAACGTTGCCTGGAGCGCGCGTCTGAAGCCCTGTGTACTCTCCGGGACAACTTCAGAAGTGATCTCGTGCAAGCGCGGATCGGCGCCGTGCACATCGATCAGCGCTGTCACGAGCGCACATGTAAAGTCTTCGAGCGAACTGCACGCATGCTGCGCGATCGTATGTTCGATCACCGCCCGCACCTGCTCGGCGTGGCGTTGATGTAAAGCAGTGAAGATGGATCGCTTGTCTGGAAAGTATTGGTAGACCGAGCCGATGCTGACTCCGGCGGCATCGGCGATGTTGTTCGTGGTCAGGGCATCCGCCCCCTCACGTGCGAGCACCCTCTCGACCGCCTGGAGCACCGCCTCCACAGTTTGCCGCGAACGTTCCTGGCGCGGTGCACGCCGAATGCCGACTCTTTCGTTGGTGATCTTCATTCGGACTCATTGTAGCCTTGGCTTTATCTGCTTCAACCTGGCCCCTGATGAGCTCCGGTTTTGTCAAGGTCAATTCGCTAAGTCTTTGTTGTCGGCGACTTGAACCGCACCGGGTTTTGAGGAGACTCCTTCGCGGATAGTGTCGGGGTCAAGGTCCCGGGCAAAACGTGGTTGGCCAGCAAACCTGAGACCGCAAGGCCCCCGGCACTGTGGACACCCTATACTGCTGAGTGGTCCGACGGCTTCGGCAAACCTGTGCGGCTACGCTGCCATGCACGACCCGACTGGCAGCACGGTGGATCACTTTCTCAGCTCCAAGCACCACCGTCATTTGGCCTACGAGTGGAGCAACTACCGCCTTGCTTCCGGGCCGTTGAACTCATCCAAGCGTGATGGGGACGATACGGTGCTCGACCCATTAAGGTGGGCGCCGGCTGGTTCGAGATCAGCCTCCCTTCGCTGCAGATGCGCGGCACGGATGCCGTGCCCGTCGCCGATCGCGCAAAGGCCGAATTCACGCTGAACCGGCTGAACCAGAGCATGTGTGTAGCTAGATGTGTAGCAAAAAGCGACATCAGCAGCGCAAGTTATTGATACGCAGAGATCTAAAGACTTATGAAGATCGCCACCTGGAACGTCAACTCGCTGAAAGTCCGGCTGCCCCACGTGCTCGGCTGGCTCGAGGCCAATCCGGTCGACGTGCTGTGCCTGCAGGAAACCAAGCTGGTCGACGAGAAGTTCCCCGCTGACGCGCTCGCCGCGGCCGGATACCGCGCAGTGTTCTCCGGCCAGCCGACCTACAACGGGGTGGCGCTGCTGTGGCGCGCCGACCGGGGCTGGGACGCGGGTGACTTAACCATCGGGAATCCGCGCTTCCCGGACGAGCAGAAGCGGCTGATCGCCGCGACCTTCGGCGACGTGCGCGTGATCAGCGCCTATGTGCCGAACGGGCAGGCCGTGGGCAGCGACAAGTACGACTACAAGCTGCGCTGGCTGGACGCATTGGCGGCCAGGCTTGCCGACGAGCTGGCAGCCACGCCGCGGTTGGTGATCGGCGGCGACTACAACATCGCGCCCGCCGACGCCGACGTGCACGACCCGGCGGCCTGGGCCGATCAGGTACTGTGCTCGATGCCCGAGCGCGAGCGCTTCGGTGCGCTGCTCGCGCTCGGGCTGCGGGATGCCTACCGGATGTTCGAGCAGCCGCCCAAGATGTACAGCTGGTGGGACTACCGCCAACTCGGGTTCCAGAAGAACCGCGGCCTGCGGATCGACCACCTGCTGGTCGCCCCGGCACTCGCGGGAGCGGTCAGGGCCTGCGCGATCGACCGCGCGCCACGCAAGCTGCCGCAGCCGTCGGACCATGCGCCGGTGACGGTCGATCTGGCGCTGGACGGCGCGCCGGCCGGCTAGGTCGACAGGGAGCCGGCACGCTGGATGGAGTGTGCCGCGCAGCCAGCGCCGCGCAGCGCACCCTCCGTCAGTCGTCCTCGAGGTGCAGGTCCTGGATCTTGCGGGTGATCGTGTTGCGGCCGATACCCAGGCGCAGCGCCGCATCGATCCGCCGCCCTCGTGTGTGGCGCAGCGCCGTGCGGATGATCGTTGACTCGAACATGCGGGTGAGCTGGTCCATGACTTCGGACGACGCCGGCGGCTCCCCGCCGCGGGCCGACTGCGCCGACAGCATCTGTGAGACCTCGGACTCGAGGAGCGCGGCCCAGCCCACGCGAGCCGCCGGGGCGGCACGCCCCATGCCGTCGCGCTCGGCGACGCCAGCATCGGCGGTCGGGTAGCCGCTGCCGGCCCCCGGCACCGCAGCGAAGGCCGTCGGCGCGCCGAAGCCGACGCGCCCTCCCACCGGCTCGAAGAAGGCCTCTGCCACGGCCGCCGAAGCCGGCGCCGCGGCGCCCGAAAATGCGGGCATCGTCGCGCCCCCGGCCGCACCCTGAGCCTCTGCACCCGGGGACGCAGCCATCGGGCCCATGCCCTGGGGCTGCGCCGGCGCGCCGCGCGGATCGGTCCACGGCAGCGCTGCCTGCACCTCGGGCGGCAGGTCCTTGGGCTCGACGGTCTGCGCGGGCGCCATCACCGTCAGCCAGTGGCAGACGTTCTCGAGCTGGCGCACGTTGCCTGGCCAGGAGAACGCGCCGAGCCGCAGCAGCGCCTCGTCGGAGAGCCGCTTGGTCTCGACGCCGAGCTCGCGCGCGCTGCGCGTGAGGAAGTGGCGCGCCAGCAGCGGCACGTCCTGCACCCGCTCGCGCAGCGCCGGCAGGCGCAGCCGGATCACGTTGAGACGGTGGAACAGGTCCTCGCGGAAGAGGCCGAGCCGCACGCGCTCCTCGAGGTTTTGGTGAGTCGCCGCGATCACGCGGACATTGGCCTTGAGGGGCTGGTGGCCGCCGACGCGGTAGAAGTGGCCGTCAGAGAGCACACGCAGCAGGCGCGTCTGCAGCTCCGCCGGCATGTCGCCGATCTCGTCGAGGAACAGCGTACCCGCCTCGGCCTGCTCGAAGCGGCCGCGGCGCATCTGCTGAGCCCCGGTAAACGCGCCGCGCTCATGACCGAAGAGCTCGCTCTCGAGCAGGTCGCGCGGGATGGCGGCGGTGTTGAGCGCCACGAAGGGCTGCGCGCCGCGCGGCGAGTGTTTGTGCAGGGCACGAGCGATCAGTTCCTTGCCGCTGCCCGACTCGCCGGTGATCATCACCGTCACGTTGGACTGCGAGAGCCGGCCGATGGCGCGGAAGACCTCCTGCATCGCGGGGGCCTGCCCGAGCATCTCGGGCGTCTCGAGGACCGTCTCCTCGGCGGCCGCCTCGCGCTCGCTCTCCGCCACCGCACGGCGGATCAGCTCGATCGCCTTGGGCAGGTCGAAGGGCTTGGGCAGGTACTCGAACGCGCCGCCCTGGAAGGCCGAGACCGCGCTGTCCAGATCGGAGAACGCGGTCATGATGATCACCGGCATGCCGGGCCGGCGAAGCTTGACCTTCTGCAGAAGCTCGATGCCCGACTCGCCGGGCATCCGGATGTCGGAGACCAGGACCTGCGGGGAGTCGAGGTCGAAGGCGCTCAGGCACTCGCGCGCGGACCCGAAAGCCCGTACGTCGAACCCTTCCCGGGACAGCGCCCGCTCGAGCACCCAGCGAATCGACTGGTCATCGTCGACGATCCACACTTCGTTCATTCGTGCTGCTTCCCCTGGCTGCCCGCCCCGGTCCGCCACGAATGGCGACACATCAGGGCAGTGGCAGCAGTATTCGGAAATCGGTCCGGCCCGGACGGCTGTCGCATTCGATCAGGCCTGCGTGCTGTTGCACGAAGGTCTGCGCGAGCGTCAGCCCCAGACCACTCCCGCCCTCACGGCCCGAGACGAGCGGATAGAAGATCCGATCGCGGATCTCTTCCGGCACACCTGGGCCGTCGTCTACTACATGCAAGTCCAGTGCCAGGCGATAGCGGACCTTGTCGATCGTCACCTGCCGGGCGATCCGCGTCGTCATCAGGATGTGGCCCTGACCGTGCATCGCCTGCGCCGCGTTGCGCACCAGGTTGAGCACCGCCTGGATCAGCTGCTCCTTGTCGCCGCGGAAATCGGGCAGGCTGGCGTCGTAGTCCCGATCGATCGAGAGGCCCTGCGGGTACTCGGCGGTCACCACTGAGCGGACCCGTTCGAGCACCTCGTGGATGTTCACGTCGCCCACCAGCCGCGGGTGGCGATGCGGCGCGAGCAGGCGATCGACCAGGGTCTGCAACCGGTCGGCCTCCTTGATGATCACCTGCGTGTACTCGCGCAAGCTCGAGCCGCCGACCTCGGACTCGAGCAGCTGCGCCGCGCCACGGATACCGCCGAGCGGGTTCTTGATCTCATGGGCGAGGTTGCGCACGAGCTCCCGGTTGACCCGCACCGACTCCACCATCCTCGACTCGCGGTCGACGCGGATGCGCTGGTCGATCTCGCGGAACTCGAGCAGCAACGAGCCGAGGTCGCTCTCCAGAACCACCGCCACGCAGTGCACAGCGAGCGGCTCGCGGCCGATCCGGTGCAGCGTGATGTCCTGGCGCTTCTGGCCGAACGCGTTGTTGCAGGCCTCGGCGAGCAGGCTGTCGATGATGCCGCCGTTGCTGAACTGCCGGGCGAACGATGCCCCTTCGATCACGCGCTGAGGCAGCTCGAAGAGCTGCTCGGCCGCCTGGTTGAGGAAGGCTGTCTGCCCCTGGTCGTCGAGCAACACGACGGCGCAGGCAAGCAGGTCCAGTCCGGCGAGGCGCGAGGCCGCCTGGCGCCGCCGATCCGTGCCCTCCGGCATGCGGGAGCTCAGGGTCATCGAGGAGTGGCGGGGCGTGAGGGCTGCGGAAAGGCGCGGCAGGCGCTGCGGGAGATCCGGGCCTGCCGCGCTCAGTCGCGCAGCGAGGACATCTCTCGCTTGAGCGACAGTACGGAACTCTCGGTGCGGGCGATGTCGTCCTTCAGACGCTGCACCCGGTCGAGATACTTCTGGTAGTTGCGCTCGTCGCCGCGCCGATCGGGCTCGCCGCCGTTGAACTCAGCGCGCAGCTCTCCCAGGCGAGCATCCTCCTTGCGCAGCTCGTCCTCGAGGATGCGTCGCCTGTCGAGGTCTCGCGAGCGCTGTGCGCCGGCGTCGACGCGGGGGAAACCCGCCGGCGAAGGCGTGGCGGAGGCCGGGCCCTTCGCTGCGCCGGACTGCGCGGGCAGCTTGGGGGCTGGGATGGTCGTCAGGTTGGGCAGGTCGACTGCTCGGCACCGTGCATCGCGGCTGCTCGACGCATTGTTGCTGTACTCGACGACGCCGCCCGGCGACTCGCAGCGCCAGACCTGCGCCTTCGCGGCCAGGGGGATCACGGCGATCGTGGCCAGCAGCAGGTGGCCCAGCCGGGGACGGCGGCGGAGAGGTCGGAGCATGGATCGAGTTTAATGCAAAAAGGGGGCGGTCACCCGCCCCCCTTCGTCGGCCCGGACATGCCTCGCGGGCGGCCGGGCCGTGCACCGATCGTCTCCGATCAGAGCGAGTAGTACATGTCGAACTCGACCGGGTGGGTGGTCATCCGGAAGCGGGTGACCTCCTCCATCTTGAGCGCGATGTACGCATCGAGCATGGAGTCGCTGAACACGCCGCCGCGGGTCAGGAACTCACGGTCGCGGTCCAGGTAGTCGAGCGCCATATCGAGCGACGAACACACGGTCGGGATCTTCGCGTCCTCTTCCGGCGGCAGGTCGTACAGGTTCTTGTCCGCCGCATCGCCCGGGTGGATCTTGTTCTGCACGCCGTCCAGACCCGCCATCATCATCGCCGCGAAGGCCATGTACGGGTTCGCGGTCGGGTCCGGGAAGCGGACTTCGATGCGACGGCCCTTCGGGTTGTTGACGTACGGGATCCGGATCGAGGCCGAGCGGTTGCGCGCCGAGTAGGCGAGCTTGACCGGAGCCTCGTAGCCCGGGACGAGCCGCTTGTACGAGTTGGTGCCCGGGTTGGTGATCGCGTTCAGTGCACGGGCGTGCTTGATGATCCCGCCGATGTAGTACAGCGCGAAGTCCGACAGGCCGGCGTACTTGTCGCCGGCGAACAGGTTCGCACCGTCCTTCCAGATCGACTGGTGAACGTGCATGCCCGAACCGTTGTCGCCGACGACCGGCTTCGGCATGAAGGTCGCAGTCTTGCCGTAGCTGTGTGCGACGTTCATCACGACGTACTTGAGCAGCTGCGTCCAGTCGGCGCGCTGCACCAGCGTCGAGAACCGGGTGCCGATCTCGTTCTGGCCGGCGCCCGCCACCTCGTGGTGGTGGACCTCGACCGGCACGCCCATCTGCTCGAGAATCAGGCACATCTCCGAGCGCATGTCCTGGAACGAGTCGACCGGCGGCACAGGGAAGTAGCCGCCCTTGACGGCCGGACGGTGGGCCAGGTTGCCGCCCTCGAAGTGCTTGCCGGTCGACCAGGAGGCTTCCTCTGACTCGATCTTCACCGAACAGCCCGACATGTCGACGGACCAGGTGACCGAGTCGAAGATGAAGAACTCGGGCTCCGGACCGAAGTAGGCGGTGTCGCCCAGGCCCGTCGACTTCAGATAGGCCTCGGCGCGCTTGGCGAGCGAGCGCGGGTCGCGGTCGTAGCCCTTGCCGTCGGACGGCTCGATCACGTCGCAGGTCAGGATCAGCGTCGGCTCTTCGCGGAACGGGTCGATGTTGGCGGTAGACGGATCCGGCATCAGCAGCATGTCGGAGGCTTCGATGCCCTTCCAACCGGCGATGGACGAACCGTCGAAGGCATGCCCGGACACGAACTTGTCTTCATCGAAATGCGAGATCGGCACCGTGACGTGCTGCTCTTTGCCCTTGGTATCCGTGAAGCGGAAATCAACGAACTTGACTTCGTTGTCCGCGACTTTCTTCATGACGTCCTTGGCAGATGCCATCGGTGCTTTCTCCTGGGGGTGTGCGAAGGGGGTCGTTTTGATCAAGCGAGGCCAGGACGCGCGAGTGTCGGAGCGTCTCCTCGACCCGCGAATTTAGCAGGAACCGTGCCATTCGCCGGCTGGGGTCGACCGCCCGGGGGGAGGTCGGCAGGCGGCTCTGCGAGCGGTGCGCGCCGGATCACGCCGCAACGCACCGACCCGGGGCGCATCGCGGCGGTGCACGATACCGCATAACGCCCCACGTCAGGGCGAGCCCCTCATTCCGGAAGCACATCACCCGCGAAGCGCTCGCGCAGCCGCGCCTTCCAGAACTCGCCCGTGGACGTCCGCGGGATGGCGTCGATGAACTCGAAGGCGTCGGGCACCTGCCATGTCGCGAAAGCGCCCGACAGGTGGGCACGCAGCTGCGCGGCATCCTCCGATGCGCCGGGCTTGAGGACCACGCAGGCGAGCGGACGTTCGGCCCACTTGGGATGTGCGACCGCAATCACCGCGGCCTCGGTGACCGCGGGGTGAGCCATGATCGCGTTCTCCAGGTCGACCGAGCTGATCCACTCCCCGCCCGACTTGATCAGGTCCTTGGTCCGGTCTGAGATCCGCAGGTAGCCGTGGGCGTCCATCGCACCGACGTCGCCGGTGCGCAGCCAGCCGTCGCCTGTGAACGTGTCCGGATCGGCGCCGACCGCGGGATAGCCGCCGGTGATAAACGGCCCGCGGACCTGGATCTCGCCGACCGAGTCGCCGTCCCAGGGCTGCTCGCCGCCGTCCCCCACGATCCTCAGATCCACCAGGGGCACCAGGACGCCCGCCATCGCGCGGCGCGCGACGGGCGCGAGCCGCAGGTTCAGCGGATGCATCACGCCACCGGCGGCGGGGATGCCGGAGTACGCCTCGAGGTGGGCGTGGTGGTTCCAGCACAGCGTCGCGACGCGCTCGCCCGGCTTCAGTCCGGCCGCCAGCAGCGCCGCGGCGAGACGGCGGGTGCGCTCATGCCACTGCACGTCGGTGTGCCGGCGCATCGACTTGTCGGGCAGCCGCGAGACGATCTCGCTGGTTCTGAACATCCGACCGGCCCGATCGAGCAGGCTGTTGAGCAACAGGGGCGTGCGCATCATGGTGGCGTGCATGGGGTCTTCTCCCCGTGCGGCCGATGCGGGGCGGTGCCGCTCGGCGGGCACCTCAGCCCAGGAATATCTGCTGCAGGTCGTTCAGGAAGCGCAGCCCGAGGGGCGTCGGGCGGATCCTGCCCGGATCGGGGTCGATCAGGCCGCGCTCGGCCGCCCGCGCGAGGTGGCGTGCGATTGCGGCGAGCGGCTGCCCGGTGCGCTCGGCGAAGCTCGCCGCAGGCACACCCTCGATCAGGCGCAGCGCGTTGAGCATGAACTCGAACGGCAACTCGTCGGCGTCGAGCGTGCGGCGCGTCTCGACAGCATCGCCGGCCAGCGCCGCCGCCATGTAGCGGCGCGGATGGCGCAGCCGCGCGGTGCGCTCGATGCGGTCGTGGAAGGACAGCTTGCCGTGCGCCCCGGCGCCCAGGCCGAGGTAGTCGCCGAAAGTCCAGTAGTTCAGGTTGTGACGGGCGCGGTGACCGGGGCCCGCATAGGCCGAGACCTCGTAATGAGCAAGCCCGCCTGCGGCGGCGCCCGCCTCGATCGCCTGCTGCATGTCGGCGACAGTGTCATCGTCGGGCAGCCCCTCGGGCGGGCGGCTCGCGAAGAGCGTGTTCGGCTCCAGTGTCAGGTTGTAATACGACAGGTGCGGCGGCGAGAAGGCGAGCGCCTGCGCGAGGTCGACGCGCAGCGCAACAAGGTCCTGGCCGGGCAGCCCGTACATCAGGTCGAGGTTGAAGGTCGGATAGTGCTCGGCGGCGGCCTGCGCGGCCGCAAGCGCCTGATCTCGGTCGTGGACCCGGCCGATGCGCTGCAGGGCAGCGGCGTCGAAGCTCTGGATGCCGACCGACAGGCGCGTGACACCCGCGTCACGGAACGCGCGGAACTTCTCGCGTTCGAAGGTGCCTGGGTTGGCCTCGAGCGTGACCTCGGCGTCGGGCGCGAGCTTCAGGTGCGTGCGAAGGTCGGTGACCAGCCGGTCGATCGACTCCGGCGAGAACAGGCTGGGCGTGCCGCCGCCAATGAAGACCGTCTGCACGGAGCGGCCCCAGACCTGCGGCACCGAGGCCTCGAGGTCGGCACGCAGCGCGTCGAGATAACGCGCCTCGGGCAGTTCGCCGTCGGTCTCGTGCGAGTTGAAGTCGCAGTACGGGCACTTGCGCAAACACCAGGGCAGGTGCACGTAGACCGACAGCGGCGGCGACTGCACGAGCCCGCTGGCGCGCCGCGACAGCGAGGCCACGGGGACGATCGCGATGGTCATGGCGGCCAAACCCTTGCGCGGCGGTCAGTGGCCCGGCGCCGCCGGCAGAAGCCGCGCGTGAACCAGCTTCGCGAGCAGCTCGCGCATCGCCAGGCCGCGGTGGCTGACGCGATTCTTGGTCGCGGCATCGAGCTCCGCAGCGGTCTGGCCGAGCTCAGGCAGCAGGAAGTGAGGGTCGTAGCCGAAGCCGCCCTCGCCGCGCGGCGGCTCGACGATCTCGCCGTGCCACAGCCCGTCGGCGATGACCGGCTGCGGGTCGTGGGCGCCGCGCACCAGCACCAGCGCGCAGTAGTAGAACGCGGAGCGGTCCGCGTGTGCGGCGAGCTCGCGCACCAGGCGCGCGTTGTTCGCGGCGTCGGAGCGGGCGCCGCCCTCGAGGTCCGCGGCGAAGCGTGCCGAGCGCACGCCAGGCGCGCCGCCCAGCGCCGGCACGCAGACCCCGGAGTCGTCGGCGATCGCGGGCAGCCCCGTCTCCGCGCTGGCATGCCGTGCCTTGGCGAGCGCGTTCTCCAAGAAGGTGGCATGCGGCTCCTCGGCGTCGCTCACGCCGAGGGCGCCCTGCGCCACCACCTCGACGCCAGTCGGCTCGAGCAGCGCGCGCAGCTCGCGCAGCTTGCCCGCGTTGCCCGAGGCGAGAACGACCCGTGACAGCACCGCGCCCATCGCCGTCAGGCGATCGAGCCGATCGCCTGGCGCTGGGCGATCGCGAGCCGGCCGATGCCGTCAGCAGCGAGGTCGAGCAGCGTGTCGACCTGGGCCCGCGAGAACGGCCGCCCCTCGGCCGTACCCTGGACCTCGACGATGCCGCCCGAGCCGGTGATGACGACATTCATGTCGGTGTCGCAGCTCGAGTCCTCGGCGTAGTCGAGGTCGAGCACCGCCTGCCCACGCCACAGGCCGACCGACACTGCGGCGACCGAATCGCGCAGCGGCGAGTCGGCGAGTACGCCCCGGCCGCGCAGCCACTCGACTGCATCGTGCACGGCGACCCATGCACCGGTGATCGCCGCGGTGCGTGTGCCGCCGTCAGCCTGCAGCACGTCGCAGTCGATCTGGATCGTGCGCTCGCCTAGCCGTTCGAGGTCGACCACCGCACGCAGGCTGCGGCCGATCAGGCGCTGGATCTCCTGCGTGCGCCCGGACTGCTTGCCGCGCGCCGCCTCACGGTCACTGCGGGTGTGGGTGGCCCGCGGCAGCATCCCGTACTCAGCGGTCAGCCACCCCTGCCCCTTGCCGCGCAGGAACGGCGGCACACGGTCCTCGACGCTCGCCGTGCACAGCACGCGGGTCTCGCCGAATTCCACGAGGACGGCGCCCTCGGCATGGCGGGTGAAGCCGCGCGTGATGCGAACGGTGCGCAGCGCGTCGTTCGCCCGGCCGCTGGGCCGTGTCAGCGTCGCGTCGTCGGGGGTAAGGGTCAAGCGTCGCCTCCTGGTGTGCTCTCGCCGGAGCGTTGGATCGCCTTCTGGATCTCGGCGATCTGCCGTTCGATGTCCTCGTCGGACAGCGCGGCTTCGGGCGCGTCGCCGACGCCGTCGAACGAGATCGTGGTGGTGACCGCGCCGTCGGGCAGGTCGAGCGAGGACAGCGTGGGCACGTCCTCGACCGACTCGCTGCTCTCCCAAGTGAGCGCGACCACGGTGGTGTTGTCGGCGACGCGGCCGTTAGACGCCACCGCGCGCTGCACCAGCGCGGGCACGGTGAGCGCGACCGGCCCACGGGCGAAAGCTGCGGCAAACTCGCCCTCGGGCAGCCCGGTCCAGAAGCCATCGGAACACAGCACCAACGTGTCGCCACTCTGCAGCTTCACGCGGGTGGTGATCTCGACCGTCGGTTCATAGGGCGAGCCGAGGCAGTTCAGCACCTTGTTGCGCTCGGGATGGTTGTCCTGCTCATGCACGGCGATCAGCCCGAGCGACACCATCGACTGCACCTTGGAATGGTCGCGGGTGCGCGAGAGGATTCGCCCGTCGCGCAGCCAGTACAACCGGGAATCACCGGCATGGGCCCACCAGGCGGCGTCGTCCTGCACGATGCAGGCGACGACCGTCGTGCGCGGCGCCTCGGGCAACCTGTGCTGGGCCTGGTAGCGCAGCAGGTCGCGGTGCGCGGTGCGCAGCGCGGCGTCGAGGAAGGCGGCGGGGTCCGCAATGCGCGGCTGCGCCTCGCGCTGGAAGGCCGACGCGCAGGCCTGCAGCGTGAGCTGCGCGGCCACCTCGCCCCGCACGTGGCCGCCCATGCCGTCGGCCACCAACATCAACAGCGACTCGCGCGAGAAGCAGTAGCCCATTCGGTCCTGATTGACCGTGCGGGCGCCGATTGCCGTGTCCTGGAAGATAGTGAATCGCATCGCGGCCCCGACCTTCACGACGCCTTCTGCGTCGGCCACATCAGCGTGGAATCCTGACGGACCGGACGGCGCCGGCGTCCGGAAAGCCCGTCGATCCAGCGCGAGAAGCTGGCGGCCTGCACGGGCGGCACCGACGGAGTCTCGTGAGCGGGCTCGCGCAGCGCGCGCTGCAGCACAAAGACACTCTGCGGGCGCTCGAGCGGGTTCTGCTTGAGGCACCAGTGAACGATGTCCACGAGCTGCTGCGAGTAGAGCTTCACCGCCTGCGCGAGCGCGGCATCGACCTTGTCGTGCAGCCCGCGCTGGTCGGCCGGTTGCGGAGGCGCGCCGACCATGCATCCGTACATCGTCGCGCCCAGACCGTAGATGTCGGTCCAGGGACCGAGATGCTGGTTGCGGCGGTAGAGCTCGGGGCCGGCGAAGCCGGGCGTGTACATCGGGAAGAGCTTCGGGGCGTCGAGCGTCAGCGTCTGCCGGGCAGCGCCGAAGTCGAGCAGCATCGGCGAGCCGTCCTGGCGCAGGTAGACGTTGGCAGGCTTGAGGTCCAGGTGCAGCATCCGGTTCGCGTGAACCTCGCGCAGCCCGTTCATCACCTGAGAGAAGATTCGGCGGATGTGCCGCTCGGGCATGACCTCCCGACCCGGCTTGCCCCGGTAGCGGATGATCAGCTCCTGCAGGCTGCGGCCGCGTTCGTAGGCCATAACCATGTAGACGGTGTCGTTGGCCCGGAAAAAGTTGAGCACCCGCACCACGTTCGGATGCAGCACGCGGGCGAGCGCGCGGCCTTCCTCGAAGAAGCACTTCAGGCCATTGCGGTAGGTGTTCTGGTTATCGTTGGCGACCGAGGGCACCAGATCGCCCGGAGCGCGGCGTACCAGCGAGCTTGGGAGATACTCCTTGAGCGCGACCGGCTGCCCGTCGGGATCGTCGGCGAGATAGACGATCGAGAATCCCCCGCTCGCGATCTTCCTTACAATCCGGTAGCCGCCGACTTCGAGGCCTTCGGGCAGCGGGGCGTTGGTCTGATTTGCCATAACGGAAGGATTGTAATGAACTCGAAGGTCGCGGGCGTCCACAGCATGACCGGCTTCGGTACCGTGACCCACGACCAAGCGCTCGGGCGGCTAGGAATCGAGCTCCGATCGGTGAATTCGCGTTACCTGGACATCGCCTTCCGTCTGCCCGACGAGCTGCGCGCGCTCGAGCCACCGCTGCGCGAGGCGATCCAGGCGCGTGTGACGCGCGGCAAGATCGACTGCCGGGCATCGGTGCAGCACCGTACCGCCCAACGGCCGGAGGTTGTGCTTCGTCCTGGCGCGCTCGATGCGCTCGCGCTCGCGCAGGACGCTGTGCTCACAAGGATGCCGGGGGCGGCGCCGCTCTCGGTCGCCGACTGCCTGCGGTTTCCAGGGGTGGTCGACGACCCGCAGCCGGACCCCGCCCAGTGGGTCGGCGCGTTCAGGCCGCTCTTTGGCGCCGCGATCGACGAGCTGCTCGCCAGCCGGGCCCGCGAGGGCGCGCGCCTGGGCGACGTGATCCGCGACCGGGCCGGTTCGATGTCCGCGATCGTGTCCGCGCTTCGACCGCGTGCACCCGAGCTGGTCGCCGAATTCGGGCTGCGGCTCACCGAGAGGCTGCGCGAGGCGGCCACCGGCGCGCTGGCCGGCACCGCGGTACCACTCGACGAGGCGATGGCCCGGATCCGGCAGGAGGTCTCCGTCTACGGGATGCGGGTCGATGTCGCCGAGGAGCTTGCGCGGCTCGAGATTCACATCGCGGAGCTGGTGCGGATCGTCGACGGCGGCGGACAGGTCGGCAAGCGGCTTGACTTCCTGATGCAGGAGCTCAACCGCGAGGCCAACACGCTGGGCTCGAAGGCCGCAGGGCTGGAGGTCACGCAGGCCTCGGTCGAGCTCAAACTGCTGATCGAGCAGGTGCGCGAGCAGGTGCAGAACCTGGAGTAATCGCGCTCGATATGCTGACGGGGTTCGCTGGCGCACAGATCCGGCACCGTCCACAGCTGGGCCGAACGCGAGCAGGCCACACGCTTCACGTGGGGAACGGCCAGTGTGAGCAATGTCGTGGACCGGGCGCGCTGAAGGCCGACGCCTGAAGGAGCTCAGCGGCGTTCGAGCCTGAACACGCCGACGGCCCGGACGAGTTCCTCCGCCTGGCGGCTGAGCGAGTCGGCGGCCGCGGCGCTCTGCTCGACCAGCGCGGCGTTCTGCTGCGTCGACTCGTCCATCCGCGCCACCGACTCGCCGACCTGGGCGACACCCGCGCTCTGCTCGGCGCTGGCGGTACTGATCTCGCCGACGATGTCGGTCACGCGCTGGATGGACTCGACGATCTCGACCATGGTGCGGCCGGCGTCGGCGACCAGCCCGGTGCCCTGCTCCACCCGCGTCACGCTGGTGCCGATCAGGCCCTTGATCTGGCGGGCGGCATCGGCGCTGCGCTGCGCGAGGCTTCGCACTTCGGCGGCGACGACCGCGAAGCCGCGCCCCTGCTCGCCGGCACGCGCCGCCTCCACCGCCGCGTTCAGCGCGAGGATGTTGGTCTGGAAGGCGATGCCGTCGATGACGGAGATGATCTCCCCGATCTCGCGCGAGCTGTCCCGGATGCCTTCCATCGTCTCGACGACGCGTTCGACGACCTGACCGCCACGACGGGCCACCTCCGAGGCGCCCACCGCAAGCTGGTTGGCCTCGCGGGCGCTGCAGGCATTGGTGCGCACGGTCGCGCCGAGTTCGTCCATCGTCGAAGCGGTGCCCTGCAGCGCGCTCGCCTGCTGCTCCGTCCGCACCGACAGGTCGCGATTGCCCTGGGCGATCTGCACGCTGGCCGCCGCCACGCCCTCGGCCCCCATGCGCACCGCGGCGACCGCCTCGGCAAGCCGCGCCTGCATCACCGAGACCTGCGCCAGCAGGCTGTGCGTGTCGCCCGCACGCAGCGTAATCGGCGTGCCGAGGTCGCCCTCCGCCACTTTCTGCACGACGGAGGCTGCGAAGCGCGGCTCGCCGCCGAGCTGGCGCATCAGCCCGCGAGCGATGGCCCAGGCGAAGATCCCGCCGAGCAGCAGGGCCAGCGCGATCAGTCCGGCGACCGTCGCGATCGCGCGACCGTAGATGCGCTTGGACTGCTCGGCGGCCGCCGCGCCGCCTGAAAACGTGTAGTCCGAAACCTTGGCGAGCGACATGAGGAGCTCGTCGAGCGACCTGCTCGCAGCGCCGTCGCTGATGTCGGCCGCATCCTGCTGCTTGCGCTCGGCGCCGAGCGACACCACCCGTGCCGCCGCCTGCCGGTAGGCGCCCCAGTACTTCGCGAAGGCCTCGGCCAGCGCCCGCTCCTCGTCGGTGACGAGCAGCGCAACGTACGCGGCCATCGCCTCGCCCGCGGCCTTGCCGGACTCTGCCATCTTCGCCTCATATTCGGCGTGATAGCTCCGATCGGTGCTGCGGCTGTGGCGCACCTCGAAGTCGCGCATGTCGAGCACCGCCGCACGGGCTTGCGCCACATGTCCGACGCCCTGCAGCCACTTGGCGGCGAGCGCATCGGCCTGCGCCTGCACGCGGCGCAGGCTGTCGAGGGAGAGGGAGACGGCGCCGACCACGGCCGTGAGCAGCAGCACAGCGGCGAAGGCGATCGCCAGCTGGCGGCCGACGGAGAGGCGCGCTAGACCGGTGCGCCCGATCGGGGATCGACTCATCGCGGGACTCCAGCGGCGGCGTGTTGTGCGCCGCCGCTTCGGTTGCAGAGGCCGGGGCGAGCTTGCCGCCGGATCACTTCTTGTGACCGATGTAGCTCGCGCCGATGACCTTGCCCCCCCCGTCCCGGATCGGGTTGTAGCAGGCGTCGAAGGCCGCGCCGAGCACGTCGATCGGGCCGCAGAACTGCTTGCCGGCCGAGAGCGCCTCGAAGGCCGGGTTGCGCGCAAGCAGGGTGCCGATGCCGCGCTTTCCTTCGAGCGTCAGCACGTTGGTGCTGACACGGACGAATTCGTCGCCCTGGCGGACGAACACGGTGGCGGTCGCGCCGTGCGTCTTCCGGACCGCATCGACAACGTCGTAGTTGTTGTTGATCTTGCGCTCGCCGAAGAAGAGCGCCGGGACGGTCTTGTCGCCTGCGGTGTCGGTGCCGTCCACTCGCGGCGTGCCAATCTTGGCGAGGCGAGCGTCGAGGTCGGCGATCGTCGCCTTGGGGTCGTTGGCGACCGCGGGCGAGGACAGCGCCGCGAACGCGGCGAATGCGACGAGACCGAGCGAGATGAGTTTCATCGGATGGACTCCTTGGACGTTGGGCACGGCTCGTCCGGATCGGGACGCGATGTCGCGCGACGACACCGTGCAGAGCGTGTGTCCTGGACGAAACACAACTGACCGTCCGAAAAGGTCAGGAAGTTCCGGGTAGATTGCCACTGCAAGTGGCTGCATGGGGAGCGCCCGTCCGCGGGCGGATCGCCGCCTCGCAGTCAAACCTGAGAGAATGAAGCGCCGCCGCGTCTCCACCCCCTTCCGATGTCCGTCTCGGCCTTCCAAGGCAGCCTGCTGATCGTCGTCGCCCCCTCCGGGGCCGGCAAGACCTCCCTCGTGCGGCACCTGCTCGGCGTGCGCGACGGCCTGCGCCTGTCGGTCTCGTACACCACCCGGGCGCCCCGCCCAGGCGAACGCGATGGGGTGGACTACCGCTTCGTCACGCTCGAGGCGTTCGAGCGCCGGCGCGGCGAAGGCGAGTTCCTGGAATGGGCGCAGGTCCACGGCAACCACTACGCCACGTCGCGTAACTGGATCGCGACGCAGATGGCCGCGGGCGTCGACATCGTGCTGGAGATCGACTGGCAGGGCGCCGCACAGGTCCGCCGGCTGTTTCCGGACGCGGTCTCGGTGTTTATCGCGCCGCCCTCGCTCGAGGTGCTGCGCGAGCGGCTGACCACGCGGGGCCAGGATGCCCCCGAGGTGATCGAGAAGCGCCTACTGGCGGCCCGCAGCGAGCTCGAGCATGCGGGCGAGTGCCAATATGTTATTATCAATCAAGAGTTTGCGGCGGCCTGCCAGGCGCTGGTCGGGATTGCGGACGCTGCTCGCTGCCGGTTAGGCCAGCAGCAGTGTCGTCATCCGGACCTGTTCGCCGAGCTGGGCATGACGCGGGCACCCGAATGAACCGGGCCCGCGGCCGTACCGACCGATCACCTTCCTGGACACGCCATGGCCCGCATCACCGTCGAAGACTGCCTCAAGCAGATCCCCAACCGGTTCGAGCTGACGCTCGCCGCGACCTACCGGGCGCGCATGCTGGCGCAGGGTCACTCGCCGAAGGTCGACAGCAAGGACAAGCCGACGGTCACCGCGCTGCGCGAGATCGCCACCGGCAAGGTCGGCAAGGAAATGCTGCGCCGCGTCCCCACCTGACACGCACTGCCGCGCGCACGAACCGATGAAGCACGACGGTTCGATCGCCATCACCGGGCCCCGAGGCCGGTCCGCTCTGACCGCGCTGGCCACCCCGCTCGACGCCCTCGGCCCCACCGGCGAAGGCTTTGCGGCGCCCGCCGACGAACGACGAGTCGTTTCTCTCGCGCACCTCACCAAGCTGGCATCGAGCTATCTCGGTGAGGACGACCTCAAGCGTGTTCGTGAGGCCTATCGCTTCTCGGACAGCTCGCACCTCGGGCAGTTCCGGACCAGCGGAGAGCCCTACATCTCGCATCCGATCGCTGTCGCAGAGATCTGCGTCGGCTGGCGGCTCGACGCCGATGCGCTGATGGCCGCGCTGCTGCACGACGTGATGGAGGACACCGAGGTCACGAAGCTGCAGATGGTCGAGCGCTTCGGCACACAGGTCGCCGAACTTGTCGATGGGCTGTCGAAGCTCGACAAGGTCGAGTTCGCCAGCCGCGAGCAGGCGCAGGCCGAGAGCTTCCGCAAGATGCTGTTGGCGATGGCCCGCGACGTGCGCGTCATCCTCATCAAGCTCGCCGACCGGCTGCACAACATGCGCACGCTCGGCGCGGTCGAGCGCGCCAAGCAGCGCCGCGTGGCGGCCGAGACGCTCGACATCTACGCGCCGATCGCCAATCGCCTGGGGCTCAACGAGCTCTACCGCGAGCTGCTCGACCTGTCGTTCCGGTTCACCCATCCGTTCCGCTACCGCACGTTGCAGAAGGCGGTGACGGCGGCGCGCGGCATGCGGCGCGAGGGCCTGGGCAGGATCATCGACTCGGTACAGAAGGCACTGCCCGGGATGGGCGTGAAGGCCGAGCTGCGGGCACGCGAGAAGGCGCTCTGGGCCATCTATCGGAAAATGCACGACAAGCACCTGTCGTTCTCGCAGGTGATGGATGTGTTCGGCATCCGGCTGGTCGTCGACAGTCTGCCCTCTTGCTACCTCGCGCTTGGCTCGCTGCATCAGACCTTCAAGCCGATCCCGGGCCGCTTCAAGGACTACATCGCGATCCCGAAGGTCAATGGCTACCAGTCGCTGCACACCACGGTAGTCGGCCCCTACGGCACGCCGGTCGAGTTCCAGATCCGCACGGGCGAGATGCAGCGGCTGGCCGAGACGGGCGTCGCCGCGCACTGGCTCTACAAAGCCGACAAGGAGTCGTTCACCGACCTGCAGAAGCGCACGCACCAGTGGCTGAAGTCGCTGCTCGACATCCAGCACCAGACCGGCGACTCGCTCGAGTTCATTGAGCACGTGAAGGTCGACCTCTTCCCTGACGCGGTCTACGTCTTCACGCCCAAGGGCCATATCCGTGCGCTGCCGCGCGGCGCGACGACGATCGACTTCGCCTACAGCGTTCACACCGACGTCGGCAACCAGTGCGTCGCCGCCAAGGTGAACGGCTCGCCGGTGCCGCTGCGCACCGAGCTTCAGAATGGCGACGTGATCGAGGTGGTGACCGATCCTGAATCGCGTGCGAACCCGGCCTGGCTCGGCTTCGTGCGGACCGGCAAGGCCCGGTCCGAGATTCGGCACTTCCTGCGGACCATGAAGTTCGAGGAGTCGGTCGATCTCGGGCGCCGCCTGCTCGAGCAGTCACTCGCGGCGCTGCGCATCGACGCCGGCAGCCTCCAACCCGCGCTGCTCGACAAGTTGGCGCGCGATGCAGGCGCGAAGTCGCTCGACGAGCTTTACGCGGATGTCGGCCTGGGTCGGCGGCTGGCACCGGTGGTCGCCCGCGCGATTGCACTCGAGATGAGCGCGCGGCCTGCAGCCGCCGCGTTCGCACCGCGTCCGTTGCCGATCGTGATCTACGGCACAGAGGGCATGGCGGTGCAATGCTCGGCCTGCTGCCTGCCGCTGCCGGGCGACTCGGTGATCGGCCACATGCGGGGCGGCCATGGGCTGGTCGTGCACCGCAGCGACTGCGAATCGGCGGGACGCGCACGCCAGAAGGATGCCGAGCGCTGGCTCGATGTCGAATGGGGCGAGGATATCCGCGGTCAGTTTCGCACGGTCGTCGAGGTGCAGATCCGCGACGACCGCGGCGCGCTGGGCCGGGTGGCGGCAGAGATCGCCGCGTCCGAGGCGAACATCGTCAACGTGACGATGGACGAGGAGCCCGACCGCGTCGCGACGATCCGCTTCACGCTGCAGGTGCGCGGGCGCCAGCACCTCGCACAGGTGTTCCGCCAGGTGCGCAAGCAGGCCGACGTCACCAAGGTCACGCGGCTGTAGCCGCTCGCGCGGCGGCCCGGACTGCACGCCTGCTGCCGGCTGCGTAGACTGCAGCGCGCGTTGATCTCTGGCTGCGGCCCGCACCTCCATGACCTCGACGATGAAGGCCGCGCTGCGCGGCGACTCCGGCCTCGTGTTCGCCGACCTGCCGCGCGCCCTGCCCGGCCCCGACGACGTCGTGGCGCGCGTGCGCGCCGTCGCGCTCAACCGGGCCGATCTGGGGGTGCTCGCCGGACGCGTGCACGGAAGCGCCGGTGGAACCGGCACTTCGGGAAGATCGTCGTGACGCTGGGCTGACATACGCGGCGGCCCAGCGTTTGCGGTCGCGCTGGCTTGCGGGATCGGATGGCCTGCGGACCGGACGGCGCGGACAGCACACCGAGCCAGAGCAGCGCGACACGGCGCCGACCGGCATCGCGCTGATGACAAAGAACAGCGCCACACCGAGGTGGCCGAAGCTCAGACCGCCGCGCGCTCAAGTGGCCGGTTCGTAACGGACCTCGAGGATCTCCAAGCCGAGTCGCCCTGCGGGCGTCATCAGCGCGACCGTGTCGCCCTCGCGGGCTTTGATCAGCGCCCGGGCGACCGGCGAGATCCAGCTGATCCGGCCGTTGAGTGGATCGACCTCGTCGACCCCGACGATGGTCACGGTGCGTTCGACGCCGTCGGACTGCAGGTAGTTCACGGTCGCGCCGAAGAAGACCTGGTCGTTGCCGGCCTGCTGCATCGGATCCACGACCTCGGCCCGATCGAGGCGCCGCGTAAGGAAGCGAATCCGCCGGTCGATCTCGCGCAGCCGCTTCTTGCCGTACAGGTAGTCGCCGTTCTCGGAACGGTCGCCGTTCGAGGCCGCCCAGGACACGATGCGCACCACATCCGGTCGCTCGACGTCGAGCAGCTGCAGCAGCTCGCGCTTCATCCGCGCGTGTCCGGCAGGTGTGATGTAGTTCCTCGGCGGCGGACCGGCCGCCTCCGGCAGCTCGGGCTCGTCGTCGTCGTCGGTGTCCTCACGCACGAACGCCTTGTTCATCGGACCTGCCGCCGCGTGTGACGTCGTTCGCTGCACGGGCCCGGGCGTCGTTGGATGATCGTGGAATGAGCCCCGAGACCGACGCACAGCGACGCTGCGAACGCCTTCTCGCCCTCCTCGCCGAGGCGATGGCGATGGAACACGCCGTCAACCAGCGCACCCTGCAGATGGACGCGAGTCCGCGCAGCCTTCTCAGACCCATCCTCGAGGAGGCGCTGACGCGTCTGGAGCCGTTGCTGCATCCCTCGCCCTCGGTGCCGCTGAACCGCTGGATCAGCGAGATGACCGACCTGGAGCTGCAGCTCGATGCGGTGCTCTCGCACCGCGGCTGGCGCGTGCTCGGCCTCGACACCGAGCCGCCGCACGCCGATCACGACTGAGCCCCGCGTGCGTCGCCGTACGTGTGACGTGGCCGTCTCGCCCGTTGCCACCGGGCCGGCGCCATCTGGCGTCAGCCCGCCACCGACATCTGCTCGATCAGGACCGAGCCCGTGCGCTTCGTGCCGCGCGCGATCTCGTCGGCGCCCACGGCGACGATCGCGCGGAACATGTCCTTCAGGTTCCCGGCAATGGTGATCTCCTCGACCGGATAGCGGATCTTCCCGCCCTCGACCCAGTAGCCGCTCGCGCCGCGCGAGTAGTCGCCGGTCACGCCGTTGACGCCGTGGCCGAGCAGTTCGGTGACGAAGAGGCCAGTACCGAGCTTGCGCAGCATCGCGCGCAGGTCGTCGCGGGGACGGGTCTCGCGGCTCGAGAGCCGCAGGAAATGCGAGCCGCCGGCGTTGCCCGTGGTGCGCATGCCAAGCTTGCGCGCCGAGTAGCTCGAGAGGAACCAGCCGCCGAGCACGCCGGCGTCGATCACGCGGCGCGGCGCGGTGGCGACGCCCTCGTCGTCGAAGGGCGTGCTACCGAACTCGCCCCGCCGGTGCGGATCCTCGTCGAGGTCGATGTGCGGCGCGAAGACCGACGTGCCCAGTGCATCGACCAAGAAGCTCGCCTTGCGGTAGAGCGCGCCGCCGCTGGCGGCCTGCACGAAGTGCCCGATCAGCCCGGCGGCAAGCGGTGACTCGAAAAGCACCGGGACCTTGCGCGTGCCGAGCTTGTGCGCCCCCAGCCGCGACAGCGCGCGCTCGGCCGCATAGCGGCCGACCGCCTTGGGATCGGCGAGGCCGTCCGGGTGGCGGGCCGTCGAGTACCAGTCGTCGCGCTGCATCGCGCGTCCGCGACGCGCGATCGGGGCGCAGGCAATCGTATGGCGACTGTACGGATAGCCGCCAACGAAGCCCAGGCTGTTGGCCGACACGAAGTGGCCGTGGCCGAGCGAGACGCTCGCACCCTCGGAGTTGACAATCGCGCGGTCGGTCGCGAAGGCCGCGCCCTCCATCTCACGCGCGATTTCGATCGCCTCGGCGGCCTCGATGGTCCACGGGTGGAAGAGGTCGAGGTCTTTGGGGTCGCGGACGATGGTGTCCGGATCAGGCAGGCCGGCGAACGGGTCTTCGCCGGTGAAGCGGGCGATCTCGAAGGCGGCGCGTACGGTCTGGTCGATGGCCCGCTCGCCGAAGTCACTGGTGCTGGCATGGCCGCGGCGCGTGCCGAGGTGCACCGTGACCCCGAGGCCTTTGTCGCGGGTCTGCTCGATGGTCTCGACACGGCCCTTGCGGACGTTGACCGACAGGCCGGCACTCTCGGACACGTCGGCAGAGGCCGCGGTCGCGCCGAGCCGGGCGGCCCGGTCGAGCACCGAACGGGCGAGTTCCTCGAAACGTGCGCGGCTGTGATCAAACATCGGGCGAACCAGGATCGGATGGGGTCGGGCTATCATAGCAAGGCCCGATGAAAGCCCCGCCCTCCCCCCCGCCCGCCCCGCCCGCGCCGCCGCCGGTGATCCACGGCCGCGACGAAGACGCGCCCTACGACGGTCCGAGCAAGTCGCAGCGCAAGCGCGAGATGCACATGCTGCAGGACCTCGGTGAGCGCCTCGTCGACCTCCCGCCGTCGCAACTCGAGCGCCTCGAGCTGCCGTCGGACCTCGTCGACGCGATCGTCATGGCCCGCAAGATCACCGCCCGCGAAGGACGGCGCCGCCAGCTGCAGTACGTCGGCAAGCTGATGCGCCATACCGACGCCGACGCGATCCTCTCGAAGCTCGACCTCGACGACGCCGGCCACCGCCTCGAGACCGCGGTGATGCATGCCGCCGAGCGCTGGCGCGACGCGCTGCTCGAGTCGCCCGACCGCGTCGCCGACTTCACCGCCCGCTATCCGGCGGCGGCGCGCACGCTGCATCCGCTGGTGCGCTCGGCGCGGGCCGAGCACGCCAAGCAGCAGCGCGGCCGCCACTATCGCGAGCTGTACCGCGAACTGCGCGACGTATTGCTCGCCGATGCCGCCCCGCCCGCTGCCGACCCGGACCACAACTCCGACCTGCCCGCCTCCGATGCCTGATCTGCCCGTCGCCGCCACCGAGTCGAACCCGCTGCGCATCGGGCTCGTCTCGATCTCGGACCGCGCCTCGGGCGGCGTCTACGACGACGCCGGCATCCCGGCGCTGCAGGACTGGCTCGGCGGGGCGCTCGCTTCGCCCTGGGTCGCCGAGACGCGGCTGATCCCGGACGAGCGGCCCGTCATCGAGCGCACGCTCGTGGAGCTTATCGACGTCGCCGGCTGCCACCTGGTGCTCACCACCGGCGGCACCGGCCCGGCGCGACGCGACGTCACGCCCGAGGCGACGCTCGCCATCGCCGACAAGGAGATGCCCGGGTTCGGCGAGCGGATGCGCCAGATCAGCCTGAACTTCGTGCCCACCGCGATCCTGTCGCGCCAAGTCGCGGTGATCCGCGGCGGGGCGCTGATCGTCAATCTGCCCGGCCAGCCGAAGTCGATCCAGGAGACGCTCGAGGGCCTGCGCGACGCCGAGGGACGCTCGACGGTGGCAGGCATCTTCGCAGCGGTCCCCTACTGCCTGGACCTGATCGGCGCGCCGTTCGTGGACACGCACGAGGCGGTCTGCAAGACGTTCAGGCCGAAGTCGGCGCCCCGCCCAGCGGGCTGAGCGCAGTCAGGCTCCGGCGCGCGGACCGGACGCGGCCGTCGGCCGCATCCAGTTCACGCTCCAGCCGCCGGACCCGCGTCGCGCGCGGCGTACCAAGCCATGGTGGCCTTCAGACCGTCGGCCACGTCGTGGGTCGGCACGTAGCCGAGCATCGTGTGCGCCTTCGAAATGTCGGCGAGCGAGTGGCGGATGTCGCCGTCTCGGAACGACCGGTGCTCGAGCGTCGCCGGAACCTCGCGGCCGAGCCTGCGCGCCAGGGCCGTGCGCATCGCCTCGGCCATCTCGACCAGCGTGGTGCGCGCCCCAACCGCAACGTTAAAGACCTGGTGGCCGCCGGGGATCTCCGGGGCGAGCGCGGCGCGCAGGTTCGCCTGCACGACATTGGCCACGTAGCAGAAGTCGCGCGAGGTGCTGCCGTCGCCGTTCACCCAGAGGGTCTCGCCGCGTAGCAGCGCACGCGCCCAGCGCGGCACGACTGCCGCGTAGGCGCCCTCGGGATCCTGGCGCGGGCCGAACACGTTGAAGTAGCGCAGCCCGGCGCATTCCATGCCGTAGGTCCGCGCCCAGGTGGCCGCGAGCAGCTCGTCGATCGCCTTGGTCGCCGCGTACGGCGACAGCGGCTGACCGGTCGCCGACTCGACCTTCGGCAGCGCCGGATGGTCGCCGTACACCGAGCTCGAGGACGCGTAGACCAGGCGGCGCAGTCCGGCCTCGCGCGCCGCGCTGAGCAGTTCGGCGAAGCCGGTTGCGTTCGCACGGAAGGTGCGCATCGGATGCTCGATAGAGCGCGGCACCGATCCGAGGGCGGCCTGGTGCAGCACGTGGGCCACGCCGCGCAGCGCCTGCGCGCAGGCGTTCGGATCGCAGACGTCGCCGTCGACCAGCTCGAAGCCGGCCCAGGCCGCCTCGCCGACCGTCGCACGGACGTCCTCGAGGTTGCGCCGCGAGCCGGTCGAGAAATCGTCGAGGCCGACGACCTGCTGGCCGTGACTCAGCAGCGTCTCGACCAGGTGCGAGCCGATGAAGCCGGCCGCCCCGGTGACCAGCCAGCGCGACGCCGGCAGCCCGCGCAGCAGCTCGGCCGGCGAGGCGCCCGGGTTCATAGCCGCCATACCGAGTAGCCGAGCTTCTCAAGCGCGGCGCGGTCGTGTGCGCTCTTGATGTCGGCGAACACGCCGCCGCGGGTCAGGCGCGCGGTCAGCGCATCGAGCGGCATCGCCCGGTAGGCCTTGTGTGCGACCGCGGCGATCACGGCCCTCGCCGGCGGCAGGTCCTCCCAGCGCGTGAGCTCGATGCCGTACTCGTCCTGCGCGTCTGCGGACTCGGCGATCGGGTCGTGGACGTGTACCTTCATGCCGTACGATTGCAGCTCGTGGACGATGTCGACGACCTTCGAGTTGCGCAGGTCCGGCACGTCCTCCTTGAAGGTCAGGCCCAGTACGATCGCCACCTGGTTCGACACTGGCTGCGCCTCCTGGATCAACCGCTTGACCACCTGCTCGGCAACGAACTTGCCCATGCCGTCGTTGATCCGGCGGCCGGCGAGAATCACCTGCGGGTGATAGCCGAGCATCTCGGCCTTGCGGGTCAGGTAGTACGGATCGACGCCGATGCAGTGCCCGCCGACCAGGCCGGGCCGGAACGGCAGGAAGTTCCACTTGGTGCCGGCGGCCTTGAGCACCTCGGCGGTGTCGATGCCGACGCGCTCGAAGATGATCGCGAGCTCGTTCATCAGCGCGATGTTCAGGTCGCGCTGCGTGTTCTCGATCACCTTGGCGGCCTCGGCGACCTTGATGCTGCTGGCACGGTGAACGCCCGCGGTGACCACCGCCTCGTAGAGCGCAGCGACTCGGCCGAGCGTCTGCTCGGAGTCGCCGGCGACGACCTTGACGATGCGCGTGAGCGTGTGCTCGCGGTCGCCCGGGTTGATGCGCTCGGGCGAATAGCCGACGAAGAAGTCCTTCTTCCAGCGCTTGCCGCTCGCCGCCTCGAGCACCGGCACGCAGACCTCCTCGGTCGCACCCGGGTAGACCGTAGACTCGTAGACGACGAGCGCGCCGGCCTTGAGGTTCGCGCCGACGAAGCGGCTCGCCGAGATCAGCGGCCCGAAGTCGGGCTGATGGGCCTCGTCGACCGGCGTGGGCACGGCGACGACGATGCAGTCGGCGTCGAGCAGCGCAGCCGGGTCGGCGGTGACCCTCAGGCGGGTCGCGGCGGCGAACTGCTCCGGGCTCACCTCCCCGGTGGTGTCGACGCGGGCGGCGATCCGTGCAACCTTCTCCGCGGAGAGGTCGAAGCCGATGGTGTCGAAGACGCGCCCGAACTCGACGGCCAGTGGCAGGCCGACATAGCCCAGGCCGATCACAGCGACAGTGGTCATGGTCCCGAATGCTCGATGAATGGTTTCGGCGCAGCATACTGTGGCGCCGGTGAACGGGATCACGGCGGGGCGCCTGCCGGCATCCGTTCGCGTTGCGGGCACCGACAAACGGCGCGCGGTGCGCTCCCCCCGTCAGGCTGATCCTGCCATGGGTGCGCTCAGCGCCGGCGGCACTCGATCACACCTTCGACATCTCGGACCGCGATCAGGGTCCGATCCAGCTGCGGGACCGACGGCACCTCGACGGTGAACTGCATCTGCGCCACGCCGACGCGGCTGAGCGTCTGGACCGCGACGACGTTCAGACGGTCGCGGGCGAAGACATCGGAGACGTCGCGCAGCAGGCCCTGGCGATCGCGTGCACGCAGCACCACGTCCACCGGGTAGGCGGCGCGCGGAGCCGCCCCCTTAGCAGGCGCGCCGGCAGACTCCCCGTCGCCCCAGGCGGTCTCGAGCACCCGCTCGGGCGCGCGCCGCGCCATGTCGGCGAAGCTGCGGCAGCCTGCACGGTGGACCGACACGCCGTGGCCGCGGGTAACGAACCCGACGATGCGATCGGGCGGTGCGGGCCGGCAGCACCGCGCGAGCTGGGTCATCAGGAAGTCGACGCCGACCACCAGCACGCCGCTGCCGGCCCCTGAGTCGCGGCGCGAGCCGCGCACACCGCGCAGCGCCGCGCCGTCGGCCTGCAGCGCGGCCGCGCCGTCGGCGGCCGCGGCGCGTGCGACGTCCGACGGCCCGCGGGCGGCTTCGGAGCCGGCGCGGATCGCCTCCTCGAGCATCCGCGGCCCGAGCTCGTCGCGGCCGACCGCGAAGAACAGCTCTTCGGGGCGCGGGAACCCGAGGCGGCGGGCCAGCTCCTCGTGGGCGAGCGCCGTGCGGCCCTCGCGCTGCAGCATCTTCTCGACCTTGTCGCGGCCGGCGGACACGTCGTGCTCGAGCTCGAGCGCGTTGAACCACTGGCGAACTTTGGCGCGCGCCCGCGGGCTGCGCACGTACCCGAGCTGCATGTTCAGCCAGTCGCGCGACGGCCCCTCCGAGCCGCTGCCCGCCCGGGCCGCGACGATCTCGACCGTCTGGCCGTTGCGCAGCGCCGTGTTGAGCGGAACCATCTGCCCGTCGACCCGCGCGCCGCGGCAGCGGTGACCGAGCAGCGTATGCACGTGATAGGCGAAGTCGACCGGCGTGGACCCCGCCGGCAGCTCGACCACGCGCGCCTGGGGCGTCAGCAGGTAGATGCGGTCGGCGTCCTCGCCGGTGCCGGTGGCGATGCGCCCGCCCAGCGTCGCGCCGACCTCCTGCTGCCACATCAGCAGCTGGCGCATCCATTCGACGCGCTCTTCCTGGGCGCCCGCCGGCTTGCCGCCGTCGACGGCACGACCCTTGGTGCGGCGCACGGCGCCGGACGCCGGGCTGCCGGCCAGTCCGACGGAGGACTCCTTGTAGCGCCAGTGCGAGGCGATGCCGAACTCGGCGTGCCGGTGCATGTCTCGGGTCCGGATCTGGACCTCGAGCGGCCGCTCGTCCTCGGCGATGACCACCGTGTGCAGCGACTGGTAGCCGTTGGCCTTGGGCCGCGAGATGTAGTCGTCGAACTCGCGCGGGATCGGCGGCCAGATCTGGTGGACGATGCCGAGCACCGTGTAGCAATCCTTCGCGTCGTCGACCAGCACGCGGAATGCCCTCAGGTCCTGGACCTCGGAGAAGGACAGCCCCTTGGTTCGCATCTTGTGGTAGATGCTGTGGATGTGCTTGGGCCGGCCGGAGACCTCGGCGGTGAGGCCCTGGGCGTGCAGCGCCTCGCGCAGGCGCTCTACGGCGGCCCGCACGAAACCTTCGCGCTCGACGCGCCGCTCCTCGAGCTGGCGCGCGATGCCCTTGTAGAGATCGGGCTCGAGGAAGCGGAACGCCAAATCCTCGAGCTCCCACTTGAGCTGGCCCAGGCCCAGCCGGTTGGCCAGCGGCGCCAGCACCTCGAGCGTCTCATGGGCGATGCCGGCCTCGGGCGCATGCCGACTCTCGGCATGCCAGCGCAGCGACTGCAGCCGCGAGGCGAGCCGCAGCAGCACGACCCGGATGTCGCTCGCCATCGCCAGCGTCATCCGGCGCAGCGTCTCGAGCTGCACGCCCGAACTCGAGGCGTTCGCGCGCAGGGTCAGGTCTTTCAGGCGCAGCATCTGCCGCATACCGTCGACCAGTGTGCCCACCTCGTCGCCCCAGCGGGCGACAATCTTGTCGAGCGGCACCGCGTCGCCCACGCCGAACAGCACGGCCGCCACCCGGGTCGGCTCGTCGACGTTGAGGGCCTCGAGGATCGCGAGCGTACCCCGCGCATGGGCGACGATGGGCTCGCCACTGCCGCCCACTGCCCCGCCCAGGCGCGCCTCGGCGAGCTCGAGCGCCTCGGACACGGCGCTGCCGCCCAGGAGCGGGGCGGCGCCGGCGGTTGCCGGTTCGGCAGCGTGGGGGGCGGGGTCTGGGGTAGCCATGGCGGCGACTCGGGCCCTACGGGGCCGGCGCGAAATCGTAGGCATTATAGGGGGCGCGCGTACTCGGCCCGCGGGCTTCGGGGTCTGCGCGCGGCCGCCGGTCCGTCCCGCCCTCCACTCATGCTCCCGTCCCCGCCGCTGCAATGATCTGGCCCCTAGGCCCCCGCCGCGCCCTCGCGATCGACGCCGCCGCCTGGCAGTCGCTACAGGCGTCGCTGCCCTACCTGCGCGCGCTCGACGATGCCGAGTCGGCCCGCATGCGAGCACTCATCGCTGCCTTCCTGTCCGGCAAGACCTTCAGCGGCACCCACGGCCTGGTGCCCGACGATTCGATGCGCTTGACGATCGCAGCTCAGGCCTGCCTGCCGGTGCTGCACATTGGCCTGGATCCGTACGACGACTTCGTCGAGATCGTGGTCTACCCCTCGGCCTTCGCCGTGCGCCGAAAGGTCACCGACGACGACGGCCTCGTCCACGAGTTCGACGACGTGCTGGCCGGCGAGGCGATGGACGGGGGCCCGGTGGTGCTGTCCTGGGACGACGTCGCAGGCACAACGCGCACGCCTACGGCCAACGTCGTGATCCACGAATTTGCCCACAAGCTCGACCTAGCCGACGGCGAGGCCGACGGCTGCCCGCCGATGCCGCGCGCGGCCCGCGCCCACTGGCTCGACACGCTGCATGCGGCCTACCATGCCTTCGTCGACGCGCTCGAGGCGCTCGAGCACGGCCTGCCGCCGGACATGGACCCGGAAGGCGAGGAGGCCGACGTCTGGTACGCCCGGCTTCCACTCGACCCCTATGCCGCCACCGACGAAGCGGAGTTCTTCGCGGTTGCCGCCGAGGCCTTTTTTGTCGAGCCCGGCCCGCTCGCCGAGGCCTATCCGGCGCTGTATGCATGCTTCGTCGGGTACTTCCGGCACGACCCGATGTCTCCGGCGCGCGGGCGCGACTGACGCGGCCTTGCCACGGACGCAGCCGGCGGGCCGTCCATGACGTCCGGTCGTGCGGTAGTTCCTTCGGGAGAAGCGGGCGCGCGGGCGAGCATCGTCGCGCCATGGTCCGATTCTTCAACCACTATCTGTCGATCCGACTCCTGATGCTCTCGGGGCTCGAGGCGCTCGTGCTCTTCCAGTCGGTAGTGCTGGGGTTCGAGTTGCGCATGGCCGAGCCCGGCGGACAGTCCCCGCTGCTCGAGGCCGCGGCCTTCACCTTCGTGATGCTGATGGCGATGTCGGCGCTGGGCCTCTACCAGACACACGCCGAGCCCTTCCGCACCACCGTGCACCGGGTGCTGATCGCCTATGGCCTGTCGCTGCTGGTGATCAGCCTGGTGTTCTACCTGGTCCCCGAGACCTACATCGGCCGTGGTGTGCTCGCGTGGAGCTCGGTGCTCGCGCTGTGCAGCGTACTGATGATCCGCGTGGTGTTTTTCCGCCTGACCGACGTCGGCCTGCCCAAGCGACGCGTCATGGTGTTGGGCAACGGCACCGAGGCCGAGGAGGTCATCGAGCATCTGCACCAGCCGACGCAGCGGCACTCGGTGCAGTACGCCGGGCTGTACCCGGTGATGACCGACCGCGACGCCGAGGGCCGCGAACGGCCGCTGAACCACGATGCGCTGCTGCGCACCGTAGGCGAGCTCAGGGTCTCCGAGGTGGTCGTCGCCGTCCGCGAGCGCCGCGGCGGCGTGCTGCCGCTGCGTCAACTGCTCGACTGCAAGCTGCGCGGCGTCCGGGTGATGGGCCTGCAGTCGTTCTACGAGCGCGAGCACGGCGTGCTGCGCATCGACACGATGCGGGCGAGCTGGATGATCTTCGGCGACGGATTCGACCAAGGCCTGGCGCGCGACGTGGTCAAGCGCTTGTTCGACCTGCTGGTGAGCCTGGCGTTGCTGCTGGTGACACTGCCGGTGATCGTTCTGGCGATGATTGCCGTCGCGCTGGAGAGCCGTGGCGGCGTTTTCTATCGGCAGGAGCGGGTCGGCGAGGCCGGCCGGCACTTCAACATCGTCAAGCTGCGCACCATGCGGGTCGACGCCGAGGCCGACGGCACGCCTCGCTGGGCGGGCGTCAACGACTCGCGGATCACCCGGGTGGGCGCCTTGCTGCGCAAGACGCGGATCGACGAGCTGCCGCAGCTCTGGAACGTGTTCAACGGTCACATGAGCTTCGTCGGGCCGCGTCCGGAGCGGCCGTTCTTCGTCGAGCAGCTCACCGAACGGATCCCGTTCTACCAGGTCCGGCATTCGGTCAAGCCGGGCATCACAGGCTGGTCGCAGGTTCGTCATCCGTATGGCGCGTCGATCGAGGACGGCCTGGCGAAGCTGCAGTACGACCTCTACTACGTGAAGAACCATTCGCTCTTCCTCGACCTGCTGATCCTCGTCGAAACGCTGCAGGTCGTGGTGCTGGGCAAGGGAGCGCGCTGATCGCCCCGCCGCAGGTCGGCTTCGCCGGGTACGCGCTCGCAGCGACCGCGTGGCTTGGGCTGGCGGTGCTGCTCGGAGCACGCGGCGCCGGCCACGGCGCGGGCCGCTGGCTGCTCGCGGCCGCCGTGCTCGAGGCGGGCTGGGCGTTTGCGCTGGCAGCCTGGCCGGGCATCCCGGGCGAACCGATGCCGATCGGCGCGGCACTTGCCGAGGCGCTGCGCCCGCTGACCTGGACGCTGATGCTGCTGGCGCTGTTGCGCGACGGCGTGAAAGCCGTGCGCCCCGGCCCGCCGCGCGCGCCGCGCGCTGCCGACATCCCGCAACGGCCGCGGCAGCGCCACCCTTACATCGTGCCCGCGCTCGCGGTAGCGCTTGCGCTGGCATCGTTCCAAGGCAACGCCTTCGGCGCAGACGCCGCGCAACCGGGATTGGCAGGGCTGCTGGCAGCGATGCTCGCGCTCGTCTGCGTCGAGCAGGTGTACATGAACACCGATGTGGCCCACCGGTGGGCGGTCAAGCCGCTGTGCCTGGCACTGGCCGCATCGTTTGCCTTCGACATCGTGCTGATCGCCGACACGCTACGCACCGGCACGGCGGACGCGGGCGCGTGGGCTGCGCGCGGTTTCGCGCACGCGCTGCTGGTACCGCTGGTGGCGATCGCGGCGGCCCGCAACCGTGACTGGCAGCTCAAGATCAAGCTCTCGCGCGAGCTGGTGTTCCACGGGACGGCGCTGGTCGGATCGGTGGGATTTGTACTCGCCTTCGCGGTGCTCGGCTGGGCGGCGCGCGTCGCCGGGCCGCAGTGGGCCGGGGTGCTGCAGGCGCTGCTGCCCTTTTGCGCGGCGATCGCCGCGGGCGCGATGCTGTCCTCGAACGGGCTGCGCGCACGGCTGCGGGTCTGGGTGGCGAAGCACTTCTTCTCCTACCGCTACGACTACCGCGACGAGTGGCTTCGGCTGACGCGGATCGTCTCTGCACCCGGCGCTGAGGCCGGCATCGGCGCCGCGGACGGCTTGGGCGCGCGGGCGCTGCGCGCGCTGTGCGACCTGGTCGACAGCCCGGGCGGCACGCTGTGGGTGCAGTCGGCCGACGGCGACTTCGTGCGCGACGCCCACCTCGGCGACGCCCGGCCGGGGCCGCTGCGCGCCGACGAGCCCGTGCTCGCCTGGCTGCGCACACGCGCATGGATCATCGACATCGACGAATGGCGGCGCACACCGGTCCGCTATGACGGCCTCGCGCTGCCCACGCAGGTGGCCGGCGACCCGGGCGCCTGGCTGCTCGTGCCGCTGCTCGGGCAGGACACGCTGGCTGCGGTTGCTGTCCTCACGCGGCCGCGCGCCGCGGCGCCCGTCGACTGGGAGGTCCGCGACATCCTCAAGGCCGCAGGCCGCCAGATCGCCGGCTACCTGGCGCTGCGTGAGGCGGGTGAACGGCTCGCGCAGGCCGGGCGTTTCGAGTCGTTCAACCGGATGTCTGCCTTCGTCGTGCACGACCTGAAGAACCTCGTTGCGCAGCTCTCGCTGCTGCTGCGCAACGCCTCACGCCACCAGGCCGACCCGGAGTTCCAGCGCGACATGCTGGAGACGGTGGCCAACGTGGTCGACCGGATGCAGGGCCTGACCCGGCAGCTCGGTGGCGGCGCCCGCACGCAGCCCCGGCGCACCGACGTGCCGATCGCGGCCGCGCTCGAGGCGGTGGTACACACGTGCCACGGCCGGCGGCCCGCGCCCGCGCTCGAGCCGATGGATGCCGAGCTGCTCGGACGGCACGTGCTCGCGGACCCCGAGCGGCTCGAGCGCGTCTTCGGCCACCTGCTGCAGAACGCAATCGAGGCAACCCCGCCCGAAGGTCGCGTCAGCGTGCGTGCGCGGCGCGACGGCGATCACGCACTCGTCGAGGTCGCCGACACCGGCCATGGCATGAGCGAGACCTTCATCGAGACCCGTCTCTTTCGCCCGTTCGCCTCGACCAAGGGCCACGGGCTGGGCCTGGGCAGCTTCGAGTGCCGCGAGTACCTGCGCGAGGTGGGCGGCCGCGTGGACGTGCGCAGCACACCCGAGGCGGGCACCACGGTGACCGTGCGCCTGCCGCTGGTCGGTCTGCGCGCACCGGCGCTGCAGGACGGATGATGGACGCCGAGCGCCCCGTCCTACTCGTCGTCGAGGACGATCCTGGCCTGCGCAAGCAGATGCGCTGGAGCTTCGACGACTACGAGGTGGTGTTCGCCGAGGACCGTGACAGCGCGATCGCCGCGCTGCGCCGTACCGAGCCCGCGGTGGTGACGCTCGACCTCGGGCTGCCGCCCCATCCGGACTCGGCCGATGAGGGCTTCCGGCTGCTCGGTGAGCTCCTGTCGCTCGCGCCGGCGACCAAGGTGATCGCGCTCACCGGTCAGGATGATCGCGCCAACGCGGTCCGGGCGATCGGCATGGGCGCCTACGATTTCTTCGAAAAACCGTTCGATGCCGAGACGCTCGGGCTGACGATCGCCCGTGCGTACAGGCTCGCCGCCCTGGAGCGCGAGCACGCCCAGCTGCTCGAGAGCCGCGGCGGCGATACCGTGGCCGGGCTGCTGACACGCGACCCCGGCATGATCAAGCTCTGCAGACAGATCGAGAAGCTCGCGCCCACGCAGGCGAGCGTCGCCCTGATCGGCGAATCCGGCACCGGAAAGGAGCTCCTCGCGCGTGCGCTGCACGAGGGCTCGCCACGCCGCGCCGCTCGATTTGTTGCGATCAACTGCGCGGCCATTCCCGACGCGCTGCTCGAGTCGGAGCTGTTCGGCCACGAGCGCGGCGCCTTCACCGGCGCGGTCAAGTCGACCCCAGGCAAGGTCGAGCTCGCCGACGGCGGCACGCTGTTCCTCGACGAGATCGGCGATCTGCCGATGCCGCTGCAAGCCAAGCTGCTGCGATTCCTGCAGGAGCGCGTCATCGAGCGGATCGGCGGTCGAGCCGAGATCCCGGTCGACGTTCGGGTGGTCTGCGCGACGCACCGCAACCTGCGCGAGCGTATCGAGCAGGGCAGCTTCCGCGAGGACCTGTTCTATCGACTCACCGAAATCGTGCTGACCATTGCGCCGCTGCGCGACCGGGGCGGCGACGCCGCGCTACTCGCCCACGCCTTCGTGCAGCGCTTCGGCAAGCAGAACGGCCGCGAGCGGATGGTGCTGCGCGAGGACGCGCTCGATGCGATCGCCGCCCACCGCTGGCCGGGCAACGTCCGCGAGCTGGAGAATGCGATCAAGCGCGCGGTGATCATGGCGCAGGAGCGCACGATCGCCGCCGAGGACCTCGGCCTGGCGCCGGCCGAGGACCCGCAGCTGTTGAACCTGCGGCGCCTGCGCGACGAGGTTGAGCGGCACGCTGTGCTCAACGCAATGGCCCGCAGCGACGGCAACATCGTGCGGGCCGCGGAGCTGCTGGGCGTGAGCCGCCCGACGCTCTACGACCTGCTGCGGCGCTTCGGCCTGCGCTGATCCGACACCCGCGATGCCCGCCCGCGCCGTCACGGCCATCCGCGCGACGCGCGCCGATATCCCGGAAGCCGTCGCCGCGCGTGGCGCCGCCGTCCGGCTGGCAACGGCCGCGGTGCTGGCGCTCGCCATGCTGTCCGGCTGCAGCGAGTCGCCCGAACGGCTGCTGGCCCGTGCGAAGGCCGCTCGCGACGCACGCGACGATGCCAAGGCCGAGCGGCACCTGAAGGTGCTGCTGCGCCGTACGCCGGACTCGCTCGAGGCGCGATTGTTGCTCGCCGCCCTACACGCGACCCGCCACGACGCGCCGTCGGCCGCAAAGGAGTGGCAGCGCGCGCTGGAGCTCGGTGCGCGGCCCGAGCGTGCGCTGCCCGGCTTGGTCGCCGCACGGGTGATGGCGGGCGATGCCGCCGGCGCGCTCGCGGCCTGCGAGACCGCACGGCTCGAATCGCCGGCCGCACGGGGCACGCTCGCGTACTGGTGCGGGCGGGCGCACGAGACGCTCGGCCAGCCTGCGCAGGCCGAGCAGGACTGGCAGGCCGCGCTCGCGGACGATCCCGGGAACGTGCTCGCGAGCGTGGCCCTGCTGCGCCTGCAGGCCGAGCGCGGGGACACCGTCGGCGCCCTCGCCGGGCTCGACGCGATCCTCTCGAACAAGCCCTCGCAGCCCGAGGCCTGGACGCTCAAGGGCGAGCTCGCGCTCGCCCGAGGCGATACCGCAGTCGCTCGCCAAGCGCTCGAGCGCGCCGTGGACAGCGACGTCGAGGCGCCGCTGGCGCGCACGCGACTGGTGTCGCTGCTGATCGACCTGGGTGCCAACGAGGACGCGCGTTCACATTTGGTCGTGCTCGAGCGTCTCGCGCCCGGGCAGCCGGCCGCGCTGCACCTGCGCGCCCGGATCGACCTGAACGAGGGCCGGCTGCAAGCCGCCCGCGACGGCGCGCAGCGCATCCTCGCCACCAACCCGGACTTCCTGCCGGCCGTGGCGCTCGCCGCGACGGTCGCGCTGCGCGAGGGCGCGCTCGAACAGGCCGAGCGCTATGCCCACCACCTGCTCGACGAGGCCCCCGGCTCGCTGCAGGGCGCGCGCCTGCTGGCGGCCACGCAGTTGCGCCGCGACGAGCCGGCCCGCGCTCGAGCGACGGCCGACGCGGCCCTCGCCCGCGGCGTGCCGGATGCGCCCCTGCTCGGCATCGCCGGCGAGGCGGCGCTGCGCACCGGCGACCTGGCCGCCGCCACCACCTACTTCGAGCAGGCCAGCCGCATCGACCCCGATGATCCGACACGACTCACCGGTCTGGGCCTCGCGCGGCTGAGCGCCGGCCAGCAGGCGGCCGGCTTCGAGGCCCTCGAGCAGGCCGCCGAGCGCGAGCGCGGCTCGACCCGCGCCGACCTCGCGCTGGTCACCGCGCGGCTGCGCGCCGGTCAATTCGGCCTGGCGCAGGCGGCGGTCGACCGGATGATCGCAAAAGAGCCCGGGGCGCCGCTCGGCCACAACCTGCGCGGCACGGTCCTGCTCGGCCGCGGCGACGTGGCGGGCGCGCGAGCCGCGTTCGACCGTGCGCTCGCCCTCGACGCCGCCTTCTTCGCGGCTGCGGCGAACCACGCGCAGCTCGACCTGGCCGAGGGCCGCGCCGATCAGGCCCGCCGGCGCTTCGAGGGCGTGCTAAAGAAGGACCCGCGCAATGTCGCCGCACTCAGCGCCCTCGCGAGGATCGCGACGCAGGCCGGCCGCCACGACGAGTCCTCGGCGCTGCTGCAGCGGGCGCACGCCGCGGATCCGACAGCGCTCGAACCCGCGCTCGCGCTCGCGGCCGAGCGCCTGAAGGCCGGCGGGCCCACGCAGGCGCTCGCGCCGCTGCAAGCCGCCGCCGTGCGCCACGGCAGCGACCCGCGGCTGCTCGACTTGATGGCGGAGGCCCTGCTGCGCTCCGACCAGGCCCAGCAGGCCCTCGAGGTGCTGGAGCGCCGTGTCCGCCTCGAGCCACGCTCCGTCGGCCTGCAGATGCAGGTCGGCGCGGTGCGGGCCGTCGCCGGCGACGGGGAAGGCGCGATCGCCGCGCTCAGGCTCGCCGGCGAGCTCGATGCGGACGCGGCGACGCGGCTGACTGCGCGCGTTGTCTCGACCTTGGGCACGGCGCGGCGCGGCGACACCGAGCGTATGGCGCGCCTGCTGCGCAGGCAGGCTCCCATGAACCCGATCGGCGCAGCGCTCGAGGCCGACCTGGCCGCCTCCGAGCGGCGCTGGCTCGACGCGGCCGCTGCCTGGCGCGACGCGATCGCGATCCGGCGCACCGCCTGGCTTTCCGCCCGACTGCACAGTGCGCTACGCGATGCAGGCCGAGCCGACGAGGCGACGGCCGCGCTTCGCGAGGGGTTGCGGGCGCTGCCTGGCGACACCGAACTCGCCGCCTACGCTGCTTCGGTCGCGACGCCCGCCACACGCTGAGAGGTCGCGCACCGAGCGAAGAGCGGTTGGCCACGCTCGAACGGTCCTCGGGCCGGCGCCGAGTGAGTCCGCGAACCCACGAATCGTTCCTTCTCGCTGCAGAATGGCCGCCCTACACTCGGCACTCCCTGGCTGAAGCGTTTCCCGGCACGATGGTCTTAGACCTCCCCGGCGCGCGGTGCGCACGCGTTCGCGTGCGGCGCGTTCCCCGCTGTCTTGCGCATCTGCCGCTGTGCCTCGCGCTGGCGGCGGGCGGCGCCTGGGCGGACGACGGCGGCATCACCGCGGCCCCGCCGCCCACTGTCGTCACCGTCGATGCGGGCACACTCATCCCCGCGGCGGCACCGTCCCTGTCGGAGGCGGTACGCCTCACCGAGCTCGGCAAGTACTTCGATCTTTCCGAGCCGCCGTCGCAAGACCTCGACAAGGCACGCGACCTGTACTGCCGGGCCGCCGCGCGCGGACATCCCGAAGCGGTGCAGCGGCTCGGCTGGCTCTACTTCAAGGGCCGCGGCGTGGCCGCCGACGAGGCCGTCGCGGCGACGCTCTTCAAGTGGGCCGGGGCCCTCGGCGACAGCCGTGCCGCCGGCGCCTCGCGCGCAGTCGGTTCGCTGCCGGAAGTGCCAGCCCCGTGTCTGTCGCGACTGGGCGTGACCACGCTCGATGCGCTGCGCGCGCGCCAGCGCGCCGCCACACCGCCCGCCCTGCCCGCGCCTTCCGCGGTCATCGACCGGCCGGTACAGTTCCGCACGACGCCGGCCCCCGCCGAGCAGCGCCGCATCGTCGCGATGGTCTTGCAGCATGCCCGCGCATTCCACCTCGATCCGCGCCTGGTGCTGGCGATCGTGCGCGCGGAGTCGAACTTCGACGCCGCGGCGCTGTCGCCGAAAAACGCACAGGGCCTCATGCAGCTGATCCCCGACACGGCACGACGCTTCTCGGTGGAGAACGCGTTCGATCCGATGGAGAACCTCAAGGGGGGCATGGCCTACGTGCGCTGGCTGCTCGCGTACTACCGCGGCGACGTGACGCTGACGCTGGCCGCCTACAACGCCGGCGAGGGCGCAGTCGACCGCTTTCGCGGCGTGCCGCCCTACGCCGAAACACTCTCCTACGTTCAGCGCATCCGTGCGTTCTACCCCTTCGACCGGCATCCGTATGACGCCCGCGCGCTCGCCGCAAGCGAGCGCTCCTGGATCGTGCACGACGTCGCGACTTCGAGTGGTGCAGGCGCCACGGGCATGACACGTTCCAGGTGAATTAGTACCGCGCCCGTCGGACCCAAGCGTCCGACAATCCTCGTTGAACGGGCACCCTCCACCGGTTGACATACCGTGATCCTGCGATCACGTCGGTTAGAAGGGCGTCTTGCACCCGCCGCATTGGGAGTATCGGGATGTTGCTGCGTCAATTCAGCCTCGCGCTCGTCGCGACGGTGGTTCTGCTCTCGGGCTGCGCGTCTGGAAGCCTGCCGCCGGCGCCCCAGAAGGCTGCCAGTGCGGGCTACCGCTACCAGATCGGCCCGGGCGACCAGCTCGAGATCAACGTCTGGCGCAATCCGGAGCTGTCCGCCAAGGTGCCGGTGCGCCCGGACGGCAAGATCACAACCCCGCTGATCGAGGACCTGCAGGCGGTCGGAAAAAACCCTGCAGACCTGGCACGCGAGATTGAGGCGCGCCTGGTCAAATACATCCGCGATCCGTCGGTCACGGTACTGGTGACCAGCTTCGTCGGCAACTCGACCGAACAGGTCCGCGTCGTGGGACAGGCGGCACGTCCGGCGGCCTTGCCCTACCGCCAGAACATGACGCTGCTGGACGTGATGATCACGGTGGGCGGCATCACCGAGTTCGCAGCCGGCAATCGCGCCGTCCTGATCCGGCAAGCCGAGGGGAATCGCCAGTACAGCATCCGGCTCAAGGACCTGCTCAAGGGCGGCGACGTCAGCGCGAACGTCGAGGTGCTTCCGGGCGACGTGATCATGATTCCCGAAGGCCTTTTCTGAGCGCCAACCTGATGCTGGACCTGTTCACAACGAGACGGCCGATGCTCCTTGGCCTGTGGCGCTTCCGCTGGTCAGCGCTGGCGGCTGGGGTGGTCACGGGCGTCGTTGGCGCCGCCACAGTGATGGCGCTGCCCGCCCGCTACGAAGCCAGCGCGCGTGTGTACGTCGACACGCAATCAATCCTCAAGCCGCTGATGCAGGGCCTCGTCGTCCAGCCGAACATGGACACGCAGGTCTCGATGATGGCCAAGACCCTCATCAGCTTCCCGAACCTGGAGAAGGTCGTGTCGATGGCGGACCTCGATCACCGCACGACCCGACCCGGGCAGCGCGAGGAACTGATCCGCACGCTCAACAAGGACATCCAATTCCGGGCCGCAGGTGGCCAGAATCTCTACAGCATCACCTACCGCGCGGATTCGCCGCAGAACGCCAGCAAGGTGGTGCAGGCGCTGCTGTCGATCTTCATCGAATCGAACCTCGGCGACAAGCGCCGCGATTCCGACCAGGCGATCCGGTTCGTCGATGAGCAGCTCAAGCTCTACGAGAGCAAGCTGATCGAAGTCGAAAGCGCGTTGAAGGAATTCAAGATCCGCAACATGGACGTGATGCCGAACCTCGCACAAGACGCGGTGGCCCGGAACACGGACCTACAGCGCGAACTCGACGCCGCGCGCCTCGAGATGCGCCAGCTAGACAACTCGCGCGATGCAATCCGCAGGCAGCTTTCGGATGAGAAGCCGTCGATCCTGTCGGCCTCGGCCGAGGCCTCCGGCGGGCTCGGACCGCGCGAGGGCGAGTCGCGTCTCGAGGCGGCGCGCAAGCGGCTCGACGAGCTGATGTCCCGTTTCACCGACGTCCATCCGGACGTCATCAACGCCCGGCGGATCGTCGCCGAGCTGGAAGAGCAGCAGGCGGCGCTGCGCCGCGCGGATGCCGCTTCTGCGCCCCGCACGCCTGGCATGACGGCGATCCCGAACAAGGTCTACCAGGACCTGAGGGTCTCCCTAGCCGACGTCGAGTCGAAGCTCGCAGCGGCGCGTGCACGCGCAAGCGAGGCCGAACGCCGCTACGAGCTGTCGCGCGCGGTCGCCAAGGCGATCCCGAAGGTCGAGGCCGAGTACGTGCAGCTGACGCGCGAGTACGAGACCACGAAGAAGAGCCACGAGCAGCTGCTCTCGCGGCGCGAGTCGGCGCAGATCTCCGGGCGCATGGACAGCAGCGGCGTCGGCGAGATGCGGATCGTCGACCCGCCGCGCGCGACGCCCGCTCCAGTGAGCCCGAATCGCCCACTGTTGTTGATCGCGGTCCTGGTCATGTCGCTCGGAATCGGCATCGGCCTCGCAGCTCTGCGCGACCGGCTCGATCCGGTGTTCTTCGACGCACAATCGCTTCGAACACATTCGCAAGCCCCCCTGCTCGGCACGGTCGGCATGGTGATGGACGCTCACGCCGAGGCGTCGGAGCGGCGCGACCGCCTGCGCTTCGCCGGGTCGGTGTCGCTCTTTGCTCTGCTGTTCCTCACCGCTGCGGCCGTCTCGGCCCTCCTGAACTCCGGCCGCTGATTTCTGGACACCGATGAACCTCCTCGAACGCGCGATCGTCCAGCTCGGTGGGTCCGACGCCTCCGACGTCTCCGGAGTCCGGCCACCAGGCGCCCCTCGGCGCAGCACGGAAGAGCCAGAAGTCGGTCCCACTGATGCTGCTGGCGCCGCCGATCCGGTGCCGCGGCTGCGGCCCGTACCGCGGATTGCATCGCATGAGGACATCGTCCTCCCGCCGAAGCCACGCCGGCCAGAGCGGGGGGGCGAACCGTCGAAGGTCGCGGGCGGCCCGATCCGGCTGGACGACGCGCGCCTGGCATCGCGCGGCTTCCTGTCGCCGTCGGCGAGCGGCACCCGACTCTCGAGCGAGTTCAGGAGCATCAAGCGTCCCCTGCTCGGCAATGCGTTCGGCCGAGATCGCGAGGCCGTCGAGAACGGTCGACGAATCATGGTATCCAGCGCCTACCCCGACGAGGGCAAGAGTTTCTGCGCGATCAACCTCGCGCTGAGCATCGCCGCCGAGCGCGACCAGAGCGTGTTGCTGGTGGATGCCGACGTGGCCCGACCGTCGCTGCCCGGCCTGCTCGAATTCGAGCCGGGCGCCGGACTGATCGACCTGATCCTCGATCCGGACGGCGACCTCGAGCGGTTCGTGCGACCGACCTCGATCGACAAGCTGTCGATCCTGAGCGCGGGCCGCATGCACGCCCAAGCGACCGAGCTCATCGCAAGCGATGCGATGGCGCGCGTGCTCTCCGACCTGACCGATCGCTTCCCGGACCGCGTGATCGTTTTCGACTCGCCGCCGTTGCTGATGACGACCGAATCGCGCGTGCTCGCCAGCCACATGGGCCAGGTGGTGCTCGTCGTGGCCTCGGGCTCGACCCCGCGCGCGGCGGTCACGGAAGCCCTCGAGGCCGTCCAGGCAGTCCCAGTGGTCGGCCTCGTCTTCAACAAGTCGCGCATCCAACAGTCGGGCGCGGCCTACGGCTACCGCTACGGGTACGGACATGATGCGAAGAAGCCCTGAGCGCCGGCCGCCGGCGTCGCTGCGACGGACGGTACTCGAATCGGCGCTGGCCTCGGCATTGCTCGCCTCAGGGGCGCTGGCCACATGGAACCCTGCCGCGGCCCAGCCGCGGCCTGCGTCGCAAGATGCGGCGCCTACCGCGCCGGGCACCCCGACCGAGGCGCCCGCCGAGCCGACCGACCGCGAGCGCTCGGCCTCCGGTCAGCCGCTGCGCCCGTACACGATTCAGCCCGGCATTGCCGCGCGCTACTCGTGGAGCGACAACATCGACCTGCGCGGCCGCGGCCGCGAAGTGTCTGGCTCGATTCTCGAGGTGGCGCCCTTCGTGCGCGCGGACCTCGCAACCGCCCGTGGCTACGGATCGCTCAACTATGCGGTGCGCGGACTCAAGTACTACGGCAGCGAGCTCTACGACCGCGACATCCGCCACGATCTTCGCGCGGCCGCCGACGTCGATCTCGCCGGCGACTCACTGCGCCTGGCCGCCGTCGCGCAGCGCTTCGACATCTCGCGCAGCGCGTTCGGGGTGGGCTCGTTCGACCCGGCGGCTCGCGGCTCGGACCGAACCACCTACACGCGACTCGACCTGTCGCCCTACTCGATCGGCCGGCTGACCGGTTCAACCGACTACGAATTGCGCTATCGCTTGAGCTACGTCGACCCGGGCACCGGCTACGCGAGCAACGTCGTGAACGGCGTGTCCGGTGAGCTGGGCTCCGTGATCGGCCAGAGCCGAATGGGCTGGCTGGTTCGCGGCGACGCGTTCATCTCGTCGTACGACTCCGGCTTCGACTACCGGAACACGCTCGTGGAGGTGCTCGGCACGTATGCGCCGGTGCCGACCCTACGACTGGCGGCCGGCGTGAACCACGCGAGCAACGACCAGCTGGCCAACGCCGATGGCAAGCGGTCCGGAGTGGGGCCGAGCCTCGGTCTGCAGTGGACTCCGAACCTGCAGTCGCAGCTCGCGGCGCGCTGGTCGCGCACGTACTACGGCGACATCGCGCGGGTGCAGGCGACCTACGTCGTCGGCCGCCTGCGACTCGGTGCCACGTACGACCGGGGCATCCGAGACGGTAACCAGGCGAGCGTGCTGTACTACGATCCGCTGCGCCTGTTCGTCGGCGCGAACGGACGCCCTTTGGGCACCAGCGTCATTCCAGTGCCCGGCGCGCTCGAAGTCGGCGCCGGTGCGGGTGCGCCGCTGGTGTCCGCCGGCGTGCAGAGCCCGATCGTCGAGTCCGATGCGCTGGTCGGCACCCTCAATTACGCGGGCGCCCGAAGCGGGGTGCTCTTCACCGTCTACGCGACTGGGCAGCGATCCGCGCTTGTCGTGCCGGGCTTCGCCGGGGTGCAGCCGCTCGAGCAGCGCGGCATGTTTGCGCGCTATGCGTACCGGCTCGACACGGCCTATACGATCTCGACCGACCTGCGGGTGCAGGAGTCTGAGACGCCCGGCACCGATGCGCGCTCGACACTCACCAGCGTCGGCCTCGAACTGCGCACGCGCCTCGGTCGCCAGGCGATCGGCTCGATCGGCGTGCGTGCCAACCGGCAGCGGGGCAGCGCCGGGACGCCTGAGTACGACGAGCGGGGCGTGGGCGGTGGGCTCGAGTACCGGTTCTGACACGCGGCGCCCAGCCGGCCTTCGAACGCCGTCGCGCCGTGCGGAGCCTCGTCCGTGAGCGTGGGCCTCGCTCGACACGTCTCCAATCTGTCCGCCGCGAACCTGCTGACCACCGTCGCGGGGCTGGTGTCGTTCCCGATCCTGACACGGCTCCTGTCGGTGGAAGACTACGGGGTGATGAACCTAGTCGCCACGCTGCTTGCCTTCGCGGTCGCAGCAGGCAAACTCGGCGTGCAGCACGCAAGCCTGCGCTTCCACGGCGACGCCCGGCGCGAGCAGGGCGAGGACGGCATCCGCACCTGGGCAGCGACGGTGGTGGTCGGCATGGCCCTGACCGGCGCGGCGGTCACCGTGACATGGTCGATCGTGGTCGCACTCGCCCCCGAGGACGTCTGGACCGACGCACGCATGCGCGGGCTGCTGCTGCTGACCGCGTCGCTGCTGCTGCTGCGCACGATCGAGAGCGCGCTCACCAGCCTGCTGCGCGCCCGGGAGGAGACCGGCGCCATCGCGCTGTTCGCGGTCGCGCGGCGCTGGCTGCTGCTGGTGGCGACCCTCGGAGCACTGCTGCTCTTGTCTCGCACGCTCTGGGCGTTCTTCGGCGCGACCCTCGTCGTGGAGCTGATCGCGGTCCTAGGGCTGTTCGCATGGGTGCGACGTCGTGTGCCGATCGCGGCGTCGGCAGCCCACATGCCGACCTACCGGGCGATGCTGGCGTACGGTCTGCCGATGATCGGCGTCGAACTGGCCACGGTCGTCCTGACCATGGGCGACCGATACCTGATCCAACGGCTGCTCGACGCCGAACAGCTCGGGCTGTATACCGCGGCCTACAACCTGTGCGACTACGTGCGGATCGTCGCGCTCGCAGGCATCGTCCAAGCGCTGCTGCCGAGTGTGCTTCGGACCTGGTCCGACGAGGGCCCCGAGGCGACTGCGACGCTGCTGTCGAAGGTGAGCCGCAGCTACGCGCTGATTGCGTTTCCGACGGTCTCCGGCGTCGCTGCGGTCGCCGACGTCCTCCTCCCGCTGCTCGCCTCCGAGAAGTACGCCAACGGCGCGCGGATCGTGCCGTGGGTGATGGCCGGCATGGCCTTCGAGACCTATGTGACGATCGCCGCGGTGGGTCTGCTCATCCGCAAGCGCACGCCCGCAATGATGGCGGTGCTGCTGGCCTCGGCGGTGTTGAACATCGCGCTGAACCTTGCCTGGATTCCACGCTGGGGCATCTCGGGATCGGCCGCCGCCACGCTCGCGAGCTACGTGCTCGTGGTGGTCGCGACCCGCTGGATCGGTCGCGACGTCGTGCGGCCTCCGATACCCTGGGGACCCATCGCGGTACATGCCGGGGCCGCTGCGGCGATGCACGCCGCGGTCTCAGGCATCGATGCCGGGGGCATGGTCGCGACGCTGGTGGTGCGCGTGCTCGCCGGCGCGACGCTGTATGCGGTGATCGTCGCCGCCGCCGACCCGCAGGCGCGCCGCTTTGGCCTGCAGGCGCTCGGGCGCCTCGGGCGCCTTGGACGCGCGATCCGATGATCTCCACGACCCCGACCTGCGTGCTGATGTACCACGCGACGCCCGCCCCCGGCGTCGTCGCCACGGGGCACGATCCGCACTATGCGGTCGACCTCGAGGCGCTCGCCCGTCACCTGGATCTAGCCCGGGGTTGTGGGCTCGCAATCCTCCACGTGCGCGCCGCTGCCACCGACCCGCGCCCGGTCTGCGCATTGACGTTCGACGACGGACACGCGAGCAACGCCGAGGCCGCCGCGCTGCTGGTCGCGCGCGGCGCATCCGCGGATTTTTTCGTCAACACCTCCGACGTCGGCGGCCGGGATCGCCTCGACTGGTCCGCCCTGCGCGAGATGGCCTCGGCGGGCATGTCGATCCAATCGCACGGCCACACACACCGCCATTTCGACTCGCTCGATCCGGCCGAGATCCGCGACGAGCTGCACCGGTCCAAGCACGACATCGAGCAGGCGATCGGGCAGCCGGTGCTGCTATTCGCGCCCCCGGGCGGTCGGCTGAGACCCGAGGTCGCGACGATCGCACGCGAGCTGGGCTACGAAGGGATCTGCTCGTCGCGTCCGGGCGCCTGGCAGCGCGAGACGGGCGTCGCCGACGTACCTCGGTTCGCGGTCCTCGCGGGCACCGCCGACGCGCAGCTCGAACGCTGGCTGCGCGCCGACGCCGCAGAACTGCGACGCGCGCGGCTGCGCAAGGGCGCGCTGGACCTCGGCAAGCGCCTGCTCGGCCCGGGCCTCTACGAGCGGCTGCGGGCGGCGGCCGTCGCCGCCGGAGGTCGCTGAGCGTGCTCGAAACCGTGTTCGTCGCCGCCGGCCTGCTGGTCGGGTACACCTATGTCGGCTACCCGCTGCTGCTGCGCGTACTCGTCCGCATGCGGGGTCGCGGGACCGCGCACGGCGACGCGCAGCCGCCGGTCGCCATCGTTGTGGTCGCCTACGACGAGGCGGATCGGATCGCCGCGAAGGTGCGCACCTGCCTCGGGCAGGACTATCCGGCCGACCGGCTGCGCGTCGTCGTGGTGTCCGATGGCTCGACCGATGCAACCATCGAACATGCGCTCGCTGAGGGAGGTGACCGCGTGCAGGCGGTGGCGTTCGAGCGCCGCAGGGGCAAGGCCGCCTGCCTCAACGACGTGGTGCCGGCCTGTCCCGAGCCGATCATCGTGCTCACCGACGTGCGCCAGCGGCTGTCGCAAGACGCGGTCGCGCGGCTGGTCGCCGCGCTCGGGGATCCGAGCGTCGGCGCCGTCGGCGGCGCGCTGGTGCTCGAAACCGAAGGCGGCGGCTTCGGCCAGAGCATCGACGCCTACTGGCGCTACGAGACCGCGATCCGCCGCGCTGAGAGCGCGCTGTATTCGAGCGTCGGCGTCAGCGGCGCGCTGTATGCGATACGCCGGTCAGTGTTCAGGACGATCCCGCCCGACACCGTGCTCGACGACGTGCTGATACCGATGCAGGTCGTGGCCGACGGCCACCGTGTGCTGTTCGAGGACGGCGCCCGGGCCTTCGACCGCCCGGCCGCCAGCGCTGACGGGGAGCGCGCACGCAAGACCCGGACCCTCGCCGGCAACTTCCAGCTGCTGGCAGCGCACCCGTGGCTGCTGTCGCCGCGCCGCAATCCGCTGTTCCTGCAGTTCGTGTCGCACAAGGTTCTGCGGCTGGTGGTGCCGGCCGCGCTGGTTGCGATGCTGCTCGCGAGCGCGGCGCTTGCGCCCGGGCGGCCGTTCTGGATCATCGTGCTCGCGCTACAGCTGGCCGGGTACCTGCTGCCGCTCGCGATCCGTCTGTCGCCGTCCCTCGCCCGCCTGCGGGCCGTCCGGCTCGCGGCCGCCTTCGTCGTCCTAAACTCGTTTGTCGTGCTCGGCCTGATCGCCTTCCTGCGCTCCGGGGAAACGCACCTGTGGCAAGTGACCCGCATGCCACCCCCGTCCCCGGACGGGCAGGACCACTGAACGACCGCCCCCGATGCGCATCGTCTACTTCGTGTCGCTGTTTCCCTGCTGGTCGGAGACCTTCATCGTCCGGGAGATCCGCCAGTTGATCGATGCGGGGGTGGACGTGCGCATCGTGTCGCTCAAACACCCAACCGAGGCGCTCGTACAGCCGGACGCCAAGACGCTGCTCGAGCGCGTCGAGTACCCGACCCGGGGCGCCGCGGCGCTCATCGACGTGCTGGGCGAACTCGTGCGCGGCGGACCGCGCCGGATGCTCGACGTGTTGCGCACGGTCTGGGCGCTGCGCCACGACCCGCAGGCGGCGCTCAAGACCGCCGTGGTCGTCTGGCGCACGCTCGCGCTCGGCCCGCGGCTGCGCGAGCTCGAGCCGGACCACCTGCACGCACACTGGGCGACCTATCCGTCGACCGCCGCAATGCTGCTCTCGAACATGCTGGACGTGCCCTTCAGCTTCACCTCACATGCCCACGACATCTTCGTCAACGACCACCTGCTGGGCATCAAGCTCGCCGCAGCGCGCTTCGGCGTGACCATCTCCGACTACAACCGCAGCCACCTGAGCCGCTTCACCGCGAACCGGCCGGCGGCCCCGCTGCACGTCATCCGCTGCGGGGTGCTGCTCGACGAGTTCGGCTTCGCCGAGGCCGGCCGCGACCCGGGGCTGATCGTGTCGGTCGGGCGTCTCGACGAGATCAAGGGGTTCGAACACCTCGTGGACGCCTGCGAGCGGCTGATGCGCCGGGGCATCGCGTTTCGCTGCCAGATCGTCGGCGACGGGCCCTTGCGCGGGGCGCTCGGGCGCCGCATCGAGGCGGCCGGCCTGCAGGGCCGGGTCGAGTTGCTCGGCGTGCTCGATCAGCTCGCGGTGCGTGCGCTGCTGTCACGGGCCGGCCTGTTCGTGCTGCCCTGCGTCGTCGCCCGCAGTGGCGATCGTGACGGAATCCCGGTCGCCCTGATGGAGTCGATGGCCATGGGCCTGCCAGTCGTCTCGACGCGGGTCTCGGGCGTGCCCGAGCTCGTCGAGGACGGCGTCTCCGGACTGCTGGTCGAGCCGGCCGACCCCGATGCGCTCGCCACAGCGGTCGCCCGACTGCTGTCGGACGCCCCGCTCGCCCGCCGCCTCGCGCGCGCTGCGCGAAGCGCCGTGGAGCGCGGGTTCGACGCTCGCAAGGAAGCCGACAAGCTGCTCGCCGCGATCCGTGGCGCACTCGCCGCCGACACCGGCATGGCCGTCCGTTGAACGTGCTGATCGTCACCGACGAGATGGAGCTCGGTGGCTCGCAGCGCCAGATCACCGAGCTCGCCCTCGGGCTGCGCGCCCGGGGCGACACCGTCTCGGTGCGCTACTTCCGCAACGAGTCGTTCTTGGTCGGGCGGCTGCGCGACGGCGGCGTCGACGTGGCGCGCATGCCCAAGTCCGGCCGCATCGACGCGGGCTTCGTGATGCGGCTCGCTCGGTGTATCCGCGAGGGCCGCTTCGAGGTCGTGCATGCGTTCTCGTTTACCGCCGAGCTGTGGTCGGCGGTCGCGCTGGCACTGCTCGAGCGTGCGGCGCGGCCGGCGCTGGTGACGTCGATCCGAGGCACCTACGAGTGGTACACGCCCCTGCAGTGGCGGCTCAAGCGCTGGACGACCCGCCGATCGGCGGCCGTGGTCGCCAATGCCACGGCGGCCGCCGCGCATGCGTTCGCCCGGATGAGGCTGCCGCAGGAGCGCCTGGCGATCGTGCGCAACGGCATCGAGCGACCGGCCGATCGAGAGGCTGCACGCGCCCGTCACCGGCACGCGCTCGGCATCGCCACCGACAGGCCGCTGGCGCTGTTCGTCGGACGCCTGGTCGATCACAAGAACCTGCCGATGCTGGTCCGCGCGGCAGGGCGACTCGCGGCCCGCGGCTCGACGCTGCGGTTCGTACTGGTCGGCGACGGGCCACTGGCCGGCGAAACGCGACGCGCGATCACCGACGCCGGACTCGACGACCGGATGATCCTGGCGGGCGAGCGCAACGATGCGGCCGAGCTGATGTGCGCGGCGGACATGCTGGTGTTGCCGTCCTGGCGCGAGGGCCTGCCCAACGTCGTGATCGAGGCGATGCAGGCAGGCTGCGCCGTGATCGCGACCCGCGCCGGCGGCATCCCCGAGCTGATCCGCGACGGCGAGACCGGACTGCTGGTCGCAATCGATGACGATGCCGCGCTCGCCGCCGCACTGGAGCGGCTCGAGCACGACCCCGGGCTGCGCGCACGCCTGGCGGCGTCTGCGCAGACGCGTGCGGCGCAGGACTACGGGGTCGAGGCGATGGTGGCGGCGATGCGGGGGGTCTACGCACACGCGCGGCACGCCCCGGCTCGAGACGCGAGCACCGCCCCGGTGGCCGACCGATGAGCGCCCCCCATCTCCAGGCCGCCGACTTCCTCGTCGTGCTGCATGCGGGCCGCTGGACGCCGCCCGCAGCGGCGCTCGATGCAGACCAGTGGCCCTCGCGTCGCGCCGGCGGCACGATCGAAGTCGCGCGCCCGGCGGACGGCGTCACAGTCCTGTGGCGCGGCACGCCCACAGTCGCCCCGACAGCCCGCGGCGCAATCGCCCTCTTCCGCGAGCCGCCCGGCGCCCCGCCCGCGCCGGACGCTGCCGCGGTGGCCGCCGCCGGAGCCGAGTGGCGGCCCGACGCGCTGCGCGGCGGCTTCTGCGCGGTGGCATGGGACGCGCGCGACGCGCGGCTCTCGGCCTGGGTCGACCCGTTCCGGTCGCGCTCCCTGTGCCACGCCGCGCCCGCAGGCGCGCTCGGGCTCGCCACCGACCTGAGGCTGCTGCGCCTGGCCGGGCTGGTGTCCGCCGAGGTCTCGCCGACGGCCCTCTACCACTACCTGAATTTCTCCTACATCCCGGCGCCGGCCTGCGCGTTCCAGGCCGCCCGCAAGCTGTCAGCCGGCCACCGTCTCGACGGCCGCCCGGGCGAGGCCCGCACGGCGCGCTGGTGGACGCTGCGCTACACAGAAGACCTCCGTGATACGCCACAGGCGCTCGCCCGCTCGCTGCGGGAGCGGATTGTCGCGACGGTGCACGACCACCGTCCGGACACCGGATCGGGCTGGGGCACGTTCCTGAGCGGCGGCACCGACAGCTCGAGCATCAGCGGCATCCTCGCCGGGCAGGACAGCGACCAGCGGGTCGACGCGTTCTCGATCGGGTTCGCCGAAGAGGGTTACGACGAGCTCGAGTACTCGAGTATCGCACGGGCCCACTACGGCCTGGGCGGCGCCGAGCGCCGCGTGTCCGAGACCGACGCGGTGAGCGCGGTGCCGAGGCTCGTCGAAGCCTTCGACGAGCCGTTCGGCAACTCGTCGGCGATACCGACCCATGCCTGCGCGGTCATGGCGCGGGACGCTGGCGTCTCGCTGCTGTTGGCCGGCGACGGCGGCGACGAGATCTTCGGCGGCAACGAGCGCTACCTGAAAGACCGCATCTTCGAGGCCTACTTCCGCGCGCCCGCGCCGGTGCGCGCGCTCGGCGGCCTGGCGGCCGCCACGCTGGGCCGCCTCGACATGCGCCTGACCAACCGGATACGCAACTTCCACGCGCGCGGCTCGCTGCCCAATCCGGACCGCTTCTACGCGGACGATTCGTTCGCCTCGGAATGTTTCGAGGCGCTGCTCGACCCGGCGTTTGCCGCCCGCGTGCAGCGCGACGGCTCGCTCGCCCTGCAGCGCGGCGTCTACGACGCGGCCCGCGCGGACAGCGAGCTGAACCGGCTGATGTGGATCGACCTGATGATGACGATCGCCGACAACGACCTGGTGAAGGTCGCACGCGCCACGCGCGCCGCCGGGGTCGAGGTCGACTACCCGTTCCTCGATCGCGAGCTGGTCGAGTACACCGCCCGGATCCCGGTGCGCCTGAAGGTGCGGGGGGTGCACAAGCGCTGGTTGTTCAAGCGCGCGATGGACGACGTACTGCCCGAGGCGATCCGCAACAAGCGTAAGCAGGGCTTCGGACTACCGGTCAGCGTGTGGATCCGCCGCGAGGGTCCGTTCCGCGAGATGCTTCGCGACGTCCTGCATTCGCGCGCCGCCCGCGAACGCGCGATCATCCGCCCCGCACACGTCGACGCGCTGCTGGAGCGCCACACCCGCGGCGCCTGGGACCACGCCGCCGAGCTGTACATGCTGCTGATGCTCGAGCTCTGGCACCGGAGGCACGTCGATGTGTGATGACCGGAGGCCGCCATGTGCGGAATAGCAGGACTGGTCTCGACTGCCGGCGCGCCTCTGCCCGCCGGTCCCGTGGTCGAGCGGATGTGCGCGCTGATGCGCCACCGAGGCCCAGACGCGCTGGGCGTGCACCGGGCGCCGTTCGCACACGTCGGGATGCGCCGGCTGGCGATCATCGACCTCGGCGGCGGCCAGCAGCCGATGGCCAACGAGGACGGTACGGTTCGGGTGGTCTTCAACGGCATGATCTACAACTACGTCGAGCTGCGTACCGAGCTCAAGGCGCTCGGCCATGTCTTTCGCACGGACAGCGACACCGAGTGCATCGTGCATGCGTACGAAGCCTGGGGCGACGACGCATTCACCCGGCTGCGCGGCATGTTCGCGATCGCCGTGGTCGACGACCGCACGCGTCGGGTGGTGCTGGCACGCGACCGGCTCGGCAAGAAGCCGCTCTACTGGACACGCCTGGGCGACCGGAGCATCGCGTTTGCCTCGGAGCTCAAATGCCTGTTCGCGGTGCCGGGCTTCCAACGCCGGCTCGACGACGACGCGGTGCGCACGTACGCCGCGCTCGGCTACGTGCCGGCGCCCGCGTCGATCCTCGCCGGCACCCGCAAGCTGCGCCCCGGCCACCTGCTGGTCATCGAGGGCGAGCACACCGCGGAGCGGCCCTATTGGTCCCTCGAGTGGGCGGTGGAGCGAGGCGTCGACGACCGTGAGTGGGTCGAGCGCCTGCACGCCGGGCTCGACGAGGCCGTGCGAATCCGCCTGCGCAGCGACGTGCCCTTCGGCGCGTTCCTCAGCGGCGGACTGGACTCGAGCGTGGTCGCGGCGCTGATGGCCCGCCACATGCAGCGGCCGGTCGAGACCTTCACCATCGGCTTTCGCGAGGCCGCGTTCAGCGAGCTGCCTGCTGCGCGCGCGGTCGCCGCGCATATCGGCGCGCGGCACCATGAGCTGGTCGTCGAGCCGGACGCCGCCGCGCTCGTGCCGAAGCTCGCCTGGCACCTGGACGAGCCGTTCGCGGACTCGTCGTCGATTCCCACGTTTCTCGTGTCCGAGCTCGCCGGCCGGCACGTGAAGATGGTGCTGTCCGGCGACGGCGGCGACGAGCTGTTCGGTGGCTACGAGCGCTACCGGCGCTTCGCGGCGCTGCGCGGCATGACCCGCGCGACGCTCGGCCTGGGGCCGCCGATCGTGGCCGCGGCCGCGCGCCTGGTGCCGGGCTTCGCGGGCTGGCGGCTGCGCCGCATCGCCGCTCGGGCGGCGCTGCCCTGGCCCCGCGACTACCTGTCGATGGTCGCACTCGCCTCGGCGGACGACCTGGCGATGCTGCTGCACCCGGCCCGCCGCGCGGGCGACCCGTTCGCCACGATGATCGACCGGTTCCCCTCGCCGGGCGGTGGGCTCGCCCTGCTCGACTGCATGGCGGCTGGCGACATCGCGTCCTACCTGCCCGACGACGTGCTGGTCAAGGTGGACCGGATGACGATGGCCGCGTCGATCGAGGCGCGGGCGCCGATCCTCGATCACTGCGTCGCCGAGCTCGCCGCGCGCATGCCCTCGCGGGTCAAGCTGCGAGACGGCCGCGGCAAATGGGTGCTGCGTGAGGTCGCCCGCGGGCTGCTGCCGGCATCGATCCTCGACAGGCCCAAGCAAGGTTTCGCGATTCCGCTGTCGGATTGGCTGCGCGGGCCGCTGCGCGAGATGGTCGGCGACCTGCTGGGCGATGTGCGCTTCCGGGAGCGCGGCGTGTTCGACGCGGGGCATGCCACCCGCATGCTGGACGCACACCTGGCCGGGCATGCCGACCACGGCGAGCACCTGTGGTCCATGCTCGCGTTCGAGTCGTGGGCGCGGGCACTGCTCGACGCGCCGCCCGACGACGACGACACCGCACCCGGTGCATCCCGGCCGGCCATGGCCGCGTCACGGGGCTGAGTCATGGGTCTGAGCGCCTCGTTCAAGGGGATCGTCAAGCGCATCGGCTCGCCGCTGCTCGAGGCGATGGGGCTGCCGGACCGGGAGATCGGCCGGCGCGCCTACGCCGAGGACTGCTGGACGATCCTGATGTACCACCGCGTGATCGACGACCCGCACGCCGACCCGTTCTCACTCGGCATGTGCGTGCGACGCCGCCATTTCGCCGAGCAACTCGACGTCCTCGCGTTGCACTTCCACATCGAGCCGGTCGGCGACGTGATCGCCCGACTGCGCCGTGGCGAGCGTGTGGCGCCGCGTACGCTGTCGATCACCTTCGACGACGGCTATCTCGACAACGCCGAGATCGCCGTGCCGATGCTTCGCGCGCGCGGCATCCCGGCAAGCTTCTACGTCGCCACCGGCGGGCTCGACACCCCCGAGGCCCTGTGGTGGGACCGGGTGATCAACGCGGTCGACGCCACCCGCGAGCGCGGAACCGTGACCGGCGTCGAGCTCGGCGTGCCGGCCGCCGGCGCCTCGCTGTCGCTCGCTCCGCGCGCGCGCGAATGCACCGCAAACGCGCTGCTCGACGTTCTCTGGAGCCTGCCTCACGCCGAGGTGCTGGCGGCGCTCTCCAGGATCGAGGCTCGGCTCGAACCGGACCGTGCCGCCGACACCTTTGCACCGCGAATGGACAGCCGGAGCCTGGTTCGACTCGCCGCCGACGGCTTCGAGGTCGGCGCCCACACGGTCAGCCATCCGAACCTCGTCAAGCTGTCGCCTGCGAACGTGCTCGCCGAAGCCGACGCGTCGCGGCGCACGCTCCAGCGGATCACGGGCACGGCGGTAGCAGGCTTCGCCTATCCGGCCGGGCACTTCGGGACGCAGACCGCCGAGCTCATCCGGCAGGCCGGCTTCGCCTATGCGGTGAGCGTCGTATCAGGCGTGAACGGCGCCGAGGACGATCCGTACGCGCTGCGGCGCATCGGCGCGCCCGACGCGGCCCGAGCCGAGTTCAAGGTTGCGCTCGCGCGGGCGATGGGCCGGCGGCCGGCGTCGGTCTCGCCGGCGCGCGAGCCAGCGTCCAGCGATTCCGGGAGGTCCGCGTGACGCTGATCCGGATCTTCATGGTGGCGCTCGTCATCGTGATCCCGAACCAACTGCACCTGCCCGAGGCCCTCGCCAAGGGCGTGAACCCCTTGAACTTGGTCGCGCTGCTGGCGCTGATCGCGTTGTTCCGGCTGCCTCGCCCGGTCGGCGAGGTCCCGCCCGCGCCGCTGACTGTCCCGATCCTGATGCTGTGCACGGGGCTGGTCTGGGCGTTTGTCATCGGCGTGACGCGAGACGCGTCGCAGTGGGTCGGCGACCTCACGGCACTGAAGAATTCGATTTTCTTCCCGCTGCTTTTCTTTTTCTTCTACCACGCGATCCGGGACAAGACGAGCGCACGGATCGTGTTCGCCGCGCTGATCGGCGTGGCCACGCTCGCCGGCCTGGAGGCGATCCGGGAAGGCCTCGACTACGGCGCCCTGACCTTCGAGGACACCAAGCGCGCCGCCGGCCCGTTCGGACCCGACTACAAGGCCGCCAACCTCGCCGCCGTGTTCTTCTGCATGTTCTTCCCGCTGTCCGGTGCGGTCGCGCTCTTCCTGAAGGGACGCCTGCTGCTGCGGGCCATGGCGCTCGGCGGCGCGTTGGTGCTCGTCTTCGGCACGTTCTTCACGTACTCGCGCCAGGCCTTCTTCATCCTCGCGCTGGTCACCGCGGCGCTTGCGCTGCGACGCAATCCGCTGCTGGCCGTCGTGACCGCGGTAGCGCTTGCGTCCTACTCGCTGTGGGTACCAGACGTCGTCGTCGAACGGATCGGGATGACCGAGCAGGGCGGCGGCCTCGACTACACGGAACAGCGCTTCGATGCGAGCACGGAAAGCCGTTTCACCCTCTGGACCGCAGCGTGGGAGATGTTCCGTGACCATCCCGCCGGGGTTGGCCTCGCGCACTTCAAGCGCGAGGTAGGGGCCTATGCGCCGAGCTACGCCGGCATGGACGCGCACAACTTCTACATGCTGTTCCTCGCCGAGGGCGGCCTGCCCGGCATCGTCCTGCTGGTGGGCGCGCTGCTCGGCGTCATCGCGTTCTCATGGCGGGTCGGCCAGCGCCTGGCGAACGACGAGTCGCGCGTACTCGCGGTGGCCTTCCAGCTCTCGCTGCTCGCGACGCTGCTGGGCAACGTGTACGGCAGCCGACTGCTCGACGGGCCGGTCAGCGGCAACTTCTGGGTGCTCGCGGCGGTCGTCGCGCGGTGGTTCACGCTGGAGTCCGCCGAACGCCCGGCCGCCGCGGGACGCGAGCCGCGCGGCGGCGACGGCCGACGGACCGCCTCGACGGCGACCCGGCTGGACCCGGGCGGACGGGCGTCCGCGGGCAACCCGCTCCCTGGCGAGACGCAAGGCGTCCGCGCCCCGGTGCCACGCGGTCCCGACGGCCGGCGGACAGGCGGACGAGACGACGGTCCCGCGCCGTGGCGCGCGCGTATCGGGGTGCCGAGATGAAGGCCCTGCGCTTCGGGGTCGGTACGCGAGAGCTGGTCGGGATGCTGCACGAGCCCGCCAGCGACGGCGCGCGTCGGTTCGGCGTGCTGATCTGTCCGCCATTCGGTCAGGAGGGGGTCCGGACCCACAGGATGCTGCGCGTGCTGGCCGACCGGCTCGTTCGGGACGGCTTCCACGTGCTGCGCTTCGACTACTACGGCACCGGCGAATCGCTAGGCGACGACGAGGACGCCACGCTCGAGGGATCCGTCCGGGACGTGCTGCTCGCCGCGGCCGAGCTCGAGCAGCATGCCGCGTGTGTGCGCTCGGTCTGGATCGGGCTGCGGCTCGGCGGCAGCGCCGCGCTGCTGGCGGCTGCATCGACGGCGCGGCCGCCCGACCGTCTGGTGCTCTGCGATCCGGTGCTCGACGGGACAGCCTATCTGCAGGCGCTCCAGGACGCCCACCGCGAGACGCGCCGGACGAGTTACAGCCTGCGTGCCTGGCAGCCGCCCGACGAGGCGGGCGGGACACTCGACGCGATCGGGTTCGCGTTCGGTGCGGCGATGCAACGCGAGCTCCACGCGCTGCGCGCCGACCCGGTGGCGCCGCAACCGGTGCGCGAGACCAGCGTCGTGACGACGCCGCCCGCTCCCGGATGCCCGGTTCCGGCCATTGCGGGCGCGACCGCGATCGCGCTGCATGTGCCGTTCGCCTGGACGTCCGAGGAGGCGATCAACACCGCCTTGGTACCCGCCGATCTGGTCGCTGCGCTGCAGCGCGAAGCCTGCGCCGTCCGATGACAGAACAGACCTTTTTCTTCGGCTCCCGGTCGCACCTGCCGGCTACGCTGACGCTGCCGCGCAGCGGTCCGACACGGCGCGTCGCGATGCTGCTGCTGCCGTCGGGCCTCATCCATCGTATCGGTCCGCACCGCGTCAACGTGAAGCTCGCGCGGCGACTCTCGGAGCACGGGTTCGCGTCGCTGCGCTTCGACCTGTCCTCGATCGGCGACGCGATGCCTTCAGGCTCCGCCCGGCCTTACGCCGAGCAGGCCGTCGACGAGATCCGCGCGGCGATGGACGCGGTCACCGAGCGTACTGGCATCGACCGATTCCTCATCTACGGCATCTGTACCGGCGCGGTCCACGCGTTCGCCGCGACGCGCGCCGACGACCGGGTGGCAAGCCTCTACATGCAGGACGGCTACGCATGGCCGACACTGCGCACGCGGGTACGCCGCTGGCTGCTTCCGATCATGGGCGAGCCCGGACGGGTATCGCGCGCGCTCATGCGCCGCCTGCGGGCGATACCGACCCTGCCCGGCGCCCTCGCCGCGCGGGCCTGGCAGGAGCCCCAGCACAACGGCGCGGTCGACGATACGGTCGACGCCCCGTTGGGGCCCGGCGGCCGCAGCCCGGCGCAGTTCGCGGCCCTCGTCGATGCACTCGCGGAGCGGGGCACGTCGGTGCGACTGCTCTACACCGGAAGCCTGCTCAACCTGTACAACTATCCGTCGCAGTTCGCCGACTCCATCCCGATCCGCAGCGCTCCGGGACTCGTCGCCTGCGAGTTCCTGCCGGACGTCGACCACACGCTGTCGAACCTGCACGCGCAGCGCGTGCTCACCGCCAGCATTCTCCGGTGGGCCCTCGACGAGGACAGTCGCGACGGCCGCCGGCGGTGCGGCGACCTGGGCGTGGCCCCCGAGGGCAGCACGGCGTGAGCCCCGGGCCCGCTCGCCCTCTACCCGAAGACCCGCAGGTGTCCCGCCGCCGGGCCACGACGGCGCTGGCCGGCATGGCGCTGTCGGCGACCCTGCGCGACGCAAAAGCAGCCGGTCCGTCGGCCGGTACCGCCGTCGGCGGGGCGTTCGTGCCCGCACGGCCCGAGGCCGCCGGGCCGGCCGCCACCGATGTGCTCTATCCACACGGCTTCCAGCTCAAGGGGCTCGCGTCAGACCCGATCCTGCGGCTCGAGCGGCCCCGCGCCAAGGCGAACGACCTGGCCACGCCGAGCTACGTCGACCCGGCCTTCGGCACCCGCATCTACAAGGCCACCGAGGCGGCCGACTTCAAGGACGCGGTGCACGTCCGACATGACTACAGCCGCCGACAGGCGTTCAACGCTGACACCACACGCATGCTCGCGACCACGAGCAACGGTTACTGGGTGCTGTACGACGCGAACACGTTCGTCCGCCTGAACCGGGCCGGAACCGACGGCGCCCTCGCCGGGCTCGGTGGCGACTCCGAGGCGATCTGGCACCCGAGCGAGCCGCGCAGGCTGTTCTGGAACCAGGGCTTGGTGTGGTACCAGAAGGACGTCGAGTCGGACCGCGACACGGTGATGGCGGACTTCACGCGCCGCCTGCCCTGGCCGGGCGCGACGCGGGTCTGGACCAAGTCGGAAGGCGGATGTTCCGCGGACGGCCGTTACTGGGCCTTCATGGCGACCTCGTATGACGAGCGGACGCAGCGCAATGCCGTCTACGGCCTGCTGAGCTACGACCGGCACGACGATCGCATCCTGGGCATGCTCGATGCGGCCGCCTTCGGCGGCGCCTTTCCGGACCATGTCGGCATCACACCGAGCGGGCGCTTCGCAGTGCCGTCCTGGGCGCACGACAAGTCGCGGGGCACGCGCGCCTATCCGCTCGATTTCTCGTCGTCACGGCAGCTGCATGTAATGAGCGAGCACAGTGACCTCGCCTTCGGCCCGGACGGCGAGGACGTGTACGTCTTCACCGACTACGAACGCGGCGCGATCCGCGCCATGGACGTGGCCACCGGTGCGGCGTACGACCTGCTGCCGCTGTATCCGCGGGTCGGCAGCAGCTATGCCGCCCATGTGTCAGGCCAAGCGTTCGGACGGCCGGGCTGGGCGGTGATCAGCACCTACGCCGACAGCGCGGGCTACGGCGCCAGCGTGCCCGATCCGAAGATCGAGCCGATGTACCGCAAGGTGATGCTGGTCGAACTCAGACCGAAGGGCCGCCAGTACGCGGTCGCCCACACGCGCACGAACAAGGCCTACGGCGGCTATTTCGGCGAGCCCCAGGCAAGCGCCAGCCGCGACGGGTCGCGCATCGTCTTCGCGAGCAATTTTGATGACGGTGGTCCGCCGAGCAGCTATGTGATCATCGTGCCGACCACGGTCTACCGCTGACGCCGACCGCGTCGCGCCGTTCGGGGCCTGCATCAGCGGCTTGCATCAGCGGCTTGCCAAGCGCGCCGGATCAGGACGCGCCGCGCCGGACCGCACTCCCGAGCGGAGGCGCGCGCAACGCCTCCCAGGTACCGAGCAGCTGATCAACCACCGCGCCGATCGATGCACGCTCCGCGACCAGCGCGCGTGCCTCGGCACCGCGCCGCATGAGTTCGTCGTCGCCACAGGCGCCGATGTCGCACAGCGCCTCGGCCACCGCGTGCGCGTCGGCCGGCGGCACGAGCCAGCCGGTGCGGCCATCGACGACGAAGTCCTCCGTCCCGCTCACCTTCGTACCCAGCACCGGCAAGCCGGCCGCCATGTACTCGAGCAGCGTGTTCGACAGCCCCTCGGTCAGCGAGCTCAGCACGCCGAAGTCGGCCGCGGCCAAATAGGCCTCCACCTGTTCGGTGGAACCGGTGAAGACAATCTGGTCGGCGATCCCCAGGCGCCGGCAGCTCGCCTCGAGCGCCGCACGCTCGCTACCGTCGCCGACCATCAACAGTCGCGTCGCGGGCTGTCCCCGTAATCCCCGAGCCCAGCCTTCGAGCAGGAACTCGAGCCCCTTCTCGCGCTCCAGCCTGCCCACGAACACCCCGACCCGCGTGGCGTCGCCCCGCAGCCGCCCGCGCAGCGCGGGGTCGAGCTCCAGGGCCTCGAAGCGCGCGACGTTCACGGCGTTCGGGATGCGGCGGACCTTGCGCGCCTCGAATCCGCGCTCGACCAGCAGGCCAGCGATGCGTTCGCTGATGGCTTGGTAGGCCGACGCGTGGCTCAGCGCCCGAGAGCGCAGTCGGACGGACCGTGCAGGGGTCGCGCTCAGCATGCCGCGCTGCATCTCGTACATGCCGGTCAGCTTGACCAGTACCGGCTTGCCGAGCATGCGCCCGACGATGCAACACACGGCCGCCATGTTCCCGGCGATGTGCGCGTGGATCACGTCGTAACGACTGCGTTCGCGCACCAGCCAGACCACGAGCGCGGCCAGCAGCCACGCCCCGCCGAGCAGGCGGACGTAGGGGTATGCGATGCGGTGAACGGCAATCCCATCGACCACGTCGTGGGTGCCCTGCGGCCCGCCAGCGATCATCGGCGCGACCACCTGCACGGGAATGCCCCGCTGCAGGAACTCGAGGCCGAGCGTGCGGACCTGAGATTCCGCGCCCCCTCCCTGGACCGCCGGAAACAGGCTGTCCACCACCATCAGCACCGATACCCCAGACTTGGTCATCATCCCATGGTCCGCAGGTCCGCCCTCGGCCGGGCTCGAGTACAGAGTAAACCCGTTCCGTCGCGAACCGACGAGGAACAACTGCCCATCATTGCCTCGCGCCCATCGCATACGCGGCCAACCCGATCCATTCGTGCAGCGCCGCCTGCAGCCGGTCGACCGCTTTTACGCTCGGCACCCAGAGCCACCAGCCCGGATCGCGGACCTGCACGAAGGCGACCGGATGCGGCCGCATGGGGAGCCCGGCCTGGGCGGCCGCCAGCCGCGCGCGCCGCATGTGCATCGCCGAGGTCACCAGCCAGGTCTGTCCGACCTGTCCGGTGAGTAGCGCGGCGACACCGTCGATCTCCTCGCGCGTGTTGACGCCGGTCGGTGACACCGACACCGCAGAGGCCGGCACGCCGAGCTCACGTGCCAGCGCCGCACCGTACGCGGCGATCGAACGCGACGGGTCGTCATCGGGGCCGCCCGTGAACACCAGCACGCCGCCGATCGCGCGCCACAGCGCAACCGCACCGTGGATGCGCTCCCAGCCGTCTCGTGTCAGACGCACACGCTGCGCACCCGACGGCGAGCGAAGCTCGCCACTGGCGAGCACCACTATCCGGTGGTCCGAACGAGGCTGCGGCAGGGGCTCGGCAGCAAACGCCGATGGATCGCCCTCCAGGGCCACGATCAGCCGGTCGGCGACCGCGGGCGTCAGGCACAGCGAGCACCACGCGCAGGCCCCGAGTGCGAAGAGCCGCCCGCCGCGCGACACACGGCCCTGCTTGCGAGACCACGTCCAGACGGTCATAACTAGCAGCAGCAGCAAAAGGTGCAGCGGGGTGGGCAGCATCCATCCGACGACGTCGTCGATGAGCATCGGCGTCAGCGCTCTGTCGCCGGGCCGGTGTGCGCATCGAGCGCCCCAGCAAGCCGCACCGCCCAAGGCGCCAGCCGATCCCGGGCGGCCTGCGGTCCGAGCGAATCGAGGTCCGCTGACAGCACACCGACCGCGGCGTGGTCGCCGCGTCCGCGCAGCAGGCCCGCGAGCGAAGCGAGCTTTGTCGCGGCAGGGCCCTCGCGCGGCGCACCGTCGGCGACGGTCCAGTGCCAGATGATCCGCCGCCGATCGCCGTCGCGGACCAGGTACTCGACGACGCCGAGCGGCCCGACGCGCTGCACCGACTCCTCGAAGATTCGCCAGCGTCGATCGCTGCGCGCGAGCACGGTGTTGCCCCAGCCGATCAACTCGCTGCCCTGCCGCTGGCCGGCGTAGTAGGCGGCGAAGACGTCGATGCCCGCCTGCGGATCGACACGCAGCGCGACGCTGGATCGCGCGCCCGCGTACCGGGGCTCGGGCACCATCGCCGCGACGCCTGGCTCCCGGCGGCCCGGCTCGGCGAGCGCCGCAGCGACGCGGGCTTCGAATCCGTCGCGAGGCACGATGCGCGTCGCGGCGGCGCCGACGTGCACCGCGCCGGCGATCGCGACCAGCAGCGCGGTCGCGGCGGCAAGCAGCGGCGCGATGGCGCCGCCGGGCGGGCGCCGCTGCACGCACCCCATGACGCGCCCGTCGGACGGGGCCTGCGGCACCGGGTCGTCGCCCAGCCTCGTCGCCAGCCACGACACGCCGAGCATCACCGCGCCGAACATCACCCATCCGTAGACCACGTGGTCGAGGCCGGTGCCGTAGCGCATCGAGCTCAGGTGGCCGACCATCACGACGACGATCGCCCGCAGCCAGTTGGACACCACCGCAAGTGCCAGCGCCAGGCCGACGAAGGCGGCCCGACGCCCGAGGCCCGCGAACCGCGTCCAGGCGAGTACCGTCGCCAGCGGTAGCGACGCCACCAGGTAGTTCAGCCCGCCGCACGCCTCGACGACCGACCACCGTCCGGTCGGGAGCGTGAACTCGAAGGCTTCGCGGACCAGCGGGACGCCGAGCCCCCGCAGCGCCGCCTCGAGCACATCGGCGGTCATCGTGGTCAGGGGGCCGGCCAGCCCCTCGCCCAGCGGCACCATGAACAGCAGATATCCGAGCGGAAACGCGATGGCCGCGGCCGTCGCCGTCCCGAGCAGCGCCCATGCGAGCGCGCCGACGAGGCCGACCGCGGCGAGTTGCATCGCGGCGTTCACGCCGGCGAGCGAGCCGACCGCCCACAGCGCGCAGCAGGCGAGGCTCGCCGCCGCGCCGGCGGGCGACGGGGCCTGCGTCAGACCGGCCAGCCGGTCGCGCACCCGCCACGCGGCCCAGGCCGCGATCGGCGCGATCGCGAAGCCGTGCTGGAACTTGTCGGACCCCGCCCACACCTCGACCATCTCGACCCAGGTGTCGCCGAACGCGACGAGGCTGGCGAGCACCACCGCCACCCAGGCCGCGAGCGGCAGGCCCGCCGGCAGCGGCGATGCCCCGCCGGCCGCGGACGCGGCACGGCCGAACACCGACCGGGAGGCGGACGGCCCGTCGAAAGCCTCGGCGATGCCTGCGGGCAGTCTGCTCATCGTGGCCCGTAGCGTCGGGGCGGATCACCGGCGTCGTACGCACCGAGGCTCGGCCGCCGGCCGTCGGCGCGCTCGTTGATGTTGGGGATCGCCAGGGCGCGGCCGTCGATCGCCGAGCCGGGTCTCGGGCGCAGGTCGGGCGGCTCGTGCGCGGTCATCGCGGCGCTCGGGATCGTCACCGGCGCGGCGAACACCGACAGGTCGACCTGCAGCGCGCGTCGCTCGCTCGTGGCCGCCTGCATCTCCTCCAGGCCGACGAAGCGCTCCGTGCCGATCACGCCGCGGAATCCGATCGCGGTCGAGCCGAACGCGTCGTGATCGAGGCTGGCGTCGGGCGCGACGTCGGCGAGGGCGGCGACGTCGCCCCGGCCGTTGCCGTATCCGTTCCACGTGCCGCCGGGTCCACCGATGAAGACGTTGTTGCGGGTGAGGAGCCGGCTCACCGGTCGGCCCGGGGACATCCCGAACGCATCTCCGCCCTTGACGACGGTGTTGTGAAGCAACACGTCGCCGATGCTTCCGCGGTACAGCTTGAACGGCACGTGCGCGACGTTGTAGACTAGATTGCGCACGAACCAGGTCGGACCGCCGAGCGAGGGCTGGGCTGACATCGCGACGAAGGTGTTGGTCAGCCTGTTGCGAACGATCCGGCAGTTGTGCCGGCAGAAGTCCGCCTCGATGCCGTCGTCGGCGGCCTCTGACACGTCGTTGCCGATGATGTCGATGCTGTGCTGGTCGACCGCCTCGCCCTCCTCCATCAGCGACACGCCGTCCCGGAAGCCGCGCACGCGGTTGTGCTCGATGACGTGCCCGGGGCCGGTGACCACGATGCCCTCGCCGAGGTTGCGTCCGTTGACGCCGAGCGAGGAGGCAACCCACGGCGTGATGCCGGTGACGACGTTGTCCGCGATATACGCGTCCTGGGCCCGCGTGTAGGCGACGATCCCGTCGCCCGCATGATCGGCGCTCGCGCGGACCGTGCAGCGTACGATGGCGATGCCGACGGCGCCGTTGAAGCGGATCCGACCGTCGACCTCCAGGCCGTCCAGGTGCACATACCGGCGCCCGATGAGCGAGAGCTCACCCCGAAAGACCGCGCCACCGACGGAGCGGATCACGATCGGGCGGCCCGGCACGCCGTCGCCACGCCAGTCGGGCCATCCATAAGTGCCGCGTGCCAGCTCGATCACGTCGCCGGGGCGCGCCCCGCGCAGCACCGCGGCGAAGCTCGCGGGCGTCGCGGCGCGCACCGGCGCGTCGCGCATCGGCACCGGCACCGCGCGGGTGCGAGTCTCGAGTGTCCGCGTGGTCTCGCCGCCGTCGGGGTCGCGCATCGCGAGTTCGACGTCGTAGGCCGTGTCGGGCTCCAGGTCGAACAGGCTCCCGGAAAAGCGACGGAGCCAGGCGAAGCCGGCGTTCGAGCCCGGCTCGACGCGGCGCAGCGGCATCGCGTCGCGCCATGCGGCCGTGCCCTGGACCCGGTAGCGCACTGCGACGCTGGCGTTCTGGTTCGCGTCGCCGCCGAACGGCCACTCGAGCGTGACGAACCGGATCGTCGGATACGGCTCGGCGACCTGGCCTGGCTCGACTGCGGCGCGCGGGGGCGGGGTGACGGGAGACCGCGGGTCCTGCGGCCGGACGCGGTCCGCGGTGACGGCCTCGGGCATCGGCTCCGGGCGTGCGCCGCCACAGCCTGCCAGGACCGACGCGGCGAGCACCACGGCCTGCACGGCCGCGATCCGGCGTTTCGGGCTCATCACATCGCCGCCGCGCGCACGACCCGGGCCGCGAGCCGTGATCCGGCGTTGCGGCACGCCAAGGCGCTCCGATACACTCGGAGGCGCGCGCCGGCCGGGCAGAGCCCACCGGCGCGCGCCGGTGCCCGCCCCGAGACCGACGCACCCACCCGGGCGCAGACCTTCAGACGAACGATGACGTCCGACCTCGAATCCGTCTTTTTGATTCGCGGCGCAACCCGCCGGGCGCGCGCGGCGCCGTCGTCGTCGACACCATGAAGCGCGCACTCGCCCTGCTCGGCGTGATCGCGGCGTGCCTTGCGATCGGATTGGGCTGGCTGTGGACCCGCACGGAGCTCGCCCCGCTCGAGCGCCTGCACGGCTTCGGGGCCGCACCGGAGCGCTGGTCGCTCGCCGTCATGGGGGACTCCGACAGCCATTCCTACCAGGACCGTCTGTCGTTCGGTGCGGAACCCGGCGCCCGCGGCGGCGCCTATCGGGCCGGAACGCTGCAGTGGACCGAGGTCCTGCATCGCACACGGGGCGACACGATCGACCTGGGCGACTGGGGCGAGTGGGGCGTGCGCGGCGCGGTGGCCCGGCAGCAGCATGGCCTCGGCGTGCCGAGGGCCCGCGTTCCCCACAAGCAGGACTTCCGCTTCGCCACCGCCGTCTCGGGCGCGGTCTGCGGCAACTTGACCGCAGACCGGTTCGCGCAGCTGACGCCGCTGCTCCAGCTGATGGACGCGGACCCGGTGCGCTGGCGGCGCGGCATCGTGTCGATCCGGATCGGCGCCAATCCGCTCGCCTTCGCGCCGAGCCTCGACGCGTTCGCGCACGACCCGGACGACGGCGCGGCGCGGGCGGTGCTCGATGACTGCCTCGCCGACATCCGCGCCGCAGTGGCGACGCTGCGGCGGCGCCATCCGCAGGTCCGCATCGTGCTGGTGGGCCTGTTCGACAATTCGAACTGGGCACGCTACCTCGAGCGCTGGCAGTCGCCCGAGGCGCTGCACAACATCGCCGCCGCGATCGATCGCTACGACGACGCGCTGCGCGCGCTCGAACGCGACGACCCCGCCATCGCGTTCTTCGACGATCGTGCCTGGTTCCGAGGGCTGTGGGGCGGTCGCGACCCGCTCACCGGACGCCCGGCCTATCGCGAGGTGGTGCTCGGGCGCGGGCTGAGGGTGGCCAACACGCTCGGCGACCTGCCGTCCAACGCCTGCGTTTCGGACGGCCATGCCGGTACCGTCTGGAACGCGCTGTGGGCCCGCGCCTTCGTCGAGCTGCTGAACCGGCGCTTCGGGCTCGGCATCGCCCCGCTCGGCGAGGACGAGCTCCTGCGGGTGGTCGACCCGGATGGCCGGTTCGGCACCCAGTGACCCGCGCGGCGCCGCAGTCATGCCGAGCGCCTCCCGAGCATCCGCGACAGCAGCGAGCCCTTGCGGGCAGGTGTCGCGACGGTATCGCGCGGCGGCATACCCGCCACGTCGCCAGCCGATCCGACCTGCATGCCTGCCGCGATCTGGCCCAGGGTCTCGAACACCAGCCGGCGCATGTCGAGCGGGACGCCGAATTCGCGCCTGAACTCGGTCGCAACCCGCATCGCCAGCAACGAATGCCCGCCGAGGTCGTAGAAGTTGTCGCCGACACCGACGCTGTCGACCCCGAGCAGCCGGCTCCAGATCTCGGCGATCGCCCGCTCCCTATCGGTCGTCGGCGCATCGGTCGGCTCGCGCGACACACGCGCGGCCGATACAGGCTCCGGCAGTGCGGCACGGTCGACCTTTCCCGCCGCTGACAGCGGCACCGACTCGATCGCCACGAAGACCTGCGGCACCATGTACTCGGGCAGCGCTGCACGCAGGTGCTCGCGCAGCGCCGAGTCCGCCGGCATCGTGCCGCGAGGCACCACGTAGCCGGCCAGGAGGTCGTCCTTGCCGCGACCGCCTCGCAGCGCGACAACCGCACGGGCGACCTGGGGATGGGTGGCCATCACCGCCTCGATCTCGCCGAGCTCGATCCGGTGGCCACGCAGCTTCACCTGCGCATCGATGCGCCCGTGATGCTCGATCGAGCCGTCCGGCCGCCAGCGTCCGAGATCGCCGCTGCGGTACAGGCGAGCGCCCGGCCGGGGCGAGAACGGATCGGGCACGAAGCGCTCCGCGGTCAGCTCGGGCCGCCCGAGATAGCCGGTCGCGACGCCAGCGCCGCCGATCCACAGCTCCCCGGGCGTGCCGATCGGACAGGGCCGCCCCGCCTCATCGAGGATATGGATCGCGAGGTTCGCGATCGGTCGGCCGATCGACACGCCGTCCTCCGGTCGCTCGACCCGGGAGACGGTGCACCAGACGGTCGCCTCGGTCGGTCCATACAGGTTCCACAGGGTCACGCCGGCGCGCAGGAGATCGATCGCGAGGTCCACCGGCAGCGGCTCACCGCCGACCAGCCCGCGAAAGTCGGGCGGGGGCCGCCAACCGACCTCGCGCAGCATCCGCCAGGTGGTCGGCGTCCCCTGCAGCAGCGTCGCGCCCGACGCGGCCAGCAGCGCGGCCAGGGCGCTCCCGTCTCGCGCGTGCGCGGCGGTGGCGACCACGACACACGCCCCGACGATCAGCGGCCCGAACACCTCCAACACCGAGATGTCGAACGACAGCGTCGTCAGCGCGACGATCCGGTCACCCGCGGCGATGCCCGGCTCGCGGGCCATCGCCAGCAGGAAGTTGGCGACCGCGCCATGCGGCACAACGACACCCTTGGGCTGCCCGGTCGAGCCGGACGTGAAGATCACGTAGGCCGGATCGTCCGGCCGCGCGTCGAGCTCGTGCTCCGGCGGCAGCGGCGAATCGGCCTGGGCGTCGAGCTCGGCACGGTCGTCGTCGATCCGCAGCACGGGCCCCTCCGGCCAGTCGGCGACCGACGCCGTACCCGATTCGCACACCCGCAGCGACAGGCGGGCGTGCTGCGCCATGTAGACCAGGCGGGCGGACGGATACGCCGGGTCGAGCGGCACGTAGGCCGCGCCGGCCTTCAGGATGCCGAGCAGCGCGGCCACCGTGTCCGGATGACGTAACAGGCACAGCCCCACCAGGCAGCCGCGGCGCACGCCGCGGGCGCGCAACGCCCGCGCGATCCGATTGCTGCGCCGCTCGAGCTCGGCGTACGACAGCGCCGTGCCGTCGGGCGCCGCCACGGCCGGCGCGTCCGGCGTGCGTGCGGCCTGCGCAGACACCAGCCGGTGCACGCGGAGCTCGGTGGGCAGCGGCGTGTCGGTCGCATTCCAGGCGGCAATCCGCGCCGCCTCGTCGCCAGCAACGACGTCGACCTCGGCCATCGGCAGGTCGGCGAACGCCGCGACCCGCTGGAGCAGCGCGGCGAACCGTCGCGCGATCAGGCCGATGCCTGCCGCGGCGAACACGTCCGCGTTAAACGTGAAGACCAGTTCGAGCTCGCTGTGGGTTCGCACGCACGCCAGGGCCAGGTCCTGCGACGCCCCGCCCTGCCGCGTCTCGATCCGGCGGTAGTCGAGGTTGCCCCAGCGCGTCGGGCGACCCCTAGCGTCCTGGAACGAGAACGACACCTGGTGTAGCAACGGGCGGCTCGGGTCGCGCGGCGGATTCAGCCGGCGTACCAGCGCCTCGAACGGCACGTCGGGCGAGGCGAACGCCTCGACCACCACGGCATGTGTACGCGCGATCCACTGGCGAAGCGTCAGCGACGGCTCGAAGCGTGAACGCAGCGGAAGCATGTTGACGAAGAAGCCGAGCAGCGGTTCGAGCTGGGGCTGCTCGCGGCCCCGGAACGGCGTGCCGATCACGAGATCGGCCTGCGCGCTCGTCCGGTGCAGCAACATCGCGTAGACGGCCAGCAGCACGACGTTCAGCGTCGTTCCGCCGGCGCTGGCCAGCGCCTGCAGGGGCGCGATCGCCGCGTCGTCGAGCCCGATCTGGAGCGAGCCGCCGCGCCCGCTCATCACCGCCGGCCGCGGCCGGTCGAGCGGCAGCGCAATCGGCGCCGGCAGCGGCGAGAGCCGCTCGGTCCAGTGCGCGACCTGCCGTACGATCTCGGCGCCCGACGCGGGCTCGGCCTGCCAGGCCGCGAAATCGCCGTACGACACCGGGAGCGGAGCCAAGTCGGGGGCGCGACCGGTCCGGTGGGCCTCGTAGCCCTCGGCGAGTTCGGCGTACAGCAGGTCGAACGACCAGCCGTCCCATACGAGGTGGTGAGCCATGAAGAAGAACACATGCTCGCGCGGCCCCATCCGCCAGAGGCGGGCCCGATGCAAGGGTCCGCCGGACACCTCGAAGGGCTCGCCGATCTCGCGCGTCATCGCGTCGGCGAGGCGCGACTCGCGCGCCTCGGGCTGCGTCACATCGATCGAGCCGACGATCAGCCGGGGGGCCTCAGCCGGATCGAGCACGCGCTGCCGATCCCCCGACGGCGATGCCTCAATCACGGTGCGCAGCACCTCGTGCCGAGCGACGACCCCGGCCCACGCACGCTCGAAGGCCGCGAGGTCGAGTTCGCCGAGCAGGCGGTTCGCGGCCGGCACATGGTTGACGTCGGTGCCCGGAACCAGGTGCTCGTTGAACCACAGGCGCTGCTGCTGAAGCGAGAGCGGCGCGCTCGTGCGCTCGGTCCGACGCGGGATCGACGCGCGATCCGGTGGGTCGACCGAAGGCGACGGGGCGCCGGGCGAGGCGCCAACGGGAGCACCGGTCAGGGCGTCGTCGGTCACAGGTTGGGCCTGCGCCGGGGAGAACACGCGCGCAAGGCCCGCAGGCGTCGGCGCCTCGAACACCGCACGCAGGCCCGGACGACGGCCCAGCACCACGCCCAGCCGGGCGGACAACTGCGCGGCGAGCAGCGAATGGCCACCCAGCCGGAAGAAGTGCTCGTCGGGCCCTACCGTGTCGCGACCCAGCAGCGTCGCCATCTCGCGACCAATGGTTGCTACGGTCGGATCCGCCGACGGCGCCGGCTCAGCGCCCGGGGCCGGCGTCCCACCGGCGTGCGCGACCTTGTCCGCCGCCGCACGGGCCAGGGCCTGCGCCGGCGCGGGCAGCGACTTGCGGTCGATCTTGCCGTTCGACAGCAACGGGATCGATTCGAGCGCCATCCAGTGCGGCGGCACCATCACCTCGGGCAGGTGAGCGGCGACGTGCGCGCGCAGGGCCGCCTCGTCCGGCATCGCGCCGCGCACGACCACGTAGGCGACGAGCCGCAGGTCGCCCGGCGCGAACTCCCGTGCCACGACGACGCAGCGCTCGACGTCCGGATGACGGATCAGCACGCCCTCGATCTCGCCGAGCTCGACGCGATGGCCACGCAGCTTGACCTGATCGTCGCTTCGGCCGAGGTACTCGATGGCACCGTCATCGAGCCTACGCGCGACGTCGCCCGTTCGGTACATCCGCTCGCCAGGGCGGAACGGGTCGGACAGGAAGCGCTCGGCGGTCAGGCCGGGCCGAGCGAGGTACCCCAGTCCCACCTGACGACCGGCGATGTAGAGGTCCCCTTCGAGGCCGGCGGCCACCGGCCGCATCGCGGCGTCGAGCAAGTACAGCCGGGTGTTCGCCACCGGGTGCCCGATCGGCACGAGCCGGCGGGGATCGTCGCGCCGGCACTCCCAATGGCTGACTTCGACCGCCGCCTCGGTCGGACCGTACAGGTTACACAGCCGCACCCGAGGCAGCCGATCGAAGAAGCGTTCGACCAGGTCGAGCGGCAGCGCCTCGCCCGAGCACACCACCCGCTGCAGCGCCGCGCACCGGGCCTCGAGCCCGGGCTCCTCGAGGAAGAGCCTGAGCATCGACGGCACGAAGTGCGCGAGGGTGATCCGCTCGTCGCGCATCAGGTCGGCGAGGTACTCCGCATCGCGGTGACCGCCCGGGCGGGCCACAACAATCGTCGCACCGACACACAGCGGCCAGAAGAATTCGCGCAGCGAGACGTCGAAGCTATACGGGGTCTTCTGCACCACCCGCGCATCGGCCTGCAGCGCATACTCGTCCTGCATCCACAGCAGCCAGTTGACGACACCGGCGTGGGTATTGACCGCGCCCTTGGGCCGCCCGGTGGAGCCGGAGGTGAAGATCACGTAGGCCGGGTTGTCGGCCTCGCCGACCAGTGCGTCCTCGCCGTCGCAAGGGACGGCCGGTGTCGCCGCGTCGAGCTCGACCACCGGCACGCTCACCGGGAACACGTCGGCCATGCGGGCGCCCTCGTTGCGGCCCGTGACGATCGCCCGGAAGACGGCGTCCTCGCACATGCCGGCGATCCGTTCGCGCGGGTAGTCGGGGTCGATGGGCACCCACGCGCCGCCGCTGAAGACGGTGCCCACCAGTGCCACGACCATCTCGACGCTGCGCTCCAGGCAGATGCCGACCAGGTCACCCGGCCGCGTGCCGAGCCCCCGCAGACGCCGGGCCAGCGCCCATGCATGGGTATCCAGTTCGCGGTAGCTCAGCTCCCGACCTTCGAAACGCACCGCGACCGCGTCCGGGCGCAGCGACATGCCCCGACGCACGAGGTCGCCCAGGCGCAGCGAGGCGTCGTAAGGCCGATCGGTCCGGTTCCAGCGGACTGCCTCGGAGAGCTCGGGCGAGGCCGCGGGCGGCGCGTCCCGGGCGAGCTCGGGCGTCGCCCGGGGCGCCTGCACACCCGCGACCTCGATCATCACCGCCTGCAGCTCGTCGACGAGCGAGGAGGCGCGAGCGGGACTCACGTGGTCGGTGCTGTAGTGCAGGTCGAGCGTCAGCCCCTGCGGGGCCTCGTAGAAGTTGTAGAGGAGCTCGCCCAGCAGCCCCATCTTGCGGCCCTCGCGCAACGTCGCCTTCAGCGGGGAGAAGGGCGTCGCGTCGAGCCGCGGGTTCAGGTTGAAGAGCACGCCGGTCAGCGCCGAGCGGTCGCCCGTCGGCAGCAGGCCCAGCTCGCGTGCTGCTGCGGCTTGGGTCACCCGCGGATGCTCGAGGGCGTCCATCAGATGCGTGCGGGTGTGGGCCAGCAGGGCGTCGAAGTCTGCCCCCGCGGGCGCGTCGAGCCGCAGCGGCAGCTCGAGCACGCCGTCGGCGACGATCAGCGCATGCGGCTCGAGCGCCTGTCCGGCGAACGGCACCGCGATCACGAAGTCGTACTGGCCGGTGCGCCGGCGCACCGCCACCGCGACACATGCGAGCAGTACCTGGAACAGCGTGGCCCGACCCGCTCGCGCGCGGGCCCGCAGGGCGTCCAGCGTTGTCGCGTCGAACATGGCGCGCAGCGTGTCGCCGCCGTATCGCCGCGGCTGCGCCGGTGCGAGGTCACCCAGCGCCGGTGGCTCGGGCGGATGGGCGAGCCGCTCCCGCCAGTACACACGATCCGCCGCGGTCTGCGGCGACGCCCAGGCCCGCGCCTGACGCTCGGCGAAAGCGATCGGCGAGGCAGCAGGCCCCCAGCCCGGCGCGCGTGCGTCGAGCCGAGCGCGGTAGGCGACGGCGAGGTCGGCAACGAAGGTCGCCGAGGCCCAGCCGTCGAAAACCAGATGGCTGGCCACCAGGTGGACGACATGTCGGCCGTCCGACAGCCGGATCAGCGACAGCGCCGCCAGCGGCGCCTGCTCGAGCTCGAAGGCGCGGCGCGAAGCCTCGACGCAGAACACATCGAGCGCCGCGTCGGGGTCGGAGTGCCCGGACAAGTCGACGCGACGTGCAACGCAGCGGGCGTCGTGCACGACCCGCTGCCGCGGCTCGCCCGAGTCGAAGGCGATGCGGAACGCGTCGTGACGGGCGAGCACGTCGTTCGCCGCAGCCTCGAGCGCGACCGTTGACACCTCGCCCTCGAGGATCAGGCACAGGGACTCGTTGAGCGCGGTGCGCGCGGAGGTATCGACACACGCGGCGAGCCAGCGCTCGGTCTGTCCCGGGGCGAGCGGGCCGGTGTCCGGCCGGTGCTTCGGATCGCCGTGCGCCGCCGCCCCACCGGAGCCGAGCGGCTCGGCTCGCGGGGCCGGCGAACCGGCGCGCCTCGGGATCAGCCCGACCGCCATCAGCTCGTCGAGCGCCGCGGTGAACACCTCGACAATGCGCGCGATCTCGGTCTCGCCCATGGCGTCGGTCACGAAATGGCCGAACTGCTCGTAGAGGTGCAGGCCGCCGAAGCGGGCAAGGTAGTAGAACAGCGACACATTGCGCTGCCCGTCGTCCCAGGCGAGTCGCCACAGCGATGCGCAATGCACCGCGCGGACCGGGGCGCTGCGGGCGACAAACGCTTGGTTCAGCCGATCCACGAGTCCGCGCGTGCGGTCCTCGAGGCGGACGTAGAAGGCCGGCCCTTCGGCCTTCAGGCGGCGCAGCACCTCACGCGCCGCCGCGAGCGCGAGCGGATGCCTGACGAAGGTTCCGGCGAAGTAGGTGACGCCGGCCTCCGGATGGCTGTCGTCGCCGTAGCGCCAGTCGCCGCCGTCGAGCGCGTCGAGCCACTTCGGATCGCCCGCGATCGCGGCCAACGGCAAGCCGCCGCCGATCACCTTCCCGTAGGTGGCGATGTCCGCTCGCACCCCGTAGAGCTCCTGTGCGCCGCCCGCCCGGACCCTGAAACCGGTGACCACCTCATCGAACACGAGTGCGCACCCGCCCGCGTCGGCGATCTCGCGCAGCGCACGGACGAAGGCCTGCGGCTGCACGTCGGGATGCTTGTTCTGCACCGGCTCGATGAAGATCGCCGCCAGGTCGTGCGCCTGCTCGCGCAGCGTCGCGAGAGAGGCTTCCGACGCCCACTCGAGCACCAGGACATGCTCGACCGACGAAGCCGGGATGCCGGGGGCGGCCGGACGTCCTCGCCCATCCTGCCCGCCGCGCACGATCACCTCGTCGAAGATGCCGTGGTAGGCATCGGTGAACACCGCGATCCGGCGCCGCCCGGTCACCGTGCGCGCGATGCGCAGCGCGCCCATCACCGCCTCCGAGCCGGTGTTGCAGAAGGCAACCCGCGCCATCCCGGTGAGCTCGGCGATCAGATCTGCGACCTCGGCCGCGAGCGGATGCTGGGGGCCGACTTCCAGTCCCCGCTCGATCTGCTCGATCATCGCCCGCCTGATCGGCTCCGGTCCGTAGCCGAGCAGGTTCGCGCCGAAACACGACAGCAGGTCGATGTACTCGTTGCCGTCGATGTCGACGATACACGCGCCCGACGAACGGTCAGCCACGATCGGGTAGACCAAGTCCTTCCACTGCCGGTTGAATCCGGTAACGACCCGCGGATCGGCCATGCGTGCGCGGTTCGCCTGCGCGAAGGCTTTCGAGCGCCCGGTGCGCGCCACGTAGCGCCTCACGAAGTCGTCGAGCCAGGCGCGCTGCGCCGGTCCGAACTCGGACGGATCCGAGCTGCGCACGATCCGCGCCGACGCGCCGAACGGTCGGGCGATCAGGTCGGCCACCGGCGCGTCGGGCCGCGGTGAGCCGGGCCGCGGCGAGTCCGCGGGCGCGGCCCCGGCCGCAGCGAGATCGGGCACGGTGTCCGCGACGGCAAGCCCGTCGCCGTGGGTCAGTCCCGCGAGCACGGCGAAGTGCTGGCTCATCAGCAGCGTCTGCCGGCGCGCCAAGTCATGGAGCGCGGCGACGGCGTCCCCGGCGCCCGCCGCGGCGAACGCCCCCGGACCATGGTCCGGAAGGCCGGCCAGCGGCGGGACGCGCAGGCTGCTCGACGACGGCGAGGGCAAGGGCGTCGCCACCGTGGCCGACGGCACGGCCGCGGGCATCGCCGCATCCCCGATCGGCTCGGCCGCAAACCGGTCGGGGGCGATCTCCGCATCGAGGTGCCGAGCGAGCGCGTCCGGCGTGTCGAGGTCTTCCATCAGCCTGCGAAAGCGCAGGCGCAGCCCGAACGACTGCTCGATCTCGAGCACGGCCTGCGTCAGTGACAGCGAGTCCAGCCCCTGATCGACAAAGGTGACGTCGAACTCGATCGACTCGGACGGCGCGCCGGACACGCCGGCGAAGATGCTTGCCAGGGCCTGTCTCAGGCGGGGGATTCGGGACATGGTGACCTCGGCGCGAAGCGGAGCGATGGCGGCCCCCGCGGACGGTGTTGCGGCATCGATGTGGGGCGACGCCAACGCCGCGGCACTCGACGTCTCGTCGAACCAATATCGGGTGCGCCGGAACGGGTAGGCCGGCAGCGTCGCACGGGGCGCCGAGGCCTCGAGCGGCCAGGCGATCTCGACGCCGAGGCACCACAGCTCGCCGACCCGCGCGAGCCATTGCGCCTCGAGCCCCGCGTCGTCGGTGGCCGGCTCGGCGGGCATCGCGACGACGGCCGGAACCTCGCCGCCGGCCGTGCGGTGCTGACGCACCAGCGGTCGCAGCGAGCGGCCCGGACCCACCTCGATGAAGACGGCATCGCCGGCGGCCAGCACGTCGCCGACCGCGTCGCTGAAACGCACCGGCTCGCGCAGCTGACGCGCCCAGTAAGCGGGGTCGCACGCCTGCTCGGCCTGCAGCGGACGGCCGGTCACGCACGAGTACATCGTCAGGCGCGGCGCGTTGAGCGCGACGCCGGCGAGCACCCTCTCCACCGCCGGCAACGCGCCATCCATGGCCGCGCTGTGAAACGCATGCGAGACCCGCAGCCGTGTCGATTCGATGCCGTCCGCGGCCAGGGTCGCCTCGAGCGCGTCGATCGCGTCGGCCGGGCCAGCCACCACCAAGAGCCCCGGCGCGTTCAGCCCGGCGATCTCGAGCGTCGGCGCCAGACGGGCCCGGACAACCTCCTGCGTCGCGCGCACCGCGAGCATCGCCCCGGTCGGGCAATCGTCCATCGCCGCACCGCGCGCCTCGACCGCGCGCATCGCGTCCTCGGGGGACATGACGCCCGCCACGCAGGCCGCGGCCAACTCGCCGACGCTGTGTCCGATCAGCGCGTCAGGCCGCACGCCCCAGGCCTGCAGCCAGACCGCCGTCGCGTAGCAGGTGGCGAACAGCGCGGGCTGAGTATTACGCGTGCGCGCGAGCGCCTGCGCCGCTGTGGTGTCGTCGGGCCCCGCGTCGAGCAGCCAGGCGCGCAGCTGGGTCGCGTCCACGAGACGACAGGCCGACAGCACGCGCTCGAGCGCGTCGCGGTAGACCGCGCTCACGGCGTACAGACCGCGCGCCATGCCGGGCCGCTGGGCGCCCTGCCCCGGCATGAGGAACACCACACGCGGCGCCGGGGCCGCAAGGAACGACGGCAGCTTCGCGCGCAGCATCGCGGCCGCCTCGGCGGCGGACCTCGCGACGACGGCGGCCCGATGCGGCATCGGCCGCCGACCGCGCGCCAGCGTGACCGCAACCGCGGCAAGCGGTACGTCCGGATGGTCATCGAGGTACCGGACGAGCTGCGCCGCGCGCTGCGCGAGGTCCTCGGCGGTACGCGCCGACAGCGGCAGCAACAGCGGCCCGACGGCGCGCGCGACCGGCGGCGGCGCCGGACCTTCCTCGAGCACCGCGTGTGCGTTCGTGCCGCCGACACCGAACGAGCTCACTGCCGCGCGCCGCGGCGTGGCGCTGCGCCGCCACGGCGCGTTCTCGGCAACGACGACAAAAGGCGAACCGGCGAAGTCGATCCTCGGATTGGGCCGCTCGAAGTGCAGCGTGCGGGGGATCACCTCGTGGTGCAGCGCGAGGGCGGCCTTGATCAGCCCCAGCACGCCGGCCGCCGCGACCGTGTGGCCCAGGTTGCCCTTGAGCGAGCCCAGCGCGCAGAACCCGGTGTCAGGCGTCCAGGCGCGCCAGGCGCGCGCGAGCGCCGCCACCTCGATCGGATCGCCAAGCGCGGTGCCCGTGCCGTGCGCCTCGACGTAGCCGATGGTGCGGGGATCGACCCCCGCCGTGCGCAGCGCCTTAGTGATCGCCGCCGCCTGTCCCGAGACGCTCGGCGCCGTGAAGCTCGCCTTGTCGCCGCCGTCGTTGCCGAGCCCCACGCCGCGCACGATCGCGTAGACGGTGTCGCCGTCGCGGTGCGCGTCCTCGAGCCGCTTGAGCACGACGACCGCGCCGGCACTGGCGAAGACCGTGCCGCTCGCGTTGGCGTCGAACGGACGACACCGGCCGTCGGCCGACTCCATCGCGCCCTCGACGTGAACGTAGCCCGCCTCCTGCGGCACGATCACCGTCGCGCCGCCGGCGAGCGCGACGTCGCACTGGCCGCCGGCGAGCGCATGCCACGCCTGCGCGACCGCGACCAGCCCGGTCGAGCAGGCGGTGTGGACGCTGACGGCCGGCCCACGCAAATCGAGCCGGTGCGCGATCCGGGTCGCCGCGTAATCCTTCTCCGAGGCGAGCATCGCGGAGAACTCGCCGTGCTCGCCGACAAGCTCGGGGCGCGCAGCGCGCAGCGCGCCGATGTACGTATTGTTCGCGGTACCGGCGTAGACCCCCACCGTGCCGTCGATGCGCGTCGTGTCGATACCCGCGTGCTCGAGGGCGGACCAGGACAGCTCGAGCAGCATCCGCTGCTGCGGGTCGAGGAGCGTCGCCTCCCGGGCCGGCACGCCGAAGAACGCGGCGTCGAAGCGCGCCGGGTCCTGGATCGTGCCGCGTGCTGCGACGTAGTCGGGCCGGTTACGCAGCGCCTCGGGGACCGACGCATCGAGCTCGTGCGGCGCGAATCGCCGGATGCCCTCTCGCCCGGCCACCAGGTTGTCCCAGAAGCTGGCCACGTCGTCGGCGCCGGCGCTGCGGGTGGCGAAGCCGACGATCGCGATGCCGGCCCCGCCCCCCGATCCGCCCGCGGCCGTCACCGTGTGCGCCGCGGGCGCCGGGGCATCGGTCTGCAGGGCCGCGACAAGACCGCGCACCGTCGGCCGGTCGTAGACGTCGCCGACGCCCAGCCCGGACAAGCCCGCGGCCTCGATCGTCCCCAGGAAGCGCAGCACGAGAAGCGACCGGGCCCCCAGGTCGAAGAGGTTGGCGTCGTCGGCCAACCGATCCACGCCGAGCAGCTCCTGCCAGGTGTGCCGGATCAGTGCCGCAGGGGCCAGGGAGGCTGCGGAGGCCGAGGCGCCTGCGGATGCGGCGGACCCTGCGGGTAACGCGGACGCGGCGGCCGAAGCGGACAGCGCGCGACGGTCGATCTTGCCGCTCGGCGTGGTCGGTAGCCGCTCGAGCGTCACAAATCGCGACGGGACCATGTACGAGGCGAGCCTCGCCCTGAGGCGCGCGCGCAGCGAGGGGGCGTCGACCCCGCCCGCCCCGGCCGGCACCACGTGGGCGACGAGCATCCTCCCCGCCCCGGGAACGTCCACCGCCACGACCGCCGCGTCGGCCACCGACACATCGCCGGTCAGCACCGCCTCGATCTCGCCCGGCTCGACGCGGTGACCGTCGATCTTGACCTGCTCGTCCAGCCGCCCGAGGTATCGAAGGCCGCCGTCGGTATCATGTTCGACCCGGTCGCCCGTGGCGTACCAGCGACCGTCGAGGCCCTGGACGTCCTCGAGGAAGCGCTCGGCGCTCAGCGCCGGGCGGCCGATGTAGCCATGCGCGAGCGCCTCGCCGCCGATCAGCAGTTCGCCTTCGCCGGGGCCCAGCGACGACCGCCCGTCGGCGTCGCGCACGGCGACGCGGACATGCGGCAGCGCGCGGCCGATCGTCGGGAAGTCGGGCCAGCCGGCGGGGTCGCCGTCCAGCACGTCGGCGGTGACCACATGCGTCTCGGTCGGTCCGTAGTGGTTGTGAAGCGTCACCCCGGGCAGCGCGGCGAGGAGGCCGCGGATCGCAGGTGTCAACTGGAGCGACTCACCGGCACACACGATCTCACGAAGCGCGCCCGGCACCACGCAGCCCGAAGCCGACGCGATCATCTGCAGGGCCGCGTAGGGCAGGAACACGCGCTCGACGCGCGCCGTATGCATCGCCTCGCGCAGCCGTCGCGGATCGCGTCGCGTCGCGTCGGATACCAGGACCAGCGTTCCGGCGCAGGCCAGCGTCGAGAAGACCTCCTGGAAATGCACGTCGAACGAGAACGGTGCGAACTGCAGGGTGCGCGCGGGCCGTCCGAGCAGCGAATCGGCCGCGTGCCAGCGGATCAGGTGCAGGAGGGGCGCACCACCCATCGCCACACCCTTGGGTCGCCCGGTCGATCCGGAGGTGAACAGCACGTAGGCGAGATCGTCTGCCGCGCCGTGCAGCGCCTCGGACGGCGCGAGCGCGGCGAGGGTCGGGAAGGTGCCGACCGCCCGCGCCAGTGTCTCGAGCGCCCCGGGGCCGCCGAGCACGGCCCTCGGCCGCGCATCGTCGAGCATGGACGCCAACCGGTCGGCGGGATACGACAGATCGAGCGGCACGTAGCCGCAGCCGGCCGACAGGGTCGCGACCAGGTTCACGACCGTATCTACCGAACGCTCCGCTGCCACGCCAATGCGATCGCCCGGGCGCACATCGTGCCCCTTCAGCACGGCGACCAGCGCATCGACGCGGCGTCCGAAGTCCCCCCAGGTCACCGCGCCGTCCGGCGCCTCGATCGCGACGGCATCGCCGCCGGTCGCAACGGCGCGCGCGAGCCAGCCGCGCACCTCGGCGTGGAGCGAGACCGAAGGAGCGTTCCGAAGCGGGGGGTCCCCCGGCGAGAATTCGAGTGGAGCGCCCATAGCCCTTAAATGTGACTCGGCTGCGCATCGTTGAGCATCGCCGCCAGCCGGTCGGCGGGATGCGACAGATCGAGCGGCACGTCACCGCAGCCGGCCGAAAGGGCCGCGACCCAGGTCACCGTGCCGCCCGGCGCCTCGATCGCGAGGGCGTCGCCGCCGGTCGCAACGGCGCACGCGAGCCCGCCGCGCACCTCGGTGTGGAGCAAGACCGACGGACCGTTCCGAAGCGCGGGGTCACCCGCCGAGAATTCGTGTGGATCGCCCATGGCACCCAGTGTGCCCAGGGTGCGGACCGTCGTGTGTGCGCTGCATCACGGTGCGGGAGTCCAGTCCGCGACCGCCCCCTGGGAAGGACGCCCGCCCGGCGCCGGGCCGACCCCTTCCGACAGACCAGGATCCGGACCCGATCCGAGGGTCCGCCGCCAGGTGCTCGGCGTCTGCTCAGCCGCCGAGCGCCACCACCACCTCGGGCGGCGCCTGCACCAGCTCGATCAGCACGCCCTCGCCCGCAATCGGGAACGCGTCGTTCGCCTTCGGGTGCAGGAAGCAGATGTCGTGGCCGGCTGCGCCTCGGCGGATGCCGCCCGGCGCGAAGCGCACACCCCGACCGGTCAGCCACTCAACCGCACGCGGCAGGTCGTCGATCCACAGCCCGACGTGGTTGAGCGGCGTGGTGTGCACCGCCGGCTTCTTGTCAGGATCGAGCGGCTGCATCAGGTCGACCTCGACCGCGTGCACCCCGGTGCCGATCGCGCAGATGTCCTCGTCGACGTTCTCGCGCTCGCTCGTGAAGCTGCCAGTGACCCGCAGCCCGAGCGTGTCGACCCACAGCGTGCGCAGCCGCTCCTTGCTCGGGCCGCCGATGGCGATCTGCTGGATGCCCAGTACCTTGAACGGTCTCGTGTCGGTCATGGCCCGCCTCACTCGAACTCGAGGATGATCTGGTCGACCGCCAGGCTGTCGCCCTTGCCGGCCGCGACCGTCTTCACGACCGCGTCGCGCTGGGCGATGAGTACGTTTTCCATCTTCATCGCCTCGATGACCGCGAGCCGCTCGCCCGCGCGGACCTGCTGCCCGACCGCCACCGCCACCTCCACCAGCAGCCCCGGCATCGGCGACAGCAGGAAACGCGAGAGGTCCGGCGGCTGCTTGGCCGGCATCAGGCCGTAGAGCGCCGCCGCACGCGGCGACAGCACCCTCGCCACCACCTGCGCGCCGCCGTGCGCCACCACATAGTCCAAGCCTCGGCGCTCGATCTGCGCATGGAAGGGCCGGCCGTCGACCGTGCCAGCGACGCCGATGTCGCGGATGGGGCCGTCGAAGCGGATCGCGTAGCGCTTGGTGGCGCCGACCGCGACCACCAGTGTCTCGCCGTCGACATGCACCGTCACCGCGGTGTCGGTGCGCCCGCCCTCGTTGCTCTTGACTACCGCGACCATCTCCTCGGACACCACCACCGAACGGCCGTGCAGCTGCCCCTCGATGCCGGCCGCGCGCTCCAGCAGACGACGGTGCGCGGCACCCGCAAGCGCCATCAGAAACGCCGGATCGTCGTGGCGCGCCCCCTGCGCCTGGTAGCCCTGCGGATAGTGCTCGGCGACGAAGCCGGTGTTGAATTCGACGGTGGCGAAGCGCGGATGCCCGACGAGCGCCGACTGGAATCCGACGTTGCTCGAGATGCCGCGGATCACGAACGCATCGAGCGCCCCGCGCATCGCCGCGATCGCTTCAGCACGGTCCCGGCCCTTGACGATCAGCTTGGCGATCATCGAGTCGTACTGCATCGGGATCTCGCCGCCCTCGTAGACGCCGGTGTCGACCCGCACGCCGGCGGCGGGCACCGGCAGCGCGGCCTCCATCGTGGTCGCCGGCGGCTGGAACTTCACCAGCCGGCCGGTCGAGGGCAGGAAGCCGCGCGATGGGTCCTCGGCGTTGATCCGACACTCGATCGCCCAGCCGTCGAGCGTCACGTCGGCCTGGCCGAAGGCAAGCGGCTCGCCGGCGGCCACGCGGATCATCTGCTCGACCAGGTCCAGGCCGGTGATGCACTCGGTCACCGGATGCTCGACCTGCAGCCGGGTGTTCATCTCGAGGAAGTAGAAGCGCTTGTCCTTGCCGACCACGAACTCGACCGTGCCGGCGGACTGGTAGTCCACGGCGCGCGCAAGCTGCACCGCCTGCTCGCCCATGCGGCGCGCCGTCTCGCGGTCGAGGAAAGCGCTCGGCGCCTCCTCAATCAGTTTCTGGTGGCGGCGCTGGATCGAGCACTCGCGCTCCCACAGGTACAGGCAGTGGCCATGGCCGTCGCCGAGTACCTGGATCTCGATGTGCCGCGGCTCCTCGATGAACTTCTCGATGAAGACCCGGTCGTCGCCGAAGCTGTTGCGGGCCTCGTTGCGGCAGGAGGCGAAGCCCTCGTGCGCCTCGCGGTCGGTGTATGCGACCCTCAGGCCCTTGCCGCCGCCGCCGGCGGAGGCCTTGATCATCACCGGATAGCCGATGTCCTTCGCGATCGATACCGCCTGCTCCGGCGTCTCGATCGCCTCGTTCCAGCCGGGGATGACATTGACCTTCGCGGCCTGCGCGAGCTTCTTCGAGGCGATCTTGTCGCCCATTGCTGCGATCGAGGCGTGTTTCGGACCGATGAAGACGATGCCCTCTTCTTCCACACGCCGCGAGAACTCGCTGTTCTCGCTCAGGAACCCGTAGCCCGGGTGCACCGCCTCGGCTCCCGTCTGCTTGCACGCCGCGATGATCCTGTCCATGGACAGGTACGACTCGCGCGCCGGCGGCGAACCGATGTGCACGGCCTCGTCGGCGAGCCCGACGTGGCGGGCGTCGCGGTCGGCGTCCGAGTACACCGCGACCGTCGTGATGCCCATTCGGCGGGCAGTCTTGATGACGCGGCAGGCGATCTCGCCGCGGTTGGCGATCAGGATCTTCTTGAACATGGTCGGTGGCGTCCGTTCCGTGGGTCGAGAGCCGCTCAGAGCGGGATGTTCCCGTGCTTGCGCCACGGGTTCTCGACCTTCTTGTCGCGCAGCATCACCAGCGAACGGCAGATGCGCTTGCGGGTTTCGTGCGGCTGGATCACGTCGTCGATGTAGCCGCGCGAGCCGGCCACGAAGGGGTTGGCGAAGTTCGCCCGGTACTCCGCCTCGCGCGCGGCGAGCTTGGCCGGATCGTCCTTGTCCTGGCGGAAGATGATCTCCACCGCGCCCTTGGCCCCCATCACCGCGATCTCGGCGTTCGGCCAGGCGAGGTTGACATCGCCGCGCAGGTGCTTGGATGCCATCACGTCGTAGGCGCCGCCGTAGGCCTTGCGGGTGATGACAGTGATCTTCGGCACGGTGCACTCGGCGTATGCATACAGCAGCTTGGCGCCGTGCTTGATGATGCCGCCATGCTCCTGTGCCGTGCCGGGCATGAAGCCGGGCACGTCGACGAAGGTGATCACCGGGATGTTGAAGGCGTCACAGAAGCGCACGAAGCGCGCGGCCTTGATGCTGCTCTTGATGTCGAGGCAGCCCGCGAGCACCAGCGGCTGGTTCGCGACGATGCCCACCGACTGCCCGTCCATCCGACCGAAGCCGATCACGATGTTCTTGGCGAAGTCGGGCTGCAGCTCGAAGAAGTCGCCGTCGTCGACGACCTTCGCGATCAGCTCCTTGATGTCGTAAGGCGTGTTCGGGTTGTCGGGCACCAGCGTGTCGAGCGAGTGGTCCAGCCGGTGCGCCGGATCGGTGGAGCGCCGCACCGGCGGCTTCTCGCGATTGTTCTGCGGCAGGTAGTTGAAGAAGCGGCGCAGCATCAGCAGCGCCTCGACGTCGTCCTCGAAGGCCAGGTCCGCCACGCCGCTCTTGGTCGTGTGCGCCGAGGCGCCGCCCAGCTCCTCGGCCGAGACCTC
>JBIPLJ010000045.1:0-34747 GCA_044368415.1 Burkholderiaceae bacterium
AGATCGCAGGCAAGGCCGCGCAGTTCGTCTCGGGCGCCGAGATGACGCCGGGTGACATGATCATGATGACGGTCCGCTGCCAGGAATTCATGTTCCAGTGCCAGCTGACCTCCAACGCGGCGAACCGCACCTCCGACGGCCTGCAGCAACTCTTCCGTCAGCAGGGCTGAGACCGCTCACTTAGGCCGGCTCTTCGAGGCGGCTTACCGCGTCGACACTGAGCAACCCGAAGACTGCCGTTCCGTGCGGCTTTTGGGGCTATGGCCGGTGGCGTTGTTTGCCGGCTCTCTCTGAGACGGCTTCGAAACCATGCGAATTCAGGGAGATGCGGCACGAGCTGGTTCGGCTGGCCAAGCTGATCGACTGGTCGGTGTTCGCTCGGGAGTTCGGCGCGCAGTTCGCCTCGACGACGGGCCGGCCGGCCGGCGCTGCCAACGCGGCAGGTGGCGGACGGCTGTACCTGAAGCACCTGTGATCGCGCATCCGACCGACAGCCGGCTGCTGACCCGGGCGCGCGGGGCACACTGGCCGAGCGGAGCACGCGCTTCACGATGCTTCTGCATCTGCCTCCGATGCCCGGTCATCGCCAGCAGCCGCGCGAGAAGCGAAGCGCGGCACTGGCCGGACACGGTGCCGAGGCCGTGTGTGACGCCATCACCCGTGCGATGGCCTCGCTGAACAAGCAATTGAAGAAGTCCCTGCCCCGGGAAGGATACCTCTGCGATCCGCAAAGCCCTTGGCAAAGAGGAACGAACGAGAACTCGAACGTCCATCTCAGGCAGTACGTCCTGCAGGGAACGGACCTCCATGTGCACCGGCCCAGTGACCCCTGCCCGAGTGGTGCACGACGGAGCGCACGTCGACCCGAGACGCCAGCGCCTGCTTCAGGGCATCGAGCACTAGGTCGGTCCGCATCGGCGTCGCCACGCGCCAGCCGATGGTCCGGCGGGCGAACAAGTCGATGACGAAAGCCACGTACACGAAGCCGCTCCAGGTCACGAGTTAGGTGAAGCCGGCGACCCAGAGCTGGTTCGGGCGGCTCGCCATGAATCAGCGCCGCACGCGATCCAGTGATCGATTGGTACGATCATCGGGCACCGTCGCTCGGCAACGCCGGCCGCGCACGACGCCCTGCAGCCCGAGCCGCGCCATCAGCCGTTCGACGGTGCAGCGGGCGACTTCGATGCGCTCCCGGCGCAATGGCCGCCAGACCTTGTATGCCCCATAGACCTTGAAGTAGGCCCTGTGGATGAATCGGTCACGATCGGCGCTGCTCAAGCCCTCGCGCTGACCAGTGTCGCGTTCGGCCTGGCGCACCGAATTCCTCAGCGTCTCGGCCGAGCAACCGATTCTTGGCCGCCACCGACCGCCCCGGCCGACACGGCACAGCGTCCGGAAACTCAGGGTCGACCCCAGCTATCGGTCGCCCCAGCTATTCGGCGCCCCCGGCTCGATGGTCCACTTCGTTCTGTCGCCGCGATCGCGGCACTTCATGACCGACGAGGACTCCGATGAAGCCAATCCATGCCGACGTTTCGCGTCTGCCCCGTGAACTCCCCGTGTTCAAACCCGAAGTCAACGAAAGACTCGACAAAGGCGGCAAAGTCGACAAAACCGACAAAACCGACAAAACGGACAAAACCGACAAAACCGACAACGCCGACAAAGTCTCGTCGACGAACGACTGGAAGATCTCCAAGGACGGCGAAAAGACGAGCGTCGAACTCGACGACGGCTACAGCCTCGGCTTCAACGAAGAGCACTCGGAGGTCTTCATCAACAAGCCCGGCGGCGAGAAGACCCGCATCTGGGGCGATCCGCATGTGGACGTGGGCGCCGACGGCAGCAACGACTTCGACTTCTACGGCACGACCTCGTTCCAGCTGAAGGACGGGACGAAGGTCACCATGAATACCGAGCCCTGGGCCGGCACCCCCGACGGTTGGCTGGCGAACAATATCGTGGTGACCAAGGGCGAGAAATCTCTGATCGTCGACGGTCTGTCTCAGAACAAACTTGGCGACTTCCGGATCGAGAAGGGCATGAACGGCCGCGAGCTCGACAAGAAGGTCTGGGACGGCAAGCTGACCGTCCACGAGAATCCTTCTGGCCCGGGCTGGGTCGACGAAACCGGCGGCCGGGTAGACCAGGGCGACGGCAACCGCACGAAGGTCCAGTCCGGCGATCCGAAGCAACCTGATTTCTTCGACCAGTACAAGCTCATCAGCGGTCGCCAGGAGAAGGGAACTGAGGCCAAGCCGTGCGGCGATCGGGACAACCGCGTCAACGATCGCAAGGAGAAGGGACCTGAGGCCAAGCCGTGCGACGATCGGGACAACCGCGTCGGCGATCGCAAGGAGAAGGGACCGGAGACCCAGTCGTGCGGCGATCGGGACAACCGCGTCAGCGATCGCAAGGAGAAGGGACCGGAGACCCAGTCGTGCGGCGATCGGGACAACCGCGTCGGCGATCGCAAGGAGAAGGGAGCGGACACCCAGTCGAGCGGCAATCAGGACAACCGCGCCATCGATCGCAAGCATGGGGGACCGGAGCCCAAGCGGGGCGCCAGTGAGGAGAACCGTGCCAGCGATGGCCAGGTGAAGGGAGCGGGGCCCCTTCCGAGCGGCACTCGGGACAGCCGCGTCAGCGATGGCCAGGCGAAGGGAGCGGGCGGCGATCGGGACGATCGCGTCAGCGAGCGCGAAGATAGCCGCGGTAGCAGCGATCGTCGCGCGAAAGGGGGCGCGAACCCGCAGAAGCACTGCTTCACCTGGCTCGAGGCATTGTCGGCGGCGTTCGGCACCGCGCTCAACAAGCAGGTCGAGAAGATGAGCTATATCTACGACAACCTGCGCGCCAGCTATGCGATCGGCGAAGGCGCGAAGATCACGCAGGAGCAGTACGAGTCGTACAGCGCGGCGATGAAGGGCATGGGCTCGGACGTGAAGCCCTGGGAAGAAGTCCAGCAAGGTGGCACCTACACCGCCTCGAAGCAAGACAGTGAGCAAGCGGCCAAGGCTCAGGTGTATTGGCAGCAGCTCCTCACCGGTGCGTCGCAGCAGTTCCAGCTGTCCGCGCAGGCCGGTGCGACCGTCCAGAACGCGGTCAGCGCGGGCATGCAAGTCATCTCGCGCGACCGCTGATCGGCACGACGACACCATCGCGATCGCCGCCTGCGCGGGGCGGTCGGCGGTGGATTCCGGGAGCCGGCCATCGCGCCGGCTTTCGGTTTTTCCGCAGAGCGTTGCAAAGGTTCGTCGCTACGGTTCACTGCCGCGGGCCGTGCGGCGAAGCGTCAGGCGGATGCGCCGCGCCGTGCCGAGACGCGGCGCCAGAGCAAGGGCCCGACCACCAGGAGCGCGGTCAGCGCCAGCAGCCCGGCTGAGATCGGCTGCGTGAAGAACACCGAGGCATCGCCCTGGCTGATCGACAGCGCGCGCCGGAACTGCGCTTCGGCGATCGGCCCGAGGATCAAGCCGATGACCGCGGGCGCCACCGGGAAGCCGAAGCGGCGCATCGTGAAGCCGAGCAGCCCGAAGACCAGCAACGTGGCGAGGTCAACCACCGACTGGTGCAGCGAGTAAGCGCCCAGCGTGGCGAACAACAGGATGCCCGAGTACAGCATCGGCTTCGGGATCTGCAGCACCTTCACCCACAGCCCCACCAGCGGCAGGTTCAGCACGAGCAGCAGCACGTTGCCGACGTAGAGGCTCGCGATCAACCCCCACACCAGCGGCCCCTGGGTCTGGAACAACAGCGGCCCCGGCTGGATGCCGTAGTTCTGGAAGGCGGCGAGCAGGATCGCCGCGGTGGCCGACGTCGGGATGCCGAGCGTGAGCAGCGGCACCAGCACCCCGGTGGACGATGCGTTGTTTGCCGCCTCGGGGCCGGCCACGCCCTCGATCGCGCCGTGGCCGAACTCCTCGGGATGCTTGGAGAGCTTCTTCTCGAGGGCGTACGACAGGAAGGTCGGGATCTCGGCGCCGCCGGCCGGGATGGTGCCGAACGGAAAGCCGATTCCGGTGGCGCGCAGCCATGCAGGCCACGAGCGTTTCCAGTCGTCGCGGCTCATCCACAGCGAGCCGGAGATCCGCTCCATGTGGTCTGTCTGGCGGCTCTGGTAGGCGGCGACGTAGAGCGTCTCGCCGACCGCGAACAGCCCCACTGCCAGCACCACGACGTCGATGCCATCGAGCAACTCGGGCACGCCGAAGGTGAAGCGCATCTGCCCCGTGGCCTCGTCGATACCGGCCAGGCCGAGCAGCAGGCCGATGAACAGCGTCGTCAGGCCGCGCACCGTCGAGCTGCCGAGCACCGCGGCCACCGTGACGAAGGCGAAGACCATCAGCGCAAAGTACTCGGCCGGCCCGAACTTGAGCGCCACCTCGACCACCAGCGGCGCGAGCAGCGTGAGCAGGACCGTCGCAATCGATCCGGCGACGAACGAGCCGATCGCCGCGGTCGCGAGCGCCGGCCCCGCTCGGCCCTTACGCGCCATTTTGTTGCCTTCGAGCGCGGTGGCGATCGAGGCCGATTCGCCGGGCGTGTTGAGCAGGATCGTCGTCGTCGAACCGCCGTACATCGCGCCGTAGTAGATGCCGGCAAACATGATCAGCGCACCGGTCGGCTCGAGCTTCACCGTCAGCGGCAGCAGCATCGCGACGGTGAGCGCGGGGCCCACGCCCGGCAGCACACCGACCGCGGTGCCCAGCGTCACGCCCACCAGCCCCCACAGCAAGTTGAGCGGCTGCAGTGCGACCGAGAAGCCCTGCATGAGCGCAGCGAAGGTCTCTGTCATAACCCCGCCGTACCCAGCACCGGCAGCAGCCAACCGGCCGGCAGGTTCACGTTGAGGAATCGCACGAAGAAGAGGAACACCAGGACGCCGATCGCCATGCCGACCCCGGCGTCGCGCAGCCAGCGCGTGCTGCCGAAGCCGCGCGCCACGCATACGAACAGCGCCATCGCCGCGATCGGGAAACCCGCGGCGCGGATCAGCACCATCTGTGCGAGCAGGCCCGCGCACACCCACAAGAACGCGGACGGCAGGAACGCATGGTCGCCGCGCGCCTCGGGGTCGTCGGGCACCGCGACCCGCCAGCCGCCGGAGAACACCTCCCAGAGCAGCCACAGGCCGAGCAGCACGACGCCGCCGGCCACCCCCACCGGCACGAAGTTCGGGCCGATGCGCGCGTAGCCGCCCGCCGCCGGCAGGGACAGCGCGATGAGCAAGGCAGCGACGCCAAGCGCGAGCACCCCCAGCGACACGACGAGTTCGGCGCGCTTCACGCCGCGGGGTCCGGCCACCGGGCGCGCCTTACTTGCGCAGGCCGAGCGAATCGATGATCGCGGTGATCCGCTTGACGTCCTCGTCGAGATACTTCTTGTAGTCGTCGCCCGGCAGGTAGGCCGCGTCCCAGCCGAACTTGGCCAGCGACTCCTTCCACATCGGCGACTCGGTGCCGGCCTTCACCGCAGCAATCAGCGTGTCGCGCTGCGCGGGCGTGATGCCGGGGGCCGCGAAGATGCCGCGCCAGTTGCCCAGTTCCACGTCGATGCCCTGCTCCTTGAGCGAGGCGATGCCGTCGAGCGCCTTGGGGCTCGAGACCGCCAGCGCGCGCATGCGGCCCGCCTTGATCTGCTCGGCGAACTCGCCGAGGCCCGACACACCGGCCGCAACGTGTCCACCGATGATGGCGGTGATCGCCTCGCCGCCACCCTTGAAGGGCACGTAGTTGATCTTCGACGGGTCGGCGCCGACGGCCCTGGCGATCAGGCCGACCAGGATGTGGTCGGTGCCGCCGGCCGAGCCGCCGCCCCAGGCTACCTTGCCGGGCTCGGCCTTGAACGCCCGCACCAAGTCGCCGATTGTCTTGTGCGGCGAGCTCGCCGGCACCACGACGACCTCGTACTCAGTGGTCAGTCGCGCGATCGGGGTGACCATGGTCAGGTCGACCGGCGACTTGTTCAGCGCGATGCCGCCGACCATCACCATGCCGCCCATCATCAGCGTGTTCGGATCGCCCTTGGCGGCATTGACGAACTGCGCGAGGCCGATCGTGCCGGCGGCGCCGCCTTTGTTGTCGAACTGTACGTTCTGCACCGACTTGGCCGACTGCATCGCCGCGGCGAGCGCGCGCCCGGTCTGGTCCCAACCGCCGCCGGGGTTCGCCGGGATCAGCATCTTGAGGGTTGCGATGCCCTGCGCCGAGGCGCTCGGGGGCAACGTGGAGATCGCGAGCGCGCCCAGCGCTGCGGCGGTGAAGAAACGGCGGTTCATCGGGGATCTCCTGTGTTTCGGGACCCGGTCGGATCCGCGTTCGTTCGAGTCGGGCGAGCATACCGGCTGCCCCCTGCGCGGACAACACGCGCCGGGACGGTGCCGCCGGGCGATGCGTTACCCTCCCCTGACGCACGACCCGCCTCGCCTCGCCTCGCCTCGCCTCGCCTCGCCTCGCCTCGCCAGGATGCCTCCACGATGACCGCAATCGCCCGCGACGCCGACGTCGCGCCCGCCCAACGCCCTCAGGGCCGCTTCGCGCGGCGCGCCTGGGGTTTGGTGCAGCCGTACTTCACCAGCGAGCGCCGCTGGCAGGCGATCGGCCTGCTCGCGGCGGTGGTCGCGCTGAATCTGGTCACCGTCTACGTCGACGTATTGATCAACGACTTCCAGCGCGACTTCTACAACGCCCTCGAGAGCAAGGACTACGCGGCGTTCACGCGCCAGCTCTGGCGCTTCACGTGGCTGGCGTTCGCCTTCATCGTGGTCGCGGTCTACAAGTTCTATCTGACCCAGCTCTTCGAGCTGCGCTGGCGGACCTGGCTCACCGAGCGGTACGTCGACGGCTGGCTCGCGGGCCGCGCGTACTACCGGCTCGAGCTCGGCGGCACCTCGACCGACAACCCCGACCAGCGGATCGCCGAGGACATCCGGCTGTTCACCGAGTACACGGTTTCGCTGTCGATGGGCTTGCTCAACGCGGTGGTCACGCTCGGCTCGTTCGTCGCGATTCTGTGGGTGGTGTCCGGGCCGCTGAGCGTCACGCTCGGTGGCACCGAGTACACGATCCCCGGTTACATGGTATGGGTCGCCTTGCTCTATGCGCTCGCCGGCAGCGTGATCTCGCACCTGATCGGCCGGCGGCTGATTCCGCTGAACTTCGCGCAGCAGCGCTTCGAGGCGGACTTCCGCTACGGACTGGTGCGCGTGCGCGAACATGCCGAGAGTGTCGCGCTGTACCGCGGCGAGCCGGCCGAGCGTGCAACGGTGATCGGCCGCTTCGGACGGGTCGTGTCGAACTATTGGGCGCTGGTGCGCGCGCAGAAGCAGCTGATCTGGGCGCAGAGCTTCTACGGCCAGCTCGCGGTGATCTTCCCGTTCGTGGTCGCCGCACCACGCTACTTCAACGGCCCGCTCAAGCTCGGCGACGTGATGCAGATCTCCAATGCGTTCGGCATGGTCCAGGGCGCGCTGTCGTGGTTCGTGTCGGCCTACGCGAGCCTGGCGACCTGGAAGGCGACCGCCGACCGGCTGCTCACCTTCGACGACGCGCTCGCCGCGCTGCGCGACTCGCAGGACCGGCTGCTGCACGCGAGCGTGGCCGAGGCCCCGGCGCTGCACGGCGTGCGGCTGGACACGCCGCTCGGCGCGCCGATCGTCGCCCGCGCCTCCATTGCAGTCGCCCCCGGCGACCGGCTGCTGGTGACCGGACCGTCGGGCAGCGGCAAGAGCACGCTGTTCCGTGCGCTCGCCGGCATCTGGCCGTACGGTAAGGGGCGCGTCGAACAGCCGGCCTCGGGCGTGCTGTTCCTGCCGCAGCGCCCGTATCTGCCGATCGGCACCCTGCGCGCGACGGTCAGTTATCCGGCCGCGGCCGACACGTTCGACGACGCGTCGATCGCGCAGGCGCTGCGCGATGCGCGCCTGCCGCGCCTGGCCGATCAGCTCGACGAGGAGGCCGCCTGGGACCGCAGGCTCTCGCCCGGCGAGCAGCAGCGGCTCGCCTTCGCCCGGGCGCTGCTCAATACGCCGCGCTGGCTGTTCCTCGACGAGGCGACCGCCGCGCTCGACGAGGCGACCGGCACCGCGCTGTACGCACTGCTGCTCGAACGCCTGCCGGACAGCGCCGTGGTCAGCATCGCACACGACGACTCGGTCGCCACGTTCCACCGGCGGCGTGTGCACCTGACGCCGGGTGAGGCCGGCTCGACACTGGAGGAGTGCGCGATCGACGCGCGCTGATCGGCGGCGTGCGGCAGCAGCCACCGCGGCCCACCTGTGGCCTAGACGGTGGCCTAGACGGCGACCTAGACGGCGACCCAGCGGCGACCCGAGACCCGAGGCCTAGGAGCGCCCGTAGACCTCGTTGATCTGCTGGCCGACGCGCACGAAGGTCGTGCAGCGCGACAGGTCCTTGAGCTTGCGGGCGCCGACATAGGTGCACGCCGAGCGCAGTCCGCCGAGAATCTCCTGGACGGTGTCCTCGACCGGACCCCGGGCCTCGAGCACGACCGACTTGCCCTCGGAGGCGCGGTAGCGCGCGACGCCGCCGGCGTACTTCTCCATCGCCTCGGCCGAGCTCATCCCATAGAAGCGGCGCCAGACGCGGCCGTCGCGTTCCTCGATCTCGCCGCCCGATTCATCGTGCGCGGCCAGCATGCCGCCGAGCATCACGAAGTCGGCACCGCCGCCGAAGGCCTTCACCACGTCACCCGGCACCGTGCAGCCGCCGTCGCCACAGATCTGGCCGCCGAGCCCGTGGGCCGCGTCCGCACATTCGATGATGGCCGACAGCTGCGGATAGCCGACGCCGGTCATCTTGCGCGTGGTGCACACCGATCCGGGGCCAATGCCGACTTTGACGATGTCGACCCCGGCGAGGATCAACGCCTCGGTCATGTCGGAGGTCACCACGTTCCCCGCCATCAGGACGACCGACGGATAGCGCTCGCGGAAGCGTCTGACGAACTCGACGAAGGCCTCGGTGTAGCCGTTGGCCACATCGATGCAGACCCATTCGACGGCGCCGCCCGTCTTCGCCCACACCTTCTCGAATTTGGTGAGGTCGGACTCGAGGATGCCGAGCGAATAGAAGGTGTAGGCATTGAGGTCGCGATTCTCGGGCGAGAAATAGGTGATCAGTTCGGCCAGATCGTGGTGTTTGTGCAACGCACAATGGATCTTGTGCCGGGCCAGCGCGCGCGCCATCGCGAAGGTGCCGACAGTGTCCATGTTGGCCGCGATGATCGGCACGGACAGCCTGCGGAGCGGCGCGTGGCGGAACCGGTACTCGCGGACGAGGTCCACGTTGGCCCGGCTGCCGAGGGTCGATCGCTTCGGACGGAGCAGCACGTCCTTGAAGTCCAGCTTGGGTTCGTATTCGATACGCATGATTCACATGATGCGCGCAGCCAGGAATCGGGTAAACTCTTGGGCTCGGTGTCGCCTCGGTCCGCGTTGGACCGACTGCCGGCCCGTTTACCTCATCGCCTCCGACATCGCCGCGAATCCGCGGCCCGGCTCTCCCGGGCCGTCCGCGGTGGGCGCGCCCCCCGAGCGAGGGTCGCGGTTGGCGCCGATGTACGCCAACCGCCCGAACGCTTCGGGTGTATCAGGATTTCTGCGCCCATGTTCCGTGATCCTTCCGGCGAGCCCGTTCTCGCCCAAGATGCTTCCATGACCGCCGTCGCTTCGACCGCAGACCTGGACGTCCTCGACACCACCGTGCCTGTCGCTGTCGCCGAGCCCGTCCCGGAGCCCGTGCCGTCGCGATTCCTCGCGCTCGGCCTGTCGGCCGCCGCGCTCAAGACGCTGCAACAGCTCGGCCACGACCAGCCCACGCCCGTCCAGGAGGCCGCGATCCCGGTGCTCCTCGAAGGTCATGACCTGCTGGTGTCGGCCCAGACTGGCAGCGGCAAGACCGCCGCCTTCCTGCTGCCGGCGCTCGAGCGCCTGGCGCAGACCTCCACCGGCCCGCGCGGCGCGCCGCGCGTGCTGGTGCTCGCCCCGACGCGCGAGCTCGCGCTGCAGGTCGAACAGGCGGCTGTGCGCTACGGCCGCTGGCAGAAGCGCCTGCGCACCGTCTGCCTGATCGGCGGCGCGCCCTTTGGCCCGCAGCTGCGCGCGCTGGGTGAAGGCGTCGACATCGTCGTCGCCACACCGGGCCGGCTCGCCGACCACCTCGAGCGCGGCCGCGTCGACCTGTCGGCCGTCGGCCTGTTGGTGCTCGACGAAGCCGATCGCATGCTCGACATGGGGTTCGTCGAAGAGATCGAGGCAATCGCCGCGCGCCTGCCGGCGACCCGCCAGACCGTACTGTTCTCGGCCACGCTCGACGGCCGGATCGGACATGTCGCACAGCGGGTCACCCGCGACGCGCGCCGGGTCGAGGTCGGCGTGCACGTCGACGCCAGCACGCTGACCCAGGTCGTGCACCACGTCGACGATCTGCGCCACAAGCTCGCGCTGCTCGACGCGATCCTCGCCGGCCCCGACGTCGCGCAGGCGATCGTCTTCGCCTCGACGAAGATCGCCGCCGACGAGCTCGCGCAGCGCCTGCGCGAGGCCGGAAAATCCGCGGCCGCACTGCACGGCGACATGCCGCAGGTCGCTCGCGACCGCGTCGTGCGCAACCTGCGCCAGGGCCGCATCGGCGTGCTGGTGGCCACCGACGTCGCCGCGCGCGGCATCGACGTGCCGACGATCAGCCACGTGGTCAACTTCGACCTGCCGATGAAGCCCGAGGACTACGTTCACCGCATCGGGCGCACCGGGCGCGCCGGCCGCGCGGGCACGTCCATCACCCTGGTGGCTGCCCGTGATCGCCGCCAGCTGGCGGCGATCGAGCGGCTGCTGCAGACCCGCATCCCGGAGGCGATCATGCCCGGCCTCGAGCCGCGCACCTCGCCGCCGCGACGCGCTCCGGGCGGCGAGCGCCGCGGCCCACCGCGCTTCGCACCGGGCTCGCGTCCGCAGAATCGGACCTCGTCCTTCGGGGCGCCGCGTTCTGGCACGGGCACGGGTTCAGGCACGGGTGCCGGCACCGGCGCGCGTCGGCCGGCCAGTGGCGGCCCACGTCGGCGCACCGACTGACAGCAGCGCGCACGTACAATCGGCCGGACACCTGTGCGGAGTCCGGTCATCGCCCGCTCTATATCGCTGTTCCTGGACGTCGACGGCACGCTGCTCGACTACGCGTCACACCCCGACGCGGTGTGCGTCGGCCCGCCGCTGGTCGAGCTCCTGGGTGAGTTGCACAGGGCGAGCGGCGGCTCGCTCGCCCTAGTGAGCGGCCGCTCGATCGACTCCCTCGATCGCCTGTTCTCCCCGTTTCGCGGCGTCGCCGTCGGCCTGCACGGGCTCGAAGTCCGCAGGGATCCCGACGAGCCTTGCGCACGCCTGCCGGCCGACCCGGTGCCCGCTCCGCTTCGCGAGGCGATCGATGGCATTGCGGCCCGACACGGCGCCACCCTGGTCGAAGACAAGGGCGCGGCGATCGCCGTCCACCACCGGCTGCCGGCGCCCGCGATGCAGGCGCTGCGCCAGGCACTGCGGGAGGCCTGCGAGCGGCTCGCGCCGCGCTGGACTGTGATGCGCGGGCGCCGCGTGCTGGAGGTCAAGCCCCGCCACGCGACCAAGGCGCTCGGCGTCGACACGCTGATGGCCGAAGCCCCCTTCCTCGGCAGCATGCCGATCGCCTTCGGCGACGACGTCACCGACCTCGATATGTTCGAGGCAATCCGGCGCCACGAGGGCACCGCGGTCACGGTGGGGCCGCGGATCGCCGGCAGCGGCGACCTGCAGCTCGATGCCCCCGACGAGAGCCTCGCTCTGCTGCGTGAGCTGCGCGACGCGCTCGAGGCCGGCGCCGACTCGTTGCGGATCGGCGAAGTTCTGAGGGCACGCACCCATGCCTGAGGCCTTGGTCGAGGACCGAGCCGACCACGTCATCCTGGTGGGCGACATCGGCGGCACCTACGCCCGCTTCGCGCTTGCGCGCAACGGGCGCCTGCTCGACGCACCGCGACGCGTCGAGCGCGCCGCCTTCGTCGACCTCGCCACCGCCTGCCGCGCCCACCTCTCCGAGCACGGCGGGGGGCTGCGCGTCGACGGGGCGGCCATCGCCGCGGCCGGCCGCGTACAGGGCGGCCGCATCAAGATGACCAACGCCGACTGGTCGGTAGACCCGGCCCTGCTCGCCGCCGAGCTCGGCCTGCGCGAGCGCCGCGTCCTCGTACTCAACGACTTCGGCGCCCTCGCTTGGTCACTGCCTTCGCTGGCCACCGACGAGCTGCTGCCGGTGCCCGGCGGCGGCGCGGCCCGCGCCGGTCGCGGCGGGCCGCTCGCCGACCCGGCCGGGCACCGTGTGGTGCTCGGCCCCGGCAGTGGGCTCGGCGTGGCCGCGCTGCTGCGCACCGCGCAGGGCTGGCAGCCGCTCGCGACCGAGGGCAGCCATGCGAGCGCGGCGCCCGAGACCGCGCTCGAGCACGCCGCGGTTGCGCTCGCCACGGCCCGCTTCGGGCGCACTTCATGGGAGCGGCTCCTGTCGGGCCCCGGGCTGGCGCTGCTGCACGAGGTGGCCTGCCTGCAGGCGGGCTCACCGGCCCCCGCCGGCGGCGCAGCCGCCACGCTCGAAGGCTGCACGCGGCGCGACGAGCCCTCGCTGCGCGCGGCGCGCTGCTTTATCGAGCTGCTCGGTGCATTTGCCGGAGACCTGGCGCTGCTGTTCGACGCGACCGGCGGCGTGGTGATTGGCGGGGGCATCGTGCCGCGGATCGCGGCGGTGCTGCCGCTCGACGGGCTGCGCACGCGCTTCGAGGCGAAGGGCCGCTTCTCCGGATGGCTGGAGACCGTGCCCGTCGGCGTTCTCGCCTCGCCGTTCGCCGCGCTGCGCGGCGCTGCCGCTGCCTACAGCGGCTGAGGCGCGCTCTACCGCTCCACCTGACTCACACGACCCACAGGCGCCGATGACACCGACCGAACCGACTCCGCCGCGCTACGGCTCCTCGCTCGAACTCGGCCTGATCGGCAACTCGCGCACCGGCGCGCTGGTCGACGCACAGGGCGGCGTCGTCTGGTGGTGCCATCCGAGGCTCGACGGCGAGCCGGTCTGCAGCGCGCTGCTGTCCGGCGAGACGCGGCCCGAGCACGGCTACTTCGACGTGCGCCTGGAGAACCAGGTCTCGGCCGAGCAGCGTTACCTCACCAACACCCCCATCCTGTGCACGACCCTCGTCGACGCGGACGGCAGTACGGTCGAGGTGCTGGACTTCGCGCCGCGCTTCTACCAATTCGGACGGATGTTCAATCCGTCGATGCTGGTGCGCATCGTGCGCAGGGTCTCGGGACGCCCGCGGGTGATCGTGCGCGCGCGCCTGGGCGCCGGCTACGGCGAGCGGCGCGCCGAGCGCATCGTCGGTACCCACCACATCCGGTTCCTGCAGCGCGACGGCGCGATCCGACTGACGACCGACGTGCCGATCACCCAGGTCGTCGAGGAGCGCGCGTTCTTCGTGAACCGCTCGGTGACGCTGCTGTTCGGCAACGACGAGACGCTGGGCGGTGCGCCCGCCGAGGTCGGCCGCACCTTCCTCGAGGAGACCCACGGCTACTGGCTGCGCTGGGTGCGCAACCTTGCGGTGCCCTTCGAGTGGCAGGACGTGGTGATCCGCGCGGCGATCACGCTCAAGCTCAACGCCTTCGACGACTCGGGGGCGATTGTCGCGGCCGTGACCACGTCGATCCCCGAGGCGCCGGCGAGCGGGCGCAACTGGGACTACCGCTACTGCTGGCTGCGCGACGCCTATTTTGTCGTCAACGTGCTGAACCGGCTCGGCGCGACCGGCACAATGCAGCGCTACCTGAACTACATCCTCAACGTGGTCGCCGACGCCGGCAGCGGCGCGCTGCAGCCGGTCTACGGCATCAGCGGCGAGGCCGCCCTCGAGGAGTCGGTCGCCGGCGCCCTGCCCGGCTACCGCGGCATGGGTCCGGTGCGCATCGGCAACGCGGCCTACTTCCAGGTCCAGCATGACGTCTACGGCGAGGCGGTACTCGCCGGCGCCCACGCGTTCTTCGACCAGCGCCTCGAGCACACCGCCGATGCGAGGATCTTCACCGAGCTCGAGAAGCTCGGCGAACGCGCGGTCGCACATTATCAAGATCCGGACGCGGGCCTCTGGGAGCTGCGCGGCAGCAAGCGGATCCACACCTTCTCGAGCCTGATGTGCTGGGCGGCCTGCGACCGGCTGGCGCGGATCGCCGCCCAGCTCGGCCTCGCCGAGCGCCGCGCCTATTGGAGCGGGCACGCGACGCACATCCACGCAACGATCTGCGAGCGCGCGTGGAACCCGCAGCTGCAGGCCTTCGCCTCGACCTTCGGCGGGGACCGCCTCGACGCCAGCCTGCTGCTGCTCGCCGAGCTGCAGTTCCTGCCGGCCGCGGACCCGCGCTTCGCCTCGACGGTGCGCGCCATCGAGCAGCGGCTGCGGCGCGGCGACTTCCTGCTGCGCTACGACGAGGAGGACGATTTCGGCTACCCGGAGACCGCCTTCCTTGTCTGCACACAGTGGTGGGTGCTGGCGCTCGCCGCGCTGGGCGAGACCGACCGGGCGCGCGTGATCTTCGAGAAGCTGCTGGCGATCCGCAGTCCGCTCGGCCTGCTGTCGGAGGACGTCGACCCCGCCACCGGCGAGCTCTGGGGCAACTACCCGCAGACCTACACGATGGTCGGCCTGATCCAGTGCGCGATGCGCCTGTCGCGGCCCTGGGAAGACGCCTACTGAGCGCCGCGGCGCACCGCCGTGTGCGAGCGCGTCTGGCCGCCAAGCGCGGCGCGCAGCCACTCGATGGCGACCTCGGCGCGGGCCTCGCCGCACATGAACGCATCGACCGCGGCCAGCCCGACCTCGGGCCAGGTATGGATCGACAGGTGCGACTCGGCCAGCAGCAGCACGCCGGTCACGCCCCCCTCCCCGCCGAACCGGTGGAAATGCGCCGCGAGCACGCGGGCCTGCGCCGCGGCGGCGGCCTCGTGCATCAGCGCCTCGATGCGCACGACGTCGCGCAGCACCGCGGCCTCGATGCACCAGAGGTCGACCAGCACGTGGGTGGCGCGCGGCCCGCTACTTGTGCCCGCTGCCGCCACCGCCCCCCCAGCTCCCGCCGCCGCTGCGGTAGCCCGTGCCGCCGACCCGCTGCGTGCCGTCGTTCGAATAGATGACCACCGTGTACGTGCCGATCACCACGCAGGCGTAGATCACATAGAGGACGCGCCGCATCGGGTCAGTCGTCCTCGCCGCGCAGCACACGCAGCGGTGCCCACAGTGCAATCGCCGCGATGAGGGCCGACCCGATGAAGGTGTCGTCGTCGCCGAACAGCCAGGCCGGCAGCGACACCACCGCCAGCAAGATCGAGAAGATCACCGCGAGGTCGCGCACGCCGCGCTTCGAGCCCTCTGCCACAAACGGCGCCAGCGGCGGCTTAGGCGCCTCGGCCTTGCCGAACGCCTTCGCGAGCGCGTCGGCCTCGGCCTCGGTGGCCAGCGACCAGGTCGCCTCGGTGTCGGTGCGCTCCTGAGTCAACGTGCTCCGGCCGGCCCCGACGGTTCCGCGGACGAACTCGACCACGTGGGCGCGATCGCCCACCTTAGGACGCCAGTTGAAGCTGCCTGCCACCCAGGTGGTGATCGAGTCGTAGGCGTCCGAGCGGGTATAGGCCTCGCCACGCAGCGTGGCGCGCTCGCCCACCACGGTCGGCGCCTGGTTCAGCACCTCCACCCACTGGAAGCGGCCCGACGCATGAACGATCCACCGAAAGCCGCCCTTGGGCGAATACAGCAGGTACTCGGTCCATTCCTGCGGGTCCTCGGCCGCACGCCGGGCCAGGATGCCGATGACGGTCCACCGGTCGCCGTCGCGTTCGCAGGCGTCGCCCAGAACCAGCCAGGTCGGCCGCTCGGCGCGGTCAGCGCGCTCTACCTCGACGACCAGGCCCTCGGGTCGGCCGGTCAGCTCGCTTTTGCACTGTCGGCAGGTGGCGTTTGCAGCCAGCTTAGGCACGAAGCGCACCGGCGCGCCGCAGGACGGGCAGGCGAGGTTCTGCAGGCCACCCTCGAGCGCGCCCGCGGCCTCCTCGACCACCGCCACGGCGCGCAGCAGCGTGGGCGCGAGCGCATCGAGCGTCACCGCCTGACCGACGTACAGCGTGGGTGGGTCCCCGTCGGACCAGTCGAGCGTCACCAGCCGCTCGCCGAGGCGCAGATCAGCGACCCGGGCCTCCCACCGGCTGTCGACCGGGAACGGCAGCTCGCCCTCGGCCGCGGTGCAGCGCGCGGTGCGCCGATCGGTGACCGCCCAGCGCTCGCCCTTGATCGTGACCGGGCTGCCGGGCACGAGCGCCTCGAAGGTGCCTGCGGTCGGCGCCTTGCCGCGATCGAAGGTCACCGCGTACTGCCCGCTCGCCTCGCTCAGCCAGCCGGTCGCACCGTCGTCGAACAGCACGTGCCACTCGTTCCAGGCGCCCGCGTCGTCACGGAGCTGGATGCGTCCGACCACCGAGAAGCCGCGGCCCTCGAAGCGCCCGCCGGTGCCGATCTGCACGCGCGAGTAGTCCTCGAGCAGCTCGCCCTGCACACCGATCCGCTCGAGCGCGTCTGCGCGGCGCACCAGCGTGCTCTTGCAGAACGCGCAGACGGCGGTGGTCGAGGCGCTCGCGCGCAGCGAGACCTTCGCGCCGCAGGACGGGCACTCGGCGGTGAACATCGGCGCGTGCGCCGGATCAGCCGGCGAGCTTCCTCAGGATCTCGGCCTTGGTCGAGTCGAAGTCGGCCTGGGTGATCAGCCCGCGATCGAGCAGGCCCCGCAGCTTGCCGAGACGGTCCTCGGGCGATTCTGGGGCCGCGGCGGGCGCAGCGGCGGCCCCGACCGCCCCGGCCGCGACGCCCGCCGCAGCACCCGCCGCGGCCTGCCCCGCGCCGAGCGCCTGACCCATTGCCGCACCGATCGCGGCCCCCGCCCCGAGCTGCGCGCCGAGCCCGCCGAGCCCGCCCTCGTTGCCCGCGGCAATGGGGATCGCGTTCGCGGTCTGGAACTTCGCGTAGGCGTCGAGGTTGCCGGCCATGCCCATCGCGATCCGCTTGTCGAGCGCCTCCTGCAGCGGCTCGGGCAGGCTGACCGACTGGATCATGAAGCTGTCGAGCGCCAGGCCCATCGCATCGAACGCCGGGCCGATCTCCCTGGCGATCGCTTGTGCGAGCAGCGTCTGGTTGGCGGCCATGTCGAGAAAGGGCACGCCCGAGTTGCCGATCGCGGCCGCGAGGCTGGCGAGCACCGTGCCGTCGAGCTGCTCGTCGAGCTCGTCGACCGTGACCTGCGCGCGGTTGCCCGCGATCTCGGTGTAGAACTTGCGCGGGTCGGCAACCCGGAACGCATACAGACCGAAGGCGCGCATCCGCACCATGCCGAAGTCCTTGTCGCGCACCGAGATCGCCTGCGGCGTGCCCCAGCGGCGGCCGATCTGCTGGCGCGTCGAGAAGAAGTAGACGTCGGACTTGAACGGCGACTCGAACAGCTTGTCCCAGTTCTTGAGGTAGGTCAGCACCGGCAGCGTCTGGGTCGTCAGCGTGTGCTTGCCGGGTGCGAAGACGTCGGCCACCGTGCCCTCGTTGACGAAGACCGCGGACTGCGCCTCGCGCACCGTCAGCGACCCGCCGTACTGGATCTCCTGGTCGGTCATCGGATAGCGCCACATCAGCACCCCATCGGACTGGTCGGTCCACTGCAGGATGTCGATGAACTGCTTCTTGATGAAATCGCCGAGACTCATGCCGGGCTCCTCAGAGGGGCGTGGAGGAAGGTGGGAGGTCGGGGCCGCAATGGGGCCACGGCTCAGAACACGCAGGCCGCGTTGATCAGGCCGGCGCACAGCGCGGCCGCGCCGCCGAGCGTGCCGACCGCGACGTTGCCGCCCTCGAGGGCGGCCCGCAGGTTCGTGAACGTCCGGTCCATCACTGCGTAGACGAGGAGCTGCACGACGAGCGCGCTGACGCTCCAGCCAACGAAGCTTGCGTAGTTGACATGGGTGAGGATGCCGGAGGCGATCGTGGCGGTGAAGCCGAGCATCGCGCCGGAGAAGAAGACCGCGACCGCGACGTTGCCCTCGCGGACCTGCCGGCGCTCCTCGTAGGGGGTGAGCCGGGTGTAGATCACGAAGAACAGCGCCAACAGCGCCAGACCGGTCAGCAGGTAGGCGATGTAGCCGATCACCAGCTGAGACAGCAGGCCTTCGTCCATGTCGGGGGCTCCGTGGGTCGCGAGACATCCGGCCGAGTGCCGGCGCCGCGCGCACCGATCATAATGGATCGGATCACTCTACCGCCATGACCCCCGACCGGCTCCTGATTCTCTCTGTCTTCGTCGTCGCCTCCTGCGGGCTGGCCTACGAGCTGGTCGCAGGCGCGCTCGCCAGCTACCTGCTGGGCGACTCAGTGCTGCAGTTCTCAACCATCATCGGCGCCTACTTGTTCGCGATGGGCATCGGCGCGCACCTGTCGCGCTACGTGCGCGACGAGGACGTGCTCGGGCGCTTCGTCGAGATCGAGCTGCTGGTCGCCCTGGTGGGCGGCGTGTCGGCGGCGGTGCTGTTCGTCGTCTTCGCCTGGGCGGGGAGCCCCTTTCGTGTATCGCTCTATGCGCTGGTGCTGATCATCGGCACGCTGGTCGGCATGGAGATCCCGCTGGTGATGCGGGTGCTCGACCAGCGCAGCACCGCCTTCGCCGACATCGTCTCGCGGGTGCTGACCTTCGACTACCTCGGCGCGCTCGCGGTGTCGGTGCTGTTCCCGCTGGTGCTGGCGCCCCGGCTCGGACTGGCCCGCACCGCGCTGATCTTCGGCATGCTCAATGCGGCGGTCGCGCTCTGGGTCACGCACCGCTTCCGCCACGAGCTGCCGCAGCACCGCACGCTCGCACTCAAGGGCATGGGGGTGATAGCGGTGCTGGCGCTCGGCATGTCGGGCTCGGACCGGCTGATCGGCTGGGCCGAGCGCGGGCTGTTCGGCGACGAGATCGTGCATGCCCGCAGCTCGGTCTATCAGCGGATGGTGATCACCCGCTGGAAGGATGAGCTGCGCCTGTATTTGAACGGCAACCTGCAGTTCTCCTCGCGCGACGAACACCGCTACCACGAGGCGCTGGTGCTGCCGGCGATGGAGAACCATCCCGAGCCGCGCCGCGTGCTGATCCTGGGCGGCGGCGACGGGCTCGCCGCGCGCGAGGTGCTGCGCTATCGGTCGGTCGAGCGGATCACGTTGGTCGACCTCGACGCCGCGATGACCGAACTGTTCTCGAACGCGCCCGACCTGGTCGCGCTCAACCGCGGTGCCCTCGTCGATCCGCGCGTGCAGGTGCACAACCGCGACGCCTTCGGCTGGCTGGAGGCCACCGACGAGGTGCCCTACGACGTCGTCATCGTCGACCTGCCCGACCCGACCAACCACAGCCTCGGCAAGCTGTACTCGGTGCCGTTCTACGCCATGCTCAGGCGCGTGCTGACACCGCACTCTCAGGTCGCGATCCAGGCCGCCTCGCCCTGGTTCGCGCCGCAGGCGTACTGGTCGGTGGTCGCGACGCTCAAGGAAGCAGGCTACGCGACGACGCCCTACCACGCCCACGTGCCGTCCTTCGGCGAGTGGGGGTTCGTCGCCGCGTCGCTGTCGCCCGGGTTTCGGCCGCCGGCGAGCTACCGAGTGCCGACCCGCTTCCTGGACGCGAGCACCACCGCGCTGATGTTCTCGTTCCCGCCCGACATGGGCCCGCGCGAGGTCGAGCCGAACTGGCTGAACACCCAGCGGCTGGTCCAGTACTTCCACGAAGACTGGTCGCGCGTGGCGCGCTGAGCGCCGCGTCCTGCTACGGGCGGACGCCGCCACGGGCGGTGGGCTGGCCGTGGCGGCGCTCGCCGAGCAGGGCCTCCCAGTCGGTTAGGCGTCACAGAACTCCCCTTCCGCGACTCCCCGGTATCATCTGCCCCGATACGGAGGTGCACCATGGCTGACATCGTTGCTGAGCTTGCAGACCGCGGCAGATCGCTCGCTCCCGACGATCGGTCTCGCCTCGTGGAACTCCTCCTTGAGTCGCTGCACGAGCCTCCGCTATCCGGCATCGAAGCAGCCTGGGATGCCGAGATCGTTCGCCGAGTCCAGGCACACAAGCGCGGAGAGGTTGAAACCTTTGCGGCCGAAGAAGTCTTCGCAGAAGCAAGGCGCATCGCTCCTTGAACCAGGCACGCTTCACCAAGTACGCCAGATCCGAACTTCTTGGTCAGACGGCGTACTACGAAACGATTGAGCAAGGTCTCGGGGCTCGCTTTCGCGCAGAAGTCGAGGCCGCAGCCCAACGCGCGGCAGTGTTTCCGCTCCATGGAAAGCCGTCTGCTGGCGGAACCCGGCGTAGGCTCGTAACGGACTTCCCTTTTTCCGTCGTCTACACGGAAGAAGAGTACGGGGTGCTCATCCACGCTGTCGCAGATTCCAGACGCCTACCCGAGTACTGGCTGAGCCGTCTCCGGTGACACCTAACCCCTCGCGCAACCTGACCCGCTACGGCAGGACTTGTAAGCCCGGCTCGCGCCACCTGCACTGTCGTCGCGGACCGGACTTACAAGTCCTGCCTACGCGGGCGGGTGACATCGAACGTTGGCAGAATGCTGATATTCGCCCGATGTACTCGATCCAGGTGATCGACAAGGACGGCGTGCCCGCGTTCGTGGTCCTGCCGATCGAGCTGTGGGAGCGCGTGCGCGAGTCGGTCGAGGACGCCGAGGATATTGCCGAGCTCGAGCGGTTCGACCGTGAGGACGACGGTACGCGCGTGCCGATCGAGGTGGTGCGCGCGACGCTGCAAGATGGGCGGCACCCGGTGCGCGCGTGGCGAGAGTACCGGGCGATGACGCAGGAGCAGCTCGCTACGGCCGCCCGCATCAGCGTGCCGTACCTGAGCCAGATCGAGGCCGGCAAGCGGGTCGGCACGGTGGTCACGCTGCGGGCGATCGCTCGTGCCATGAGTGTGTCGGTCGACATGCTCGTGCCGGAGTCCAGTGCGCAATGAACGCGAAACCGTCCGCAATGATGGAGACGCGCTGTTTGCCGACTTGCCGGTGAGCCTGGACCACTTGAAGCACCACGCGCGCGGCGAGGTCCTTCCAGGCGTGCAGGTGTACGAATGAGGACGGGTCGCGCGTGGCGCGCTGAGCGCCGAGACCTGCTGCGCGCGGGCGCCGCCGCGGGCGGCGGGCTGGCCGTAGCGGCGCTCGCCGGCTGCGGTCGCAGGCCGTTCTGGGCGCTGCCGCCAGTCGCCATCGAATTGCCCGGCCGCGACATCGGCCACGCACTGCGCGAGCGTTGGCGACGCGACGGCCCCACCTACTCCGACTGGCGCGCCGCGCAGGTCCGCTCGGTCGACGTCGCGATCGTCGGCGGCGGCGTCGCCGGGCTGGGCTGCGCTTGGCGGCTACATCGCGCCGGCCATCGCGATCACCTCGTCCTGACCGGCCCCGAGCCCTTCGGCCACGCCGCAGCGCGGACCTTCGCCGGCTTGGGCTGCCCGACCGGCAGTCACTACCTGCCGCTGCCCTCGCTCGAATCGACCCATGTGCGCGAGCTGCTCGCCGAGATGGGGGTGCTGCGCGGTCCGCAGGGCGCGGTCGCGCCCGAGTACGACGAGCGCGCGCTCGTACATGCGCCCTCGCACCGGCTCCTGGTGGCGGGGCGCTGGGAGGCGGGCTCGATCCCGCCAGCCGGCCCCGGCGCGGACGGCGCGAACGAGCAGACCGCACGGTTCCTCGCGCTCGTGGAGCGCCTGTCGGGTGAGCGCGGTACAGACGGACGCCGCACCTTCGTCGTGCCGGTCAGCGAACGCTCGCGCGACGCGCCGTCGCTCGCGCTCGACCGGCTCGATGCGGCCCACTGGCTGCGCGAGCAGGGCTTCACCGCCGCGCCGCTGCGCGCATGGCTCGAGTACTGCACGCGCGACGAATTCGGCGGGACGCCCGACGAAGTATCGGCCTGGGCCCTGGTGCACTACTTCGCCGCGCGTGTCGGACGCGCGCGAAACGCCGAGCCGGGCGCGGTCTTCACCTGGCCCGACGGACTCGCGCCCCTCGCGCGCCATCTCGCTACGAACGCAGCGGCCGCAGGAAGGATCCTGCCGGTCTCGATCGAGCGGATCGAGCGGACGGGGTCCGGGATGCGCCTATTCGGCTGGCGCCCTTCACGCGGCGAAGTCGGCGAGTCCACGGGAACGGGCGAGCCCATCGTGCTAACGGCCCGGCGGGTGGTGCTCGCCGCTCCACTGTCAATCGCAGCGCGGATCGTGCCCGAACTCGCCCGCGACGCCGGACCGGAACGACGCGCACCGTGGACCGTCGCCAACGTCGTGTTCCGCCGGCCGCCGGACGAACGCGTCACCGGCGGCGAAGACGAGCTCGCCTGGGACAACGTCGTGCACGGTAGCGCCTCGCTCGGCTTCGTTCACGCCGGTCACCAGCGCATCGGCTTCGACACCGGCGCACCGACGGTGCTGAGTGCCTACCGAGCCTTCGCACCGGCCGACCACGATGCGCTCGCCGAACTCTCGCGGCTGATCGATGCAGCCGGACCGCCCGATGCCCGCGCCTGGCTCGACCTCATCGGCAAGGACCTCGAGCAGGCCTACGGTCCGAGGGTGTGGCGCCATGTCGCGCGGGTCCACGTGACGGTACGCGGGCACGGCATGGCCGCACCCACTCCCGGCTTCCTCACCGACGCCCGTCTCCTCGCCCTGCGCGCGACCGATGGCGCACTGCGATTCGCACACTCGGACCTGTCGGGCTACTCGGTGTTCGAGGAGGCGCTGTGGTGGGGGGTTCGGGCGGCGGATGGCGTGGCTTAGGGCGGGGAATGGGGTTCAAGCGGGCACTCGACCGACCGACCTCCGCGCGCACGCGCTTAGTTGTCTGCGGCGGCGCGGCCACCCTTGTTTCGTCCAGAACGTCAGCAACTACTCCCAAATAGACACACCCTCGGTTGCCAATGCGCGCTTGACGGCAGCTCGCTCACTCATTCGGTGGGCATGATCCGTCCAAGCCGGATACCTCTGTCGCATCTCAATCCTCATTCGATTACCCCACCGGTAGAAAACAAGCAGATACGGATCAACGATCGAGTATCTGTCGCCTACGACCCATGTCTTGTCAGCCATGCGTTCTTCAATCAAAGCGTGTGCCACTGCGAGATGTTCGAACCCCTTTTGTTTGATTGACTCTGTTTGAGTCGAATCTGCCGTGAAGTATTCGGCACGCCACACCATGCGGACCGCAACGGCATGTACCGTCCCCGACAGCCAATTGAACCACTCCATCGCACGCACTAATCCGTCGTGACTGCTAGGCATGAGATTCGAATGCGGAGACATCTGCGCAAGGTGAAACAGAATCGCTGGCGCCTCTGTTAGCAAGAAGGACCCTTCCACGAGGACCGGGACCCGGCCCTTTGGGTTGATCCTCTTGAAATCAGGTGTGCGAGCATCTCCTCGATCCGTCGAGATCATTGCGAGGGAGAACGGCTTGCCGATCTCTTCCAACACGATGTGTGGAGCGAGGGAGCACGAACCGGGAGAAGCGTGTAGCGTAAATGGCATCGGGACGACCCTACTGGCTAATCTGACAGGGAGCGGTCAGCGTGCTGACCAAGTACGGCATCACGGCGTCGATGAGCCGGCGCGGCAACTGCTGAGACAACGACTGCCACCTCACGCCGCCATGTCCCGCCGAGACTTCGCCTTCGCCTCCGTCCGCATCCGCAGCTGCTGGCGCTGCCGCACGCGGGCAGCATCCATCAGCATCCGGCCAGCCCAGCGATACACATTGTTCTCCTTCACCGTACGCCGCATCAAACGCATCCGCTCGCGGCGCTCGTCGCGGTCCATCCATAGCGCCTGGCGGATCGCGGCGGCCGTCTCGGAGAGGTCGTAGGGGTTCACCAGCAGCGCCTCGATGAGCTCGCGCGAGGCACCGGCGAAGGTCGACAGGATCAGCACACCGTCGTGGTCGTCGCGCGCGGCGACGAATTCCTTGGCCACCAGGTTCATGCCGTCGTGCAGGCTGTTGACCAGGCAGAAGTCGGCCGCCCGGTACAGCTCGAACACCTGTGTCGGCTCCTGGTGCTCGCCGATCAGCACAATCGGCTTCCAGCGCTCGGTGCCGTAGATCCGGTTGATGCGCGCGGCGGTCTCCTCGGTCTCCTGCTTGAGCAGCCGGTAGGCGGGCAGCTTGCTGCGCGTGGGCGCGGCCACCTGCAGCATCGTGACCTTGCCCCGCCACGACGGGTCCTGCTCGAGCACCTGCTCGAGCGCGAGGAATCGCTCGACGATGCCCTTGGTGAAGTCCCAGCGCTCGACACCGACGCCGATCCGCACGTCGTCGGCCAAGCCGAAGCGCTGCCGCACCGCACGCGCGCAGTCCTCGGCCGACGGCAGCCCCTCGAGCCAGCGCGGCGGCCATTCGATTGAGATCGGATAGGGCGCCACGCGACACACGTGACCCTGGATGGTCACGGTCATGTGCTCGCGGTCGATCTGGCACTCGACGTAGCGGTCCACCGTCTCGAGGAAGTTCTGGCAGTGGTAGCGCGTGTGGAAGCCGAGGATGTCGGCCCGCAACATGCCGGACAGCACCTCCTCCTTCCACGGACACACGCCGAATGTCTCGGCGTTCGGCCAGGGGATGTGCCAGAACAGCACGACCGTCGCCTCCGGAATGCGCTGGCGGACCATCGCGGGCAGCAGCGCGAAGTGGTAGTCCTGCACGAACACCACCGGATGGTCGGTACGGGCCTCCTTGAGCACCACGTCGGCGAACTTTCGGTTCACCGCCTGATACTGCCGCCAGTCGGCCTCGCGGAACGAGGGGCGCACGTAGGCGAGGTGGCACAGCGGCCACAGTCCCTCATTGGAGAAGCCGAAGTAGAAGCCGTTCTCCTCCTCCTCGTCGAGCCAGACGCGGCGCAGCGTGTACGCCGGGTCCGAGGGCGGCACGCTGACCCGATCGTGCAGGTCGACCACCTCGCGGTCGGCCGCACCCGAGCCGTGTGCGACCCACACGCCCGAGCACGCGCGGATGATCGGCTCGAGCGCGGTGACCATGCCGCTCGCCGGCACCTGCACCACCGGCTTGCCGTCCTTGCCGCGGTTGTGAATGTAAGGCTCGCGGTTGGAGACGACGATCATCTGCGGCGAGTCCAGGCTCTGGCGCACGACATGCGCGAGCGCGTTTGGCGTCCAGTTTTCGCGGTAGTCGATCTCGAGCCGCTGGTCGTGCTCGATCTCGCGCAGTACCTGGCGCACCTGCGAGAGGATCGGCACGCTCGAGTGGCCCTCGGCGTCGTCGAGGAAGTGCCGGCCGCGGATGTCGCGCACGAGCAGCGTGCCCCATCGGCGCAGCAACAGCCAGGACGCGGCGACCGACAGCAGCGCCAGCACCAGCGCCGACATCACGCCGAACGCAATCAGGTAGTCGCGGGCCTTGGTGTAGCGACGGTCGATGAATGACATGTCGTGCACCAGCAGCACGAGCGCGGGCTGGCCGTCGGCGGCCTGCAGGTCGTAGCGGGCGATGTGGACCGTGCCCTGCGGGGTGCGCAGCACGCGGCTGGCGGGCTCGATCAAGGCGACGCCGGACGCGCAGTTCACCTGCGCGGGCGTGCGGTCGGTCTGATAGATCGTCTGGCCGTCCGGGCGACAGGCCAGCACCGCGAGCAGGCGCTCGTCCTCGGTGACCTTCGATAGGAAGCGACGCAGGCGCGCAAGCTCGGAGCGGTCGAGCAGCGTGGGCAGCGTCTCGCCCATGGTGTTCATCACCACCTTCGCGCGCATCTCGACGTCGGTGCGGAACCACTCCGTCAGCATCCTCTCGACGTACGGCACGGCAATCCAGGCACCGACGGACAGCGCGATCAGCACGGGCAGCGCGAAGCGCCAGAACAGGGTCCTCAACATCTCAGGCTCCCAGCGGGCGATCGGGGGGACAGAATAGCTTCAACGATGGCGCCGCGTGGGAAAATGGGACGGACCCGGATCCGGCAAGTACCGTGCCCGGAGGCCTTCGTAGGACAATGACCCAGCCGCTAGCCCTCGGCGCTGCCCAGGCCCCACCCCAGGAGATTCCGCGATGCAGTACCGCAAGCTCGGCCACAGTGGCGTGTCGGTGTCGACGCTGTGCCTCGGCACGATGATGTTTGGCGACCGTACGGCCGCGTCCGACGCCTTCGAGATCGTCGCCGCCTGCCGCGACGCGGGCGTGAACTTCATCGACACCGCCGACGTCTACTCGCTCGGGGAGTCCGAGCGCATCACCGGCCGCACGATCGCCGCCGACCGCCACCGCTGGGTGCTGGCCACCAAGGTCGGCAACCCGATGAGCGCGGACCCTAACAGCCGCGGCCTGTCGCGCCGCTGGCTCGCCCGCGCGATCGACGCCTCGCTCGAGCGGCTGGGCACCGACCACGTCGACGTCTGGTACCTGCATAAAGAGGACCACGATACGCCGCTCGAGGAGACCATCGCCGGGGTCGCCGACGCGATCCGCGCCGGCAAGGTCCGTTATCTCGGGGTGTCGAACCATCGCGCCTGGCGCATCGCCGAGATCGTCGCGCGCTGCCGCGAGGCCGGCATCCCGGCGCCGGCCGTCTGCCAGCCGTACTACAACGCCTTCAACCGCATGCCCGAGGTCGAGACGCTGCCGGCCTGTGGCCATTACGGCATCGGCGTCGCGCCGTATTCGCCGATCGCGCGCGGCGTACTCGCCGGCAAGTACAGGCCGGGCGAGGCGCCGCCCGCTGACTCGCGCGCGGCCCGCGGCGATCGCCGAATCCTGCAGACTGAGTGGCGCGAGGAGTCGCTGGTGCTCGCGCAGCGCATCGCCGACCACGCTCGTGCGCGGGGGGCCACGCCCTCGCAGTTCGCGGTGGCCTGGGTGCTGAACAACGCGTTCGTGAGCTCGGCGATCGTTGGGCCCCGCACGCTCGAGCAGATGCGCGAGTACCTCGACGGCGCTGGCTTCGTGTTCGGCTCTGAGGACGAGGCGCTGATCGACGCCATGGTCTCGCCAGGGCATCCGTCCACGCCCGGTTACAACGATCCGGCCTATCCGCTCGAAGGCCGCGTCTGCCTCGCGGGCTGACCGCCCCCATGGACGCTCGCACAGTCTGGGTCACGGCGATGTCGCTGGCCCAGCTGGTGTCCTGGGGCAGCCTCTACTACACGTTCTCGCTGCTGATGCCCGCGCTCGAGGCCGACCTGGCCTTGAGCCGTGTCGAGGTCAGCGGCGCCTTCAGCGCGGCGCTGCTCGCCGGCGGCATCGCGGGCGTGCAGGTCGGCCGCTGGATCGACGCGGGGCACGGGCGCGCAGTGATGTCGGGCGGCTCGCTGCTCGCGGGCACGATGCTGCTGCTGCTGGCCCGGGTCGAAGGGGTTGCGGGCTTGTACGCGTGCTGGATCGCGATCGGCGCGGCGACCGCGGCGACCCTCTACGAGCCCGCCTTCGCGATCCTGATCCGGCGCTGGCCCGACGATTACCGGCGCTCGCTGATCGCGATGACCTTCCTCGGCGGGCTCGCCTCGACTGTCTTCATTCCGCTCTCGGCCTGGCTGATCGACACGCTGGGCTGGCGCCACGCCTGCGAGGTGCTCGCCGCGCTGCACCTGCTGCTGTGCCTGCCGATCCACTGGACGATGCTGGCCGGCGAGCCGGCCGGGCGCACGCGGCCGGCCGGCGGCGCCGAAGGCGACGCGCCCTCGCTGCGCGCGCTCGCCACCTCGCCCGCGTTCCTGCTGATCACTGCGTTCCTGGTCGGCTTCTTGGCCTTCACGTCGGCGCTGTCGGCGCACATGGTGCCGCTGATGCGGGAGCAGGGCGTGCCGGCGGCGTGGGCGGTCGCAATCCCGGCGAGCATCGGCGCGATGCAGGTACTCGGACGGGTGGTGCTGTTCGTGTTCGAGGGTCGCATCGATGCGCGCCGCTTCGACCGCGTGGTCCCGCTGCTGTTGCCGGCGGCCATCGCGCTGCTGCTGGCCGGCGGCGGCAGCGTGGTCGCGGCGCTGGCGTTCGCCGCGTGCTACGGCATCGGCAACGGGCTGATCACCATCGTCAAGGCAACCGCCATCGCGCACTACGTGAGCCGCGAACGGGTCGCGGCGCTGAGCGGCCTGCAGCAGCCGGCCGCCGCGCTCGCCCGGGCCGCCGGGCCGATCCTGCTCGCCGCGCTGTGGGGCGCCACCGGCGACTACGGGATGGGCCTGTGGGTGCTGCTCGGCGCCGGGCTCGTGTCGGCGGCGCTGATGCGGCTCGCGCAGGCGCGCGCGCTGCCGCAGGCCTGACGCGAGCCCGATCCGGCACCCGGGGCGCCCGCGGCCCCTGATGCCCGGCGGGCCTCAGCTCGGGCCCGGGGCGGGCCATGGGACAATGTGCTCCCTCTCGATCCGAGACCTCGTGTCCCAGACCGCCCCGTGAACGCATCGATCCTGCTGCTCGCCCTGCTGCTGTTCGTGGCCGTCCTCGTCGGCGCCTACGTGCTGTGGCCGCTGCTGCGCCGTCCGCCGCAGGACCAGGTCGCGGCCGACGCCGCGGCGGTCTCGCGCGCGGTGCTGCGGGACCGCCGCCACGAGCTCGAGACCGCACTCGCCCACCTGCCCGCCGACGCGCCCGAACGCCGCGCGGCGATGGCCGAGTTCGCCGCGCAGGCCGACGACGAGCTCGCCGCGTCCCCGGCGGCGCCGACGGCCGTACCCGTCGTCGTGGCGCGCCGCCCCTGGACGGCCGCCGCGCTGGCGACCGTGATGATCGTGCCGACCTTCGGGCTCTACCTGCTGTCCGGTGCGCCCGAGGCGGTTTCGCCCGAGTTCGCCGCTGCCCCGCGCGAGCCGGCCTCGCTCGACGAACTGGTGGTCGACCTGCGCACGCGCCTCGCCCGCGAGCCCAAGGACCTCGACGCCTGGCGACTGCTCGGCCGCGCCGAACTCGCCCGCGGCCGCGCCGACGAGTCCCGCGACGCCTTCGAACGGGCGATGTCGCTGGCGCCCGGCGACGCGCAGATCCGCGTCGACTACGCCGATGCGCTCGCGCAGGCCCAGAGCGCGGTGCTCGAGGGCCGCCCCATCGCGCTGATCCGCGAGGCGCTTGCGATCGACGCGCGGAACCCCAAGGCGCTCGCGCTCGCTGGCGCCTACGAGGTGGGTCGCAACGACTTTCCGGCCGCGATCGTGCTGTGGAAGCGGCTGCTCGAGGTGCTGCCGGCCGACTCCGAGCAGGCCAAACAGGTGGCCGGCTTCCTCGCTGACCTGCAGGCCGGCCGGCCGCCGCAGGTCGCTGCCAGGCCCGCCGCTCCGGCGGCCAGCGAGGGCGTCCCGGCATCAGGTGGCCCGGTCCCGCGCGGCGCGGCGTCGGGCAGCCCGGTCCCGGGGTCGCCTGCGACCGCAGGCGCGCCGCCCCCGGCCGACTCCGCCGCATCGAAGGCCTCGGCGCTGCGCGGACGCATCGACCTCGAGCGCCGGATTGCTGACCGCCTCGACCCCGGCGCCACCGTCTTCGTCGTTGCCCGCACACTCGACGCCGAAGGCCGCCCGGCCGGTCCGCCGGTGGCCGTCCTGCGTGCCCGCGGCAGCGAGCTGCCGCTGGAGTTCACGCTGGACGACGGCCTGGCGATGAGCCCGATGGCCCGCCTCTCGGCGGTGCCCCCGGGCACCCAGGTCGTCGTGATCGCCCGGGTCTCGCGCAGCGGCGAGGCCACCGCGCGGCCCGGCGACCTGCAGGGCGCCTCGCAGCCGGTCAAGCCGGGCGCAACCGGGCTGCGGGTGCTGATCGACGCGGTGGTGGAGTGACGCCGGCCGCGTTCGACGGGCTGCGGGCCGAGGGGCTGGCGCTGTCGCGCGGCGAGCGTCGGCTGTTCTCCGACCTTTCGTTCTCGCTCGAGGCCGGCGGGCTGCTGCGCCTGCTCGGTCCCAACGGCTCGGGCAAGAGCAGCCTGCTGCGCGGCCTGCTCGGGCTGGCTCCGCTCGCCGCCGGCAGCCTGTCGGTCGGCACTCCGCCCCGGCCGTTGCGCCCGCGCGCGCTGTGCGCGGTGGCGCTCTATCAGGGCCACGCAAGCGGAACCAAGGGCGAGCTGACCGCGCTCGAGAACCTCGAGCTGTCGGCCGCGCTCGACGGCACCGTGGTGCCCGCAGAGGCGGGCGCTCTGCTGCTGCGCGATTCGCTCGCCACGGTCGGCCTCGCGCGCCAGCGCGATATCGAGACGCGGCGGCTGTCGCAGGGCCAGCGCCAGCGGCTGGCGCTCGCGCGCTTCGCGCTCGCCCTGCACCGCCCGGTGCGCCCGCTGTGGCTGATGGACGAACCGAGCGCCGCCCTCGACGCCGAGGGCAGCGCGCTTCTGGTACACATGCTCGGCGAGCACCTGGCGCGGGGCGGGGCTGCCATCGTCGCCACCCACCTGCCGATCGCACCGGAATCGGGCCGCGTCGACGAGCTGCGTCTCGACGCCTTTGCGTCCCGGCGCAGCGGCGCGAGCACGGCCGCGCCCGCCGGGGCCGCGGCGTGACCGAGCTCGGCACGCTCGCCTGGGCGCTGCGGCGCGACCTGAAGCTCGCGCTGCGCCGGCGCAGCGACGCGCTCAACGTGCTCGGCTTCTTCGCACTCGCCTGCTCGATGTTCCCGCTCGCGGTCGGTCCGCAGCGCGAGTGGCTCACTCGCATCGGCCCTGGCGTGATCTGGGTCGCCGCGCTGCTCGCCACGATGCTTGCACTGCCTCGCCTCTTCGAGCACGACCATGCCGACGGCACCCTCGACGCGATGATCGCCAGCGGCCGCCCGCTGCCGATGGTGGTCGCCGGCAAGCTGATCGCCGCCTGGCTGGTCACCGGGCTGCCCCTGATCGTGCTGACGCCGGTGCTGGCGGTGGCCTTCTCGCTGCCGATCGACGCGCTGCCTGTCCTGCTCGCCTCGCTCGCGCTGGGCACGCCCATCCTGCTCGGGCTCGGCGCGATCGCCGGGGCGCTCACGCTCGGCCTGAAGGCCGGCCCGACTTTGGTCACGCTGCTCTGCTTGCCGCTCTACGTCCCGGTGCTGGTGTTCGGCGCCGGCGCGGTCGAGGCGCAGGCCTCGGGGCTGTCCCCGGCGGCCCATCTGGCGCTGCTCGCCGCTGGTATGCTGGTGGCCGCGCTCGCCGCACCGCCCGTGGCGGCCCAGGCGCTGCGCATCTCGGTCGAATGACGACGCGACCCCGCATGAACACCTTCCGCTTCGCCGCCCCGCAGACCTTCTATCCGCTCGCCGGACGCCTCGCGCCGTGGTTCGCCGCGCTCGCGGTCGCGCTCGCCGCGGCCGGGCTGTACGTCGGCTTCGGCATCGCCCCCGAGGACTTCCAGCAGGGCGAGGTCTACCGGATCATCTTCATCCACGTGCCCTCGGCCTGGATGGCGATGTTCACCTACTTGGTGATGGCCGCCTACGCCGTGCTGACCCTGGGCTTCCGGACCCGTCTGTCGGCGATGATGTGCCGCGCGCTCGCGCCCACCGGCGCGCTGATGGCCGCCATCTCGCTGTGGACCGGAGCGATCTGGGGCCGGCCGACCTGGGGCACCTACTGGGTGTGGGACGCGCGACTCACCTCCACGCTCATCCTGCTGTTCCTCTACATCGGCTACATCGCGCTGGTCGCCGCGATCGAGGACGAGCAACGGGCCGACAGGGCCGGCGCGCTGCTGCTGCTGGTCGGCGTGGTCAACGTGCCGATCATCTACTTCTCCGTGAAGTGGTGGAACACGCTGCACCAGGGCGCGAGCGTGAGCTTGACCGCCGCCCCCAAGATGGCCGCCACCATGCTCACCGGCATGCTGCTGATGAGCCTGGCGGCATGGATGTACACCATCGCGGCCTCGCTGCACCGCGTGCGCTCGATCATCCTCGAGCGGGAGCGGCACGCCCGCTGGGTGCGTCAGTTGTTCGCCTGAACGCCGACCCACCCCGACCCTCCACCGACACGCGCCCCCTCCCCATGGCCGACCTGCACTGGACATTCATCGGCGCCGCCTACGGGCTGACCGCGGTGGCGATCGTCGTCGAGCTCGTCACGCTGATTCAGCGCCGCCGCCGCGCGATCGCCCGCGTGAGCCGCGAGCGCGAATTCGACGAGGACGGGCGCGGCGACTGAATGCCGCACGCGCCCCCCCCGCACCACCGAGAGCCCAGGCAGCACACCGATGAACGCAGCCACCCCGTCCGCACCGCGCGGGCTCACGCCCCGCCAGAAGCGCTTCGCCTGGATCGCCGCCGGCCTCGCGGTCCTCGCGACCGCGGTCGGGCTCGTGCTCTACGCGCTGTCCTCGAACATCGTGTTCTTCTTCACGCCGACCCAGGTCTCGCGCAACGAAGCGCCGCAGGGGCGCGCGTTCCGAGTCGGCGGACTGGTCGAACCCGGCAGCCTGCAGCGCCAGGGCATCGACGTGCGCTTCAAGGTCACCGACAACGTGCAGGCAATCCCAGTTGTCTACCGGGGCACGCTCCCGGACCTCTTCAAGGAAGGCAAGGGCGTGGTCGCCCAGGGCACGATCGGAACCGACGGCGTCTTCAAGGCCTCCGAGGTGCTGGCCAAGCACGACGAGAACTACATGCCGCCGGAGGCCGCCGAGGCGCTCAAACAGGCGGGTCATCCGATGCAATCTGGAACGGTGAAAACACAATGATCGGCGAGCTCGGACACTTCGCGCTGTGGCTGGCATTAGCGATCTCACTGGTCCAGGCGATCGGCGGGCTGCTGGGCGCGGCCCGAGGCGACACAGCCTGGATGCGCACCGGCTTCAACGCGGCCAACGCACAGTTCGCGATGATCGTGCTGGCGTTCGCCTGCCTCGCGAGTTCGTTCGTCGGCAACGACTTCACGCTGGTGAACGTCGCGAACAACTCCAACTCGCAGCTGCCCGTGGCCTACCGGATCGCCGCATCCTGGGGCTCGCACGAGGGCTCGCTGCTGATGTGGGCGCTGATGCTCGCCGGCTGGACTGCCGCGGTCAACGCGTTCGGCGGCGCGCTGCCGCCGGCCTTCCGGGCCCGCGTGATCGGCGTGCTCGGCCTGATCGCGATCGGCTTCCTCGCGTTCATGCTGTTCACCTCCAACCCGTTCCTGCGCCAGTTCCCGCCGCCGCCCGATGGGCGCGACCTGAACCCACTGCTGCAGGACCCGGGCATGGTGATCCATCCGCCGATGCTCTACATGGGCTATGTCGGCTTCTCGGTGGCCTTCGCCTTCGCGATCGCCGCGATGCTCGGCGGGCGTGTCGACGCCGCCTGGACCCGCTGGGCGCGACCCTGGACCACCGCCGCCTGGTGCTTTCTCACAATGGGCATTGCGCTCGGCAGCGCCTGGGCGTACTACGAGCTCGGTTGGGGCGGCTGGTGGTTCTGGGACCCGGTGGAGAACGCCTCGTTCATGCCCTGGCTGGTCGGCACCGCGCTCATCCACTCGCTGGTCGTCACCGAGCGGCGCGGTGCGTTCAAGGCTTGGACGCTGCTGCTCGCCATCGCCGCATTCAGCCTGTCGCTGCTTGGTACCTTCCTCGTACGCTCGGGCGTGCTCACCTCGGTCCACGCCTTCGCGACCGACCCGACCCGCGGGGTCTTCATCCTCGCGTTCCTGGTCATCGTGGTCGGCAGCTCGCTGGTGCTGTTCGCGGTCCGCGGGCCCGGCATCGCGGGCAACCTCGCGCCGATTGCCTTCCGAGGCAGCTCGCGCGAGGGCTATCTTCTCGCCAACAACGTGCTGATGGCGACCGCCGCGGGCTCGGTGCTGCTCGGCACGATGTACCCGTTGGTGCTCGACACGCTCGGGCTCGGCAAAATCTCGGTCGGCCCGCCCTACTTCGAGGCGGTGTTCTTCCCGGTGATGGCCCCGGCGGCCTTCCTGATGGGCATCGGCCCGATCGCGCGCTGGCGCGACGCCCCGATCCCCGAGCTCGCGCGCCGGCTGAAGTGGGCCTTCGCGGTGGCGGTGCTGGCCACCATCGGCTTCGTGCTGGCCTCGGGCCGTTTCGGTGTCACCCAGCAAGGCGGCTCGGCGCTCGGCGCCATCGCCTTCGCCACCGGCATCTTCCTCGGGCTGTGGCTGATGGTCGCAAGCGTGGTGGCCGTGATCGACCGTGCCTCGCAGGTCAAGGCGCCGACCTGGCCGGCGCGGCTGCGGGCGCTGCCCGGCGGCTTCTGGGGCATGATCGTCGCGCATGCGGGGGTCGGCGTGTTCTGCATCGGCGTGGCCGCGGTCAAGACGCTCGACATCGAAGTCGACGCGGCGCTCGGGCCGGGCCAGACGGTCAGCGTGCGCGGCTACGAGCTGCGCCTGCTCGATATGAAGGAGATCGCGGGCCCGAACTACCGTGCCGCGCAGGCGCGTGTGCAGGTCTCCCGGGACGGCCGCACGCTGTTCGACCTGCTGCCCGAGAAGCGCTTCTACACCACGACGCAGACGGTGATGACCGAGGCCGCGATCGACTCGGGATTCACCCGCGATCTGTACGTCTCGCTCGGCGAACAGCTGCCCGACGGCCGCTGGACGATCAAGACCTGGGTCAAGCCCTTCATCGACTGGATCTGGGCCGGCTGCTTCATGATGGCCATCGGCGGCTTCATCGCGATCTCGGACCGCCGCTACCGTACCAGCCGCGCGACCGAGGCCG
>JBIPLJ010000140.1:0-3248 GCA_044368415.1 Burkholderiaceae bacterium
GCCGCCGGGGTCAGGCAATCCGCTGCGCCCGCCCAACCGTGCCGCCGCGAGGCGCGCGATTATGTCAGGTGCGCGGGCAAGGGCGGCCGCAGAGGCAGGGCGGGACAGGGCGCTGGCGATGGGGTCTGGCGAGGCGGCCTCAATGATCGTGAGCGGCGGGAGCCTCTCCGCAAACCGCACCACCCCCCAGGGGCCATAAGTGAAGCGCCTTACTACCCCCATCCCGGCCGGCGCTGGGGTGTCTTCCGGCAGCGCCAATTGGCCGTTGGGCTGCCCGCCTTGCCAGGGCAGAACCTGGTATTCCGGCCAGAAGGCAGGCAGGTGGGGCTCAGCCTCCAGCAGCTTGGCTGGGAGGTAGAGGCACGGGGCATGCGCTTTCATGGCGCGGCCGAGAAGGCTTTTTTCATGCGCTTTGAGCAGGATTTACCGATGATAAAAGTCCTGTAATAATTATAATTGCAATAATAAGTAATTTGCTATTATTCAAGATACATTATTTTCCCGGTAAGATGTTGCGATTCGGATATGAGGAAAGATTTTATGGGAATGGGCTGCTCCGGGCGGTGGTGTGGTGCAGGGGTGCTTCATCTCCTGCTGCTGCTCAGCCTCGTGGGATGTGGTTCGATGGCCGATCGAGCGCCGACTGCCACCTCTGAACCCATGCGTATCCTGGATCCTGTCGTGGCTTTCGCTGCGGACCCATCCGTGAATGGTGAGGCGCAGGTCGTGCTGCCTGATACGGGTGAGAGCGTTCGCTTGCGTCTGGTGCGGCAATATGCGGCAGCAAGTGGGCGGGAATGCCGCGAAGTGCGCGTGGCCTACCGAAGCGGTGAACAGAACCGGCTTTTCTGCCGCGCCGGCACAGGTTGGATCGAAGCGCGGCAGCTTGTTTCGCAACCGGACGCAAGGTGATGAGCCTGCGCGAGGAATTCGCAACCATAAGGCGCGGGGCGCGGATGCAGCAGCGCGTGATTGGTGCTTTGATCGTACGCGAGATGCATACGCGTTTTGGGCGCCATTACCTTGGTTATGCGTGGTTGTTTTTTGAGCCATTATTGCTTGGTACTTGTATAGGTTTGATGCATCTTTGGCGCGATCGCCCTTCAGCCTTTGGGCCCTTTGAATTTTATGCGGTTGGCTATGTAATGTATTTCATTGTTCGTGGTGTGGTGAACCGCGCGTCCAGCGCTATTCCCGCTAATCGTGCCCTGCTTTATCATCGCAATATTACTTTGCCCGATATATTTTTTGCTCGCCACATCATAGAAACAGTCTCCTGCACAGGTGTATTGCTGGTGATACTTTTTGGGCTATTCGCCGTTAACGGTGATTTTCCCGAGAGCCCCGTCAAGGTTGCCATGGCGATGATGGCAATGGCTTTGTTCAGTCAAGGGCTTGCTTTTTTGGTTGCGTCCTTGACCCAAGCGGTCGAGGGGATAGAGCGCGGCATCCACGCCATTACCTATCTCTTGCTTCCTGTGTGCGGAATGTTCTTTCTTGTTGAATGGTTGCCTGAATGGCTACAAGAATTTGCTCTGTGGGTGCCTACTGTTCATGTCTTTGAATTACTGCGAGATGGGCAATTCGGTTCGCGTTTTCGTCCTTATTACGATCTGACCTATGTAGCCGGCTGGATCATGGTCACGCATCTACTGGGCCTTGCAGCATTGCGCATCACGCGCCAGCGCATTGGATTGGAATAGCGGCCCCAATGAGCCTTGAACTGATCAATGTCCATAAATTCTATCCCATGCGGGGGGGGCGCAAAATTATCTTGCGCGGTGCTTATGGGCGCATCGCAAGGGGCGAGAAGGTGGGGATTCTCGGGCGTAATGGATCCGGGAAATCTACTTTGGTTCGCATATTGAGCGGTGTTGAAGCACCAACATCGGGCCATATCCTGAGGTCCATGACTATTTCTTGGCCGATTGGCATGATGGCAGGCTTTCAACCGCCACTTTCTGGCGCTGATAATGCTCGTTTTATTGCACGGATTTATGCGCGCAATCCGCAGCAGACAGTGGAATTTGTTGAAGAATTCGCGGAACTCGGCGATTATCTGCGTATGCCACTGATGACTTATTCGTCGGGCATGCGTTCAAGGCTTGCCTTGGCGGTATCGTTGGCCGTGGATTTTGATTGTTATCTGGTGGATGAGGCTTTGGCCGTCGGGGATACGCGCTTTGGTCGCGCCTTTGCGGAGCGCATCGAACGGTCTGGTCTCATCCTCGTGTCCCACTCTCCTGCTTTAGTAAGGCGGCTTTGCACACGCGCGGCGGTACTCGATCAGGGGGTTCTCACTTTTTACGATGATCTCGATGAAGCTCTCGCTACCTATAACGCTCTCTGAAGCTGGCGCTAGCGCGCCGGTTTCGCAGGAAATACCGCCATCTCGGCGGACTTGGCGCCAGAAGCTATGGCGAAAGCCTTTCTTTCTGCTGGTGATCCTGCCAAGTCTGCTAGCCGCGCTCTATTTTTATGCCATAGCGGCGCCGCAATACGTCTCTGAAGCACGGTTTACGGTGAATGCGCGTGGTAGCGACGGTGGCGCGCAAGCCGCGGCTTTGCGCGGGATTGCAGGTGCAGCGCTTGGCGGTTTCGGAGGAGGTATAGCCTCAGGCGATGCAAATAGTGTTAGGGATTTTCTGACATCGCTCGATGCTGTCATGCTGGCGCAGGAAAGGCTTGATCTGATAAAATTATGGCAGCGTCCCGAAGCGGATTTTCTGGCGCGCCTTTGGGATACGGAACCGGAATTATTGGCACGATATTATAATAGAATGGTCACCGTCTCTCTCGATCCCAGCACGAATGTAACCACCTTGCGCGTGAAAAGTTTTCGCGCTGAAGATTCGAAGGAGTTGGCTGAGGCCCTTTTGCAGTCAGCAGAGGCTCTGGTAAATAGGCTGTCTGAGCGGGCGCGTAATGATACATTGAAAATCGCACTGCAGGAAATGGGCATTGCGGAACAGCGTGTTCAGGAAAGCCGTCAGGCCCTTACGCGATTTCGTGAGCACGAGAGGGAGCTTGATAGCGCAAGCGCAGTCCAAGCAGCCAGCCTGCTACGTGGGCAATTGGAAGCTGCACTCGCGCAAGCGCGGGCGGAATTGACCGAAAGGCTGCAATTCATGCGCCCTGATAATCCCGCATTACAGGGCACGCGTAATCGCATTGACGCGTTGGAACGCCAAATAGCTTCCGAACGTTCGCGTCACACAGATACAAATTCGGCTGTGGATAATGGGATA
>JBIPLJ010000155.1:0-3241 GCA_044368415.1 Burkholderiaceae bacterium
TTTATAAGGCAGGCCAAAAGTACGGAGTAACCTGCAGCGAAATCATGGTGAACTTCCTTGGCAAAGCCCGTGCGCTTTCTCGCGGTAAGTATCCCGCCGTTGCTCCTGACGCTCCGCTTGAAACGAGTCGTAAGTCAAAAGCTGCTGCTCCCAAGCCACTGAAGGCCGCGGCCAAAAAGGCGCCTAAGAAGGCAGCCGAAAAACCTAAGAAGGCCGTCAAGGCACCCAAGAAGACCAAGCCAAGCATTGCCGATGAAATCAATGCCGAGCTTGATGCCGAAGATCTCGACGAGACCGAAGAAACCGGCGCGGTGTTTGTATACATTGCGACTCCTGAGGAAATTGCTGAAGAAGGCTAAACAATCCTGGCGGGGCGCAAGCCCCGCTTTCTTATTATGAAAAATCTAAAGAAAACGTTTTGGCGTGCGTATTACCGCCTGACTCTTGGCACTGAGGAAAGCAATCGCCGCATTAAATCTGCAAAGATGTTTGGTGGTTACCTCGCTGAACAATCTGAAAGGGTTGGCATCGGTCGTAATTATGATATACAAGGGAATCAGATTCGCGGGTGGCATCGGCGTTCACCTCATTCACCACCTCCTGCAAAAAGTTCTCACCCGCTCCTTGATAAGTATTGCTAAACTCCGCCTGTATTTTTGCCGGCAGCTGAATTTAGGTTCAGCTGCTTTTTATTATTTACATTTTGAGGACAATAAATTATATTAAACATATGAATATTCCAATACTAAACCGTCTGCATGAATTGTTTGGGTCGCCCAATCAATCTTGCTATGCAAACGATATGCTTGCATCATACATGTTTTCATTCCTCGAAGAAGTAGACGCTTATGACGATCTTAAACTGCCTCTTGATGTACGCGATCTTATTGAAGAATGTCAGACGTATGTTTTCAGTGATCGCCCAGCTCAAATAAACATCGCAATTGAAGCTGAACTCGGCGAAGATTATAATCGGTACGATGAAATCATTGCTGCTATTTATGAACAGGATACCGCAGTTCTATGTAATCTTGTTAAAATCCGTAACCACATTTTTGCATGAAACCTGTCAAAACAGCAGACATCCGCGATACACTTGCTTCTCTCTATAAGCAAGGACAATTTGTCACTGATAAGACAGGTGTGAAAACTATTGAATTGGTTGGCGCCAGTTTCATTGCAGACGAACCTTCTATCTTTGGTCCTCTTAATGATGAGTACATCCAAAAAGAATTGGGTTGGTACTTGTCCCAAAGCTTATATGTAAAGGACATCGGTGATCCTGTTCCAAAGATTTGGACAGCAGTATCTAGTTCTGAAGGTAAGATTAATAGTAACTATGGATACCTAATCTATAGCAAAGAAAACGGAGAGCAGTTTGACAATGTTCTAAATGAACTCTGTCGCAATAAAGAGTCACGCCGTGCTGTTGCAATTTATACACGCCCGTCGATGCATAGTGACTATAAGACCGACGGTATGAGCGATTTCATTTGCACAAACGCAGTGCAGTATTTGATTCGTGATAGTGCACTACATACGGTCGTCCAAATGCGGAGCAACGATGCATGGGCCGGATACCGCAATGACTATGCATGGCAGCATTACGTTTCTTCTTCTCTTCTTAAGCAGTACAACGATTGCGTGCAAGATCCTTCTGAAGAAATTGTACTTGGTGATATGACTTGGCAAGTTGGATCTCTTCATATTTATAGCCGGCAGTTTTATTTAATCGAAGATTACATTGCTTTTCTTTCTAAGCAATAAGTTATTTACATTTCTATAGATCTTGATATAATAGTCTTATCGTGCGAAAACCATATTATGATCCTGAGGATTTTAGAGCGTTCATCCCTAAGATTAAAGGAATCAGCAAATTTCCAGAAATCATTGCATATTTGATTCCTGCGCCAGACTATTCAAAGCAACCAACTAAAATAAACTATACCCGAATGGAAGAAAAAGAAAGCATAAAAATTCTCGACGAGTGTAAAGCTCTTCAAATCAAAAAGTCAAACGATTACCAAAATCCGCACTCGCGTATTCGTCAAGCGGATTATTACCCACGTGGTGTTGCCACAATTTTGGACATCATCCAAGCTAAAGTTCTGCGGATGTATTCAGTGATTGAGGCAATGGAAAACGATCCAAACTATGTTCCTAACTTTGAGAGCTTTGAAGACAGCTGTAAGGACTTATGTAATTATTCTAGCTTTGCTGCGGCATATTCTCGCGGAAAGGTTGATGGTCAGTCTGACTCTAAGGACTTTCTAAATCGCAATGTGAAGGCATGAAGAATGTGGTGTTCATACCAACGTCAAATCTTTACAGAGTGCGTACTCTGATAAAGTACTACAATGTTCACAACTTGCCAACCGATCAGCGAGTGATTTTCATTGCTGATGATCGAGGTAGCATCTCAAAGGAAGAGTATGCCGATGCCGTAAATGATTCGCGATTTGAATTGATCTATACGTCGGATATGCTGGCAGGCGTAAATGAACTCTTTGCGGATTGTCCATACTATGATGTAATCATCAATGACATGTATAAAGTGTCAGTCAAGATGGTTGTGTTCATTTACGCTTCACATGTGTTGGGTATCAAGAAGAGTCTGATGCTTGACGACGACATCTTGTTTCTCAAGCCGCTTGATGAATGGTTTAAGTATGACTACGTTGTCAAAGAAGATGGCTTGTCAAACATGACAGACGCTCAAGTGAAAGCGTTTCAACGTGCATACCCACATGTTGATGTTGCGGAATTTAATCAGTCAAAGCATCGCATCAATTCAGGTAGCATTCTTTACACAATGGAAGATAGCAGCCGTCGTCTTCTTGATGATGTTCGTGCATTCTTTTCGTCAGACGATATTTACCACATCTTCGTGAATCGTCTGAACAAGACCAACAGCCGACGTAAAGGTTGGGGTTATGATTGGATGCTTGAGCAATACTTCTATGGTATCCACATGTATTCCTTAGGCGTAGAGATTCCACGCTTCCGCTCGGCAGTCAATATTGCTCTAGGATATCCAAAGGAAGACAAACCACCTAAGCCGTTCAAGAAAATTCCAAATGTAATTCACTTCCTTCAGATGGAAAAGCAGCGAATGTACGATGCATATCTACCATTGATTGATTCCTATTTGGAAAGCAATAATTACAACAACAAATAACAAAACAACAATCATTATGAGAAACTTCACAGTAGCGTTTTTCGCATTGGGTTCGGCACTAAA
>JBIPLJ010000046.1:0-34034 GCA_044368415.1 Burkholderiaceae bacterium
TACGTGGTGTCGATCAAGGGGCCGCTCACGACCCCCGTCGGCGGCGGCATCCGCTCGCTGAACGTCGCGCTGCGCCAGGAACTCGACCTGTACGTCTGCCTGCGCCCGATCCAGTACTTCACCGGCGTGCCCTCGCCGGTCAAGGAGCCGGAGAAGACCAACATGGTCATCTTCCGCGAGAACTCCGAGGACATCTACGCCGGCATCGAGTGGGAGTCCGGCTCCGACGCCGCCAAGAAGCTCATCAAGTTCCTGCGCGAGGAGATGGGCGTCAAGAAGATCCGCTTCCCCGAGACCTCGGGCATCGGCATCAAGCCGGTCTCGAGCGAGGGCACCGAGCGGCTCGTGCGCAAGGCGATCCAGTACGCGATCGACAACGACAAAACCTCGGTGACCCTTGTCCACAAGGGCAACATCATGAAGTTCACCGAGGGCGGTTTCCGCGACTGGGGCTATGCCCTGGCGCAGAAGGAGTTCGGCGCCGAACTGATCGACGGTGGCCCGTGGATGAGCTTCAAGAACCCGAAGACCGGCACGGTCATCACCATCAAGGACGTGATCGCCGATGCGTTCCTGCAGCAGATCCTGCTGCGACCGGCCGAATACAGCGTGATCGCCACGCTGAACCTGAACGGCGACTATGTGTCGGACGCGCTAGCGGCCCAGGTCGGCGGCATCGGCATCGCCCCCGGCGCCAACCTGTCCGACTCGGTCGCGATGTTCGAGGCGACCCACGGCACCGCGCCGAAGTACGCCGGCAAGGACTACGTCAACCCGGGCTCCGAGATCCTCTCGGCCGAGATGATGCTGCGCCACATGGGCTGGACCGAGGCCGCCGACCTGATCATCTCGTCGATGGAGAAGTCGATCCTGTCCAAGAAGGTCACGTACGACTTCGCGCGGCTGATGCCGGGCGCCACGCAGGTGTCGTGCTCGGGGTTCGGGCAGGTGATGATCGACCACATGTGACGCGGTCCCGGGGCGTCTGCGGACGTCTCGAGAAGAACCCCAGATCGTTGATTCGACTGGGGTTTTTTCTGGATACTGATTCGTGCCACATGCGGAATTGTTGGGGGGCACTGCCGATGCGGCATCCAACACGGGAGCCCACACTATCTGGGCTCAGGTCGGCAACAAAACCCTCGCGGTGCACGTCGCGGTGCGGGCCACTTTCAAGGCGGCCGGGCGGTGACTCATCGAACCCGTCGCTTCGTCGTCCTTGTCGCTGCAGTCGCCTTGAACGGGTTCATGTCCTCGACGGCGACATTGGGCTGCCCTGGGCCCTGGTCGCTTGATTTCCCTCAGATGCGACCACGCGCGTGTCGGCATTGCGCGCCACGTCAAGAAGCCCGCATGTCCGCAGCGCAGAAGAACCTGTTCCAGTCAGCGGCGGCGCTTTCCGGGCTCACCATGAGCGAATTGTTGTCGCCAGCGCGCAGGATGCATCGCGCCGGGCAATTGCCGAACACGAGTCGATCGGCCTGTCGCACGAAGAGCAACCGGCCTTAGTGCACGCACCGCTGAACCCGCTGGAGCCGAACGCACGCCTCGAGCATGCAGCCCAGGCCAACCGCCAACGCGCCCGCCGGGCGATCCGTGATCAGTCCAGAAGCACCAGTCGCCCACTGTCCTGGGCTGCCTTGATCTCTTCGATGGGCAGTGCGACGGAGCTCTGTCCGTGCGCTCCCCAGACGATGTCGATCAACTGCCCACTGAGGCGTTCGACCAGGCAGGGACCGATCGGGATGTTCTGCCTGCGACCGCTGCCGGTCAGGTAGTTGACCGGCCCCGTGATGCGCGCGCGGTGTGTGGTGATGTCCATGATCCGTCCTTGTGGGCTCGGCAAGTCGGTGCGATGGCAGCCCGCGTTACTCGAACGCGGCCTCGACGTCCGATGCCTGCTCGAGCAGGCACAAAAATGTGCCGTCGTGACAGCGCCGTCTGTGCGCCAGCGAACGCGCCGTGGCGGACGTCCTGGCGAGTCGTGTGTTCGATGCCGCACGGTCGGACGGCGTCATCCTGCGTAGGCTGAGATGTGCGACGCCGGCTGTTCGGCGCCTCATGACAGGAGATCTCCATGAGCCGAGACATGCAGAAGCGCCAGGCGTCGTCAACCGTTCCGGGACGTCCTGTTTCCCCGGTATCCCCGCTCCCGCCGACGCCACGGGTGCTGCCCGGTGAGCCGTCCGAGGTGCTGGGCCGCCACAAGAACTCAGGGCAGAGGGACCACAAGGGCGCACGTTGAGCCGTCCCTCGCTGCTCGAGGGCCTGAGACGGGCGCCGGATACCGCGTACCGGTGACGCAGACCCAGCCCGTCGCCGCACCCGTGTCGGCGTCGGCGTCCGATGGCCTCGTCAAGCCAGGGTTCCTGAGGCGGCACCGTGCGACGACGACCGCCGCGGTGCTGGGGTTCGCCGTCCTCGGGGCCCTGACCGTACGATGGTGGATCGGCCAGCCGGTCAGCACAGAACCCGTGCTGCGCCAGACACTCGTGCAGACCGTGGTCGCGAGCGGTCATGTCGAAGCGCCGCACCGCATCGATGTGGGCGCGCAAATCACGGGCACGGTGGTGCAGGTGCCGGTATCCGAGGGCCAGTCGGTCAAGGCCGGTGAGTTGCTGGTGGCGCTCGACGCCGCCGAGCTGAGCGCGACGGGGCGGCAGGCCGATGCGACCGTGGGACAGGCTCGCGCGCGTCTGCGGCAACTGCAAGAAGTGCAGGCACCGGTCGCTGCGCAGACGCTTCGGCAGGCGCAGGCCGGTCTGGAGAGTGCGCGCACAGCCCTGGCGCGCAGCCAGACGCTGTTCGGCAAGGGCTTCATCAGCCAGGCGGCGCTGGACGAGGCGCGCGAGGCCATCGAGGTCGCGGATGCTCAGATGCAGACGACCCGAAAGCAGCTCGAAGGCACCGGCGCGAACGGCAGCGCCCGAGCGCTCGCCATCGCCGACGTGGCCGGCGCGCAGGCCACCGCGCAGGCGGCCTGGGCCAGGACTGCCTACACCTCGATTCACGCCCCGCTGGACGGCACGCTGATCGCGCGCAACGTCGAGGTGGGCGACGTCGTGCAGCCAGGCAAGCTGCTGATGACGCTGTCACCGCGCGGCCGCACGCAACTGGTGGTCCAGATCGACGAAAAGAATCTCGCGCTGCTGGCACTGGGCCAGCCCGCGCTGGCCTCGGCCGATGCCTATGCGAACCAGCGGTTCGCCGCCGTCCTGGCGTTCATCAATCCCGGCGTCAATCCAACGACCGGTGCGGTTGAGGTCAAGCTGGACGTGGGGCTCCCGCCCGCGACCTTGAAGCAGGACATGACGGTGTCGGTGGACATCGAGGTGGCGCGCCGGCCGCAGGTGCTGATCGTGTCGACGGCGGCGGTGCGTGACGCAGACGGTGCCGCGCCGTGGGTGCTGCGTGTGGAAGGCCGGCATGCCTCGCGCCGCGCCGTGCGTCTGGGCCTGCGCAGCGGCGGCTTGGCCGAAGTCACCGAAGGGCTGAGTGAGCGGGATGTCGTCGTCACGGCACCGGCCACGCTGGTTCCGGGTGCACGGGTCCGCGCAACGGCCGCGTCAGCGTCCGCGCCGCACTGAGTCGAGGGCGCTGCCGCGATGTTCGCCAGCCGCCTGCCGTTCGAATGGATCGTGGCGCTGCGCTTCCTGCGCGAAGGGCGACGGCAGACCGTGTTCATCGTCCTCGGTGTCGCCATCGGCGTCGCGGTCATCGTCTTCATGTCGGCCCTGATGGCGGGCCTGCAATCGAACTTCATCCGCCGTGTGCTGTCGGCGTCGGCCCACATCGAGCTGCTGCCGCCCAGGCAGGTGTCGCGACCCCTGCGCGACGGCGCCGAGACCGTCGACGGCGAGCTCGAGGCGGTGATCGTGCAGGCCCCGCTGCAGCGCCTGAAATCCATCGACCAGTGGCAAGCCATGGCGGCGCAGATCCGAGCCATGCCGCAGGTGCGGGTGGTGGCGCCGATCGCCACCGGCTCGGCCCTGGCGGTGCGTGGCAGTGCCACCCGCGCCATCACGCTGTCAGGCATCGCGCCTGAGCTGTACTTCCGCATCGTGAACCTGCCCGACAAGGTGGTGCGCGGCAACACCCGTCTGCTGGGCAGCGACATCCTGATCGGTACCGAACTGGCCCGCGACCTCGGCGTCGACGTCGGCGACAAGCTGCGCATCAGCGCGGGCAGCGGCGCCAGCGTCGTGTCTGCCACGCTGTCGATCTGCGGTGTCTTCGACCTCGGCAACAAGGGCGCCAACCAGCGCAGCACCTTCGTCGCGCTGCGCACCGCACAGAGCCTGCTGGGGCTGCCGGGTGGCGTCAGCGCGCTGCAGGTGACGGTCAGTGATGTCTATGCGGCCGAGACGGTCGCGCAGGCGATCACGGCGGCCACCGGCATCGAGGCGGACAGCTGGATCACCACCAATGCCCAGTTCTTCACCGCTGTCAGCGCGCAGACCACCGCCAACACGGCCATCCGCTTCTTCGTTGGCCTGTCGGTGGCATTCGGCATCGCGAGCGTGCTGGCCGTCGTGGTGGTGCAGCGGTCACGCGAGATCGGCATCTTGCGTGCGATGGGCATCTCGCGCGCGCAGATCCTGAGGCTGTTCCTGCTGCAAGGGGGGCTGCTCGCGCTGAGCGGCGCTGTGCTGGGCAGCGGGATCGGCGCACTCGGTTTGGCGCTATGGCAGTACGTGGCCAAGAACGCCGACGGCACGCCCCTGTTTCCGCTGGTCATGGACCCCCAGCTCTTCGTGTCGGCCTTGCTGCTTGCCACCCTGACAGGCCTCGTCGCGGCCTTCGCGCCGGCCCGCAACGCGGCGCGCCTCGACCCGGCGGTGGCCATCCGTGGTTGAGAGCGTCGTGTCGATCGCGGCGCCGTCTCCGGTGCCACCCGCCGCAGCCGAGGGCCTGCGCGCGGTCGTGCAGCTTTCCGGGGTTCGCAAGGCCTACAACCTGGGCATGCCTAACGAGTCCGAGGTCCTGCACGGGATCGACCTGATTGTCCGACATGGCGAGTTCTGCGCCGTGGTGGGTCCGTCGGGATCGGGCAAGAGCACGCTGCTGAACATTGTCGGTCTGCTCGACCGGCCCACCACGGGCACGGTGGAGGTGTGCGGCGAGCAGACCACCGTGCTGGAAGACGCCGCGCTGACGCGGCTGCGCGGCCACAACATCGGTTTTGTGTTCCAGTACCACCACCTCATCACCGCCTTCACGGCGGTGGAGAACGTGATGTTGCCCATGTTGGGTGCCCAGGCGTTCGCCAACGACGCGATGCGGGTCCGGGCCGAGGCGCTGATCGCCAGCGTGGGCCTCACGGCATGGAAGGACAACGGGGCCGGCAAGCTGAGCGGCGGTCAACAGCAGCGGGTGGCGATCGCGCGGGCGCTGGCGATGGGGCCGGCGCTGCTGCTCGCCGACGAGCCGACCGGCAACCTCGACACGAAGAGCGCCGACGAGGTGTTCGCGCTCCTGCAGCGCTTCAACATCGAGCACGGCACGACCGTGCTGTTCGTGACGCATAACGCCACCCTCGCCGAGCGATGCAACCGGATCATCGAAGTCATCGATGGCCGGCTTGCCCGCCCCTGAACGCGATGGCGGCACTGACCGGGCTGACCTGAGAGGGGCCGACGATGGACTTCAAGGACTACTACGACGTGCTCGGGGTCGAGCACACCGCCACCCGGGACGAGATCAAGCAGGCCTATCGCAGGCTGGCGCGCAAGTTCCATCCCGACGTGAGCAGCGAGCCCGACGCCGAGGCCCGCTTCAAGGAGGTGGCCGAGGCGCACGAAGCGCTGATCGATGTCGAACGCCGGGCGGCCTATGACGAGATCGCCGCGCGCCATGCGACCGGGCAGTCCTTCGAGCCCCCGCCAGGTTGGGACACCGGATTCGAATACAGCGGCGCGGGTCCCGGCAGCATGCGGGGCGGTCAGCCTGGCGCCAGTTCGGGTGACGGCGCGGATTTCAGCGAGTTCTTCGAGTCGCTCTTCGGTCGTGGCGGGGCCGGCGACAATCAGGACGTACATCGCCGCCGCTCCGGCAGTGCGCCGGCGAATGGGCGCGATCATCATGCGAAGGTGGCCATCGAGCTGCTCGACGCGTATCGGGGCGCCCTGCGCACGTTCTCGCTGCGCGTGCCGACGATCGACGCCAGGGGGCTGGTCACGATGCAGGCCCGCCAACTCGAGGTCGCCGTTCCCAAGGGGGTGCACCACGGACAGCACTTGCGGCTGGTGGGGCAGGGCGCCTCGGGACAGGGGGGCGCGCCGGCGGGCGACCTGTACCTGGAGATCGAGATCCTGCCGCACCCGGTTTTCAGGCTCGACGGTGCCGACATCCATTTCGACCTGCCGCTCGCGCCCTGGGAGGCGGCGCTCGGTGCCACCGTCACGGCGCCGACGCCCGACGGCAGCGTGCAACTGGCCGTGCCCCCGGGGTCCGGGCAGGGGCGCAGGCTGCGACTCAAGGGCAAGGGGCTGACAGGCAAGGTGCCGGGCGACCTGTATGCGGTGCTGACCATCGCACTACCCCCGTCGGCCTCCGAATCCGAGCAGGCCGCCTACCGCGTGTTCGCGCACGGGTTCCCCGGCTACGACGCGCGCGCCGCGCTGGAGGCTTGATGCAATGACGCAGTTCCATGTCCTGGCGAGCACCGTGCTCGTCGTCGACGAGCACATGTCCTTCACGCTGCCAGCCCTGTGCCGCGCCAGCGGTGCCGACCCCGAATTGCTCGCGGCCCTGGTGGGCGAAGGTCTGCTGCAGCCGAGCGGGCAGGGTCGGGCCGATTGGGCGTTCTGTGGTGACGCCCTGCCGCAAGCCCGCAGGGCTGTCCGGCTGGCTCGGGATCTGGATCTGGACCCCTCGGCCCTGGTCCTGGTGATGGGCCTGCTGGCCGAGATCGATCGCCTGCGCCTGCAGCTCGCGCGCCATTGAGCCCGGTGTACCTCGGTGATGTGCAGTGGGCGAGCATCGAGTTGGGCTCGACCGTGCCCATCGTGCTGCCCAGTTGTGCCGACCCGGCACCCCGGGGGCCGCTACCAGCCCTCGCTTCCGGGCTCGCCCTTGAAGGGACCGACCAGCTCGGGCGTGATCCACCCGCCGTAGAAGTCGCCGGGCTGGGCCCGGACCGGCGCGCCGCCCACGCTGCACTCCAGAGCGGTCGCATAGAACGCCACGCACGGTGCCAGGGCCTCGGCCCCGGCCATCGGGCGCGGGTAGCTCCAGGCGACGTCGTCGATCCGGTCAGCGCCGTCGACCAGGCTCCAGTACTGCGCCGGCCCCTTCCATTCGCAGAAGGACGAACCGGCCGCCGGGCGCAGCAGGTCTCTCGCGACGTCGTCCCAGGGCAGGTAGAAGCCCGGCGGATGCGCGGTCTCGAGCACGAGCACGGCCCTGCTCGTCCGCGCCACTTCGCGTGATCCCCACCGGACCACCACCTCGCGCGTGTCCAAAACCAGCCGCGGCGGGCGGGGGAAATCCCAGACGGATACCTGACCGGCCGCCGGTTCGGTGGCGAAGGGCGGTCGAGCCGCGCCGCGCCAGTGCCAGTGCTCGCGTGCGGACGCTATCCAGGTCGGGAGCTCACTCATCGGGGGCTTGCGCGGAGCATGGAGGCGCCGGCGGGCGGGCTGCTCTTGTCGATCCGGCATGATGCACTGCACGATAGACTAGACAGCATGGAGTGGCCACCGGTTCATCGGGCAACGCGTCAGCAAACGGCCGTTGTCACGACCACCTACAGTGTCCAGCGACGTTCCGGCAATGAGAAACGCCGGGTTTGGCCCGGCGTTCTTGTTTGCTGCGGCAGCCCGACCGAGGTCTATTGTGGGTTCTGGATATTGGATGCCTGCTTCCCCTTGGGCCCCTGCACGACGTCGAACTGGACCTTTTGGCCTTCTTTCAGCGACTTGAACCCATTCATCTGGATCGCGCTGAAGTGTGCGAACAGGTCCTCGCCGCCGCCATCAGGCGTGATGAATCCGAAGCCTTTGGCGTCGTTGAACCATTTGACAATACCGGTTGCCATGACTCTGCCTTCCCCGAAGCGTTACTTGAATGAGTCGGACCGCGGGACTGCTCCCACGGACGCCGGCGGATTCTTTGTCAAAGGGCGGGGTACGTCAAGCTTCCAGGGCCCGGCCGTGGCGCCGGCGGTCCTTCGTGCCGCAATCCGTGCCGTGGAACACCGATCGAATCGTTCAAGCTTGTGAATCCCTGCACAGACCCCATTAAAGAGTTGGGCCGCCGTGTTGCAGGGAAGGCCCGACCCGATAGAATGTTCGTTGCCATGGCCACGTCGCGCGATCCCCCGACCGTCCTCGAGAAGAAGGAAGCTCGGCTCAAGCCGCCTCCGATGTACGAGGTCGCTCTGCTGAATGACGACTACACGCCGATGGAGTTCGTCGTGGGGGTGCTGCAGACGTTCTTTGGTATGGGCCGCGAGAAGGCGACCCAGGTGATGTTGAAGGTCCATCGCGATGGGCGGGGCGTCTGCGGGTTGTATCCCAAGGACGTCGCGGCCACCAAGGTGGAACAGGTTAGCGGATACTCACGCCAGCACCAGCACCCTTTGCAGTGCGTGATGGAGGAAGCATGATCGCGCAAGAGTTGGAAGTCAGCCTGCACATGGCCTTCGTCGAAGCGAGGCAGCAGCGCCACGAGTTCATCACCGTCGAGCACCTGCTGCTCGCGTTGCTGGACAACCCGTCTGCAGCGGAGGTGCTTCGCGCCTGCGCCGCCAACATCGACGACCTGCGCAAGAATCTCGGCAATTTCATCCGAGAGAACACCCCGGTCGTCCCCGGCAACGAGGAGATCGACACCCAGCCCACGCTGGGCTTCCAGCGGGTGATCCAGCGGGCGATCATGCACGTCCAGTCGACTTCCAACGGCAAGAAGGAAGTCACCGGGGCGAACGTGCTCGTCGCGATCTTCGGCGAGAAGGATTCGCACGCGGTCTATTACCTCCACCAGCAGGGGATCACCCGGCTGGACGTGGTCAACTTCATCTCGCACGGCATCACCAAGACGCCGCAGCCGAAGGAGCAGGCCAAGGAGGAGCCGCAGGAGCAGGGCGAGGAGAATGCCGCGGCCGCCCAGCAGGGCGCGCTCGAGCAGTTCACCACCAACCTGAATGTGTCGGCCAAGGAAGGCCGGATCGATCCACTGATCGGGCGCGAGTCCGAGGTCGAGCGGGTCATCCAGGTCCTGTGCCGCCGGCGCAAGAACAATCCGCTGCTGGTCGGCGAGGCAGGCGTGGGCAAGACCGCGATCGCCGAGGGCCTGGCCTGGCGGATCACCCAGGGCGACGTGCCTGAGGTGCTCGCTGAGTCGTGTGTCTTCTCGCTCGACATGGGTGCGCTGCTGGCCGGCACCAAATACCGCGGCGACTTCGAGCAGCGTCTGAAAGCGGTGCTCAAGCAACTCAAGGCCAACCCGCACGCGATTCTTTTCATCGACGAGATCCACACGCTGATCGGGGCCGGCTCGGCCTCGGGCGGTACGCTCGACGCGTCGAACCTGCTCAAGCCGGCGCTGTCCTCGGGTCAGCTCAAGTGTATCGGCGCGACCACGTTCAACGAGTACCGCGGCATCTTCGAGAAGGACCATGCGCTGTCGCGCCGGTTCCAGAAGATCGACGTGGTGGAGCCGACGGTCGAGCAGACGGTGCAGATCCTGCGCGGGCTGAAGTCGCGCTTCGAGGAGCACCACGGCATCAAGTACTCGTCGTCGGCCCTGTCGGCCGCGGCGGAGCTCTCGGCCAAGTTCATCAATGACCGCCACCTGCCCGACAAGGCGATCGACGTGATCGACGAGGCCGGGGCCGCGCAGCGGATCCTGCCGAAGTCCAAGCAGAAGAAAGTCGTCGGCAAGAACGAGATCGAGGACATCGTCGCGAAGATCGCACGGATCCCGCCGACCTCGGTGTCGAGCGACGACCGCAGCAAGCTTCAGCACCTCGATCGCGACCTGCGCAACGTGGTGTTCGGCCAGGAGGCCGCCATCAATGCGCTGGCCGCCGCGATCAAGATGTCGCGCTCCGGCCTGGGCAAGCCGGACAAGCCGATCGGCTCGTTCCTGTTCTCTGGCCCGACCGGCGTCGGCAAGACCGAGGTCGCCAAGCAGCTCGCCTTCCTGATGGGCATCGAGCTGATCCGCTTCGACATGTCCGAGTACATGGAGCGGCACGCGGTGTCGCGCCTGATCGGTGCGCCTCCTGGCTACGTCGGGTTCGACCAGGGCGGGCTGCTGACCGAGGCGATCACCAAGAAGCCTCATTCGGTGCTGCTGCTCGACGAGATCGAGAAGGCTCATCCGGACATCTTCAATATCCTGCTGCAGGTCATGGACCACGGCACGCTGACGGACAACAACGGTCGTAAGGCCGACTTCCGCAACGTGATCGTGATCATGACCACCAACGCCGGTGCCCACGACCTGCAGAAGCGCTCCATGGGCTTCTCTGACAACAAGCAGGCGGGCGACGAGCTGCAGGAGATCAAGCGGATGTTCACGCCGGAGTTCCGCAACCGGCTGGACTCGATCATCTCCTTCAAGGCTCTGGACGAGGAGATCATCTTGCGCGTGGTCGACAAGTTCCTGATGTCGCTGGAAGAGCAGCTGCACGAGAAGAAGGTCGATGCGATCTTCACTGACCGGCTGCGTACGCACCTGTCGAAGAAGGGCTTCGATCCGCTCATGGGCGCGCGCCCCATGCAGCGGCTGATCCAGGACACGATCCGCAAGGCGCTGGCCGACGAGCTGCTGTTCGGCAAGCTGGTGGGGGGCGGCAAGGTCACGGTCGACCTCGACGAGAACGAGACTGTGCAGCTCTCCTTCGCCGAAGCGCCTCCAGTCCCGCCGGCACCGACCGAGGGTGAAGAGGCGATCGAGGTGGTGCCCGCCTGAGGCCCTGGCTCGAAATCGGGTGCCCACCCCGTGCGGGCACGCGAAGGGCCGCCTCAGGCGGCAGGGAGCAGCATCCAGAACGTCGCGCCGCGGCTCGGTGCGCTCTCTAGACCGACGCGGCCGCCGTGCAACTCGGCGACGCGCTTGACAATCGCCAGGCCGAGCCCCGAGCTGCCGCGCTGCTCGCGGTGCTTGCTGCCCTGATAGAAGCGGTGGAAGACGCGTCCCTCGTCCTCTTCGGCCACGCCGGGGCCGCTGTCGGCGACCTCGACCCTCAGCCCCTCGCTGCCGGTACCCACCCGAAGCTCGATCGTCCCGCCGGGCGGCGTCACGCGGATCGCGTTGTCCAGCAGGTTGCCGATCGCGCGCTCGATCAGGCCGGCGTCGACGCGCGCCAGCGGCAGCCCGTCGGGGTAGGTGACCCGCAACTGCACGCCGGCCTCGTCGGCTCGGGTGCCGTAGCGCTGGGCGAGGTCGTCGGCGAGCTCACCCAATGCGATCGGCTCGCGCTCGATCCGAAGCTCCGGGTTGTCGAGCTTGGCGAGTTCGTTGAGCGCGTCGGTGAGCCGGCGAAGGTGATGGGCGTTGTTCACCGCCGCGTCGATGAAGCGTTCGCGCGACTCGCGATCCAGCGTGTCGGCCTTGAGCCGGATCGTTTCGAGCTGGCCGATTAGGGCAGTGAGCGGCGTGCGCAGGTCGTGCGAGACATTGGCGACCATCTCGCGCCGGTGGGCATCGGTCTGGGTGACTCGGTCCATCTCGAGACGCAGGCGCTCGAGGGTTTCGCGGAAGGTCCGCGACAGTCGCCCGATCTCGTCGTTGCGGTCGCGGAACGGGAATTCGGACTCGCACAGCGGCGCCGAGAAGCCGCCGCTGCGCACGCGTTCGGCGGCGCGTGTCAGCGCGGTCAGCGGGCGGGTCAGCAGCGCGATCATCGCGACGGTCAGCGCCACGCCGATCGCCAGCGTCAGCAGCGCCACTTTGGCCGCGGTCTGGATCGCATAGCTCTTGAGCAGCTCGGGCGTCTGCGTGCCGATGTCGGCGGCGCGCGCCACGACGTACAGCCAGCCGAGCTCCTTGCCGTCACGCATCAACGGGCGCGCGGCCACGATGCACGCCTTGTTCTGGTGGTCCGGGTCCATGCCGTCGATCGGCATCGACGCATCGCGCGCGAGCGAGTCGCGGACGCGGCCGAGGTCGACATGCCAGTTGCTCCAGAAGAGGCGATGCTCGCCCGATGTCGCCAGCACGCGTCCGTTCGGGTCGAGCAGGTACATGCCGGTGTTTTGCGAGAACACGGTGTAGGCCGCGAGCTTGTCGGAGAACTCGTCCGGATCGCGCTCGTAGCTCTCCCAGAGGTCCGGGTACATCTCGACGACGCGGTCGATGAACGCGCGGCTCTGCGAGTAGACGACGTCGGTGTAGTAGCTGCGCACCGACATGTGCATCACCGCGGCGAGCACGATCGCGGTCAGCAGGCCGGCGCCCGCCACCAGCATCAGCACCCGGGCGCGGAGGGACTTCATCGCTCCTCGGTGAACCGGTAGCCCACCCCGCGCACGGTCAGCACGTAGCGGGGGTTGGCGGGGTCGGCCTCGAGCTTCGAGCGCAGTCGATTGATGTGGGTGTTGACGTTGTGCTCGTAGCCTTCATAGGTGGTCCCCCAGACCGCATCGAGCAGTTGCACGCGCGTGAACACCCGCCCCGGATGACGGGCGAGGTGCGCAAGCAGGTCGAATTCCTTAGAGGTCAGCGGCAGCGAGCGTCCGGCGAGCTTCACGTCGCGGCTCGCGCAGTCGACGACGAGCTCGCCCGCGGTGATCCGTTCGATGCTGGCCTCGGCCGGCTGGCGGGCCATGTCGCGGCGACGGAGCATCGCCTTGACGCGCGCCTGCAGCTCGGGGATCGAGAAGGGCTTGGTGAGGTAGTCGTCCGCGCCGAGCTCCAGGCCCAGCACCCGGTCGATCTCGGTCGAGCGCGCCGTCAGCATCAGCACCGGCGTCGCGTTGCGCTCCATGCGCAGCGTGCGGACCACGTCCAGACCGTCGCGGCCGGGCAGCATTACGTCGAGCACGACCATCGCGTAATCGCCGCTTTGCGCGGCTTTGAGTCCGGCGTTGCCGTCGTACACGCAGTCGACGCGGTGGCCGAGATCGCGCACGTGCATCGCGATAAGGTCCGCGATGTCCTTCTGATCCTCGACCACCAGTATCCGGTGTTCCATCGTCTCTCCGGGAGCCAGCGGGAATGTGCGCGCCGCACATCGCGCCCTGCTCGCGGCAGGATATCAAAACGGTCCCGCCGTGACGGCGACGCCGGGGCGTGATGCGGCGAGACGAAAAAGAGATCCGCGCGCGATGGCCTCGCCATGCGGGGTCGGCACAGTCCAGCCTCATGGGACCGACATCGTCCGGTCCCTTAATCGACCCCATCCGGAGTCCGACATGTCTGCCGCTTTCGCCCTCGACCCGACCGTCGACCTCGCCGTGCACCGCGGTGCGATGCTGCGCTTCGCGCGGCGCCGCATCCGCGACGAGGCGCTCGCGGAGGATACCGTCCAGGACGCGCTGCTGGCCGCCTTGAGCGCCCGCCACAGCTTCCAGGGGCAGTCCGCGGTCCGCACCTGGCTGATCGGCATCCTGAATCACAAGATCCAGGATGCGTTTCGCCGCGAGACCCGCTACGTCAAGCTCGACGCGGTAGTGGACGATGGCCAGGACGCGGCCGACGACCGTCTCGAACGGGCGGCATCGGTGCAGCGCACCACCGCCGACGACGACGATCCGATGCAGGAGGTGGCACGCCGTCGGATGCATGCGGCGCTGGTCCAAGAGGTGGAGCGTCTGCCCGAGGGTCTGCGTTCGGTCTTCATGATGCAGGCCATCGAAGGGGTCGCGACCCCCGAGGTCTGCGAGACGCTGAAGATCACCGAGGCCAACGTTTGGGTCCGTCTGCACCGTGCGCGCAAGCGCCTGGCCGAGCGCCTCGTCGAGCATCTCGAGCCGGCCTGAAGCGGCGGGCGGGGCGGCGCGCGCCGCCCCGCTGTCGGACACAGCATCCGCTGCGCGACACGATGCTGAATCGTTCGGCACTGCCGCCACACCCTTGCCGCAGCATGGAACCGCCCATCGGCATGGCCGCCCCTGCCATCCGTAGTGCCTGAGTCGCATGGAGGGGCGAGTCGAAGATGAGCCAATACCTCGACTTCGATGGCAGTTCCCCTCATGCATTCACTCGAAGCCGGTCAACTGAACCGGCTCCTACGCGACCTCGAGCTCACTGCACCGGTGGCGATTCGGCGCGCCGCGCCGCAGGCAGAGCAGTACCTGTGGCTGCTGATCCGCCTGCGCGATACGGACGTCGGCACCGACGCGAGCTTCCAGCAGCGGCTGGCCCGTCACATCGGGCTTCGGGGCAAGCTTAGGGCGCGCAAGCAGTCGCTCTTCGATGTGCTGCAGGACGTCAAGTCGCTAGAGCGCCCGGCCTTCGAGGACGTGCTGATGCGCGTCAGCGAGTTGACTGGGCAGATCGAGAAGTCCGTGGCGTCCTCGCTGCTGTCGCTGCTCGATCCCGAGCAGCCGTCGATCGACCGCGACCTGCGCGAGCTGCTGCCGCGCTACGGCTTTCCGGCGTTGGCCGAGGCACCGATGTTCGACGAGTGCGTCGCCTGGCATCGCAGGCTGAGCGGGCTCTTCGAGCAGGTGACCGCGTCGACGCGCTGGGCGTCGATCTCGGGGCGTCTGGACGGCGGCTTGCCGACCGCGAGCGGCGCGGTGCTGACCGAAGTGCGAAAGCTGAACCTTCACCTGAGCCATTCGCGGCGGGTGGTCGCGCTGATGCCCACGCTCGAGCCTGTGAACCGGATCGGCCGCCGGCTGCCGGCGGCGGTCGCGGTGGCCGCGGAGCCGGCCGGCATCCGCGCAGGCGGCCGGCTGCACCTGTGCCGCTGAGGGCAGGCAGGGTGTCGGCCGCCTGATCCGGGCGCCGTCGGGGCGCCGGGCACCTCCTTGCGCCGGCGCCGTCAAGGAGTCGGCCACCCCTGAGTCGGCGCCGTTCAGGCGTCGGCCACGGTCCCCAGCAGCAGGTACTCCATCAGGGCCTTCTGCACGTGGAGCCGGTTCTCGGCCTCGTCCCAGACCACCGACTGCGGCCCGTCCATCACCTCGGCGGACACCTCCTCGCCGCGGTGGGCCGGCAGGCAGTGCATGAAGACCGCGTCCGGCCGCGCCTGGCGCATCATGTCCGAATCGACCTGCCAGTCGGCGAAGGCCGTCAGCCGATCGCGGCTCTCGTCCTCGAAACCCATGCTCGTCCAGACGTCGGTGCTGACCAGGCCGGCTCCGGCGCAGGCGAGCATCGGGTCGTCGAAGCACTCGAGGTGTGCGGCGTCGCGGGGCGACACCCGCGACGGGTCGATCCGGTAGCCGGGCGGCGTCGAAATGCGGATCCGGAAGTCCAGCAGCCCGGCGGCCTGGATCCAGGTGTAGGCCATGTTGTTCGCATCGCCGATCCAGGCAACTGTGCGGCCTGCGATCGGCCCGCGTTGTTCGATGAACGTGTACACGTCCGCCAGTACCTGGCAGGGGTGGTACTCGTTCGTCAGGCCGTTGATCACTGGCACCCTCGAGTGGGCCGCGAAGCGCTCGACGATGGATTGCTCGTAGGTCCGGATCATCACCAGGTCGCACATCCGCGAGATGACCTGTGCGGCGTCCTCGACCGGCTCGCCCCGCCCGAGCTGCGAGTCGCGGGTGTTCAGGTAGACGCCGGCGCCGCCGAGCTGGTGGATGCCGGCCTCAAAGGACAGCCGGGTCCGCGTCGACTGCTTCTCGAAGATCATCACCAGCGTGCGGTCGGCCAGCGGGTGATACGGCTGGTAGCGCTTGAAGCGATCCTTGATCACACGCGTGCGCGCGAACAGGTGTTCGATCTCCGCGCGATCGAAGTCTACGAACTGCAGGAAGTGCCGGATGGGGCGGGTGCTCATCGTCGTCTGCCTGTCTGGCTGTCTGCCTGTCAGGCCGGACCGACCGGGCGCGACGCGACATCGCGCAGGATAGGAGCCAGCGTGGCGACCGCCAGCTCCGCCTGCTCGCGCGAGAGGATCAGCGGCGGCAGCAGGCGCACGACGCTGGTTGCGGTGACGTTGAGCACCAGGCCTGCCTTCAGGGCGAGTCCGACGACCTCGCCGCAGGGGCGGTCGAGCTCGATGCCGATCATCAGGCCGGTGCCGCGCACTTCGCGAACGCCGGGCACCCCGGCGAGCTCGCGGCGCATACCGCCCATGATGACTTCGCCCATTGCCGTCGCATGTTCGAGCAGCCCGTCCTCCTCCATCACGTCGATGGTGACCAGTCCGGCCCGCATCGCGAGGGGGTTCCCGCCGAAGGTCGTGCCGTGGTTGCCCGGCTTGAACACCTCGGCGGCGGCGCCGTGCGCGACCACCGCACCCACCGGGACTCCGGAGGAGACGCCCTTGGCCAGCGGCATCACGTCCGGGCGGATGCCGGCCCACTGGTGGGCAAACCACTTGCCAGTGCGGCCGGTGCCGCACTGCACCTCATCAACCATCATCAGCCAGCCGCGGGCGTCGCAGAGCGCCCGGACTTGGCGCAGGTAGTCAGCGCGGGCCGGCTGGATGCCGCCTTCGCCCTGGATCGCCTCCAGGAACACAGCGACCACGTTCTGCCGTTCTGCGGCGATGTGGTTCAGCGCTTCGATGTCGTTGAGCGGCACGCGCACGAAGCCTGGAACCAGCGGCTCGAAGCCCTTTTGCACCTTGTCGTTGCCTGTCGCCGACAGCGTCGCCAGCGACCTGCCGTGGAAGGCTTTTTCGTAGACAACGATCTCGGGCAGGTCAATGCCGCGGTCGTGGCCGTACTTTCGGGCGATCTTGATCGCCGCCTCGTTGGCCTCGAGCCCGGAGTTGCAGAAGAAGACGTTGGTCATCCCCGACAGGTCGACCAGCCGCTGGGCGAGTTGGTGGCGCAGCGGGATCTCGAACAGGTTCGAGGTGTGGATGATCTTCGAGGCCTGGTCGGCGATCGCTGCGACCAGCCGCGGGTGGTTGTGCCCGAGGGTGTTGACCGCGATTCCGGCGAGCAGGTCGAGGTAGCGCCGGCCATCGGTATCGTAGAGCCAAGCACCTTCGCCGCGGTCGAACGCGACCGGCTGGGGGGCGTAGGTCGGCATCACGGGGCTGGCGGCGGTCATCGCGGTTCCTTCGCGTCAGGGCATCGATCCTAAGAGGCTGAATTCTAGGGGATTTTCGGCCCGCGGGCGAATCGTCGGCCGGGCGCACTCGCGGTGCCGTTATACTCTTCTCCTTTGTTCCGAACCGGCGCTCCGCCCGGCCGATGTCGTCCGACACCCCGTCCCCGACCATTGCCGCGACCGCCGCGGAACAGCCGCCGGCGACGCCTTTCCTGATCGTCGGCGTGACCTCCTCCGGCCAAGGCTTCCGGCCGAGCGACTGGGCGGACCGGCTCGCCGGTGTGATGGCCAGCTTCCAGCCCCCGGGCAGGGGCCCGCAGTCACACCTGCACTACTCCCCCTATGTTGTCCCGGGCCTACACGGCGCTCACAAGTGCGTGCGGGTCAACCCCGCGATCTCCGAGGTCGAGCCCATGGCGCTGGCCTTCCTGCTGAACTTCGCCCGCGACAACGACCTGCAGCTTGTCATCAGTTCTGGCGGCGCGTGAACTTCCTCGCGTAAAGTCCTGCGCGACAAGGTGTTTTTTTGTCGGAGCCGCTTGCGCAGGGAAGCGGTCAGCAGTTTAGAATCTCGGCCGGACACGACTCCGCCCTCTGGCCTCCCCCCCCTCCATGCCCGGAACCCGCCACGAACGCCCCGCAGCCGACGCTTCGACGAAGGCGCCCGCGCCGCCGGCATCGGGCAGAGATGCGCCGCGCCCCGAGATCCGGGTCGCCGCGTTCGGGCTCGCCGAGCGCTTCCATCGGATGCTCGAGATCGTGTTCCGGCACGCGCGACACAACCCGTACCAGTTCGTACTGTCCGTCTCGCGCGGACCCGGCGACTACGACTTGGCGCTGGTCGACATGACCGCCAAGGGCGGGCCGGAGGTCGCGCAGACGCTGCGCCGGCTGCCGGAGAACCGCCCGATCGTCACGGTGGGCCGCCGCGAGGACCCGACGCGGGCCTGCGACGACCTGACCCTACAGCGGTTCGCGATCAACCTGCTGGGCGTGTTGAACCGGACGGTCGAGCACAACGTGCTGCGCCCGGCCCGGCTCGGCGCCGCGGCGATCGCCCGCAGCGCCGCTGCCCTGTTGGGCCAGCTCGATGCAGAGACGCTGCTCGGACGCCGTGCGCGCGCACTGCTGATCGATGAGAGCCCGGCGGTGCGCCGTCAGCTGTCGCTGGCGCTGCACCAGATGGGGGTCGACTGCGAGGGTGTGAGCAGCGGCCGCGAGGCGCTCGACGTCATGGCGGTGCGTCGATACGAGCTGGTGTTTCTGGAGGCCGACCTGCCCGACATGCCGGGGCTGCGGCTCGCCCGCGACATCAAGCGCGATCCGGCCCTGCGTGGCATGCCGGTCATCGTCCTGACCCGCCGCACCGGGCCGCTGGACATGCTGCGCGGCGCTTGGTCGCGCTGCGACAGCTACTTGGTCAAGCCGGTGACGCTGCAGACGCTGCGCGACACCGTCGCCCGCTGCCTGCGCAAGTCGCTCGCTTCGACGCTCCAGGGCGGGGCGGTTGCGCCGGCCTGAAGGCGGCACGCATACAGCGCGCTGCGGCGCCCATCCTCGCATCCGGTGCCCGCCTGCGCAGGCCACCGGCATGCCTCACTTCACGCGGCTCTTGTACTCGCCGGTGCGGGTGTCGATCTCAATCTTGTCGCCGATGTCAACGAACGCCGGGACGGGCAGCTCGAAGCCTGTCGGTTTGATCCGAGCGGGCTTCATGACCTTGCCCGAGGTGTCGCCCTTGACCGCCGGCTCGGTGTACTCGACCTCGCGCACGACGCTGTTGGCCATCTCCACCGAGATGGCGCGACCGTCGTAGAACACCACGTCGCAGGGCATGCCCTCGTCGATGTAGTTCAGCGCGTCGCCCATGCTTTCGGCTTCGACCTCGTACTGGTTGTACTCGGTGTCCATGAAAACGTGCATCGGATCGGCGAAGTAGGAATAGGTGCACTCCTTGCGGTCCAACATCAGCACGTCGAACTTCTCGTCGGCCTTGTACACCGACTCGGTGTTCGACCCATTGAGCAGGTTCTTGAGCTTCATCTTCACGACCGCGGAATTGCGGCCGGACTTGTTGTACTCGGCCTTCTGCACGACCATCGGCTCGGTGCCGATCATCACGACGTTGCCGGTACGCAGTTCCTGGGCGGTCTTCATGGCGAGAGAAAAGTCCTACGTTAGCCCGCCATTATAGCTTGCCGGCGACGAAGTCGACGAGCCGGGCGGCAAGATCGCGCCGCTGCGCCATGCTCCGAGCCCAGCGCGCGGAGGCGTCGCGCAGCGCGGGCAGCGCGGGCAGCAGGCGCTCGAGGGCGCGCGGGAGCCGGCCGGGGTCAGTGGCGAGCGTCTCGGGGGCGGCGTTCCAGGCCAGCGACATCCCAGTCAGTGCCATGGCGGAGGCGGGGCCCGGAGCGGACGCATCGCACCAGCCGTCGACGAATGCGCCGACCTTCGGCAGGTGTGCCCCTTCGGCCTGCCGGTAGGCCTGCCAGACCATCGGGCGCTGCGCCCAGAGCCCGCGCACGAAGGACTCCTCGCCGCGCACGAAGTTCAGCGTGCAGCTCCACAGCAGCCTGTCGTAGTCGGCCTGTGGCAGAAACGGCACCGGCACCGCCAGCGGATGGCCTGCGGCGGCCGGCGCGACGCCGGCCGGGACCAGCACGCGCCAACCCTCGTCCTGCGCGGCGAGCGCGTCGAGGAGGGCCACGACGGGCGCGTCCGGATAGCAGAAGAGCGAGGCGATCGGCTCGCCGGGGCGGGCGGCTACGCCGATGGATGCGAGGAAGGCGTTGCGGGCCGCGTCGTCGAACGCATCGTGGCGTGCGAGCAGCTCGGCCTCGCGAAGCAGCCCACCGGTGGACGCGTCGAAGCCGGGAAAGAAGAAGTGCTCGACCAGACCGTCGGACTTAGGCGAGGGCAGGCCGTGGTACGTGTGCACCCAGCCTTCGGCGGACAGGTACTCGAGGGCGATCCAGACCGGTCGGCGCACGCTCATCGCGGCGCGAACGCCCGCTGGCAGGGAGCAGCCGAGGGCGCCGACGACAACGTCGGCAAGCGCCTCCGGACGCGGGGCCGTGAGCCGCGGGTCTGCCTCGTGCCAGACCTCGATCCGCACGCCGTCGAGCACGGTGCCCGCGGCGGCGCCGGGCTGCAGCGCGTCGAGCGTCGCGAGGTCGTCGATCCAAAGCCGCACCTGCAGGCCGTGCTCGCGTACGAGCTGGCGCGCAAGCCGCCAACAGAAACCCGCGTCGCCGTAGTTGTCGACGACACGGCAGAAGATGTCCCAGCGGGTGCCGCGCGGCCGCGCCGCGCGAGGTCGGTTCGCGGGCATTCAGCCCCGCAGGAACAGCTCGCGCAGTCGCCGCAGGCTGTTTGCGTCACCGCGGCGCGAGAACGGCAGCGGCAGCGGCGAGATGCCCCAGTTCACCGTGCCCTTGAGTTCCCAGACGGTCTCGGGCAGCGGCCCGGCGATCAGCCGCGCGATCACGGCGCGCAGGTCGGCCGTTGCCACGTCGAAGGCCAGCGGCAGTTCCTTTTCGCCGCCCGCGGGCAGCACGAAGCGCTGCTCGGCGACCTTGCCCAGCGCAAGCCGCCGGCCGAGGATCGACAGGTCGAAGTACAGGTTCGAGAGCGGGATGTCGATTGTGTTCGGGTTCTGCGTCGCGACGCGCACCGTGAAGCGCACGCGCTCGGCGCTGACCGAGTCGATGCCCAGGTCCGAGAATGCGACGGTCGGGGGCTTGAGGTCAGCCGGCGGCAGCAGCGAGCCGCAGGCGGTCGTGCCCAGGCCCGCGAGCCCGGCGGCCAACAGCCCGCCGAGCATGCGGCGGCGGGCGAGGGGAGGCGGGCGCGTGCGGTCCACGGCTACAGCCTCGAGAGCCGCTCGAGCGCGAGCCTGAGCGTCTCGTCCTTCTTCGCGAAGCAGAAGCGCACGATGCCGTGCTCGACCGGCACGGCGTAGAAGGCCGACAGCGGGATCGCGGCGACGCCGATCTCTGTAGTCAGCCACTTGGCGAACTCGGCCTCCGGCAGGTCCGAGATGGCGGTGTAGTCGACCATCTGGAAATAGGTGCCCTGGCCGGGATACAGGCGAAACCGCGTGTCCGCCAGCCCGGTGCGGAACAGGTCGCGTTTGCGCTGGTAGAAGGCGCCGAGCTCGAGGTAGGGCGCGGGGTCGGCCATGTGGGCCGCCAGGCCGTGCTGCACGGGTGTGTTGACGGTGAAGACGTTGAACTGGTGGACCTTGCGGAACTCGGCCGACAGGGCCGCCGGCGCCGCGCAATAGCCGACCTTCCAGCCGGTCACGTGATAAGTCTTTCCGAACGACGACACCACGAAGCTCCGCTCGGCCAGGGCCGGATAGCTACCCGCCGAGCGGTGCGGCTCGCCGTCGAACACCATGTGCTCGTAGACCTCGTCCGAGATCACGAACAGGCCACGGTCGACCGCGATCGACTCGAGCCGTCGCATGTCGGCGTCCGACATCGTCTGGCCGCTGGGGTTGTGCGGCGAGTTGACCAGGATCGCGCGGGTTCGCGGCGTGACCGCGGCCTCGATGCCGTCCCAGTCGACGCGGAAGTCCGCGGTCATCCCGACGCGTACCGCCACGCCGCCGGTGAGCTCGATGTTCGGGATGTAGCTGTCGTACGATGGCTCAACGACGATGACCTCGTCGCCCGGCCGCACCAGCGCGAGGATCGCGGTGAAGATTGCTTGGGTGGCGCCCGCGGTGACGGTGATCTCGGTGTCGGCGTCGTAGCGGCGACCGTACAGGAGCGCGACTTTGTCGGAGATCGCGCGGCGCAGCGCCGGGACGCCGGCCATCGGCGGGTACTGGTTGTGCCCGACGCGCATCGCGTCGGCGACCGCGTCGACCAGCTTCGGATCGCAGTCGAAGTCGGGGAAGCCCTGGCCGAGGTTGACTGCGCCGCGCTCGGCGGCGAGGGCCGACATCACGGTGAAAATCGTCGTGCCCACCTTGGGCATCTTGGTCCTGAGGACCGGGGCGGGGAGCGTGCCGGGTGCGTTCATGGTCGCGCGGTATATATCGGACCGATTATAGGCGGCGCTGCCTGGGCTGCCCGCCAGTCCTCGGGGGTGCCGATCCGGATCGCGAAGCGGCGGTGCGCGATCCGGCGCAGCCGCAGCAGCGCCTTGTCGCGCGAGACCAGCCAGTCGGCGCGCAGGGCTACCGCGAGGTCGATGAACATCCGATCGTCCGGGTCGCTGCAGGGCAGGCGGCAGTCCGGGGCGGGCGCGTGCAGCACCACGGCGGCGCGCTGGCGTTCGCGGGCGACGCCCTGCGCCGCGGCATCGAGCCCGAAGTGCTGGCGCTTCACGACCGCGGCGAATTCGTCGAGCATCGGCGCGGTGGCGTGCAGCCGCACGAGGCCGGTGTCGACCGCATGCCCCAGCGGCGCCAGGCGCGCGTCTTCGAACACGAGCCAGTCGAGCCACACGTTGGTGTCGAGGATCAGCGTCGTCATGGCCTGTGCGCCCGCCCCTATAATGCCGCCGCCCATGTTCCGGGCATCCACCAGGACCTGCTCGCATGCTGATCGTGCTGTCGCCCGCCAAGACGCTCGACTACGCGTCGCCGATCGTCGACGTCGCGCCGACCAGGCCGGAGTACGCGGCCGACGCGCGGCGCCTCGTTGTGCGGCTGCGTGAGCTGTCGGCGGCGCAGGTCGCGTCGCTGATGGACCTGAGCGACCCGCTCGCCGCGCTGAACGTTGCCCGGTACGCGGCCTGGCGCGTCGCGCCGAAGTCGACCGACGTGCGCCCGGCGGTGCTCGCGTTCGACGGCGACGTCTATGTCGGACTCGGTGCACGTGCGCTCGACGCCGACGCACTCGCGTTCGCGCAACGGCACCTGCGGATCCTGTCGGGCCTGTACGGCGTGCTGCGTCCGCTCGACGCGATGCAGCCCCACCGGCTGGAGATGGGCACCCGCCTGGAGAACGAGCGCGGACGCGACCTCTACGCCTTCTGGGCCGATCGCCTCGCCAGGACGCTGCGGCGCGCGCTGCGCGAGGCCGGCGGCGGCACGCTGGTCAACCTGGCGTCGGAGGAGTATTTCCGCGCGGTCGACGTCGCGGCGCTGCGCGCCCCCGTGGTGCAGCCGATCTTCCAGGACCGGCGCGGTGACGCTTGGAAGGTGGTCTCGTTTAATGCGAAGCGCGCACGCGGCGCGATGACCCGGTGGGCAATCGAGCGGCGCATCGATGTGCCGGAAGCACTCAAGGACTTCGACTCCGACGGCTGGGTGTTCGACCAGCGGGTCTCGGACACTCGCACCTGGGTGTTCAGGCGTGAAGGGGGCCATCAGACGCCATGAAGCGGGCTGACGGGGAGCCGCGCAGCGCAGCGCGGCCGTCCACCGGGTCATGGCCCGCACCGGGCCGTGGCGAGGACCCGACCGTGGCCTTACTTGACCGTGGCTTCGACGCGGCGCGCCTCGCGGTCGTTGCCGTCGCCCTGCGCTTCCTCGGGCTTGCGCAGTTCGATGCGGGTGTCGGCGACACCGGCGGCGACCAGCGCGTCACGGACCGCGAAGGCGCGCTGTTTGGCGAGCTCTGCGTTCTGCTCGGGGTTGCCGGTCTTGTCGTGGTAGCCGGAGATCGAGATGCGGGCCGCCGCGTTCGCCCGGGCCGCGTCGACGACCGACTGCAGCGCGGCGGCGCTATCGGCTGGCAGGGCGGTGACACCGCTGTCGAAGTAGATCTTCCCGACCACCGGGGCCGAGGCGAGCGCGGCGGCCGCCGGCGCAGCAGCTGCTACGGGCGCTGCCGCAGCGGCAGGCGCGGCCGGGGCTTGGCTGCCGGCGTTCAGGCCGACCCCGCCGGCCAGCAGCGCGATCGTCATGGATAGCACCACGGCGAAGCCGAGGATCCAGCCGATGAGGATGTTGTCGCTGTCGTCTTCCATGGTCGTCTTCCGTGGGCGGCCCGAAGGCTCAGGATGCAAAGCCTTCGATTATAGCCGCGCCGGCCCGACCACAACCGGCTCGGGCTCGAGCTCGACGCCGAAGCGTGCGCCGACCGAGTCGCGGATGCGGCGCGCGATCCCGAGCAGCGCCGCACCGCTCGCCCGCCCGTGATTGACCAGCACCAGCGCATGGGCGCCGTGCACGCCGGCATCGCCCTCCCGGTAGCCCTTCCAGCCGCAGCGCTCGATCATCCAGGCCGCAGACAGCTTCACGCGCTCGCCGGCTGGCCAGGTGGGCAGCCCCGGCTCGCGCGAAGCCAGCGCCTGCGCCTGCGCAGGCTCGACCAGCGGGTTCTTGAAGAAGCTGCCCGCATTGCCCAGCACCGCCGGATCGGGGAGCTTGCGCCGGCGGATGGCGCTGACCGCGTCCGCGACGTCGACCGGTCCCGGCTGGCCGCGGCCGGCGCGCGCCAGCTCATCGCGGATCTCGCCGTAGTCCAGTCGCGGCTGGGGCCGGCGGGACAGTCGGTAGCGCACCGCCGTCACCAGCCAGCGTCCGGCATCCGGCCCCTTGAAGACGCTGTCGCGATAGCCGAAGGCGCAGTCGGCGGCGTCGAAGCGGCGCGCGCCGCCCGTGTGCAGATCGAATGCGTCCAGCGAGTCGAAGGCCTCGCGCTGCTCGACGCCGTAGGCGCCGATGTTCTGGATCGGGGCGGCGCCTGTCGTGCCGGGGATGAGCGCGAGGTTCTCCAGTCCGTAGGCCCCCTGCGCGAGGCTCCAGCGCACCAGGCCGTCCCAGGGTTCGCCGGCGCCAGCCTCGATCAGCACCGACTCGCCGTCGTCCGCGACGATGCGCCGGCCGGGCAGGGCGACCTGCAGCACCGCCTGCTCGAGGTCGCCGGTGATCAGCAGGTTGCTGCCCGCGCCCAGCACCAACGGCTCGCCGTCGGCCTCGTCGCGCAGCGCGCGCAGCACGGACGGCAGTGCATCGGGGGTGTCTACGCGCCAAAGCACTCGGGCGCGGGCGTCGATGCCGAAGGTGTTCAGCGCACGCAGCGGCGCGTCGGCGACGCGAACGGCCGCCACGGCTAGCTCGGCAAGTAGGCGAGCCGCACGTAGATCGGCGCGTAGGCGGCGGCCTGCGTGATCTCGATCAGCGATTCCTTGGCCAGTTCGAGCAGCGCGATGAAGGTGACCACCACCACCGGCATCCCGCGCGCCGGATCGAACATCTCCTCGAACTCGGCAAAGCGGCGGTCCTGCAGCGTACGCAGCACGATCGTCATGTGCTCACGCACCGACAGTTCCTCGCGGCTGATCCGATGGTGCTGGACGAGCTTCGCGCGGCGCAGGATGTCGGCCCAGGCGCTGCGCAGGTCGACGACATTCACCTCGGGCAGCTGCGCGTCGAGGGTCTGCTCGAGCAGCACCTGCGCGCGCAGGAAGTCCCGCCCGAGCTGCGGGTTGCGGTCGATCTGCAGTGCGCCGAGCTTGATGCGCTCGTACTCGAGCAGCCGGCGCGCGAGCTCGGCGCGTGGATCCTCGACCTCCTCGCCGGTATCGGCCCGGCGCACCGGCAGCAGCATCCGCGACTTGATGTCGATGAGCAGCGCCGCCATCAGCAGGTAGTCGCCGGCGAGCTCGAGGTTGCTGCGGCGGATCTCCTCGATATAGCCGAGGTACTGTCGGGTCACCTCGGCGAGCGGGATGTCGAGAATGTTGAAGTTCTGCTTGCGGATCAGGTAGAGCAGCAGGTCCAGCGGCCCCTCGAAGCTCTCGAGGAACACCTCCAGCGCATCGGGCGGGATGTACAGGTCCTGCGGCAGGCGGTGCAGCGGCTCGCCGTGGATGCGGGCGAAGACCAGCTCGGCCTGGAGGGCTACGCCACCGGCGACCATGGTGACACGGTCCGGCACGGCGCTCGGGGCGGGCGTCGCATCCGCCGGCACGGCGGCGTCGGCGCTCACGTGATCAGGACTCGGTCTGGTACGGGTAGGGCTTCTGCGGGACCTTCGCGTCGCGCCAGCGGCGGGTCTGTTCGAGGTCGATGGCCTCTTTGTCCCACCAGATCGCGCGCCCCTTCTGCTGCTCGGCGTCGAGCTGCGGGCGCTCCTGCTTGAGCTGCCTGATGAACTGCGTGATGTCGGATTCGTACGCGGCCATGGCGGCGGTCCAGCAAGGAGTAAACGCGGTATTTTACGGCAACCCGACCCACTGGAGACCGACGATGTACGAGCCGACCCGCCGGAAGGTGATGGCCGCGATCGCGCTGGCGAGCGCCGTGGCCATCGCCGGCTGCGACTACGTCGCGCAGAAGAAGCTCATTCCCGGCCAGCATTCCGAGCACGACGTGCGGGCGCTGATGGGCGTGCCCACGATGGTCTGGGACCGTGCCGACGGCGCGAAGGAGTGGGACTATGTGCGGGCGCCGCAGGGCACTGAGACGTTCCGCGTGACCATCGGGGCCGACGGCCGCTTCCAGGGCATGGAGAACATCCTGACGCAGGCCCAGTTTGCGAAGGCCCGTCCGGGCATGAGCGGCGAGGCGCTCACGCGGCTGCTGTCCAAGCCCACGCAGGTCGAGCAGTTCCCGCTCAAGCCCGAGGTGGTCTGGAGCTGGCGCTGGCAGGACGGCACCTCGAAGCGGCGCTTCAACGCACATTTCGACCCGGCTACCGGGCGGGCGGCGCGGTTCACGTTCACCGAGGATCCGCAGGAGCAGCCGGGGGCCTGAGCGCCGTATCGTCGTCCGGCACCCGGTGGCGCTCGCGCAGGGCCGCCAGCGCGACGTCCAGCCCCTCGAACACATTGTGCGGCCCAATCCGCTCGAGCATGCCCGAGCGCTCGAGCAGCGACAGCGGCTGCTCGGCCGGCTCGGCGAGCACCAGCGTGCCGCCGCGCTTGTGCAGGTGCTCGAACATCGTCTCGAGCGCGTCGAGCCCGGTGGTGTCGATGTTGATCACGTGGCCGAGCTCAAGCACTAGCACGTCCGGAGGGTGTCGCTTCGGGTCTGCAAGCCCCTCGAGCTTGCCGACCGATCCGAAGAACAGCGAGCCGAAGAGCCGCCACGCCTCGACGCGCGTGCCGTCGCCGAGTGTGGCGAGGTCGGCCGGCAGCCGCACCGGATCGAGCCGCGTCAGGCTCGAGATCCGCCAGATGAAGAACAGCGACGCCAGCACCAGACCGACCTCGACGGCGACGGTGATGTCGAAGGTCACGGTCAGTGCGAAAGTCGCGAGCATGATCGTGCGGTACGGCATCGAGAAACGCCGCAGCCGCGCGAACGCCGACCAGTCGCCCATGTTCCATGCGACGAACAGCAGGATGGCCGCGAGCGTGGCCATCGGGATGTCGCTCGCCAGCGGCGCCAGCACCAGCACGATCGCCAGCAGCGTCGCCGAGTGGACGATGCCCGCGACGGGCGTGCGCGCGCCGGAGCGGATGTTGGTGACGGTGCGGGCGATCGTGCCGGTGGCGGCGATTCCGCCGAAGAGCGGCGACACCATGTTGGCCATGCCCTGCGCCATCAGCTCCTGGTTCGGGTCATGGCGGTCGTCGGTCATCCCGTCCGCCACACGCGCGCAGAGCAGCGACTCGATGGCGCCCAGCAGCGCGATCGAGATCGTCGGGCCGACCAGGTTCTGCGCGCTCGCCCAGTCGAAGGATGGCAGCGCGAACGACGGCAGGCCCTGTGGGATCCCGCCGAAGCGGGTGCCGATGGTGTCGACCTGCAGCCCGAAGGCCGCGACCGAGATGATGCTCAGGGCCAGCACCACGATCGTGCCCGGTACACGCGCCATCGCGCGCCGCCATTGCGCATGGTTCGGCCGATACGACTTCGGCCAGAGGACGATCGTCACGAGCGAGACGATCCCCAACCAGAGCGCCGTCCAGTTGAGCGTCGACAGGTGACCCCAGAGCGTGCCGAGCTGCGAGAAGAAGTTGGCCGGCATCTTCGGAATCGACAGACCGAGGAAATCCTTGAGCTGCTGCATCGCGATGATCACCGCGATGCCGTTGGTGAAGCCTGTGACGATCGACACCGGGATGTAGCGGATCAGCTGACCGAGCCGCAGCGCCCCCATCGCGAACATCAGCACGCCGGCCATCATCGTCGCGATCAGCAGGTTGGCGACGCCGTAGCGTTCGACGATCGCGTAGAGCAGCGCGACGAATGCGCCCGCCGGCCCGCCGACCTGCACGCGCGACCCGCCGAGGGCCGAGATCAGGAAGCCTGCGATGATCGCGGTGAAGATGCCCGCCTCGGGCTTGACGCCGCTGGCGATGCCGAAGGCCATCGCCAGCGGCAATGCGACCACGCCCACGGTGATGCCCGCTGACAAGTCGGCGGAGAAGTCCTCGCGTCGGTAGCCCTGCAGCGCGTCAACGATGCGGGGGCGGAAGGCCGGCAGCTTCATGGGCCTGGGGTCGGGCGCGCGACGAACGCGCCGACGCCCTGCGCGAACACCGCCTCGGCCGCCGTGGCCGCGCTGACGACGACGCGGCCGGCCATCGCTCAGCGCACCTTCATGCCCGGCTGCGCACCGTCCTGCGGGTCGAGCAGGAAGACGCCGCCGCCATCGTCCGGGAACGAGGCCGCGAGCACCATGCCCTCGGACAGGCCGAACTTCATCTTGCGCGGCGCGAGGTTGGCCACCATGACGGTGAGCCGGCCGGTCAGCTGCTCGGGCGCGTGCCATTTCCGGATGCCGGAGAACACGGTCCGCGTGCGCCCCTCGCCGGCGTCGAGCGTGAGCCGCAGCAGCTTGTCGGAGCCGTCGACGGTCTCGGCCGCGACGATCCGCGCGATCCGCAGGTCGAGCCGGGCGAACTCGTCGATCGAGATTGTGCCTTCGGCCGGCGGCGGGGCGGCTGCGACCGCGGCGGACTTGCCGCCGCCGCCCTTCGAGGCCGTCGGCGCGGCTGGCGTAGCAGCCGCCATAGCCGGCGCCGCTGCTGCCGGCGAGTCGAATAGCGCGTCGAGCTGCTTCGGGTCCACCCGCGTCATCAGGTGCTGGTAGGCCTCCAGGCGGTGGCCCTCGGGAAGCGGCTCGGCGAGCGAGGCCCAGTCGAGCGACGGCAGGTTCATGAACGCCTGCACGCGCCCGGCCATCGCCGGCAGGACCGGCGCGAGCAGCAGCACCAGGTCGCGGAACGCGCGCAGCGCCGTCGAGCAGCAGCGGTGCAGCTCTGCCGCGCGTGCCGGGTCCTTCGCCAGGTCCCAGGGCTTCTCCGCGTCGACAAACTGGTTCACCGCATCGGCGAACTGCATGATCTCGCGCAGCGCCTTGCCGAACTCGCGCTGCTCGTACAGCGCGGCCACCGCCTCGGGGCCGGCCCACGGGCGGGCGAAGCCCTCGTGCGCGCCGTGATCGATTGCGGCGAGGCGTCCGTCGAATCGCTTGGCGAGGAAGCCCGCGCAGCGGCTCGCGATGTTGACCAGCTTGCCGACCAGGTCCGAGTTCACCCGCGCGACAAAGTCCTCCGGATTGAAGTCGATGTCCTCGACGCGGGCGTTGAGCTTGGCGGCAAGGTAGTACCGCAGCCACTCGGGGTTCATCCCCAGCTCGAGGTAGCGCAGCGGCGACAGCCCGGTACCGCGCGACTTGCTCATCTTCTCGCCGGACACGGTGATGAAGCCGTGCACGTTCACGCGGTCCGGGACCTTGTAGCCGGCGAACTTCAGCATCGCCGGCCAGAACAGCGTGTGAAAGTAGATGATGTCCTTGCCGATGAAGTGCACTTGTTCGAGGTCGGCGTCGGGCGCGACGAAGGACGCGAAGTCCAGGCCGCGTTTGGCGCAGTTCGCCTTGAGCGATGCGAGGTAGCCGACCGGGGCATCGAGCCACACGTAGAAGTACTTGCCGGGCGCGTCAGGGATCGGGATGCCGAAGTAGGGCGCGTCGCGCGAGATGTCCCAGTCGGCCAGTCCGCCGGTCTTCGTGCCGTCCTCGGCCGTCGTGCCCTCGAGCCACTCGCGGGCCTTGTTCGCCACCTCGGGCTGCAGCCGGCCGTCGAGCGCCCAGCCCTTGAGGAACTCGACGCAGCGCGGGTCAGACAGCGAAAAGAAGTAATGCTCGGACTGGCGTAGCACCGGCGTCGCGCCGGTGATCGTCGAATACGGGTTGATCAGCTCGGTGGGCGCGTAGACCGCGCCGCAGACCTCGCAGGAGTCGCCGTACTGGTCCTTGGCGCCGCACTTCGGGCACTCGCCCTTGATGTAGCGATCGGGCAGGAACATGCCTTTCACTGGGTCGTAGAACTGCTCGATCGTCCGAGTGGCGATCAGACCGGCCGCGCGCAGCTTCAGGTAGATGTCCTGCGAGAGCTCGACGTTCTCAGGCGAGTCGGTCGAGTGCCAGTGGTCGAAGGAGACGTGGAAGCCGTCGAGGTACTGGGGCCGCTCGGCGGCGATCCGGGCGACCAGCTGCTGCGGCGTGATGCCCTCGGACTCGGCCTTGAGCATGATCGGCGCGCCGTGTGCATCGTCGGCACAGACGAAGTGCACCTCGTTGCCCTGCATCCGCTGGAACCGCACCCAGATGTCGGCCTGGATGTACTCCATGATGTGGCCGATGTGGAACGATCCGTTGGCGTAGGGCAGGGCGGTGGTGACGAAGAGGCGGCGGGGCATGGAGGTCTCGCGGGGCCGGGCATCGCCGGCGAAAACCCCGAGTCTAGCGCGCCAGCACCGCGTGCCCGCAGCCTGCTGAGCTGTGCCGCACGGGGCGGCCGCGGCGCCCGGCGGGGCATTACATTTCGGATAGACTGCGACCGCGGTTCGTGGCGGCTGCCGCGATCGTCCCCCCGCAGCGATCCTGGAGTGATCATGGCCGTCACGGTCGAGCAAGTGAGCGCGGTGCTGGCCGACGTCGTCGATCCGAACACTGGTCGCGACCTCGTCGCGTCGAAATCGGCGCGCAACCTGCGCGTCGACGGCGGCCACGTCAGCGTCGACATCGAGCTCGGCTATCCGGCCCGCAGCCAGATCGACCTGATCCGCCGAGCGGCGGTCGACGTGATCCGCGCGTTGCCCGGTGTCGAGAACGTCAGCGCCAACGTTTTCCAGAAGATCGTCGCGCACACCGCGCAGCGCGGCGTGAAGCTGCTGCCTGGCGTCAAGAACATCATCGCGGTCGCCTCGGGCAAGGGCGGGGTCGGCAAGAGCACCACCGCGGTCAACCTCGCGCTGGCGCTGGCCGCCGAGGGCGCGCAGGTCGGCATGCTCGATGCCGACATCTACGGCCCCTCGCAGCCGCAGATGCTCGGCATCTCGGGCAAGCCCGAGAGCCTCGACGGCAAGACCCTCGAGCCAATGGAAGGTCACGGCATCCAGGCCAGCTCGATCGGCTTCCTGATCGACACCGACACGCCGATGGTCTGGCGCGGGCCGATGGTCACGCAGGCCCTCGAGCAGTTGCTGCGCGAGACGAACTGGCGCGACCTCGACTACCTGATCGTCGACATGCCGCCCGGCACCGGCGACATCCACCTGACGCTGTCGCAGAAGATCCCGGTGACGGGCGCGGTGATCGTCACCACGCCGCAGGACATCGCCCTGCTCGACGCCCGCAAGGGGCTGAAGATGTTCGAGAAGGTGGGCATCCCGATCCTCGGCATCGTCGAGAACATGGCGATCCACGTCTGCACGAACTGTGGCCACGCCGAGCACATCTTCGGCGCAGGCGGCGGCGAACGGATGGCGAAGGACTACGACGTCGAGTACCTCGGCGGCCTGCCGCTGGATATCCGCATCCGCGAGCAGACCGACTCGGGCAACCCGACGGTCGTTGCCGAGCCGGACGGCGAGATCGCGCAGGCGTACAAATCGATCGCGCGCCGCGTCGCCGTGAAGATCGCCGATCGGGCGAAGGACATGTCGCTGAAGATGCCGGCGATCGTGGTGCAGAACACCTGATCTGCCAGGCTTCGATGTCGGGCACAGGGTTGCGGGCGTTGTATCCGATGGGATACAACAGGATGGCCCCTTCCTGCCGCTTTCCCGCTTCCTCCCCGACGCCAGCCCGCCCAACCCAGATGCGTCCGAGTGCTTCCTGGTTCCGCCGCATCCGGTCCGTATCGAGGGCGGCATCGCGGGCGCTGCCCATCGTGCTCGCGCTGGGCTCGGGTCCAGCGCTCGCCGACCCGGTGGTGTTCGCCGCGGCGAGCCTCAAGGAGGCGCTCGATGCGGCCTCCGCCGTCTGGGCCCGGCAGTCTGGCGCGCGCGCCTCGATCTCGTACGCGGCCTCGTCCGCGCTGGCGCGCCAGATCGACCAGGGGGCGCCGGCCGACGTGTTCGTGTCCGCCGACGGGACCTGGACGGCGTGGCTGGACGGGCGCGGCCGGCTGAGCGCCGGTTCGGTGGCGCCGCTGCTGACCAACCGGCTCGTGCTCGTCGCGCCCGCAGCCGGCCCCGTGCCGGTGCTGCGGCTCGCGCCCGGCGTGTCGCTGGCGGGGGCGCTGGGCGCCGATGGCCGGCTCGCCGTTGGCGACGTTGCGGCCGTGCCCGCGGGACGCTACGCGCGCGCGGCGCTGGAGTCGCTCGGTGCCTGGCCGTCGGTGTCCGGGCGCCTCGCGCAGGCCGAGAACGTGCGCGTCGCGCTGACGTTGGTCGCCCGCGGCGAGGCGCCGCTGGGCATCGTTTACGCGACCGACGCGCGCGCCGAGCCGAGGGTCCGAGTCGTCGACACCTTTCCCGAGGCCACCCATCCGCCGATCGTCTACCCGATCGCGATCGTGGCCGGCACGCGTTCGTCGCGGGCGCAGGCCTACGTCGACTTCCTGCGCTCGCCGGCCGGCCTGGCGGTGTTCGCGGCGCACGGCTTCGGCCCGGCGCCGCGCTGAGTCCGGGCACCGCGTGCTCGAGCTGTCTCCGGACGACTGGGTCGCGCTGCGCCTGAGCGTGAAGGTCGCGCTCGTCGCCACGCTCGGCGCGCTGCCGCTGGCCATCGTGGTGGCAACGCTCCTGGCGCGTGCCCGCTTCCCGGGCAAGACCCTGGTCGACGCGCTGGTGCACCTGCCGCTGGTGATGCCGCCCGTGGTCACCGGCTACCTGCTGCTGCTGGCATTCGGCCGGCGGGGCCCGATCGGCGAATGGCTCGAGTCCACCTTCGGGCTGGTGCTGTCGTTCAGCTGGACGGGCGCCGCGCTGGCCTGTGCCGTGATGGGCTTTCCGCTGATGGTCCGCGCGATCCGGCTGTCGATCGAGGCGGTGGACGAGCGGCTCGCCGCGGCCGCGGCCACGCTCGGCGCACCCCCCCTGTGGTCGTACGCGACGGTCACGCTGCCGCTCGCGCTGCCCGGCGTGCTCGCAGGCGCCGTGCTGTGCTTCGCCAAGGCGCTCGGCGAGTTCGGTGCGACGATCACCTTCGTCTCGAGCATCCCGGGCGAGACGAGGACGCTGCCGTCGGCGATCTACGCGGCCACGCAGACGCCGGGGGGGGACGAGAGCGCGATGCGCCTGACGCTGGTCGCCATCGCCGTGTCGGTGGCTGCGCTGGCCTTCTCCGAATGGCTCGCGCGGCGGGTGCGTCGGGCCGTCGGGAGCGCCCCGTGATCGAGGTCGACGTCCGGCTGGCACGCGGCGGTTTCCGGCTCGTCTGCGCGTTCCGCTCGGACACCGGCGCGCTGGCGCTGTTCGGCCGCTCCGGCTCGGGCAAGTCGACGGTGCTCGGGCTGATCGCCGGGCTGCTGCGTCCGGACGCCGGCCGCGTCATCGTCGACGGGCGCACGCTGGTCGACGTCGAGCGGGGCATCTTCCTGCCGCCGCACCGGCGCCAGGTCGGGATGGTGTTCCAGGACGCGCTCCTGTTTCCGCACCTGAGCGTGCGTGCGAACCTGGCCTACGGACGGCGTTTCTCGCGCTCCGGCCGACCGGTGGACGCCGACGCGGTGATCGGCATGCTCGGCATCGGGCACCTGCTGGAGCGGCGTCCCGCCGGCCTATCGGGTGGCGAGCGCCAGCGCGTCGCGAT
>JBIPLJ010000047.1:0-34027 GCA_044368415.1 Burkholderiaceae bacterium
AACTGGCTCAAAGGGGCGCTGGGCGACGCGCTGCATGCGGTGCTGTGCGGCGCGGGTCACAACGTGAGGCTGCTGCTGCGGGCGCTGCGGCGTTTTTGTGCCCAGCCCATTGCATGGCTGCTCGCAGCCATGGGGCTGACACTCGCTCCCCTGGGTTGAGGTCGGCCGCTTCACGGGTTGTTCAGGACGGACTACTTCTCCGGCATCGCCGTCGAGAACTACAACCGGCACGGCGCGGTCGGACCGTCGCTGTTCGCGGTGCGCCTGGGCGGCGCGACGCTGCTCGAGTCGGTGGTCGAGATGGATGACCTGATGCGCGCGCTTCAGGCGTCGGACGAGATGCGCGCGAAGTTCGCGCCGGTGGTGCAGGCGCTGCTCGACGAAGGCGGGGTCATCCGCGCGGACTTCCGCCGCAAGGGGCTGCCACTGCCGGACCTGGCGGTCCACATCGTCGAGAGCCTTGCCGCGAGCGCTGCATGCGCGGCGGGCGGGGATATGCAGGAGGTGGTGACCATCGGGCTCCACACCGCCGCCGGCACAGTGCTCGGACATTGCCTCATCGAGGGCAGTGCACCGCGCCAGGCGCGTCCCGGCACGCTCGATCCGGTCGCGGGACGGCGCGGCGCGGCGAGCCTGTTTCCCGACACCGGGTCGGCCACCGGGCTGCACTGAACGCGGGCCGCGGCCCTGCCATCGGGCGGCCGCTGCGGCCGGTGCGGCCGTCCCGCCTGGAGAGACTACACTCGTGTTTACCCTGGCCTATGGCCCGGGGCCCGACAGACCCGCCCGACACGACCCATGGCCGACCAGTTCACCACCGTCAACGAAGCCATTCGGGATCACCTGAAGGCGCGCTACCCGCTGATCGAGCTGTCGAGCACCGACGGGCTGAGGCTGCCGATGGGCAAGGTCGGCGGCCGCCGCATCTGGCTGCGTCTGGGGCTGCGCGGCGGCGAGCGGGCCTTCCTGCGGGCCATCGTGGCGGTCCGGGCAACCGACGCGGACCCGCTGCCCGCCTGGCTGTCCGGGCTGGCCGATGCCGCGGGGCGGATGGCGCCGTTGCCGCTGCGCGATCAGCTCGACCCACTGGTCCGCGAGCTGCCGGACTTCGACCAGTTCCAGCTCGTGGCGCCATCCCGCGCCGCCGAGGACAAGGCCTGGCACTGGGGTCCGGTCGTGCACACCTTCAAGCGCGATCCGCCGTCGATGCGGGCGGCCAGCCGCTGCACGGCGGCGCTGCTCGAGGCGATCCGGCCGCTGGTGGTGGCCCACGTCCCGGGCGCGGCCGCGGTGCTGGACGTCAGCGACCCGCCCGGCTGACGGGCTGGGCGAGCCGCGCGCTACTCGGCGCGCCCTCGCCAGACCGCGTTGCCGACTTCGTCGGCCACCATCGTCGGCCACCATCAGCGCGCCGCTCGCATCGAGCGCCATTCCGACCGGGCGCCCGTATGCGTCGCCGTCGGCCGCGAGGAAGCCGCCGAGCACCTCGAGCGGCGACCCCGACGGCCGCTCGCCGTCGAAGGACACGAACACCGATCGTCCGACGCCTGCGCACGGCGGCGACTCACGCGATGCGGCCGTGGCCGGGGCCCCCGCGTTGCGCGGGGGCGACCCTCATCGGCTGATCGCCTGGAAACCGGCATGCCGGGCGAAGCGCCCTGAGACAATGGCCGTTCCGCCGGCCTGCCCCGACGCCCGGCCCTCTTCACGGACCCGCATGCCCGACATCGCCACCGCCCTCAAGGCAGAGATCCAACGGATCGCCCGCAAGGAGATCCGCCTCCAGACCGAGGCGATCCGCAAGGCCTCGACGCTCCACCGGCGCGAGATCGCGGCGCTCAAGCGCCAAGTCAAGGCGCTCGAGCAGGCAAACGCGGCGCTGCACCGTGCGCCCCGGGCCCAGGCCCGGGGCCCTGCGCCCGATGCGCCCGCCCCCGATGCGCCCGCCCCCGACGCACCCGCGGTGCGCTGGTCGGCCAAGGGCTTCCAGGCGCACCGCCTGCGCCTGGGCCTGTCGGCCGAGGCCCTGGGCCGGCTGCTCGGCGTCAGCGGGCAGTCGGTCTACAACTGGGAGCAAGAGAAGGCGACACCGCGTGCCGGGCAACTGCAGGCGATCGCCGCGCTGCGCACGATGGGCAAGCGCCAGGCGCAGGCAGCGCTGGCAGCGCAGCAGGGCTGAGCGCGGCCAGCGGGCCGTGCACCGCGGCCCTCGTGCCTGACCTGAACTCGTAGGTGAGGGCCACGTGGCCGCTGTCGAGCCCGCGCTCGTTGACGATCGGGCTCGCGGTGATCACGCTGTCGAACCAACGGTGGCGCCACTGGAATCGCAGCGGCTAGGCGCCCGAGATCGGCATGGTCGCGGCCAGCCCCGCCATGGCGGTCGAGCCGCGCGGTGCTTAGGCGGGATAGCCGCTTGCGGCGGCCTGCGAGGCGTCGATGCCGTCCGGATGGGGTCGGGTGCCGCGACCCTACCCACCCCGGAGCCGGAACCGCATCGGCGCACGTACGATCGCGGCACGACGCACCCACCCTGCCCGAAACCGCCGATGACCCACCCTTCGCCCTTCGACCCGCTGCAAACCGTGCGCGCCGGCGTGCTCGACGTCGCCTTCCACGCCGCAGGCCCGCGGGACGGACCGCCGGTGCTGCTGTTGCACGGCTTCCCGTACGACGTGCACGCTTACGCCGAGGTCGCGCCATGCCTGGCCGCGGCGGGCTGCCGTGTCGTGGTGCCTTACCTGCGCGGCTTCGGCCCGACGCGCTTCGTCGACGACGCGGTGCCGCGCTCCGGCGAGCAGGCCGCGCTCGGCGCCGACCTGCTCGCGCTGATGGATGCGCTGGCGATCCCGCGCGCGGTGCTCGCCGGCTACGACTGGGGCGGACGCGCCGCCTGTGTGGTCGCCGCACTCTGGCCCGAGCGCTGCGCGGGCCTGGTCTCGTTCAATAGCTACACCATCCAGGACATCGCGCGGGCGATGGTGCCCGACACGCCGCAGAACGAGCGCAGCCTCTGGTACCAGTACTATTTCCATTCGGAGCGCGGCCGCGCAGGCCTGGCGCACGACCGGCGCGCGGTATGCCGGCTGCTGTGGGAGACCTAGTCGCCGACCTGGCGCTTCGATGACGCCACCTTCGAGCGAAGCGCCGCGGCCTTTGACAACCCCGACTTCGTCGACGTGGTGATCCACTCGTACCGCCACCGCTTCGGCCTGGTACCGGGCGACCCGGCGCTGGCGGACATCGAGCGCCGCCTCGCCGCGCAGCCACCGATCACGGTGCCCGTGCTGACCTTCGACGGCGCCGACGACGGCGTGCGCCCGCCCGCCAGCACCGCGCAGCACGGCCACCGCTTCAGCGGGCCCAGCACGCACACGGTGGTGCCGGGCGTGGGGCACAACATGCCGCAAGAGGTGCCGGGCGTGTTCGCCGATGCGGTGCTGGCGCTGGTGGCCGCGACGCGCTGACACGCGCGCCCGGGGTATCGACCGCCGCGCGTTCGTCCCGCGCCTGCTGCACGCCTGCCCCGATTCGCTGGTGCTCACCGAACGGCTGACCCTCCCGTGGACGCGGGTCTGCGAAAGGCGCAGGATCGGCCTGCGATCCACTTTTATCAGCAGGCGCCATGTCCCGAACTCCCTACTACGACCCCGGCTCAGCCAATGTGTTCTTCTGGGTCAGCGTCGACGACGTGCCAGTGGGCGCCTCAATCGGGAAGGCCACGCTGCACTACCGATACCACCCCCACAGCGCCACCGACGACCCACTGTCGACGTACACCCAGAACGCCGCCGAGATCGACGCCGCGGTCCGCACGCGGCTGGCGGCGGGCGCACGCGAGCCGGTGATGCTGCGCGACCCGGACATCTCCGCGGCACGTTAGCGGCGCACCCCGCCCCGAGCCGCGCCGGGTTCAGGCCCCGCCGAGCGGCGTCAGCACGCCGCTGTCGAGCTGCTCGAGCATATGGGTCAGCGTGGCCCCGCTGTGCGAGTCCAGCGAGCCTGACAACGCGTCCTCGAGGACGTCGCGGATGTCGTCAGCGGCCACCAGCTCCATGTCCCAGAGCGGGAAGACCCGGTCGCGGACCTCCTCCGACTCGCTCAGCATGACGACCGACTCATGGCGGGTGTCGTCCCGGATCTTCGCCATCAGCCGTGCGACCGCTTCGCGCGGACCCTCGATCCACTGGAAGAAGATGCCGCCGCCGAAGACCAGCAGGCCGGTGATGCCGAGTCGGGGGTTGTGCTCACGCGCCGCTGCGACCAGCCGGTCGACCGCGGCATCGTCGACGTGCGCGGCCGCGCGGCTGCAATAGGTCACCTGAAAGAGCAGCGCGGGCGGGACGTCGCCGAGATCAGGCTCGTCAGGCTCCTCGGGTTCATCGTGCGACAGTTCGTTGGCGCTCATGGGCAGGCTGCTCCGAAAGATGCCACGCAGGGCGTCCGCGCGATGCATGGCTCGGACGATAGCGCATGCGTGCCGGTTCGTGGGCACCCGAGCGGGTGCGCGCCGGGGCATCAGACGGAAGCGCGCTCCTCGACCTGGAACACTGACACCCGCTCGGACAGCTCGTGGGCCGTCTGGTCGAGTACGCGCGACATCTGCTCGAGCTCGCCGATCATCGAGCCGGTCTCGGTGTTGGAGCGCTCGAGTGCCGCCATGTTGGCATCGGCCTCGCCGATCCGCTCGAGCTGCCGGACCAAGGCGGCCGAGATGCCGGCAACGCTCGCGCTGACATCGTCGACGTCGCCGAGGATGCTGTCCATCTTGGTGCCCACCTGCTCGATGCGGTCGACGTTGCTGTTCACGTGCGCGACCGACGAGTCGATCAGCTTGCGGATCTCGGCCGACGAGCCGGTGGTGCGGGTCGCCAGGCTGCGCACCTCGGCGGCCACAACCGCGAAGCCGCGGCCTTGCTCGCCGGCGCGGGCGGCCTCGACCGCCGCGTTCAACGCGAGGATGTTGGTCTGGAAAGCGATCCCGTCAATCACGCCGATGATCTCGGCGATCTGGCGCGCCTGGTCGGCGAGCTTGCGCATGTCCTGGCGCACCGCGTCGACCTCGCGCTTGCCGTCGCTCGCGCGCTCGGACGCCTCGCGGGCGCGGGCGTCCACCTGGCGCGCGCCGGCCGCGCTGGACTCCACCATCGCCCGGATCTCGCCGATCGCCGACACCGAGCCCTGCAGACGCACCGAGAGCTCGGCGCTGCTCGAGGACAGGCGCTGGCTGCCGGCGACGATGTCGCGCGCCGACACGTCGATGCGTGCCGCCGCGCCACGGATGCTGCGCACCACCTCACCGATGCGCTCGCTGATGCCGCGCAGCGCCGTCATCACCATGCCGGCCTCGTGGCGAACGCTCGAGACCGGACGCACCCGCAAGTCGCCGTCGGAGATCGCCTGGCCGGCATCGACCGCTTCGCTCAGCGGCCCCGTGATCGAGCGCGCGATCAGCAGGCTTGCGACACCCGCCACGACCAGCGACACACCGACCAACGCCGCGATCGCGACCAGGGCCGAGTGCGTCGACCGGTCGACCTTCGCCTTGCCGTCCTGCAGCGCGGCGAGCTGGCCGCCCCGGTAGGCGTCGACCGCGGTCATCATCCCGTTGAGCCGGGGCTGGATCGACTCGCGCAGCGTGCGTGTGGCCGCCTCGGCGTTCTGCGCCCGCAGCGCCCGCGTGAACTTCACCAGCGAGACCAGCACGCCCGAGCCGTGCCCGGCGAACTCCTCGGCGGTCTTCGCCCCGAGCTCGCCGTCCGCCTTGAAGGCATCCTGCAGCTGCTGGACCTTCGAGCCGACCCGCTCGCGGCCGGTGTCGATGCGGGCGACCAACGGCGCCATCTCCTCGGCCGACGCGCCGATCGCGTCGCGTGCCGCGATGTTCAGGCCGTTGAGGTCGTCGAGCACCGACTGCATCAACTCGAGCCGCGGCAACCGCATGTCGAGCACGTCGACGAACTCGCGCGAGACCGACTGCAGCCGCGCGGCACTGAAGGCGCCGAGGCCGAGCATCAGCACGCCCATCAGACCGAACGCAACGCCGAGTCGCGTGCCGATCCTGGCCAGTCGGGGCGCCTTCGTGCGTTCGACGCTGTCGTTCATGAGGTCACCGGGTCGAGACACGCGTGCGTGCCAGCAGGGTTTCGAGTTCGGCGACCGGCGCGTCGTACTTCGCGACGCTCCGCACCACCACCCGCTCATCGAGCAGGTACCACATCGAGCTGTGCGCGAGACCTTCCGGCACGCCGCGCCGCACGCCGACTCGGAAGGTCTCGGCCATCGCCTCGATCGCGATCGGATCGCCGGTGACGCCGAGGATGGCCGGAGAGAAGTTCGCGAGGTACTTCGCCAGCTGCGCGGGCGTGTCGGCCAGCGGGTCGAGCGAGACGAAGACCACCTGCACGCGGTTCGCGGGGCCGCGGGCGATCAGCTCGCTCGCGGCCTGCAGCGATATTGGGCAGGTGCTGGAGCACTGCGTGAATCCGAAGGTCAGCAGCGACGGCCGCCCGGCCAGGCGCTGCAGCTCGAAGCGCCGCCCGGCCTGGTCGACGAGCCCGGTGCGCAGCGCGCCGACTTCGCCGGCGGACGGGGCCGGGGCGCTTGCATGGGGGCCGGCGTGGGCCCGCACCGCGCGGTTAAGGCCGACCATCCCGAGCGCACCCGCCGCAGCCAGCCCCGCGAGCAGGGCAAGACGGCGATCACTGCGAACGTGACGCACTCTTGACTCCACCGACGCCCTCCTTCAGTCCGCTCACGTAGGCGACGACGGCATCGATCTCCTCGGTGCTCAACTGGAAACCCCAGTTGGGCATGATCGGCGATCGGCCCACGCCCTCGCCGCCCTGGGTCACGATCTCCCGGATCTGGGCGTCGTTGAGGCTGGTGCGCCGAAGGTCCGGCGGCCGCGGCTTGACCACCTTCGCGATCGCGGTGTCCCCGTCGGCCCGAGCGCCATGGCAGCGCGCGCAGTTCTCCTTGTAGAGCCGATCGCCTTCAAGCGCCGGCTCGGCCTGCGCAGCAGCGCAGCTCAACAGCACGGCTGACAGCAGCAAGGTGCGCATCTCGGATCCGGTCTCGTGTCTCGGCGGTCACTTCGTGACCGTCAGCAGCAGCTTCATCTCGGGATGGATGGCGCATTCGATCTCGAACTTGCCGTCCTTCGGAAACACCTGCCCCTTGGCCTGGCCCTGGGCGTAGGTACCGAGGTCGAACGAGCCCGGCTCGGTCAGCGAGAACACGTTGTGCACGAACGAGTCTTCGTTCTTGAAGTTCACCTTGTCGCCGACCTTGACCGCCAGCGTGGCCCTGTCGAAGGCCTTGTTCTTCTGGATGACCGTATGCTCGGCGGCGGCGGCGGCGCCGGTGAAGGCGAGCATCAGCAGGCCGGCGAGGATCGGGCGGGTCGCGTGGGTCTTCATCGGGAATCTCTTGGCGAGGGTCGGATTCGTCGGATCAGCGGGAGGCGGTGGTCGCGCCGGCGGGTCCGGGCGGCAGCTGCGGCAGGATGATCGCCATCGGCGCGCCGGTCAGCGTATTCATGAAGGCGACCAGGTCGGCCTTCTCTCGCGCGGAGAGGCCCAGCGGCTTCATGTTCGGGCTGATATTGGACAGGTCGTCGCCGCCCCGGTCGTAGTGCTCGACCACCTCCTCGAGCGTGCCGTACATGCCGTTGCGCATATAGGGCGACGTCAGCGCGATCTCCCGCAGCGTCGGCGTCTTGAAGGCACCCTTGAGCACCTTGACCTTGCGGTGCGCGAAGCGGCCCTCGGCGTCGCCATCGGCCTTGATGCCGATGTTGTGGAAGCCGTTATCGGTGAAGTTGAAGCCCTGGTGGCAGGCCGAGCAGTTGCCCTTGCCGTTGAACACCTCGAAGCCGCGCTTGGCGGCGTCGCTCACCGCGGTGGCGTCGCCAGCACGCCAGCGGTCGAAGGGTGCTGACGTAGAGACGACGGTGCGCTCGAAGCTCGCGATCGCACGGGCGACGGTCTCGGCGGTCACGCCCTGCCCCGGATAGGCCCGCTCGAACATCACGCGGTAGCCGTGGATCGCGGACAGACGCTCGACCATCTGCGGGATCGGCAGCGCCATCTCGTTCGGGTCGCCGATCGGGCCGAGCGCCTGGTCCTCGAGGGTGGTCTTGCGGCCGTCCCACATCTGGATGGTGTTGTAGGCAGAGTTCACGATCGTCGGCGTCGCGCGGGCGAGCCGCTTCGACATGTGACCGATTGCGGTGGGCTGGCCGTCGCTCCAGCCGAGCGAGGGGTTGTGGCAGGTGGCGCAGCTAATCATCCCGGAACCGGACAGGCGCGGATCGAAGAACAGAGCACGACCGAGCTCGATGCGATCGGCGTTCGGGACATTGTCGGCCGGCGCGGGGACGGCGGCGGGCCGCAGCCACGGGTCGGGCTTCGACGCCTCGGTGGCAACGACCTGGCCGGCGACGAGGCTGGCCGCGGCGACGAACCCGGCGATCGCGCCGGCGATGAGCTTGCGGTTCATGACCCTTCCCTTCGAGGCACGGCGCCCTGACGCGTACCTTCGGTTCGTGCTGCGAACGGCTGCGGCTGCCTGACGGGACGGCCCCGGTGCTGATGCGACGGCTCTGGATCCGGCAGCGGGCCCATGCCTCGTGTTCGGTTTTCGGCCGATCGTGTCGGAACCCTTAGGGCACTCCGACGGCCGGCCTGCTTCGCGGCTCCTGCGGCGGCGCATGGAGGCCGGCCCGCTGACGCTTTCGACATGCTCGATTGTCGGCAGCGACCGCAACGACGAAGCCGAGAAAAGCGGGGGATACATGCCGCTGTAGCGGCCGGCCCCGACGGGCGGCAGACGGCGGGGGACGAACGGCCGAGTGCCGCGGGCCGCGCGCGGGGGGCCGGTATCATCACTAGGCTCCGCGCCCACCTCCGCCGCACCGATGCCCGCCTCCCCCACCGTCTACCTCGCCGGCCCCGACGTCTTCAGGCCCGACGCCGAGGCCTGTTACGCCCGGATGGAGCGGCTGTGCGCCGCGCTCGGGCTGAGGGGCCTGCGCCCCTCGGACGGCGGACCGCCGGCGGGTGCCGGCGGCGCGGCGCTCGCCCAGTGCATCTACGAGGGCAACGTCGCGCTGATCCGCCGCTGCGACGCCGTCGTCGCCAACTTGCAGCCCCACCGCGGCCTGGTCGAGCCGGACAGCGGCACGGTGTTCGAGGTCGGCGTCGCGGTGGCACTCGGCAAGCCAGTGGCCGGCTACCTGCCCCGGCACGAACTCAGCTACGCCGATCGAGTGCGCCGCCACTTCCCGACCCGCACCGATGCGGACGGCATCGAATGGGACGACACCCACGGCCTCTGGATCGAAGGCTTCGGCGAGCCGATGAACCTGATGCTGTCGCGCTCGACGCGGCTGTTCGGATCGTTCGAGCAGGCGATCGGGCACCTCGCCACGGTGCTGGGCCGGGCTGCCGCACCGCTCGCGGCGGGCTGAACCCGGCGCGCGCCGGCCGCCTCGGCACGGCGTCGGAAAATGCCGACATAAGGGCCACCGGTCGCCCGGGGCGTGCCGTTCGACCATGCCCGGCCGAAGTCGCCGGACTGCGCCCGGACACTCGGGTTTCTGCGTTCAGGGCCACACGTTGCGGACCCCGGCCAGACCGCATGACACCCGAACCGATGTCACCTCTAACGAGCACGCTGAAACGATGAAGTTCTTCCGGTCCAGCCGTGGCGAGATCTACGTCGCAAAGCCGCCCGCCGTGATCGACCCGACACCGGGACGGGAGGCGGACGCGCAGCCGCGGACCGCGATCCGGCCGGCCCGCTCGCCGGCAGCGACCCCGCAGACCGAATCGTCCGGGGCGCCCGCGCGGCCTACGGCATCGGCATCCTCGGCGTCGACGGCTTCTTTGGCGGCCCGCGCTTCTCCGGCCTCGCAGGCCGCGTCAGCTCAGCCCGCATCACCGGTCATGCCGGCCACACCGGCGGCACGCAGCGTCGCAGACCCGGCCCAGGACCGACGCCTTCCCGACGTCGCGCCGCATGCTCGCGCACGCGCCGCAGCACCCGCCGCGACGCCCTCGCAGGTCTCGTCCCCGTCGACCTCGGCGCCCGCGGCACCCGCGGCACCCGCGGCGCAGCCCGACTCTGCTCCCGCGCAGGCCACACCGAATACTGACGAATCAGATCAGTGGGGACGCAGTCAGCCGCAGCCCCTGACCGTCGCCTCGCACCAACTGGCGATCGACCTGGCGCGCAGCGGCGATCCGGTACCCGGCCTCGCGCGCCGTTTCCCCCATGTGCTGAACCAGCTCTCCGCGGTGTGGGGCGACCTGCCGGTGGCGGCAGAGCTCATCGATGACCTGCTGGTCGACCGGCGGGGTGGGCGGCGCGGCTTTCCGGCCGACGTGCTGGCCGAACTGCTGACGGTCCGACGCGTCGCGGTCAAGCGGATGGTGATGCAGACCCCCAAAACGCCCAAGGCAGCTGGCCCGGGCTGACGCCCGTCACGCCTCGGTGTTCGGCGTGCGGCGCTTCGCAGGCGGCCTGGGCGCCGGCTCCGCCTCGAGGTCCTCGGCCGGCCAGCGCTCCAGGAACTCCCGCATCCGCCCGGCGGGCGCATCCAGCCAACGGTCATAATCAGCCTCGTGTAGCACCACGACCATCCGCTTCTCGTCGTCGGGCTTATGGAAGCGCTGCATCAGCGGATGGCCGTCGGCGTTGATGGTCAGCATCGTGAACGACAGCAGCGTGCCGCCATCGGGCCCGATCCACGCGCCCCACAGGCCGGCGATGCCCATCGGCGCGCCGTCCCGGCGACGGATCCTCCAGCGCACCGCGCGGCCGGACTCCCAGCTCGGCTCGTAGATCGACTCGGTGGGCACGATACAGCGCCGGCCATACACCCAAGCGTCGCGAAAACTCGGCTTCTCGGCCGCGGTCTCCGAGCGCGCGTTGTAGGTTCGACGCCCGATCCTCAGATCCTTCGACCAGTGGGGCACCAGGCCGAACAGCCCGGTCGCCGCCTCGCGGACATGACCCTCGGCCTGCTCGCGCGACTGGCGCACGAAGGGCGCGGCATAGCCTGGCCAGGTCTCCTCGGGCACCGGGTCCCCGCGCATCACGGCAAAGAACAGCTTCATCCGCTCGAGGTCGGTGACCGGGACGTAGTTCGCGCACATGCTGGGATCGCGGCCCTCGGGGCCGGCAGGGATCAATCGATTCGCGCAGCGTACCCCACGGGCGCGCCGCGCGGCGTCATCGCGACGGCGCGTCTCGCTCGACGCCCATGCGCCATGCGGCGATCACCGACAGCGCGGTGATCGCTGCGATCAGCCAGAAGGTGTCGCGAAAGCCAAGCAGCGCTGCGCCGGACACATCGCCGTGTACGCGCAGCCGCCACTCGAGGAAGATGCCGACGACGCTCACGCCGACCGCACCGCCCAGCTGGCGGAGCAGGTTGATCGCGCTCGCGCCCTGCGGCACCTCGTGTGGTTCCAGGCCCCGCATCGATGCGAGGCTGAGCGCCGGCATGGTGAGGCCCAGGCCGATGCGCCCGACGATCGTGAGCGCCGCGAGCCAGGCGAGCGCAGTGCTGGGTCCGACCCAGCCCATCGCAACGAAGGACAGCGCGAGCAGCGCGAGGCCCGCGGCGACCTGCCAGGCCGGCGGGATGCGGTCTGCGAGCCGACCGGCCAGCGGGATGGTCAGCGCGAGCACCAGACCCGCCGGCAGCAACACCGCACCCGCCTCGCTCGGCGGAAACGACAGCGCGGTCTGCATGAACACCGGCACCAGATAGGTCGAGCCGAACAAGCCCATGCCGTAGGTGAACGCCACCACGCCGCCCATCGTGAACGAGCGCCGTTCGAAGAGCGACAGCGACAGCAGGGGGGCGGCGCTGCGGCGCTGGCGCAACAAGAACATCACGAAGGCCGCCCCCGCCGTCCCGAGCAGCAGCAGCGCGGCGCGCGGCGTCGGGTCGTGTAGCGCCACCAGCCCGTTGAGCAGCGACAGCACAGTGATCGCCGCGAGGCCCACGCCGATCGTGTCGAGCGGCTTGCCGGAGGTGCCTGCGGGCACGCCGCCGGGTGCCGTCGTCGGCAGATAGCGGCGGGCGAGCCAGAGCGCGGCGAGACAAAACGGCACCACCACGAAGAAGATCGAGCGCCAGCCGAAGTGCTCGACCAGCAGGCCGCCGACACTTGGTCCGAGCGCCGGTGCGAGCACCACGCCGAACCCGAAGACGCCCATCGCACGCCCCTGGGCGCCCGGCGGGAAGGCGCGCAGGATGATGATCGAGGGAATCGGCTGCAGCACGCCGGCAGCCAGTCCCTCGGCGACGCGCATCGCCAGCACCAGCTCGTAGTTCGACGACAGGCCGCCGACGATGCCACCGGCCATCAGCAGCAGCACCGCCCCGACATAGGCCGCGCGGTAGCCCACCCGCTCGAGCAGCCAGGGTGTGGGCAGCATCGCGACCGTCATCGCGGCCATGAACGAGGCCGACACCCACTGCGCGCGCTCTTGGCCGATCGCGAAGTGCCGCATCAGGTCGGGCACGGCGACGTTGACAATCGTCGACGACAGCACCGACGCGATGGTGCCGACCATCACCGTCAGCAGTAGCAGGTTCCGGTAGCGCGGCCCGTGCCGGGCCGCGAGCTCGGCGGCGCTGCTCGGCTCGGGCGGGGCGGCTGCGGGCCTGGGGCGGCGGGCGGGAGTCGCCATTCTAGGCGGGCGCCCCCGTCGGCGACGCGCGCTCGCGCGGGTGCCGACGGTCCGCGGCCCGGGGCTCGCCCGGGCCGCGTGCGATCACTTGACCGCGTCCTGCGCCTTCTTGAGCATGCGCACGCGGATGCGCGTGCTCGCCGGCTTGGCGGCGAAGGTCTGCTCCTGCTTGGTGAACGGGTTGACGCCTTTGCGCGCCGGCTTGGCCGGCACGGTGACGGCAGTCGCCTTCAGCAGGCCGGGCCAGGTGAACGCACGCGCGCCCTTCTTGCCCAGCGACGCGAGGATGGTGGCCTCGAGGTTGGCGAGGACGGCCTTGACCGCCTTGACTTCGACGGCGGCGACCTCGGCGAGGTGCGACACCAAGCCCGACTTGCTCAGGGGCTTGGCGATCGGCTTCATCGGGGCGGGCGTGACGTTCGGCGTGCCGGCCTTGGGGGCGGCCTTGGGGGCGGCCTTCGCGGCGGACTTCTTCGCGGGCGCCTTCGCGGCGACCGGCTTCTTCGCGGCGGGCTTCTTCGCGGCGGGCTTCTTGGCTGCGGGCTTCTTGGCTGCGGGCTTCTTGCTAGCGGTGGCCATGTGGGTTCCTGTGGCGGTGGGCGGAGACCTCGGGGTCGTCGGCATCGATCGCGCTACGCGTGCCGCGACGAGGCAGCGCGATTCTACTCACGAACATCGGGCCGGGTGGCGCTTTTTGCCTTGCAAATCCGCGTTTTCCGCATCCGGACGAGGCGCACGGGACACACCGCGCCGACTCACGCGGGCAGGTGCGTCGCCATCGGCTCGCCCAGCCGGATCGAGCGACCCGGCGACCAGGAGCGCTCGAATCGCATCGGGAGCGCGGGCCAGAGCGCAACCACCGTCGAGCCGAGCAGGAAGCGGCCCATCTCCGCGCCCTGCGCGAGCACGTAGGGCAGCGCGTCGTAGTCCCACGCGCGGACGGTGCCCGGACGCGGCGGATTCACGACGCCGTGCCAGACGGTGGCCATGCTGCCGACGATCGTCGCGCCCACCAGCACCAGCACGAACGGCCCGTGCGCGGTGTCGAACAGGCACACCACACGCTCGTTGCGCGCGAACAGCCCAGGGATGCCGCGCGCCGTCGCCGGGTTCACCGAGTACAGACTGCCCGGCACGTGGACCATGCGCCGCAGCCGGCCCTCGCAGGGCATATGGATGCGGTGGTAATCGCGCGGGCTGAGGTACAGCGTCGCGAAGGCACCGTCGTCGAAGCGCGCCGCCAGCGCGGCGTCCCCGCCGAGCAGTGCCGTCGTTGTGTAGTCGTGGCCCTTGGCCTGGAACACGCGGTCGCGCTCGATGCGGCCGAACTGGCTGATCGCGCCGTCGACCGGACAGATCCAGTCGGCGTCGGCCAGCGGCCTCGCACCGGGCTTGAGGGCTCGGGTGAAGAACTCGTTGAAGCTCTGGTACGCCTCGGTGCGCGGGTCAGCCGCCTCCGCCATGTCGACGCCGTAGCGCGTGACGAACCGGCGGATCGCCGCGTGCGTCAGGCCGCGGGCGCGCGCCGACGCAAGACGGCCGGCCGCGACGGTCATCGCTTGTTTGGGCAACAGGTGCTGCAGGATCACAAAGGGATCGGTCACATCGGCACCCGGCGTTGAAGGCGGACGCATTCTAGCCGGGCGTTCCGGCGCGAGGCGGCGGGCCTCGCGGATCGCGCATACTCACGGCTTTTTTCGCGAAGGAATGCCGCCCCCATGTGGTTCAAGAACCTGATCGTGCTCCGCGTCCCGGCGGGCTGGGACCTCGACGTCGACACCCTCGCCGATGCGCTGCTGCCGCGGGCCTTCACCGAAGCCTCGTCGGTCGAGGAAGTGCGTTCGGGCTGGGTGCCGCCACGCGACGGTGACACCTCGCTGGTGCTGGCGTCGGGCCGCCACATGCTGATCTCGCTGCGCCAGGAGAAGAAGCTGCTGCCGGCGCGCGTGGTCTCGCAGTTCGTCAAGCAGCGCGCCGAGCGCATCGAGGCCGAGGACGGCTTCAAGCCCGGCCGCAAGCGGATGAAGGAGCTCAAGGAGCAGGTCCGCGACGAGCTGCTGCCGCGCGCCTTCAGCCTGTCGAGCGACACCCGGGCCTGGATCGACCCGATGGGCGGCTGGCTCGCCATCGATGCGGCTTCGCAGACGCGCGCCGACGAGATCGTGGGGCTGCTTGCGAAGTCCCTCGACGGCTTCCCGGCGCGGCCGCTGAAGACCGTGGCCTCGCCGACCGCCGCGATGACACAGTGGCTGGTCGACGACGACGCGCCCGCGGGTTTCAGTATCGACCAGGACGTGGTGCTCAAGGCCCGCGACTCGAAGGCGACGATCCGCTACGCAAACCAGTCGCTCGAGGTCGACGACGTCGCCCGGCACACGAAGGCGGGCAAGCTGTGCACGCGACTGGCGCTCACCTTCGCCGACCGCGTGAGCCTGGTGCTGACCGACTCGCTGGCCATCAAGCGGGTCCGCCCGCTTGACGTGCTCAAGGAATCCGAGGCGGGCAGCGCCGCGGGCGCCGACGCCGAGGAGCGTTTCCTGTCGGACTTCACGCTGATGGCGGGAGAACTGTCGTCGCTGCTGGTGGGTGTGGTCGAGGCGCTCGGCGGCCCGCTGCCCGACGCGCGGCTCGATCCGAAGCCGCACGCGCCCTCCGACGGTCCGCCGCGGCTCGCGAAGGCGGCCTGAGCGAGGCGGGCCGAGGGCGGGGCGGGCCGAGGGCGGGGCGGGGCGGGCCGAGGGCGGGGTGCTTACCTCGTGCCCGCCGCGCCCCGCCGCGCCCCGCCGCGCCCCGCCGCGCTCCCCCGCCGCGCTCCCCCGCGCGTTACCAGTGCGCTACCAGTGCGGCCGGTCGTGTCCCACGCGCACCGGCCGCACTTCGTCGGTCGACACGTTGGCGAGCGCCGAACCGAACTCGGCCGGAATCGGCAGCGAGCGCAGCCGGTCGCCGACCTTCGCGACCCAGGCGCGCACCTCCCAGCCCTCGACCAGCACCTGCTGGCCGCGCATCAGCGTGTAGTCGATGCGAAATCGCTTCGGGCCGAACTTCTCGATGCGCGCCTCCGCGAGCAGGCGATCGCCGTCAGTCGAGGCAACCAGGAACTTCGCGTGAGCCTCGAGGATCGGCGTGCCAACCACGCCGTAGCGCTCGGTGAGCGAGGCCTGCGACAGGCCGGCGCAGCGCAGCCAGTGCTGGAACGCGGTGTCGAACCAGTAGAAGTAGTGCGGATAGAACACGATCCGCGCGGGATCGCAATCGCCCCACTCGACGGTGAACGAGGTGGTGAAGGCGATCGGCTGCGGGTCCATGGCGTGCGTGTCGGTCGGAGCGGCGGCGGGCGGGTTCGAGCTTGGGATCGAAGGCGACGGCAGGGGCGAAGTCGGGGGCGGGGTACGGGTCGGCTTCGGCGCGGGAAACAGTCGGGCGGCATTCTCCGCTTCGGCGTGTGGCGGGGCAAACCTCAGCCGCGAGGGGGCTCGCCGGGTGAGCCACCCAACGGCGACGATGGCCTTCCACGGGCAGCCGCCCGCCTCGTTCCTCCTGGTGATCCCCATGCAAGACTGGTCCGCCCCGCCCCTGCTCGCCGATTGCGTCTGTCACGGGCCCGAGTCCGGCGCCGAGCTCTTCGTCGTCGAGGGCCGCTCGGCCGCCGAGTCCGTGCTCGCGGTGCGCGACGCGCGCCGCCAGGCGGTGCTGCCACTGCAGGGCAAGCCCCTGAACGGTGCGCGCGCCACCGCCGCGCGCGTCGCGGCCGATCCCTTCCTGGGCGCGCTGTCGGCCGCGATCGGCACCGGCTGGGGCGAGGCCTGCGCGCTCGGAGGCCTGCGCTACGAGCGCGTGTTGCTGCTGCACGACCCCGACGCCGACGGCATCCACATCGGCGCGCTCCTGCTGATGCACCTGGCCCGCTGGTTGCCGGCGCTGCTCGACGCGGGGCGCGTCGAGCGCGTGCACGCCCCCGTCGGCGAGGTGCGCGGCGCGCCGGGCTCGGCGCCGACGGTGGCCTTCGGCGACGCACATTTCCGCGCGCTCTGCGAGCAGTCCCGCACACGCACCGGCGGGTGCGTCGCGGTCCGCTACCGCGGGCTGGGCAGCATCGGCGCCGAGGCGCTGCGCACGAGCTGCATCGATCCGGCCACGCGGCTCACCACCGTGCTCGGGGCCGCGGATGCGCGGATGGCGGCCTGCGCGTTCGGGCTGTCGGCGCGCGCCGGGGCGGCCTGCGCCACGGGTCGACGCGCGGTCCCTGCGGCCTAGACCGGGCGTCGAAAGGCCGGGCACTCGGGCGGCGTATCCTCTGCCCCACGCAGCCACTTTCCCGAGGCGCAGGCCTCACTGCCCTCGCTCCGCACCGCCTCCACCATGACCGACTCTACCGCCCCCACCGACGACTCCGACGCCGCCGTCCGCGAGCCCCGCCTCTGGCGCGACGACGGCTGGACCGCCCGCGTCATTAAGAACGAGGACGACGACGGCTGGGCCGTCGAGATGATCAAGGACGGCAAGTCCGAGCCGGCGCTGGTCGGGCCCTGGACCATGGGGCGCGACAAGCGCAACCCCAAGCCGCTGGACACCAACGCGTTCAACACACTGGTCAAGACCGCCTCCGAGGTGCTGCGCCGCCATGAGCAGCAGCTCGCCGCCCAGTTGCACCGCGAGACCGAGGTCGACTCGCCCGAGGGCCGCATCACCGTCACGCTCGACATCGTTCCCGACGAGGACGACCCGTACGCCACGCTGGCCGCGCGCGACGTCTTCGGCACGAGCCTCGCGAGTCAGCGCGTGTCGGCCGGCTACCGGCTCACCGCGGCGGCGGCAGCGCGGTGGGTCGAGGCGGGCTATCCCCGGCCTCGAGAGGACTGACGAGCAGGCCGGAGCGCGTAGCCGCCCGGACTGCCGAGAACGGCAGCGCCTCAATGCAATCAATACGAATGTAAGGCGGCGCAATGCAGGAATCGACGATCACAGGCACAGGCACATGATCGGCGTGGCGACCTTCTCCTGCCGGTGGTCGCGATGATCTCGGGTGCGATCGTGCACGGCGAGCCGCTCGGCGTGCTGCAGTGGCTCGCGATCGCGTGCTGCGTGGCGGCGCTGGCGCTGGCGCTGGCGCTGATCAGGCCGTCGGCCCGAGACTGAACCCCGCCCCGGTGGTACCCTGCGCCGGTTGGTGCCCGGACGCCGCCTCGTCGGCGTCCGGGGTAAACGGGAAGCAGGAAGGTGTCGCCGCGACGCGGCATGCCCAACCTGCGCTGCCCCCGCAACGGTAAGCGGACGGAGTGCGAACCTGCACTCCCGCTCGTGCAAGCTGCCACTGGAGGCTCGCCTCTGGGAAGGCCGCACGGGTCGTTCCGCCAGCCCGGATACCGGCCAACGGGTGGTGCGCGTCGCAAGTCGCGCGCCGTATTGCGCGGGTCAGCGGGGACGCTGGCGTGCGCGAGTTCCGGAGAGCCTTCCGTCATGACCGTTCCGAACAGCCGCGGACGTCGGCGTGCCTCGTGCACGCCCGCCCGGCGAACCCGTCTCGCCCCTGCCTCAGCCCTTGCAGCCGGCCTGTCCCTCGCCGCACCGGTGGCCCACGCTCAGACGTCGGCGCCAGCATCCGGCCCGCTCGATGCGGTCACCGTCACCGCGACCCGCACGCCCGCGCGCGTGTCGGAGGCGGTCGCCGAGGTCACCGTCGTCGAGCGCGACGAGATCGAGCGCGCCACCGGTCGCACGCTCGCGGAGCTGCTCGCCCGCCAGCCGGGCCTGCAGGTCTCCTCGAACGGTGGCCTGGGCAAGATCTCGGGCATCTCGATCCGGGGCCTCGAGCCCCGCCACACGCTGCTGCTGGTCGACGGCGTGCGCCTCGGCTCGGCCACCGTCGGCACCCCCTCGTTCGACAACCTGCCGCTGGCGCTGATCGATCGCATCGAGATCGTCCGCGGCCCGATGTCCTCGCTGTACGGCAGCGATGCCGTGGCCGGCGTGGTGCAGGTCTTCACACGCCGCGCGCAGCCCGGGCTCCTGCCCAACGCGTTCGCGACCATCGGCTCGAACCGCTACGCACAGATCGGCGGCGGCCTGGCCTTCGGCAGCGGCGCCTTCGACGGCGCGGTGCAGCTCGTACATACCGGCACCGATGGCTTCTCTGCGACCAACTCGCGCGCGCGCTTCGGCGTCTACAACCCCGACCGCGACAGCTTCTACCAGAACGCCGGCAACCTGCGCCTGGGCTGGCAGCTCTCGCCCGACTGGCGCGTCGACGCGATGGTGCTCGAGTCCGAGGGCAACACCCGCTACGACGACGGCCCGAACGCCGACTCCCGCGCGAAGATCAAGAACTCGGTGCAGTCGCTGCAGGCGAGTGGCCGGCTCTCGGCGTTCTGGACCACCCGCGCCACGCTCGGGCGCTCGAGCGACGTGTACGACACGGTGGCGACCGCGAGCGCCTTCACGCCGCTGGGCGCGACGAAGACCGACCAGACGCAGCTGACCTGGGAGAACATGTTCGCGACGCCGGCCGGCACGCTGCTGGCGCTGGTCGAGCGGCTCGAACAGAAGGTCACGCGGCCCGAGCAGCCGTACAGCGTCGGCGACCGTACGATCGACGCGCTCGGCCTCGGCCTGACCGGCGAGTCCGGCCGCAGTGCGTGGCAGGCTGGCGTACGGCAGGACTCGAACTCGCAGTTCGGCGGGCAGACCACCGGCAGCCTGGGCTACGGCTTCGCGCTGACCCCGTCCTGGCGTCTGGGCGGCTCGTACGGCACGAGCTTCGTCGCACCGAGCTTCAACCAGCTCTACTTCCCCGGCTTCGGCAACCCGAACCTGCTGCCGGAGGAAGGCAAGCACACCGAGCTCAGCCTGCGCTGGACCTCGGGCAAGCAGTCGGTGCGAACGGCATACGTCGACAACCGGATCCGCGGCTACATCGCCTCGGGCCCGCTGCCGACCAACGTGCCGAGCACGCGCATCGACGGCCTGGTGGCCTCGTGGGAAGGGCGCTGGACGAGCCTGGTAGCCGGCGCCTCATACGAGCACCTCGATCCGCGCAACACCACGCCCGGCGCGAACTTCGACAAGCAGCTGATCCGCCGCTCGAAGGACGCGTTCCGCGCGCAGGCCGACTGGCTGCTCGGCGAGTACTCGGTGGGCGGCACGGTGTCGGCGTTCTCGGGGCGCTACGAGGACTCGGCGAACACGCTCAGGACCGCCGGATTCACCACGCTCGACCTGCGCGCCGACTGGCGCTACGACCGGGCGTGGACAGTCGGCCTGCGGATGAACAACCTGACCGGCAAGGTGTACGAGACCGCGTACGGCTTCAATCAGCCGGGGCGCGAGACCTTCGTCACGCTGCGCTGGAACCCGCCGGCGAAATGACCCGCGCACCGGCCCGTCCGCAGACCGCCGTCGCGCGCCGCGCGGCGGTGGTGGCAGCGCGGGTCGGAGCGGTGCGCGGGCCGGTGCCCTCGGTGGTACGGGCGGGGGTGTTCGGGATCGTGTCCGCGCTCGGTGCCGTCCTCGCGTCGTCGGTGCTCGTGTCCCTGCTCCTGGCCGGCACGGCCGCGGGCGGCCTGCGGGCGGCCTCGGCGGCGACCTCCGAGGCTGCATCGGGGCCGATCACCATCGTCGACGACCGCGGCCGCGCCGTCGTGCTGCCCGCTCCGGCCCGGCGCATCGTCTCGCTGTTGCCCTCGCTGACCGAGACGGTCTGCGCGCTCGATGCCTGCGAGCGCCTGGTGGGGGTGGACCGCTCGTCGAACTGGCCGGCCTCGATCGCGTCCCTGCCGCAGCTGGGCGGGCTGGAGGACACGCAGATCGAGCGCATCGTCGCGCTGCGCCCGGACGTCGTGCTCGCCGCCTCCTCCTTGCGCGCCATCGAGCGGCTGGAGTCGCTCGGTGTGCGCGTGCTCGCGCTCGAGCCCAAGGGCTTCGAGGACACGCGGCGCGTGCTGCGCGCGGTTGCGCAGGTGCTCGGCCGGCCGTCTGAGGGCGACGCGCTGTGGGCGCGGATCGATGCGCGGATCACCGCGGCCGCTGCCCGCGTGCCCGCATCGATGCGCGGGCTGCGCACCTATTTCGAGGTGTCCGCGACGCCGCACGCCGCGAGCGAAGGCTCCTTCGTCGGCGAGATGCTCGCACGCCTTGGGCTACGCAACGTGGTGCCGGCCTCGCTCGGACCGTTCCCGCAGCTCAATCCCGAGTTCATCGTGCGGGCCGCGCCCGAGCTGGTGATCGGCTCGGCTCGCAACGTCGCAGCGATGCCCGCGCGCCCCGGCTGGGCCGCGCTGCCCGCGCTGCGCGGTCGGCGCACATGCGCGATCGAGCCGGCGCGCTACGAGGCGATCGTGCGGCCCGGGCCGCGACTGGGCGAGGCCGCCGAGATCCTCGCGGACTGCCTGGTGACGCTCGCGACGCGACGGCCATGAGCGCCGTCGCGAGCGCCGCCGTGGCGAGATCATGTGCGCCGCCATGAGCGCGGTCGTGACGGTCGCCCACGGCGCCGCGCCGGCCGCCGTCGCGGATGCCCGATGACCCCCGGTCGCCTCGCCGCCTGGCTGCTGCTCGCCGCGCTCGTGCTCGGCGCGGCCGGGCTCGCGGCCGGCGGCGACGGCTGGTCGCTCGCCTGGCGCGTGGAGTGGCCGCTGCTGGCCGGCATCCGAGCGCCGCGCACGATCGGTTCCTGCCTGGCCGGCGCCTGCCTCGGCCTGTCGGGCGCGATCGCGCAGGGCCTGTTCCGCAATCCCCTCGCCGACCCGTACTTGCTCGGGTCGGCCGCAGGCGCCGGCCTAGGCGTGACGCTGGTGGTCGCCGCGGGCGGCCTGGCGGGCGCCTCGCCGCTGCTGGCCGACGCCGACGTGCTCGCCCGTGTCGGGCTGGTCGCCGCAGCCTTCTGCGGCGCGCTCGCCGGCGTCGGCGCGACGCTCGCGCTGTCAGGCGGTACGGCGAGGCCGACGGTGCTGCTGCTGTCGGGTGTGGTGGTCGGCGTGATCGCGGCCGCGCTGTCCGACCTGCTGACGCTGCTCGCGCCCGAGGCGCTGCGCGGCCGGCAGGCGTTCATGCTCGGCACGACCTCCTTTCTTGGCTGGAGTGGGGTGGCGCTGCTCGCCGCCTCGCTCGCCACCTGCCTGCCGGTGGCCGTGCGCACGGCCCGCGCGCTGGACGCGCTGGTGCTGGGCGAGGCGGCCGCGGCGAGCCTGGGTCTGGATCTGCCGCGGCTGCGGATGCTGCTGGTGGCGACGATGGCGCTGGCCACGGGCGCCGCAGTCGCGCAGGTCGGGCTGGTGGGCTTCGTGGGGCTGGCCGCGCCGCACCTGGTGCGCCGTGCGGTGGTGGTGACCCATGGCCGGCTGCTCGCGCTGTCGGCGCTGGCCGGGGGCGTACTGCTGGCCGCCGCCGATGTCGCCGCGCGCAGCGTGATCGCGCCGCGCGAGCTGCCGGTGGGCCTCCTCACCGCAGTGCTCGGCGGCGCCTACCTGCTGGTTCTGCTGCGCCGGCGCGGGACATCGTGAGCGCGCCAGTGCTCGAGGCGGACGGCCTGTGTGTGGCGCTCGGCGCGCGCCCGGTGCTGGACCGCGTGTCGCTGCGGCTTGCGCCCGGACGCTGGACGGCGATCGTCGGCCAGAATGGTGCGGGCAAGAGCACGTTGCTGTCGGCACTCGCCGGGCTGCGCCCGATCGCCGCGGGCAGCCTGCGGCTGGACGGCCGCCCGATCGGCGCCTGGACGCCGCGCGAGCGCGCGATGCGCATCGCCTGGCTGGGTCAGCATGGCGAGGCCGAGGGCGACCTCGCCGCGCGCGAGGTGGTGGCGCTCGGCCGCCTGCCCCAGCTGGGCCTGCTCGGTGCGCCCGGCCCGGCCGACGAGGCGATCGTCGACGCCGCGATGCGCGAGACCGAATGCGAGGCCTTCGCCGGCCGGCGGCTCGATGCGCTGTCGGGCGGCGAGCGCCAGCGCGTGCTGATCGCGCGCGTGCTCGCGGTTGGGGCCGGCGTGCTGCTGCTCGACGAGCCGACGACGCACCTCGACGCGCCGCACCAGCGCGCGCTGCTGCGCAGCCTGCGGGCGCGTGCCGCGCGCGGCGCCGCCGTAGCAACCGTGCTGCACGATCTCGGCCTGGCGCTGGCCGCCGACCGGCTGCTGGTACTGGCGGGGGGCCGCGTCGCCGCCGACGGCCCGCCCGCGGACTCGGCCGTGCGTGAGGCGCTGGTGCACGCCTTCGATGGCGCGATCCGGATCCTGCGTGTGCCGGACAGGCCGGCCGCAGCCGGTGCCACCGACGGCCGGTGGATCGTCGTGACCGGGGACTGACGCGGCTCAGCCCGCCGCCGGCAGCCGCGCGTACTCAACGCCTCGAGCGCCTCGCGCGTCAGCACCTGCTGCAGCCCGAACAGCCCGTTGCGGGTGTTTCCGCCGGGAAGCACTTCGGCGGACTCGCGCTGCAGGCGCTCGCTCTTCGGGCCGCGGACGACAGAGCGGTCGATGCCATCGGACAGCGCGCGACCGAGCGCATCCTGCGTGTCTGCGTGTGCGAGGCACGCTGCGGTCTGGGGTGCGTTCATCGGTCGGCCTCCGGAGACGACGGCCAGCAACGACTCCGCCATCGCCCAGGGACGAACGCCGCGGCGACCAGACGGTCCGGGTCTGCATCGCTTGGAGATTGATGGCCGTCCGTCGGCCCACGGCGTCCGGTCACCAGCCTGGGAACGGGCGCGGGGCGGGCCGTCGCGGAAGCTGAGGTCCGCGGCCACCGCTTCGGCCGTGTCCCCCAAACCGAGCCCCGTCCATGACCCGTTCGACCTTGCGCGCCATCGGCGCCGCCGTGCTTAGTGCCGTGCTGGCCGCCTGCGGCAGCGAGACGGCGCCCATGGCGACCACGACGCCCACGACGCCCACGGCGCCCACGAGCACGCAGCTCACGGTTCGCGGCGCCGCCTCCGGCCTCCTGGGCCAGGGTCTCGAGCTGACCCTCAACGGTGCGATCTCGATCGCGCCCTCCGACAACGGCAGCTTCGAGTACACCGGGACTGTTCCAACGGGGACAACCGTCTCGGTGGCCGTCACGCGGCAGCCGGTGTCGCCCGCCCAGGTCTGCCGTGCCGCCACGCCGACGCGCGCCGCCGATGGGACGTGGGTGGTGAGCATCGACTGCGATGCCCCGCCGAGCGGGACCGCCGGCGCCTTGTCGGGCTCGCTGGCGGTCAAGGCGCTCACGCTCTCGTGGAGCGCCGCCGCCGAGGCGACGTCCTACCGGGTGCAGCGCCGCACCGGTGACGGCAGCTGGGTCGACGAGGGCGAGCCGATCGCCGCACCGACGACCTCGACGGTTCTTGCGCTCTCTGTGCATCGGGTCGACTGGGTCACCGCCCGCTATCGCGTCGCGGTCTGTAACGCGCGCGGCTGCAACGCCACCACAACCGAACTTTCCGTGCTCGACCGGATCGCCGGGGCGATCGGATATCTGAAGGCCTCCAATACCGACCCCGACGACCGCTTCGGCACGGCGATCGCGATGAGCGCCGACGGGAACACGCTCGCCGTCGGTGCAATCGGCGAGGACGGCAACGGCACGGGGACCACCGGCAACCAGGCGGACAATGCTTTCTCGAGCGCCGGCGCGGTCTACATCTACGTCCGCGGTGCCACGGGCTGGACGCAGCAGGCCTACCTCAAGGCGTCCAACCCGGGCGTGGGCGACAGATTCGGCGAAGCGCTCGCGCTCAGCGACGACGGGAACACGCTCGCCGTCGGCGCATCGGGCGAGGACAGCAACGCGACGACAATCAACGGCGCGTCGGGCAACAACGCCGCAGCCGATGCCGGAGCGGTCTACGTGTTCGTGCGGGCGGACACGACCTGGACCCAGCAGGCGTACGTGAAGCCCTCCAACGCGGGAGCCGCCGACGCGTTCGGCGAGTCGGTGTCACTGAGCGCCGACGGCGCGATGCTGGCGGTCGGCGCACCGGGCGAGGACAGCAGCACGACCGGCGTCATCGCGACCGCCCCGAGCGTGAACAACACCGCGATCGACGCCGGCGCGGCCTATGTGTTCGGTCGCAGCGGCACGACCTGGACGCAGCAGGCCTACGTGAAGGCGTCGAACACGGACGCAGGCGACCGTTTCGGACGTGGCGTAGCGCTGTCCGGTGACGGTAGGACACTGGCGGTCACGGCTCCGTCCGAGTCGAGCGGCGCGACCGGCGTGAACGGCAATGCGAGCGACAACTCGGTGAATGGCTCCGGCGCGGTCTACGTCTTCGTCCGACCCGCCGCCTCTTGGTCGCAGCAGGCCTACCTGAAGGCCTCCAACACCGGAGCGGACGACCAGCTCGGCCAGAGCCTCGCCATCAGCCGGGACGGCAACACGCTCGCCCTCGGGGCACCGTACGAGGACAGCGGCGGCGCCCAGTCCGAGGACAGGGTGCCGGAGAGCGGCGCGGTCTACGTGTTCGTCCGATCGGGCGCGACCTGGAGCCAACAGGCCTACCTCAAGTCCAAGGCGATCTTCGCCGGCGACACGTTCGGCGTGAGCGTTTCGCTGGCCGCGGACGGCAACACGCTCGCCATCGGTGCACCGCTCGGCGACGGCAACACACCGGGCACGGGCGACCCGACCACACGCGGCGTCATCGACACCGGTGCCGTGACGGTATTCGTGCGCAGCGGCGCGACCTGGGCCGCCCGCAGCTACCTGCAGGCCTCGCACATCGGCACATCAGACGAGTTCGGCACGGCAATCGCACTGAGCGGCGACGGCACGCTGCTCGCGGTCGGTGCCCCGCGGGAGGACAGCGCCGCCAAAGGGTACGCGGGCGACGCGACGGACGGCTCGGCGGCCGACGCAGGAGGCGTGTTCCTGTACTGAGGAGACGACCCGCAGGTCGCGTTCCGGCGCGCGGGGCTCGAGCGCCCGTCGCGCGCATGGAAGGCTGGCCGAGCACCTCCGACCGCACCGAGCCTTGACCATGACGCTGATTGCGCCTGGCACCGAACCCGCCGCATCACGCAATGCGGCGGGCCGGTCCTGTCGGCATGACGCTCCGCGGCGCACCAGGCGCCTCGGACCGACGGGCGAGTCCTACTGGATCGACAGCCGCTTCGCGCCTGCCACCGCCTTCTTCGGCAGCGTCAGCTCCAGCACGCCGTTGTCGAACCTCGCGCTCGCCTGCTCGTCGTCGATCTCGTCGGTCAGCGCAAAGCTGCGGGCGAAGGCGCCGTGATGGCGCTCGCTGCGCAACACGCGCTCGCCGTCCTTCTGCGCGCTCTCACGCTTGATCTCCGCGCGGATCGTCACGCGGTTACCGTCGATGTCGACGTGGATAGACTCCTTCGGCACGCCGGGCAGGTCGGCCTTCACGACATAAGCGCGGTCGGCTTCGGCCACGTCGACACGCATCGGCACGGCCTGATGCTGCCCGCTGCCGTCGCCCCGCGCGGCGCCGCGCGGCTCGCCCGCGCCCTCGGTGAACAGGCTGCGAAACAAGGTCGGGAAGACATCAGCGAACGGATCGTAGATCGAGATCTTGGTCATGTCGCGCTCCATGCAGTCGGGGGGTGATCGGGCGGCGGGGGAGCCGCGCCCATGCACCCCATCTATGCACCGTCCACCTGCTTTTCAAGCGCCAGCGGGCCTCAGCCAACGAACGCGTCGTACAGGAGCTTGATCCCGATCAACAGCAGCGAGCCGACCAGCAGGCGATAGAAGATCGCCTCGGGCAGCACCTTGACCAGTCGCAGCCCGCCCCAATATCCGAGCGGCACGAAAGGCACCAGCGCAAGCGAGGCGGTGAGCCCCGATGCGTCGAGCAGCCCGATCGCGGCATAAGGCACGAGCTTGACCACGTTGACCACGGTGAAGAAGATCACTGTCGTCGCAACCAGCCGCTCGCGGTCGAGTTTGAGCGGCAGCAGGTACTGCATCAGCGGCGGGCTGCCGGCATGCGCAAGCGTGCTGGTGAAGCCCGACACCGCGCCCCAGAAGCCACCGGCCAGCCGCGACGCGGCGCGCGGTGGCGCGGCCGCGATCGCATGGCGCGCGACGATCCGGTGCAGCGCGAAGGCGACGGATTCCGCGCCCAGGATGCCCTTGACCCAGCGCACGTCGAGCACCGAGAACACGAGCGCACCGATCACGATGCCGAGCATCGCGCCCGGCAGCACCGAGCGCAGCGTGTCGCCGTCGGCGCGGCCGCGCCAGGCCCACAGGCCGAGCGCGTCCATCGAGATCAGGATCGGCAGCATGATCGCCGCGGCCACCGCCGGCGACATCACCAGCGCCATCAGCGGCACCGCGAGCATCCCCAGGCCGTTGCCGCTCGCCTTGGAGAAGCCGGCAAGCAGCACCGCCGGCACCGAGGCCGCCCAGAACGCCGGATCCGAGAGCACCTACAGCAGCTGGCAGACGTCGTCGAACACGAAGCGCGGCAGCCGCTGCATCACCTTCGCCGGATCGCCATGGCCGAGGTTACAGAGGAAGTTCGACTTGAAGCGGCCGTCGGGAAAGAACTCCGCGTCGACGCGCGCGTTGTCGAAGCCTGACATCGGGCCAACGTCGAGCCCGACCGCACGCGCAGCGAGCATGAAGTAGGCGCCCTGCAGCGTGCCGTTGCGAAACGCGAAGGCCGTGCGCGCGGCAAGCTTGTCCGCGCCGTCGAAGCCGGCCTTCATCGTGGTGTTGTGCGGGAAGACCTTCGGCAGGTGCTCGTGGAACTCGAGGTCGTGCGCGACGATCGCGATTACCGGGGCGCTCATCGTCTTGTCGACGTTGCCCGGCGAGAGCATCGGACGCAGCCGCTCGCGGGCTGCCTGCGTGCGCAGGAACACGAAGCGCGCGGGCTGCGTGTTGGCCGAGGTCGGCGCCATCTTCATCAGATCGAAGGCCGCGCGCAGCTCGGCGTCGGTGACCGGCGTGTCGAGCCAGCCGTTCTGGGTACGGGCCGCGGTGAACAGCGTCTCGATCGCGTGTGAATCGATCATGGGGGGAATGTCCGGAAAGGATGGCGGCTAAGGGATGCGCAGTGCTCAGGCCGGCACCGGCGTCGATTGCCATGATGCCATTTGCCAACCCGAGGGCCCGCGGCGCCAGACCTGCAGGTAGCGGCTGATGAACTCCTTGGGCGTGCCCCTGACCGTCACGCGGATGTGCACGTCGCCGTTGCACAGCGCGGTGTCACCCCAGACGCGCCAGGCGCGCGCGAGCGGGATCAGCGCGGTGTAGTCGTAGTGGCCGGTGCAGGCGCGCTCGACGAAGGTCGCGCGGTCCTCGGCGGTGGCCGACGAGTGCACGTACACCAGGTCGGGAGTGAACAGCGCCTCGAGGGTGGCGCGGTCCTTCGCGATGGTGGCGGCAGCGCGCCGGTCGTCGATGGCCTCGAGCTCGGCAACGGTGCGGGGGTCGGTCATGGGGGGTCTCCTCGGGGCGGGCCGGCGCGGGTGCGGCGGCGGGTTGAAGTACGAAGTCGAAGTAGAGCATCCAGTACGGCGCGTCGCGCCGCGGGCCGCCACGAATGACGGCCGGTCACCTCGAGACAGGCCGAGCACGTCCGACAGCAGGATGAACTCCTGGCGCCGGTCGGTACTGGTCTGGCCGACCGCGGTGAGGAACGAGACGGCCCGGAACCACTCGGCCTCGGTGAGCCGCGTCTCGCGCGCGAAGGCGTCGCGGCGCTCATCGTCATCTCCTCGTCGCGGGGCCCAGAGGCGCAGCGCGCTCAGGCGATCCGCACCGCGCCGTCCTCGACGGCGACATCCACCGCCATCAGCCGCTCGCCCTTGCAGGGGCCGTCGTAGCAATGGCCGTCGTCCAGGTGGAACATCGCAGTATGGTGCGCGCACATCAGGTCGCGTCGGCCCTCGATCTCGTAGACGCAGAACACGTCGGACGAGAAGTGGTACGGGATGCACACGTGCGGGCATTCGTTGATGTAGGCCCGCACGCCAGCCGCGACCTTGAACAACACGACCCGGAACGCGCGCGGGCCTTCGCCGAAGACGCGCTCCAGGCCGTTGTCGGCGGGCACCTCGTCGAGCGCCGCCAGCGGCGTGCCCGCAGCGGGGGCGTTCGGACGTGCGCGCCAGTCCTGCGCTCCCATGCGGCTCAGACCCGCTCGACGAGCAGCGCGATGCCCTGGCCGACGCCGATGCACATCGTCGCCACCGCGTAGCGCCCGCCGGTGGCGTGCAGCTGATTGATGGCGGTCAGCACCAGCCGCGCGCCCGAGGCGCCGAGCGGATGGCCGAGCGCAATGGCGCCACCGTTGGGGTTCACGTGCGCTGCGTCGTCCGGCAGGCCGAGCATCCGCAGCGTGGCCAGGCCTTGGGCGGCGAACGCCTCGTTGAGCTCGAGCACGTCGATCTGCCCGATGGACAGACCGGTCTTGGCAAGCAGCTTCTGCGTGGCCGGCGCCGGACCGATGCCCATCACGCGCGGCGCGACGCCGGCGGTGGCCATCGCAACGACGCGCGCCCGCGGCGTCAGGCCGTGGCGGTCGGCCGCGGCACCCGATGCGAGCAGGACCGCGGCCGCGCCGTCGTTGACGCCCGAGGCGTTGCCTGCGGTCACCGTGCCGTCCGGGCGCACCACGCCCCGGAGCCTGCCGAGCGCCTCGAGCGTCGTCTCGCGCGGATGCTCGTCCCTGGAGACCACCGTCGGATCGCCTTTCTTCGACGGGATCGTCACCGGCTCGATCTCGCGGTCGAAGAAGCCGCTCGTCTGGGCCGCGGCCGCGCGCTGCTGGCTACGCATCGCAAACGCATCCTGGTCGGCGCGCGAGATGCCGTGGTCGGTCGCCACGTTCTCGGCGGTCTCGGGCATCGCGTCGGTGCCGTACAGCACCTTCATCCTCGGATTCACGAAGCGCCAGCCGATGGTGGTGTCGAAGATCGCGGCGCTGCGCGAGAACGCGCTGTCGGCCTTGGGCATCACGAAGGGTGCGCGCGACATGCTCTCGACGCCGCCGGCGATCGCCAGATCGATCTCGCCCGTGCGGATCGCGCGGGCGGCCGTGCCCACCGCATCCATACCCGAGCCGCACAACCGGTTGATCGTCGCGCCCGGCACGTCCTGCGGCAGGCCCGCCAGCAGCAGCGCCATCCGCGCGACGTTGCGGTTGTCCTCGCCGGCCTGGTTCGCGCAGCCGAGGATCACCTCCTCGATGGCGGCGGCGTCGAGCTTCGGGTTGCGCGCGAGGAGCGCCGCGATCGGAATGGCGGCAAGGTCGTCGGCGCGGACCGAGGCGAGCGCGCCACCGTAGCGGCCGATGGGCGTGCGGACCGCGTCGCAGATGAAGACGTCCCTCATAGGGGCTCCTGGTCGGATGTCGGGGGGTCAGGCGGGCCGCGCGAGCGGCGCGTCGGTGAGGGACTGCAGGGTCTCGAAGTCGAGTCCGGCCACCCACTCGATTGCACGCAGGCCCTGCGGCGTGACCTCGATGACGGCGAGGTCGGTGTAGATGCGCCGCACGCAGCCGATGCCGGTGAGCGGATAGGTGCAATGCGCGACGAGCTTCGGATCGCCAGCCTTGGTGACATGCTCCATCATCACGAAGGTCGCCTTCGAGCCGATGGCGAGGTCCATCGCGCCGCCGACCGCCGGAATCGCGTCGGGCGTGCCGGTGTGCCAGTTCGCAAGGTCGCCGCCCGCCGACACCTGGAACGCGCCGAGCACACAGATGTCGAGATGGCCACCGCGCATCATCGCGAACGAGTCGGCGTGGTGGAAGAACGCTCCGCCGGAGAGCAGCGTGACCGGCTGCTTGCCGGCGTTGATCAAGTCCCAGTCCTCGGCGCCCTTGGCAGGCGCCGGGCCCATGCCCAGGATGCCGTTCTCGCTGTGCAGGAAGACCTCTCGACCGGGCGGGATGTGGTTGGCCACCAGCGTGGGCAGCCCGATGCCGAGGTTCACGTACGCGCCCTCGGGGATGTCACGCGCTACGCGAGCAGCCATCGCGTCGCGGGTCAGCTTGCCATAGGCCATGTGGCTCTATCCTCAACGGGCGACGCGCACGACGCGCGTCACGTGGATGCCGGGCGTCACGATGTGCTCGGGGTCGAGCGCACCGAGTTCGACGATCTCGGCCACCTGCGCGACGGTGAGTGCTGCAGCGGTGGCCATGATCGGGTTGAAGTTGCGGGCGGCCTTGCGGTAGACCAGATTGCCCCATCGGTCGCCGCGCTCGGCGCGGATCAGCGCGAGCTCGGCGCGAATCGGATGCTCGAGCACGTAGTCACGGCCGTCGATGCGGCGCGTCTCCTTGCCCGCGGCCAGATCCGTGCCGAAGCCGGTCGGCGTGAAGAACGCGCCAATACCCGCGCCCGCCGCCCGGATGCGCTCGGCGAGGTTGCCCTGCGGCACCAGCTCGAGCTCGAGCTTGCCGGCGCGGTAGAGCGCGTCGAAATGATGCGAGTCGGCCTGGCGCGGGAACGAGCAAATGAGCTTGCGCACGCGGCGGGCCTCGAGCAGCGCGGCAAGCCCGGTCTCGCCGTTGCCGGCGTTGTTGTTCACGACGGTCAGCTCGCGCGCGCCCTGCTCGATCAGCGCCTCGATCAGCTCGGTCGGCTGCCCGGCGCCACCGAAGCCGCCGATCATCACGGTGGATCCGTCCCGCACGCCGGCAAGCGCGTCGGCCAACGTCTTCACGGTCTTATCAATCATGGGGGAGCGTCTCTTCGGGCTTGCGCCAATGTGTTCGCCTGGCGCACACTTGTGCGATGAGCGAACGCAAGCGACGATTGGACCCGATGCCCGGGGGGCTGTCAACGCGCGGGGCACCGGTTTCGGCGCGGCGGCGAGCCGGGGGCACGGCGCGCCCGTCGGGGCCCGTGATCCCAGCGGGCGCGGCCGCCTCCGATGACGACCGCGGCGACTTCGTCCAGTCGCTGGCACGCGGCCTCGCGGTGATCCGTGCGTTCGACGCGGCGAACCCCGCGCTCACGCTGTCCGACGTCGCCCGCCGCGCCAACGTCTCGCGCGCGGCCGCGCGCAGGCTGCTGCTCACGCTGGTCGAGCTCGGCTACGCCGAGTTCGACGCCCGACTCTTTCGACTGCGCCCCAAGGTGCTCGAGCTCGGCTTCTCGTACCTGCATGGCACCGGGCTGTGGGGCGCCGCGCAGCCGGTGATGGTCGAGCTGGTCGAGCGCCTGCACGAGAGCTGCTCGGTGGCCGTGCTCGACGGCGACGACATCGTCTACGTCGCGCGCGTGCCCACCCGCACGCGGATCATGTCGATCACCCTCGGCCTGGGCTCGAGGCTGCCCGCGCATCTCACCTCGATGGGCCGCGTGTTGCTCGCCGCGCTACCGGGCGCCGAGCTCGACCGGCGGCTCGCCGCGCTCGGAGCCGTCGAGGCCCGCACCGTGCGCACGCTGACCGACATCGCGGCGCTGCGCCGCGCGATCGCGAAGGTGCGCACTCAGGGCTTCGCCCTCCTCGACCAGGAGCTCGAGCCCGGCCTGCGATCGGCCGCGGTGCCGGTGCACGGGCCGGGCGGGGCGGTGATCGCGGCGCTCAACGTCGGCACACACGCGTCGCGGGTGACGATGGAGGACCTGAAGGCGCGGGTGCTGCCGGCGCTGAAGGAGACGGCGGAGGCGGTGTCTCGGGCGATGGGCGGAGCGGTGGGCTGAGCCGGAAGCGGCCGGCGACCGGTCGATCGCGCGCCGGGGTACGACTCGCGGACTGATACATCCCTGGACATGACCACCACCCGCCTCTTCCGGAACGGTAACTCTCAGGCCATCCGCATCCCCGCAGAACTCACCTATCCCGGCACCGAACTCGAGCTCGAGATCGAGCGACACGGGGACGAGCTCCGGATCCGTCCCGCCGGGCGCCGGATCGGCAACGTGCTGGGCGCACTCAGGGCCTTCGGGCCCGACTTCATGGCGACGGGGCGTGGCCGTCATGACGAGATCCTCAGCTTGCCGCGCACGTGCACCGCGTCGAGCCCACGCAGGATCTCGGCGGTCTCGCGCGGCCACAGCGGGCCGGACAGCGCGTCGCCGATCTGCACGAGCCGGTCGTAGCCGCGCGTGCGCGCATCGGTCAGCACGGCCTCGAGCGCTAGCGCGTTGCCGTGGATGTCGCTGATCGCCGCGATCCTCATCGTCCTGTCCTCAACGTACAGGTCCATGCACCGGTACCGATCCTAATGACCGTCGATCATCCACTTGATGATGCCCTTGGCGATGAATCCGATGAAGCCGAGTCCGAGCGCCAGGAACAGCACGAAGGTACCGAACTTGCCGGCCTTCGATTCGTGCGCGAGCTGCAGGATGATGAACACCATGTACAGCATGAACGCGCCGACGCCGAAGCTCAGCCCGAACCCAGCGACCTGAGCCTCGGTCAGCCCGAACGGCATCGGCTCAGGCTCCGCCCGGGTCGCCGGGCGCCGGCTCGACCAAGTCGCGGTACGCATGCCAGCTCGCATGGCCAAGCCACGGCACCACCACCAGCAGGCCGAGCATCGCGGTCAACAACCCGGCGAGCGTCAGCGCGGCCAGCGTCGCGGCCCAGAGCGCCATCGTGAACGGCTGCTCGAGCACCACGCGCCAACTGGTCAGCACCGCCGACAACACCCCGACCGGACGGTCCATCAGCATCGGCACGGCGACGACGGTCGATGCGAACACTGGCGCGGCCAGCACACCGCCCAGCACCAGCCAGCCCTCGAACAGCAACGAGTCCTCGGCCAGCACCACGCGACGCACGAAGTCGAGCGGCTCGGCGACCGGGCCGGCGGCGAAGGACGTGACCAGCGCGGCCGAGGTCACCACCCAGCCGGTCCCGGCCGCGGCCAGCAGCATGCCGAACAGCATCAGCCGGCCGTCGCGAGGTACCCAGGCGCGCAGCGCGGTGCCCAGCGTCGGGCGCTCGCCACGCTCGAGCGCGGCGCTGATCGCATAGAGCCCGGTGGCGAGGATCGGCGCAACCAGCAGGAAGCCCGACAGCGCGCCGGACAGGCCCCAGAACTGGCGGCGCCCGAGCGCGACCAGCACGAGGCCGAAGGCCGCGAGCGCGGCACCGTGGGCCAGCCCCGGTACCGGGCAGCGCATGAAGTCGGCCCAGCCGGCGGCCAGCCAGCGCAGCAGCGCATCGGGCCCCACGGCGCGCACGCCGAAGCGGCGGGACTGCTCGATTGCGCGGGCGGCGTGGACACGTGCCATGGGGCCGTCCGCTCAGGTGGGAGCGTCAGGCCCGCTCAGTCTAGCGAGGTGAGCACGCGGCGCAGCTTGCCGACGATCTCGTCGATCTGCGAGGGCTGGACGATCAGCGGCGGCGACATCGCGATGATGTCGCCGGTCGTGCGGATCAGCAGGTCCTGTTCGTGGAAGGCG
>JBIPLJ010000135.1:0-3190 GCA_044368415.1 Burkholderiaceae bacterium
CCCTCCTCAAGATGTTGCTCGGCCACCTCCACAATCAAGATGCCGTTCTTGGCCGCCAGGCCGATCAGGGTCACCAGACCCACCTGGGCATAGATGTTCAGATCAATCGAGCGGACCGACAGGAACACCAGCGCACCGAGCATGGCCAGTGGCACCGTCATCAAGATCACCACAGGGGTGACATAGCTCTCGTACTGAGCTGATAGCACGAGATAGACGATCAGGATCCCGAGAGCGAACACCAGAACGCTGGCACTGCCGGCTGACAACTGCAACGCAGCAATACCAGTAAAGGCGTAGCCGATGTTATTCAAGTTGAGGCTGTTGAAGATCTGCTGAATGGCGGTGAGTGCCTGACCGGAGCTCTTACCAATCGCTTCAACACCCTGCACCAGAATGGTGCGATAGAGGTTGTAGTGGCTGATCACTGGTGGCGCGCTGGTGAGATCCGCCGAGGCAAACTCAGACACCTGAACCATCTTTCCGTCTCGGTTGCGGACGTAGTAGCTGAGCACATCCTCAAGGCTGCTCCGCTCATCAGGTTGCGACTGCACATAGATGTTGCGCACCTGACCGCTCTCATAGGTGAGGCCGGAGTAGTTGCCGCCTGCCAGCACGGCGATGGTCTGCATCGCCTGCTGGAAGTCCACATTCAGCGTGCCAAGAATGGAGCGATCAATCTTCAGGCCGAAGGCCGGCGCGCTGGGCACAAACTGGGAGTAGAGCGCTGAGAATTCACCACTCTGCGTGCCGGTTGCAATCAGCTGCTGGGCCATGGCATTGAGCTCGGGGAAGGTATACGCACCGTTGCTCAGATCGTTGAACTGGAAGTAGAAGCCACCTTGAGCCGAAAAACCGGGAATCGCCGGCGGCTGAGCAGCTCTCACCAAACCGGAATCGAGTTTGGAGAGCTTCTCATTGAGACGATCCACGATCGCCGGGGCTTTGTTCTCGCTGCCGGAGCGCTCTTCAAGAGGCTTGAAGCCGTAGAAGAAGAGGCCCTGATCAGGGCTGTTGCCGTTGAAGCCAGCTCCCGAGATCACGCTTCCGGCGACAATGTCCTTCTCTTCACTCAGAACTTTGGCAATCTGAGCGCCCACCTGCTGGGTCTGGGAGAGGGAAGCGCCGTTCTGGAGCTGGAAGATGCCGAGGCCATAACCCTGATCCTCTTCGGGAATGAAGGCGGATGGCAGGGCATTAAATGCAATGGCGGTCACCACGATGCCGCTGGCAAGACCCATCAGGATCAGGCGGCGACGCTGGATCAGCACCTTCAGGACATTGGCGTAGGCGTGCTCAAGGCGCTGGAACCAGTGATTGAACCCATCGAAGATGGTCGCCAGGCGGCTGCCGGCAAAACCGAACAGCAACACACCAAAGATGTATGCCCCAAAGCCAAAGGACGCAGCACTAAAGCGTCCAAACGCAAGGCCGACGATGATGCCCGCCACAGTCCAGGTCCAGCCCTTGGGGCGAGGCGGCTTCTCCGATTTCAGAATCAGGCCCGCCATCATCGGAGAGAAGGTGAGGGCGTTGAAGGTGGAGATGGCAATCGCGAACGCAATCGTGAGGGCGAACTGGCGATAAATGATGCCAATGCCGCCCGGATAGAACGCCACTGGCACAAACACAGCCATCAACACCAGGGAGGTGGCGATCAGTGCTCCGATCAACTCACCCATACACGCGAGAGCAGCCTGACGGGGCTTCATGCCGCTCTCGAGGTTCTTGGCCACTGCCTCGATCACCACAATCGCATCGTCCACCACCAATCCCGTGGCCAACACAAGACCCAGCAGCGTGAGCTGGTTGATCGAGAAACCAAAGACCTTGATGAAGGCAAAGGTACCCAGCAAGGAGATCGGGATCGCCAAGCTCGGCACCACCGTGGCCCGCCAGTCCTGCAGGAACAGAAACAGAATCACCAGCACCAAAACGATCGCCAAACCAAGCGCATCGGTGACACCGTCAACCGCCGATTCGATGAACTGGCCGACGTTGTAGATCTCGTTGATCGTGATACCGGGCGGAACCTGGGCGCGGAACTGATCCATCAGCTGCACCACCGCCTCACTCACCTGCAAGGCGTTGCTCTCTGGTGTCTGATAGACGCCCACCGTGATCGCCGGGTGGTTCGCAAGATCCACACCAGCGGTGGAGTAGGTGTTGAAGCCGTAGGTAGCCTCACCGACATCCCTCAGACGTAGAAGATTTCCTGCCGGTGATTTGCCCACGATCAGATCGTTGAGCTGATCCACAGACACCAAATTGCCGTTGTTCTCCACCAGGATCGGGTAGGTGAACATCTGATTCCCTCCCGCAGGTGGACCACCCACCAGACCACCAATGGCCACCGCGTTCTGGCTTTTCACCGCCGTTACGACATCATCAGCCGTGAGTTGGTTGGCAGTGAGCTTGTTGGGGTCAACAAACAACCAGAAGGCTGGATTGCTGCCGCCAAACAAGGTGGCCTGAGCCACACCAGGGATACGCTCTAGCTGGTAGTAGAGCTGCTCATAAATCAGGCCATTGATGTAGGAGCGATCAAACTGACCTTCGGTGGAACTCACCTGATAAGCCAGCAGAATCGATGGCGTGGTCTGCAACACAGACACACCAGTAGAACTCACCTGCTGGGGCAGTTGAGGCATGGCCAGTGAAACGCGGTTCTGCACGTTCACCTGGTCAATATTGATATCCGTTGACTCGTCAAAAAAGACGTTCACCGTGCTGGCGCCGGTGTTCGTGGTCAACGATGAGATGTAGGCAGCACCCGGAACACCATTAATCTGCTGTTCCAGCACATTGGTAACAGCTTGCTCCGTCACCAATGAGTTTGCGCCACCATAAGTGGCCGTCACCTGAATCTGGGGTGGCGCAATATTGGGGAGGTTTTCAATCGGAAGGGTGGGGATAGCAATCAGCCCCACCAGCACAATCAGGATGCTGCAGACGGTGGTGAGAACCGGCCGCTTGATGAAATTATCGGAGAGCGACATGACAGGTCCTCAGAGGCTCGGGGAAGCGGCGGCCGAAACCTTCACCGGCATCCCGGAGCGCAACAGAGCAGTATTGCTCACCACCACCCGATCACCCTTCTGAAGGCCTGAGATCAGCTGGTAGCGGTTGTCTTGGAGCTGACCCAGCTTTACAGGGGTCTGCACCACAATGGAGGTGGCTGGCGGCAGGG
>JBIPLJ010000093.1:0-10545 GCA_044368415.1 Burkholderiaceae bacterium
ATTGCTGGAGCCGATCGGGAACATCCCGCCGGCCGAGGCCGAGGCCAACTACTATTCGCAGTCCCCTGAGTCCGTCATGTCGGCGTGACTCAAACCAAGGGGCCTCGGGGAAAGCCGGGGCGGTTCATGCTGACCCGCGGTGAAGCCTTCGTCGTCCAAGGCCAGCAACGCTACGAAGAGCGGCAGCGCCAGCGCAGCATCGCAGCCCTCAATCGTAGAGCCGCTGCCCTGGGCTTCCAGATCAATCCCGTGGAGACCGCCGCTTGAACTGTGCCGTCTTCAATTCTGTTTCTTGAGAGCGGTTCTACGTCTACCTGCAGCGCCCCGGCTCGGGCGAGTGGACCACCGTCGGGCGGTATCAGGCCACGACCGGCGCCGACGGCTCGAGCTCGGGCGAGTTCCGCTACGCGCCGAGCTATGTCGCTGCGGGTCACGCCTGGTCCATCGACCCGGTCGGCCTGCCCTTCCATCCAGACAAGCGCTGGAACGCGTCCCGATACCGCGGGCTCCACGACGTGCTGCGGGATGCCTGCCCGGATTCATGGGGGCAGGCGGTGCTGCAGCAGGAACACACGCTGCCAGCCGGCACCCCGCCCGTGCGATACCTCGTCCTGGCAGGCAAGGACGAGCGCTGGGGGGCCCTGGCGGTCGGGCGCTCGAAGACGCCTTCGGTCGCTGTGCTGGGCAAGCCGCGGCTGGCTCAACTCGATGCGCTGTCGAGCGAGTTGCGTGCGATGGCCGAAGGACGGCCCGCCCTCATCGGCACGCTGCGCCGGCGGCTCGTCCATGCGTCGAGCCTTGGCGGCGCCCGGCCCAAGGCCACCGTGCGCGACGACGAAGGACGGGCGTGGCTGGTGAAGCCCCGGCTCGCCTTCGATACCGTGGACGTGCCGCGGCTCGAACACGCCACCCGACTCTGGGGTGCGGCCTCCGGATTGGACTTCGCGCAGACGGTGCTCCACTCGGGAGACGAGTTCAGCGCGGTACGGGTGCTGCGCTTCGACACAGAAGCCGTCCGTGAACACCTCCGCGCGCCTGTAGCCTTGGAAGGACAGGTCGCAGTAGAGGAAGCCATCGTCGGTGCAGCAGTCCCAGGTCTTGACCGAGCTGCCGCCGGGGATCCACACCGGCGGATGCGTGCGCTGCTTCGGCTTGGGCCAGCAGTTCACTTAGCTCAACGGCGTGAACGCGCCGTAGGCGTAGTAGGCGGCCATGCGCGTGTCCCTTGACCGGGTCGACAGCTCGCTGGGGATGTCGACCCACACTGCGCTGTGTTTCTCCTCGACGTCAACCGGCAGGTGCCGACAGGGCAGAAAGACGTCGACCCGACGCTCTGCGAGATCCAGCGCGTGCTCAAGATCGGCGGAAGCGCGGTGTTCACGACGCCGAATTCGCACTACCTGCGCAACCGGCTCATCGGTCAGTCGGTCAGTCGGTCAGTCGGTCTACGGCGTCGCCCACCTGTCCCAGCATTTCCCGGACGCGCCGAAGCTGCGGTTGCGCGCGCACGGCTTCGCGAACGTGAGCATCACCGGCACCGGGCGGGTGTCCCGGCTGATCGGGTGGCACGTGTCGCTCCTGTCGCTGTACGGGAACTACATGATTCGCGGCGACAATCGCTGAGCTGCACGCGCTGCGTCGGCCCAGGCCCGGCCCTGGCAGGGCATCGCGGCTGAGCGGCTGCCCGACTAAGCAGCCGGCCTCTGCCTGCAGACCGTGCAGCCTGGGTCGCGCGGCACGCGGATCCGGTCGATCGACATCGTACGGGTGTCGATCAGCAGCAACTGTCCCGTCATCGGCGTACCGAACCCGCCGGCGATCTTCAGCGCCTCGGCCGCCTGCATGGTGCCGACGATGCCGGTGAGAGGCGCGAACACGCCCATGGTGGCGCAGCGCACCGCCTCGACGTCCTGGCCGTCGGGGAACAGACAGTGGTAGCAGGGCGAGTCGGCGCGGCGCGTGTCGAACACCGCGAGCTGGCCGTCGAAGCGGATGGCCGCGCCTGAGACCAGCGGCACGCCGGCCTCGACGCAGGCCCGGTTCACCGCATGGCGGGTGGCGAAATTGTCGCAGCAGTCGAGTACGACGGTGGTGCGGCGGACCGCATCGCGCAGCGCGTCGCCCTCGAGCCGGGCGGCGATCGCGACCACCTCGACCTCCGGGTTCGTCTCCAGCAGCGAGCGCCGGCCGGACTCGGCCTTGCCCAGCCCCACCCGGTCGTCGCGGTGCAGCACCTGGCGCTGCAGGTTCGTCAGATCGACGGTGTCGCCGTCGGCGAGCAGGATCCGGCCGACCCCGGCTGAGGCGAGGTATAGCGCGGCGGGCGAGCCCAGCCCGCCCGCACCGACCACCAGCGCCGTCGAAGCCAGCAGGCGCTCCTGCGCCTCGACGCCCATCTCGTCGAGCAGGATGTGCCGGCTGTAGCGCAGGAGTTGCGCGTCGTTCACGCCGCGGCGCCGCGCTGGCGCGCCGCGTTCACTTCGACGCGGGCTTGGCCGGCTCCTTGGAGTCGGCGGCGGCCACGGTGTCCTTCTTGGCGACCTGCACCGGCTGGCCCTTCAAGTGGTTCATCGCCTGCTGCAGCTGGTAGTCGTCGGGCGCGCCGAACTCGATCGGCTTGCGGTCGCGCAGCTTCTCGTTGGTCTGGTCGCCGGCACGCGGCACCGAAGGCTTGTCTTCCTTGTCCTTGTCGTTCGACAGGTGACGGGTCAGATCGGCCTCACGGACACGGAACTGGGAGATGTCGCCGTCGGGGGTCTCCTCGACGAGGAAGTCGGGGGTGATGCCCTTGGCCTGGATGGAGCGGCCGGCCGGCGTGTAGTAGCGCGCCGTGGTCAGCTTGATGGCCGTGTTGTTGGTCAGCGGCAGGATCGACTGCACCGAGCCCTTGCCGAAGGTCTGGGTGCCGATCACGACCGCGCGTTTGTGGTCCTGCAGCGCGCCGGCGACGATCTCGGAGGCCGACGCGGAGCCCGCGTTGACCAGCACGACCATCGGCACGTTCTTGACCCAGCCCGGCAGCTTGGACAGGATGTCGTCGCGGCTACCGCGCATGTAGTCCTCGGGACTGGCGATGTACTTTCGCTTGGCATCCTCGGTGCGGCCGTCGGTGGACACGACCAGCGTCTTCTGCGGCAGGAACGCCGCCGACACGCCGACCGCGCCGTGCAGCAGGCCGCCCGGGTCGTTGCGCAGGTCGAGGACCAGGCCCTTCGTCGCGCCCTGCTTGTCGAGCGTGCCCAGGTGCCGGACCATGTTGTCGACGGTCATCTCCTGGAACTGGGTCAGGCGCACGTAGCCGTAGCCCGGCTCGATGACCTTGGAGCGGACCGACTGGACGCGGATCACGTCGCGCACCAGCGTCACGACGATCGGCCGGGTCTCGCCCTTGCGGCTGAGCGTCAACGTGACCGGGCTCTTGGGCTTGCCCCGCATCAGCTTGACCGCGTCGTTGAGCGGCATGCCCTTGGTCGGTTTCTCGTCGATCTTGATGATCAGGTCGCCCGACTTGACGCCAGCGCGGAACGCCGGGGTGTCCTCGATCGGAGAGACCACCTTGACGAAGCCGTCCTCGGTGCCGACCTCGATGCCGAGACCGCCGAACTCGCCCTGCGTGCCGACCTGCAGTTCCTTGAAGGCGTCGGCGTCGAGGAATGCGGAATGCGGATCCAGGCCGGTGACCATGCCGCTGATCGCTTCCTGGATCAGCTTCTTGTCCTCGACCGGCTCGACGTAGAACGCCTTGATGGCGCCGAAGACGTCGCTGAACTGTCTCAGGTCCTCGAGCGGGAGCGCGGAGCGCGCGTCGCGCTGCGCCACCGCGGTGACGCCGAGGCTGACCAGGATGCCGGCGATGGCGCCGGCACTGAGAAGGGCAAGAGGCTTGAGCTTAGTCTTCATGTCGAGGGCGCCGACGTGGTACGCCGCTGGCCCGAATACGGGCGCCAGACCGGAGTTGCCACAGTTGAAGACTCAGTATACGCATGCGCGCGCCGCTTGAAAGGCGGCTGCGCGCCGGGGTGAGAAAAACCCGCCCCACGCCGATCGGCGGGGCCGACGACCACGCCGGGCGGTCGGTGCCCGGGGGCTCCGACGGCGGCACGTCGTGCCCGGCTCAACCCTTGCTGCGTCCCTGGGCCGCTACCGCCGCCATCGCCGCCTCGATCTCCGCCTGATCGCCCAGGTACCGGCGCGAGATCGGGCGCAGTGCGTCGTCGAGCTCGTAGACGAGGGGTCGGGCGGTCGGGATGTTCAGGTTGACGATCTCGTCCTCCGGGATCCCGTCGAGGTGTTTGACCAGCGCGCGCAGCGAGTTGCCGTGCGCGGCGACCACCACCTTGCGGCCGAGCCGGATCGATGGGGCGATCGACTCGTTCCAAAACGGGACGACCCGCGCCACTGTGTCCGCCAGGCATTCGGTGCGCGGGATGTCCTCCGGGCGCAGACGCGTGTAGCGGGGGTCGCCCTGGGCCTGGCGCGGATCGCCCTCCGGCAGCGGCTGCGGGGCGATCCCGTAGGCGCGGCGCCAGATCAGGACCTGCTCGTCGCCATACTGCGCGGCCGTCTCGGCCTTGTTCAGGCCCTGCAGCGCGCCGTAGTGGCGCTCGTTGAGGCGCCAGGAATGCACGACCGGCAGCCACATCAGGTCCATCTCGTCGAGCACCGTCCAGAGCGTGCGGATCGCGCGGCGCAGCATCGAGGTGTAACAGAGGTCGAAGGTGAATCCCTCGGCGCGGAGCAGCTCGCCTGCGCGGCGCGCCTCGGCGAGCCCGTTGGGCGTCAGGTCGACGTCGGTCCAGCCGGTGAACCGGTTCTCCAGGTTCCACTGGCTCTCGCCGTGGCGAAGCAGCACGAGGGTGTAGGTCATGGTTCAGAGTAGGTGGGTCGCGGTCTATTCTATAATTTTGAGTTAACCCCTCCAGGCTGCGCCGTGGATTTCGTCCTCCAGAACATCTTCCTGATCGTCATCGCGTTCGTTTCGGGCGCGATGCTGCTGTGGCCGTTGGTCACCCGGCAGCTCGCCGGGGCGAGTGTCGGCACCCTGCAGGCGACCCGCCTGATCAATGACGGGGCGGTGATCGTGGACGTGCGCCAGCCCGCCGAGTACGCCGCCGGCCACCTGGCCAACAGCCGCAACATCCCCACCGCCGAGATCGGCAAGCGGGCGGCCGAATTGCCCGCCGGCAAGGCGGTCGTAGTGGTTTGCGCGAGCGGCTCGCGCTCCGCGCGCGCGGCGTCGGTGCTTCGTAAGGCCGGCCGCGCCGACGTGTTCTGCCTCGACGGCGGCCTGTCGGGCTGGCAGCAGGCCGGCCTGCCCGTCGTCAAGAAGTCCTGACCGGAAAGGGACCCCAGATGAGCGCCAAGGTCACGATGTACTGCACGGCAGTGTGCCCCTACTGCATCCGCGCCGAGTCGCTGCTGCGCCAGCGCGGCGTGTCCGACATCGACAAGATCCGCATCGACGAGGCGCCCGCCGAGCGCGACGCGATGATCGCGCGCACCGGCCGGCGCACCGTGCCCCAGATCTACATCGGCGAGACCCATGTCGGCGGCTGCGACGACCTGCAGGCGCTCGATCGCGCCGGCGGCCTGCTGCCGCTGCTGCAGGCCTGAGCCGTCCCACCCCTGAGCGGTTCCACCCGCTCTCCCCCCCAAGGATCCCGTTTCATGAGCGATGCCAATCAGCCGGTCTTCCAGATCCAGCGCATGTACCTGAAGGACCTGTCGCTCGAGATCCCCGGCGCGCCGCGGATCTTCCTCGAGCAGCAGGCCCCCGCGGTCGAGATCGCGATCGACTCCAGCCACGAGGCGCTGACCGAGTCGATTCACGAGGTGACGGTGCTGGCCACGGTCACCACCAAGATCGGCGCCGACAAGATCGTCTTCCTGGTTGAGGCCAAGCAGGCCGGCATCTTCGATATCCGGAACATCCCGGCCGAGCAGATGCCGGTGGTCATCAACGTCGTCTGCCCGAACGTCATCTATCCCTACCTGCGCGCGAACATCGCCGACATCGTCTCGCGAGCCGGCTTCCCGCCGATCCACCTTGCCGAGATCAACTTCGAGGCGTTGTACCAGCAGAAGATGCAGCAGCAGGCGGCGGCGCCCGCCGGCGGCCCGCAGATCATCGTGCCCGGCCGGGTCAACTGAGGGCCGGGGCGATGCGCCGGTCCGCCGCCGCAGCCGTCGTCCCGCTCGTCGCGGCGGCGTTCCTTGCGCCCGCCGCGGTCGCGCTCGCCGAGGTCCGCGGCGTCGCGGCCCCCGCGGTGCTTTACGACGGCCCGTCGAAGCAGGCGCGCAAGCTGTTCGCCGCGCCGCGCGGGATGCCGCTCGAGGTGATCTCCATCCTCGGGCAGTGGGTCAAGGTGCGCGACGTTGCCGGCGACGTCGTCTGGATCGAGCGCGCAGACCTCGGCGAGCGGCGCAGCGTCGTGACCGCGTCACCCGCCACCGTGCGCCGCGAGCCGCAGGATGCGGCGGCGGTCGTGCTGCAGGCCGACCGCGGTGTGCTGCTCGAGCTCGCCGACCCGGCCGCCGGCGAGTCGCCCACCGGCTGGGTGCGCGTGCGGCACCGCGAGGGCGGTTCCGGCTTCGTGCGCGCCACCGAGGTCTGGGGCTTGTGAGCGGGCCGGCCCCCCGGCCGTCGTGAAGCTCGCCGTCTTCGGCGCGGGCGCCTGGGGCACGGCCCTGGCGCGTCACGCGTCAGCGCGGCACGCGGTGAGCCTGTGGGTGCGTGATCCGGCGCAGGCCACGGCCATCGCCACCGCCCGCGAGAACGTCCGCTACCTGCCGGGCGTGCCGCTCGACGGGCCGATCTCGGCAACCTCGGAGGTTGGCGTCGCGCTTGAGGGCGCCGACCTGACCGTGATCGCGACCTCGGTCGCCGGCCTGCGGCCGGTGGCCGTCGCGCTCGCGGCCGCGCGGCCCGCGGGCGCGCCGCCGGTGCTCTGGCTGTGCAAGGGCCTGGAGACAGGCACCGGGCTGCTGCCCCATCAGGTGATGGCCGACGCTTGGCCGGGCGTGGCCTGCGGCGCCCTGTCCGGCCCGAGCTTCGCTCAGGAGGTGGCCGCTGGCTTGCCGGTGGCGCTGACCGTCGCGTCGCTGCATGCAGAGGTCGCGGCGGCGGCGCTCGAGGCCTTCCATCACGGCGCCGCCCGCATCTACCGCAGCGCCGACCTGGTCGGCGTCGAAGTGGCCGGCGCGCTGAAGAACATCATGGCCATCGCCACCGGCATCTCCGACGGCCTCGGGCTCGGCCTGAACGCGCGAGCGGCGCTGCTCACCCGCGGCCTGGCCGAGATCGGTCGCTTCGGCGCGGCGCTCGGCGCGCAGCCCGAGACCTTCATGGGGCTGGCCGGTGTCGGCGACCTGGTCCTCACCTGTACCGGCGACCTGTCGCGCAATCGGCGCGTCGGGCTGGCGCTGGGCCGCGGCGAGACCCTCGAAGCGGTCCTCGCGTCGCTCGGCCACGTGGCCGAGGGCGTGGCCTGCTGCGAGGCGGTGCGCCGCGCGGCGCGCCGGCTCGGCGTCGAGCTGCCGATCACCGATGCGGTCGGGGCCGTGCTGTTCGAGGGCCGTGCCGCGCGTGATGCGGTCGCGGCGCTCCTCGCCCGCGAGCCCAAGGCCGAGTTCGTACATGAGCCGAGAGATGACTGACCCCCGATCCCTCCACCCCCGTTTCGGCGAAACCCACCGATGAGCGCCACCGAGCCGTCCCGTCCGTTCAGCGTCTGCGTGTTCTGCGGGGCCCGCCCCGGGTCCGAGCCGCGTTTCCTCGAGATCGCCCGCCGTGCCGGCGCGCTGCTCGCGGCCTGCGGCGCCACCGTCGTGTACGGCGGCGGCAGCGTCGGCATGATGGGCGCGCTCGCCGATGCCGCGCTCGCCGAGGGCGGCGAAGTGCTCGGCGTGATCCCGGCGGTGCTGATGAACCGCGAGGTCGGGCACCGCGGGCTCTCGCGCCTGGAGGTGGTCGCCGACATGCAGGTGCGCAAACAGCGGATGATCGAGCTGTCCGATGCCTTCCTCACCCTGCCCGGCGGCCTGGGCACGCTCGACGAGCTGTTCGAGGTGCTGACCTTGCGCCAGCTCGGCGAGCACGCCAAGCCCATCGCCGTGGTCAGCGACGCCGGCTATTTCGATGCGCTGGCGGCCAGCCTGCGTGCCTTCGTCGGCCACGGGCTGGCGGGCGAGCGCGACGTGGCCGCCCTCGAGCTGTTTCCGACGATCGAGGCGGCGCTCGCCCGGCTGGGCCTGGCGGCCTCGTCCGCGGTGCGTGCAGCGCCGGGCTCGTCCGGCTCGGCGGCATAATCCCGAAGACCCTCACACCGGACCCCCCGAACGCCATGTCCTTCGACCCGACGACCCGCCACCAGCCCTGCCGGGATGCCGACGATGCGATCGTGTCCCGACAGTCGATCCGAGCGTTCCTGCCCACGCCGGTGCCGCGCGAGACGGTCGAGGCCATCCTGCGGGTGGCCGCGCGCGCGCCCTCTGGCACCAACATCCAGCCGTGGAAGGTGCATGTCGTCGCCGGCGAGAAGCGGGCCGAGCTGACGCGGCGCGTGCTGGCCGCCTTCGACGACCCCGAGGAGGCGAAGCGCCACACGCGCGAATACGCCTACTACCCGGAGAAGTGGGTGTCGCCCTTCATCGACCGGCGCCGCAAGATCGGCTGGGACATGTACGGGTTGCTCGGCATCACGAAGGGCGACTTCGAGAAGACACACCGCCAGCACGGGCGCAACTACGAGTTCTTCGGCGCGCCGGTCGGGCTGATGATCACGATGGACCGCAGCATGGAGCGCGGCAGCCTGGTCGATTGCGGGATGTTCCTGCAGGCTTTGATGACCGCGGCGCGCGCGCGCGGCCTCGACACCTGCCCGCAGGCGGCGTTTCTCGAGTACCACCGGATCATCGCCGAGGTGATCGGCATGCCGGCCAACGAGACGCTGGTCTGCGGGATGTCGCTCGGCTGGGCCGACCCCGATGCGGTGATCAACACGCTGCAGACCGAGCGCGAGCCGGTGGCCGGGTTCGCGACCTTCCAGGGGTTCTGAGGGCGCCGATGACCGAGCCCGTGTCTACGCTCTCGACCCCGCCCGAAGGCTGGACGAAGCACGACCGCACGAGCCCGCTGACCGCGCCCTGGGAGCCCATCTGGGCGCGCCGGGGCGAGCGCGCGCTCGCGCTCGCGGTCGAGGTGCGCGAGCCGCACTGCAACTCGCGCGGCCTCGCGCACGGCGGGCTGATCTGCGCGCTCGCCGACAACGCCATGGGCCTGTCCGCCGGCCTCGCGGCGCGTGCCGACGGGCTCGATCCGAAGGCCGCGCTGACCGTGTCGCTGAACATCGACTTCGTCGACTCGGCCCGCCCCGGCGACCTGATCGAAGTGCTGCCGGCGGTGGTGCGGGTGGGCCGCTCGCTCGCCTTCGTCGAGTGCCGCGTGATCGCTGGCGAGCGCGTGATCGCGCGCGGCAGCGCGACCTTCAAGATGGCCTGAAGACTCTCAGTTCGCCAGCAGGGCGGCGATCTCCGCGTTCAGCCGGGCCGCAGCGCGACGTCGCGGTGTCTGTCGCCGAGGCGCGCGAGGGCCAAGCGGTGGCGGCCGAACGGATCTCGGTGCGGCTCGGCGCGCGGGCGGGGATGGCCACCTCCTGAGCGGCGCTCCGACCCCAATCCTCAGCCCGCGCCCACGTAGCCCAGCTGCCGCCAAGCCTCGAACACCGTCACGGCCACCGCGTTCGACAGGTTCATGCTGCGGTTGTTCGGTCGCATCGGCAGGCGCAGCCGACGCTCCGGCGCGAACGACTCGCGCAGTGCCGGCGGCAGCCCCGCGCTCTCGGCGCCGAACACCAGCCAGTCGTCCTCGAGGAACGCGACGTCGACCGGTCGGCGCGTGCCGTGTGTGGTCAACGCAAACATCCGCTCCGGATCGGGCAACTCGGCGGCCAGCAACGCCGCCCAACTCGCATGCACCCGAAGGCCCGCCCACTCGTGATAGTCGAGCCCGGCGCGCCGCAGCTTCGCGTCGTCGAGTTCGAACCCCAGCGGCTCGACGAGGTGCAACGCCGCGCCGGTGTTGGCGCACAAGCGGATCACGTTGCCGGTGTTCGGTGGGATCTCGGGATGGATGAGGACGACACGCAACATCGCGGAGTGCCTGTCGGCGAGGCGCCGAAGGGGTCGGGGCGGCCGGATGATGCCACGCACCGCCTGAAGCGGCGCCGGAAGGCGAAGTCAGCACCCTTCGGATGAGTGTGACTTATAGGTCATAGTGTGACTATGTGGTTCACTTTTCCGTGACTCGCTGGTACAGTGTTTTTGTCCGGCCCAGGTGCCCGAGCACGGCCGACCGGTGTGCACAGTCACAAAACCATCCGATCTAAGGAGATCGTCATGTTCCGAATGTTCAAAGCACTGCTAGTGTCCTGTCCCGTTAGTTTGTGGCATTAATCTTGCATGTCAGTTCGGTGTCTTGTGAACGGAGATGCCGCGATGAGAACGGGAAGACCGAAGCGCGAATTGCTGCTGACGCACGAGGAGCGT
>JBIPLJ010000009.1:0-98401 GCA_044368415.1 Burkholderiaceae bacterium
GTTCACGACGCGGCCAATCAGCTCGGGGCCGACCGGCACCGAGAGGATCTTGCCGGTCGCCTTGACGACGTCGCCCTCGGTGATGTGCGTGTACTCGCCCAGCACCACGGCGCCGACCGAGTCGCGCTCGAGGTTCAGCGCCAGGCCGATGGTGTTGCCCGGGAATTCGATCATCTCGCCCTGCATCACGCCGGACAGGCCGTGGATGCGGCAGATGCCGTCGGTGACGGAGACAACCGTGCCCTGGTTGCGGGTATCGGCCGCGATGCCCAGGTTCTGGATCTTGGTCTTCAGCAGTTCGCTGATTTCGGCGGGATTGAGCTGCATGGGTTCGTTCCTTCCTGTTTCGTCGCGCTCAGTTCATGAGCGCGTCAGCGAGCTGCGCGAGCTTGCCGCGGACCGAGGCGTCCATCACCTCATCTCCGATGCGGATCGAGATGCCGCCGATCAGATCGGCGTCGACGCGGACCGTGACCTTGACCTTGCGGCTGTACTTGGCTTCCAGCGTGGCGACCACGTCGGCAGCCTGCTGTTCGGACAGCGGGTAGGCCGAGGTGACCTGTGCATCGAGGACACCCTCGTGACAGTTGCGCAGTGCCTCGAAGATCGACCCGATCTCCGGGAGCACCTCGAGGCGCTCGTTGCTGGCGAGGACGGACACGAAGTTCATCTGCTCGCGCGACAAGGTGCCTGCGACGTCGGAGACCAGCGTGGCGACCTGCGCGTCAGTGACCCCGGGGTTGCCGATCAGGCCGTGCGCGCCTTCGCTGCGCACCACCGCCGACAGGCGCCCGAGCGCGTCGGACCACTGCGGCAGCGCGTTGGCCTCGCGGGCCAGCTTGAAGGCGGCCTCGGCATACGGCCGGGCGATGGTGAGCGATTCAGCCATGATGTGCGTCGGCCCTCAGCGCAGCTCGGCCTTCAGGCCGGTGAGCAGCTCGGCGTGCCGGGACGCGTCGATCTCGCGCTTGAGGATGCGCTCGGCGCCGGCGACCGCCAGCGTGGCGACCTGCTCGCGGAGCTGGTCCTTGGCGCGCTGGGCAGCCAGGGCGGCCTCGTCTTCGGCGGCCTTGCGGGCCTCGGTGACGATGCGTGCGCCTTCGGTTCGGGCTTCCTCGATCAACGAAGCAGCGTGCTTCTCGCCGGAGGCACGGACCTCGGCAGCGCTTGCACGGGCCTGGTTGATCTCGGCCTGTACGCGTTTCTCTGCGGCGGCGAGATCGGTCTTCGCCTTGTCGGCGGCGGCCAGACCGTCGGCGATGCGCTTGCTGCGCTCGTCGAGTGCCTTGACGATCGGCGGCCACACGAACTTCGCCGTGAAGACCCAGAGCGCCAGGAACACGACGATCTGGACGAATAGCGTCGCGTTGATGTTCACGACCGATTTCCTATGAAGGGTTCCACGGTGGTCGGCACGATGCCGAGCCGATCGCTGAGTTCAGCCCTGGATCACTGGAAGGGATTGGCGAACGCGAACATCATCGCGATACCAACGCCGATCAGGAACGCAGCGTCGATCAGGCCGGCCAGCAGGAACATCTTGGTCTGCAGCTTGTCCATCAGCTCGGGCTGACGGGCGGCTGCCTCGAGATACTTGCCGCCCATCATGGCGATCCCGATACAGGCGCCCAGTGCGCCGAGGCCGATGATCATGCCGGCGGCGATCGCGACGAATGCAACGTTGGTCATGACGACTCCTTGTGGTTGACCGTGGTCTTGCTTGACCGATTGGGGGGTGGTGCTGGGGTCTTCGAAAACGAAGCGGGAATCAATGGTGCTCGTGCGCCTGGCCGATATAGACCAGGGTGAGCATCATGAAGATGAACGCCTGGAGCGCGATGATCAGGATGTGGAAGATCGCCCAGCCCAGGCCGGCGGCGAAATGCATGCCGGCACCCCACCACGTGGCGGTACCGCCGAGGAGCGCGATCAGCATGAACACCAATTCGCCCGCGAACATGTTTCCGAACAACCGCATGCCGAGCGATACGGTCTTGGCCGCGTACTCGATCAGTTGCAACAGGAAGTTGAACGGCGCGAGAAGGATGCTGCTGCCGAACGGGGCGGAGAACAGTTCATGCACGAAGCCGCCCGCACCCTTGATCTTGATGCCGTAGTAGATCGACGCGCCCAGCACGACCAGCGACATGGCGAGCGTGGCGTTCAAGTCCGCCGTCGGCACGACACGCATGTAGGCGTGATGCGGGTCACGACCGGTGGCGCCGAAGTAGAGCTCCCAGAGTTTCGGGATCAGATCGACCGGGAGCAGGTCCATCGCGTTCATGAGGAAGATCCACACGAACGACACCAGCGCCAACGGGGCGATGTAGGCGAGATCGCCCTTGACGATGGAGCGCGATTGTTCGTGAACGAACTCGACGAGGGATTCGATCGCCCCGACGAACCGCCCCGGAACACCGGAGGTGACCGAGCGCGACGCGGCGTACATCAGCCCCGCACCCAGCAGGCCCATCGCGATCGACCAGAACACCGTGTCGACATTGATGATCGAGAAGTCGACCACCTTCCCTTGAACTTGCCCGGACGAATTGAAATGCGCCAGGTGATGAACAATGTATTCAGAGGCTGTCGGTGCGTGGGCGGCGTCGGCCATGGCATCAAGATGTCGCGAGGACAGTCAGTTCATCGTCGTCTACGGCCCGCCACCGCGTCGTCCGGCACCCCGTCCCCCGGGGCCCCTTCCGTCTGGCTCGGCCCCGACACGTCGTGCTGAACGAGCAGCGCGAAGAGCGGAGCCTGCAAGGCGGCAATCAACCCGATGAGCAGCGGCAACCAGCGTACCGACTCGATCGAGCGCTCGACCCCAGCCAGCAGGGCGATCGTCAGACCGATCTTGGCGAACTCACCGAGGAAGAAGACTGCGGGATAAGACTCCGCAGCCCGACCCCGCTGACTCGCCAGTCGCAACGCAAACAGACCGTTCGGAATGATTGCCACCGCGCCGCCGAGCAACAGGAACTTGGCGCTCGTCCAGCCAAACAGGACGCTGGCGACAAGAGCCAGCACTGCGACTGTGGCGACTTGCAGACCGACCGCGATGAACATTACTGAAATCGCGACCAGACGTGCGGCGGGCAAAGACTGCAGATTATAGGGGAATGGGCCGTCCCGGTCAAAGAATGCGAGGCGTCGTGACGCATCGCACCATCTCCGCGGACGGGCCTGTGATGCCGGGATCGGGATTTCGTCGTACCGATTCGCAGCGCGCTTCGAACGGGGGTCGGGTTCGATGCGGCCCCTGCCGGCAGCAACCGGCCGGCGGCCTTGCGTTTTCGGCGCCGGGACCGAACAATCGGTCAGTCCAGCCTCGGGAGATTCGGATGCGCAGCGTGTCTCGCAACGGCGGTGTCGCCGAGTCTTGCCCGGCGGCGCAGGCCGGCGCGGCGTCCGAGCCGGCGTCCGTGCCGACGGTGTCCCGGCGGCGGGTCTCGGCGGGCCTGGCGGCGGGGGTGGCAGCGGCCTTCGCGGCCGGGGCGCTGCCCGGGGCCGCGTGGGCGCAGCAGGCCCGGCCGCCCGCGCGTCCGCGCACGCCCTCTCCCGGTGTCGGTGACCTGACCCGCTTCAACGAGTCGATCGTGCGCCTCGACGCCAAGGTGCCCGAAGACGCAACCTCTGCGCAGAGCCTGGGCGCCGATCGGGTCGGCACTGGGATCATCCTCGACGAGCGCACGGTCCTCACCATCGGCTACCTCACGCTCGAGGCAGACGCGGTGATGGTCACCACCGCCTCCGGCAAGCGAATCCCCGCCTCGGTCGCCGGCTACGACCACAAGACCGGCTTCGGACTGGTGCGCACGGTGCTTCCGGTGGACGGCCGGCCGATGGCGCTCGGCGACTCCGACCGGGTGCAGGAGAAGCAGCGTGTGCTCACGCTCGGCCACGGCGAGCCCGAGGCCACCGAGATCGTCGTGCTGTCGCGCAAGACCTTCGCGGCGGGCTGGGAGTATCTGCTGGAGACTGCGATCTTCACGTTCCCGCCGGTCAACAACTGGAGCGGCGCGGCGCTGATCTCGGTCGACGACGGCCGGCTGATCGGCGTGGGTTCGCTGATCGTCAACGACGCGGCGTCCGGGCAGCAGGGCGTCCCGGGCAACCTGTGGGTGCCGGTGAATCTGGTCAAGCCGATCATGGCCGACCTGCTCGCCAAGGGGCGGCGCGGCGAAGGCGCGGATCCGTGGCTGGGCGTGACCACCGAGAGCGTGCGCGGCAACCTGATGGTGGTGCGCGTCACCCGCAACGGGCCGGCCGAATCTGCCGGCGTGACACCCGGTGACATCATCGTCGGCGTGGCCGGCGAGAAGGTCACCGACCAGGCGGAGTTCTACCGCAAAGTGTGGAAGGTCGGCCCGGCCGGGGCGACGATTCCACTGAAGCTCTTCAAGGACGGCGACGTCCGCGACCTGTCGGTCAAGTCGATTGACCGCGCGGACTTCCTCAGGAAGGCCACCGGGATCTGAGGGGTGCTGCGCGCGGTCTGGGTCGCCCAGGCCGCTGCGCCGAGACTCGCCGGTCGCTGCGCGGGGCTCGCCCTGCCCTCGCCCCCTGTGTGCTTGTGCACGCTGTACCGTTCAGTCGCCCAGCGCGTCGGTGTCCAGCCCAAGGGCGGCGCGCAGCCCCTCGAACTGCTCGACCGAGTCGAAGTGGATCACCAGCCTGCCCTTGCCGCGCGCGTTCGTGTGCAACTCGACCGGCGCATTCAAGTGGTCGGCGAGCCTCTCCTGCAGGCGGGCGAGGTCGGCATCGACGGTGCGGCGTGGCCGCCCGCCCGTCGCGGTGCCGGGCATACCCGACGGGTCCGCCGCGGTCTGCACCACCAGCTTCTCGGTGTCGCGCACCGATAGCCGCTTCTCGACGACCCGGTTGGCCGCAAGGATCTGCTGCGCACGCTCGAGCGCGAGCAGCGCGCGCGCATGGCCCATCTCCAGGTCCCCGGCGAGCAGCATCGTCTGGACCGGCTCGGCCAGGTTCAGCAGGCGCAGCAGGTTCGAAGTGGCGCTGCGCGAGCGGCCGATCGCCTCGGAGGCCTGCTCATGCGTGTACTGGAACTCGTCGAGTAGCCGGCGGATCGCCTGCGCCTCCTCGAGCGGGTTCAGGTCCTCGCGCTGGATGTTCTCGATCAGCGCCATCGCCAGCGCGTTCTGGTCACTGACCTCGCGCACCAGCACCGGCACGTCGTCGAGACCCGCCAACTGGGCCGCCCGAAAGCGGCGCTCGCCGGCGATGATCTCGTAGCGGCCGACGTCGATCGCGCGCACCAGCAGCGGCTGCATCACGCCGTGGTTCCGGATCGAGGCAGCGAGTTCCTGCAGCGCGGCCTCGTCCATCCGGGTGCGGGGCTGGTAACGGCCGGCCTGCAGCACCGCCAACGGCAGGACGACCGGCGGCAGCGGCGCGCCCGAAAGGTCGAGTGTCGGCGGCGGACGGTCCGCGCCAAGCAGGTTGTCCAGGCCTCGGCCGAGGCCCTTGAGCTTGCGGGGGGTGGCGGCGGATGTTGTCATCACAAAGGGGTCCGTGCTGCGGGTCAGAGGGTGTCGAGGCGCTCGATCATCTCGGCGCCGAAATCGATGTATGCCTTCGCGCCCTTGGAGGACGGATCGAAGACGACGCCCGGGACGCCGTGGCTGGGCGCCTCGGCGAGGCGGACGTTGCGCGGGATCACCGAGCGGAAGACCTTGTCGCCGAAGTGCCGCTCGAGCTGCGCGGAGACCTGCTGCGACAGCATCATCCGCGAATCGAACATCACACGCAGCAGCCCGATCACCTTGAGGTTGGTGTTCAGGTTGGCATGGACCTTCTTGATCGTGGCGACCAGGTCCGAGAGGCCCTCGAGCGCGTAGTACTCGCACTGCATCGGGATCACCACGCCGTGGGCCGCGCACAGGCCGTTCAGAGTGAGCAGCGACAGCGCGGGCGGCGCGTCGATCAGCACGAAGTCGTACTGGTCGTCGACCGCGGCGAGCGCCTCCTTCAGGCGCGTCTCGCGCTCGTCGAAGTCGACCAGCTCGATCTCGGCGCCGGCGAGCTCGCGGTTGGCGGGGAGCACGTCGTAGCCGCCCGCCTCACTGCGCACGCTCGCCTCGGTGACGTCCGACAGACCGATCAGCACTTGGTAGACCGTGCGCTCCAAGGTTCGCTTGTCGATGCCGCTGCCCATGGTCGCGTTGCCCTGCGGGTCGAGGTCGACCAGCAGCACCCGCTTGCCCAGGCGTGCGAGGGCGGCGGCGAGGTTGACCGAGGTGGTGGTCTTGCCGACCCCACCTTTCTGGTTCGCGATGGCGAAGATCTTGGCCACGGGTGGGCGGCTCCGGGAAGAAATCAGGCCGGCCGGGCGGCCGTCGGGCCACGTCGGATCAGCACGAGGTGACGCTCGGCGTCGAGGAAGGGAACGCGGATCGGCTCGATGCCGGCGGTGCAGTCGACGGGCAGCGCCTCGAGCTCATCGGCGATCTCGCGCCGCTGACCCTTCATCGCGGCCAGCAGGGTATCGGGTCCGGTCAGGCCGGCGGCGGCGTCGACGAAGTCCACCAGCGTGGCGAAGGCACGGCACAGGACCAGGTCGACGGTCCGGCCCAGCGTCTCGGCGCGAGCCGTGACGACCTCGACGTTGGTCAGTGCAAGCTCTGCGCATACCTGGCGTTGAAAGGCCGTCTTCTTACCGACTGGCTCGATGGATACCACTAGCGTGGCAGGATGCAGGATCGCGATCACCAGACCCGGCAGGCCGGCGCCCGAGCCGATGTCGGCGAGGGTCGCGCGGTCCAGGTCCAGGCGCTTACGCAAGGCCGGCACGATCGCCAGCGAGTCCAGCAGATGCTGGACGAGCATCTGGGCCGGGTCGCGGACCGAGGTCAGGTTGTAGACCGAGTTCCACTTGCGCAGCAGCACGAGGTAGTCGAGCAGCCGGCGCAGCGTTGCCTCATCCAGCGACAGGCCGAGCTCGGCCGAGCCCTGCGCGAGCAAGGCCGGCAAGTCGACCTTACCGCCCGACAGGCGACGGTCAGGCTGCATCCCGCGACGCGCCCGCGCGCATGCGCTTGAGGTGGACGAGCAGCAGGGAGATCGCGGCCGGCGTCATGCCCTGGATTCGCCCAGCCTGACCCACCGTCTGCGGCCGGTGCTGAGCGAGGCGCTGGCGGGCCTCGAACGACAGGCCGCGAACCTCGGTGTAGTCCAGGCCCTCGGGGATCGGCTGATGCTCCTGCTGGCCCTGCCGCACCACCTCGGCCTGCTGTCGCGTGATGTAGCCGGCATACTTCAGCTGAATCTCCACCTGCTCGGCGACCGACGGATCGCTCGCACCCGGTCCGCCGACTGCCGCGACGACCGCGGCATAGCTGACGTCCGGCCGCTTCACGAGGTCGGCCAACGCGTAGTCGCGCTCGAGCGGCGCACCGAGCAGCGCGGTGGCGGCGGCAGCCTCGAGCACGCGGGGGTTCACCCAGGTGCTGCGCAGCCGCTGGAGTTCGGCCTCGATCGCATCGCGCTTGCGGCAGAAGGCATCCCAGCGCACGTCGTCAACGCAGCCGAGCTCGCGGCCTATCGCAGTCAGCCGCAGGTCGGCGTTGTCTTCCCGCAGGCTCAGGCGGTACTCCGCCCGGCTGGTGAACATCCGGTACGGCTCGGAGACGCCCCGCGTGATCAGGTCATCGACCAGCACGCCGAGGTAGGCCTCGTTGCGGGCCGGGCACCAGGGGCCACGGTCGGTGACCTGGAGGGCCGCGTTCAGGCCGGCGAGCAAGCCTTGAGCTGCCGCCTCCTCGTAGCCGGTGGTGCCATTGATCTGGCCGGCGAAGAACAGACCGCCGATGAGCTTCGACTCGAGCGAGGTCTTCAGCGCGCGGGGGTCGTAGTAGTCGTATTCGATCGCATAGCCGGGGCGAAGGATGTGCGCGCGCTCCAGGCCGATCATCGAGCGGACCAGCTCGACCTGCACATCGAACGGCAGGCTGGTAGACACGCCATTCGGGTAGATCTCGTGGGTCGTCAGGCCTTCCGGCTCGAGGAAGATCTGATGGGCGTCCTTGTGGGCGAACCGGTGGATCTTGTCCTCGATCGACGGACAGTAGCGCGGTCCGACGCCTTCGATCACGCCGGTGTACATCGGCGATCGGTCAAGCCCGCCGCGGATGATCTCGTGTGTGCGGGCGTTGGTGTGCGTGATCCAGCACGGCAGCTGACGGGGGTGCTGTGCCGGGCTGCCGAGGAAGGAGAACACTGGGGTCGGATCACTGTCGCCCGGTTGCACCTCCATTCGGCTGAAGTCGATCGAGCGGCCGTCGATCCGCGGCGGGGTGCCGGTCTTGAGCCGGCCCTGCGGCAGGGCCAGGTCCTTTAGCCGACCGCCGAGCGAGATCGCAGGCGGGTCCCCGGCACGGCCCGCCGGATAGTGCTCCAGACCGACGTGGATCAGGCCATTTAGGAAGGTGCCGGCGGTCACGACCACCGCCCGTGCGCGGAACCGCAACCCCACCTGGGTGACTGCGCCGACGACGCGATCACCCTCCAGCATCAGGTCGTCGACCGGTTGCTGGAAGAGCCAGAGATTCTGCTGATTTTCGAGCCGGCCGCGGATGGCCTGCCGGTACAGCACCCTGTCTGCCTGGGCTCGGGTCGCACGCACCGCCGGCCCTTTGCTTGAGTTGAGGATCCGGAACTGGATACCTGCTTCGTCGGTCGCTTCAGCCATCGCGCCGCTGAGCGCGTCAACTTCCTTGACCAAATGTCCCTTGCCGATCCCACCGATCGACGGGTTACACGACATCTGGCCGAGGGTTTCGATGTTGTGGGTCAGCAGAAGAGTCCGGACACCCATCCGGGCCGAGGCGAGCGCAGCCTCGGTGCCGGCATGGCCGCCGCCGACAACGATCACATCGAACTCTTCCGGGAAGTCCATGGCGATACAACGACGCTTAAGCCGAACGGGACGCGATTATAGGCGCGGTTTCACGTGAAACATCAGGCCGAAGGGCGTAGGCAGTCCGGACAGGCCGAGGGTCTTGTGTGATGGGGGTCGCGACGCCTGCATCTCGGGTGGGAGGCTGAACGCGTTTCGCAGGCGGCGGTGGAGGCCAATGCTCCGCAGGGGTACGACCGGCGCCGCATAGGCTGCGGCCCTGCTTCAGCGGTTCAGGCCGGTCCGGGTAAACATCCGCGGTGACGCCGTTGCTTTGGCCGGACGCGGATGCACAAACGGCCAGCATGGCCGCCGTTCGATTCGGCGAAGCCTGTACTGGGTGAGCTCGCTGTTTCGGCTTGGAGGTGAACGGCCTCGCGGCAACCGACAGAGATCGCAGAACATCGTTGCGCTCATCACGCTTCAGCTGCCCGAGCCGACGCAGCGCGCTGACTCTCACTTGAAGGCCCGACGGTCGAACAATGCACTGGGTCCCGCAGAACGCCATGGACATGAAGCAGGGATTGAGGCCTGACGACACCGCGCCTGCGCACCGCCGCCCATCGCGACGCCGTCGATCGCGGCTGCGTAGCGATTGGGGGCCTGGCGACACCTCGCCTGCGCAAGCATGCGCTGGCTCACATCCATTCGTCGCGCTCCTTGCAGCGCTTAGTCCAGAGGGAGCCAGGCGATTCCTTCTGGAGCTGCGCACGGACCCCTCGCCCATCGAACGTCTAGGCACGACGGGACGCGAGGCCACGCAGGGCAGATCGCCCGAGTGCAGCCCATCGTGCGGGAAATGTCGCACGAGGGGCGCGACGACGCCGCGCGGCAACCTTCATTCGTTGGGCATGGCACAGGACCGCGCCCGTCGATGGCGAGCCGGGAGGCCCGAAGGCTGGGGTCGGGGCCGGAGATCCGCCGAGTCGAGGCCCGAGGCATATCCGGCACCGCAGAAGTCGAGGCACCCCTCAACTCCCGGACGACCCGAACCGAGGCCCCGAACCGGCCCCTTCGCTCGGCTGCCGGTCCGTTCACGAATGGATCAGCCTGGTCCGACAGAGTGGAGGCCACTCGGCTATCCCAGAGCGCTGGACGTTGCCCAGCCCGTAGCGCCGCGTTGCCGGCCCTCGCCCGAGTGAGGCCTTCGAGTCCGATGTTTCACGTGAAACATCGGCGTCGGACAGCCAGCCCACAGGCTCACGGCGCCGCATGCAGCCGACGGGCAAGCGCCGGGGTCGCGGCCGGCGACCGATCTGACGGGGGTTGGACAGTGCACAGGCACCGCCCCACCCACTCCCATTCACTTCCCTCAAACGGCCGCGGCGCGCTCCCGACTCCGACGCGCACACCCTGCACGCATCATCAGCAGGTCAGTTGACGCGAACAGAGTTCGGCACGACCAACCGACACCCGTCCCCTCCCCCGCCGTCACCTCACTCACTGACCGCGCTGTTCCACGTGAAACATCACGCGCGTCCGCGATCACCACCTCCGCCCCTCGCTCGGCAACAAGGTCGGCGAGTTGGTGTTGCCCGAGGCAATCGTCGGCATGAATAAAGCATCGGTCACGCGAAACCCATCGACATCACGAACGCGGTGTCGGTGGTCCAGCACCGCCAGGGCATCCGCCGCCGCGACCATCCTCACCGTGCCGGCCGAGTGGAGAATCGTTGTCCCGATGTTCGCAGCCGCCTGGATCAGCGCCTCTTCGGTCTGATACTTGGTTCCGAGCTTGAACTCCTCGGGCTCGTCCTTCGCCACGGCCTGCTGCGCAACGATCCCGCGGGTAACGCGGATCGCATTCGCTGCGACGGCCCGATCGTACGGATTGCTCAAGTGTCCGCGTGATGATCGGCGCCTCGAACCCGTCGGAGCTGCCGACGTGCACGGCCCCGCGCGAAGCCGGACGAAGTTGGCATACCGACTCGGTGAACGCCGGGAACGAATGCAGGGGCTCGCCGAAGCGTTCCAGCGACCGCGGCTAGACGTGGTCCTCGAGGTCCGGCGACGCAATGGACGGATCGCTACGCGGGAACACACCGAGCTGGTTCGGCGACATGCTCAGGGGCCCGCGCCGCCACAGGGCGTACTGCTCCACCATCCAGGCCTTGCCGAACAGGCTGTTGGCCTGCCGATTCAGCGTGACCGCACTGGATACCTTGTACTCGAGCCTCAGTCGCAGGTGGTCCTGAAAATCGCCGCCGACTCCTCGGCCGCTCGACGCGCCACTCGCCGCCACGGCCGTGCATTGGATCGGGCCGCCTTCGTCCAGGCCCTGATCGTCCTCGTGCTTCTTGAGTTACGGCAGGACGTCGTCCCAGTCCCAGTCCCAGTCCCAGTCCCAGTCCCCGCCAGGATCGCCGGCCTCGACCTCGCTGCGGTCGTCGCCCCGCTGGCCGTACATGTAGATCATCCCGTTGATCGACGAACACCCACCGAGGGTGCGACCCAGCGGACAGATCTGCGCCCGCCCGTTGAGACCGGCCTCGCCTGGGTGCGGAAACGCCAGTCAGTACGGGGAGTGTCGATGCAGTACAGATAGATCACCCACGGGCATGTGGATTCAGATCCAGCAGTCGTCCTGGCCACCGGCATCAAGCTGCAGCACGCGCTTGGACGGGTCTGCGGACAGTCGATTCGCCAGCAGGCGGCCTACCATGCCGGCGCCCACGATCACCTACTCGAACTCGGCCGCAGCCGCTCCGGTCTCCTTGCCCATCGCTTCGACGCCTCGTGCGGACCGCCCTCGGCGGCCCGAGGCCTCAATGCATCATGATCACTTGCCGGATCGACTCGCCGCGAACCAGCCGATCGAGCGCCGGGTTGATGTCCTCGAGTCGGATGCGCTCGCTCAGCAGCCGATCGACCGGCAGCCGCCCAGCCCGGAACATCGCGACGAACCGCGGCACGTCACGGCTCGGCACACACGAGCCGATGTAGCTGCCCTTCAGCGTGCGCTCCTCGGCGATCAGCGAGACCGCCTGCAGCGGCCAGGTGGCCGCGGGGTTGGGCAGGCCCGCGGTCACGGTGGTGCCACCGCGCCGGGTAATCCGGTAGGCGAGCTCCAGCGCAGGCACGACGCCGGCCATCTCGAACGCATAGTCGACGCCACCGCCGGTGGCAGCCTTCACCTTGGCGATGACATCGGGATCGCGCGCGTCGAAGGTCGCGGTCGCGCCGAGCTGCTTCGCCAGCTCGAGCTTGGCGGGCAGCATGTCGACGGCAACCACGTCCCGCGCGCCGGACGCGACCGCCGCCAGCAGCGACGAGAAGCCGACACCGCCGAGACCGACGACCGCGGTCCGGGCACCCGCCTCGATCTTCGCGGTGTTGAACACCGCGCCGGCCCCGGTCAGCACCGCGCAGCCGAACAGGGCCGCCTGCTCCCAGGACAGGTCGCGGTCAATGGGCACGACCGAGCGCCGCGAGACGGTCGCGTACTCGGCAAAGGCCGCGCAGCCGAGGTGGTGGTTCAGCGTGCCGCCCGCGGGCAGCGACAGGCGCCTGTAGCCGCCGAGCAGCGAGCCGCTCCCGTTGGACTCGCCTCCGGGGCCGCACAGCGCCGGACGGCCGACGGCGCAGTCCGGACAGGCGCCGCAGGCGGGCCTGAAAATCAGCACGACGTGATCCCCTACTCTCACGTCGAGCACGCCCGCACCCACCTCGAGCACCTCTGCGGCGGCCTCGTGGCCGGGTACGATCGGCACCGGCCACGGCCGGTCGCCGTTGATGGCGGACAGGTCAGAGTGGCACAGGCCGGCCGCGTGGATTTTCACCCGCAGCTCACCCGGGCCGGGCTCGGCCAGTTCAACCTCTTCGATCGACAGCGGCTTGCTCTCGGCATACGGTGCCGGCAGCCCGATCTGGCGCAGCACCGCGGCGCGCATCTTCATCGTCACGTCTCCTCATTCCTTGTTGGCGGCTCGCAGCCGGTCCGGCACGTCACAGCCCGGCCAGGCACAGGTACTTGATCTCCATGTACTCGTCGATGCCGTACCTGGAGCCTTCGCGTCCCAGCCCCGACTGCTTGACCCCGCCGAAGGGCGCCACTTCGTTAGACAGCAGTCCGGAGTTCGCGCAGACCATGCCGGACTCGAGCGCCTCGGCCACGCGGAACACGCGGCCGATGTCGCGCGAGTAGAAGTACGCGGCCAGCCCGAACTCGGTGTCGTTGGCCATCGCGATCGCCTCGGCCTCGGTCTCGAAGCGGAACAGCGGCGCCACCGGTCCGAAGGTCTCCTCGCGCGCGACCTTCATGTCGGACGTCACGCCGGTCAGCACCGTGGGCTCGAAGAACAGCCCACCGAGCGCATGGCGCTTGCCGCCGAGGACAACCTTCGCGCCAAGGGCGGTGGCATCGGCGATGTGCTCCTCGACCTTGTCGATGGCGGACGAATCGATCAGCGGCCCGATGCTCACGCCCGGCTCGGTGCCGGCACCGACCTTGAACTGCCCGACCTTCGCGGCGAGCTTCGCGGCAAACGCGTCGTAGACGCCGGCCTGGACGTAGAAGCGGTTCGCGCAGACACAGGTCTGACCGGCGTTGCGGTACTTCGAGGCAAGCGCGCCCTCGACGGCAGCATCGATGTTGGCATCGTCGAACACAATGAAGGGCGCATTGCCACCGAGCTCGAGCGAGAGCTTCTTCACCGTGTCGGCCGACTGGCGCAGCAGGATGCGGCCGACCTCGGTGGAACCGGTGAACGACACCTTGCGCACGCTGGGGTGGGTGCACAGCTCGAGGCCGATCGCCGGGGCATGCCCCGCGTCGGCGGTCACCACGTTGAAGACGCCCGGCGGCACGCCGGCGCGCTGAGCGAGCTCGGCGAGCGCCAGCGCCGACAGCGGCGTCGCCTCGGCGGGCTTGGCGACGATGGTGCAGCCGGCGGCGAGCGCGGGGCCGACTTTGCGGGTGATCATCGCGATGGGGAAGTTCCACGGCGTGATCGCGGCGCACACGCCGATTGGCTGCTTGATGACCAGCAGCCGGCGGTCGGATGCAACGGTCGGGATCACGTCGCCATACGCACGCTTGCCTTCCTCGGCGAACCACTCGAGGAAGCTCGCGCCGTAGACCACTTCGCCGCGGGCCTCGCCGAGCGGCTTGCCCTGCTCGGTGGTCATCAGCAGCGCCAGGTCTTCGGTGTGCTCGATGATCAGCTCGAACCAGCGGCGCAACACGGCACCCCGCTCCTTCGCTGTCTTCGCGCGCCAGGCGGGCAGCGCCCGCGCGGCGGCTTCGATTGCGCGCCGCGTCTCGGCCACACCCATGTCGGCGACCTCGACGATTTTCGACCCACTCGCCGGATCGGTCACCGCGAACACGGCTCCCGAGTCGGCGGCGACCCATTGGCCGTCGATGAAGCCCTGGCACTTCAGCAGGCTCATGTCGTTCAGCTGCATCGTCATGTCGTCCGTTCCTCAGGGCGGCTCAGCCGCCCGACACCAGCTTCAGTCCGAGCACGCCCGCCACGATCAGAACGATGCACGCGAGCCGAGCCACCGTCGCCGCCTCGCTGAGCAGCGCCATCCCCAGCAGCGCGGTCCCGGCCGCGCCGATCCCGACCCATACCGCGTACGCAGTACCCGCGGGCAGTACGCGCATCGCCAGCGACAGCAGCCAGAAGCTGGCGGACGCGCCGACCACAACGATCACCGACGGCACCGGCCGGGTGAATCCGTCGCTGTACTTCAGACCCAGCGCCCAGACGATCTCGAGCAGACCGGCGATCACCAGCAGCACCCAGGCGGTCGCGGGCGTGGGCGTCATACGCGTGTCCCGGTGCGCCCGCCGGCCGGCTCGTCGGACGCGCCCAACCCAGCGACCGCGCCATCGAACCCGGCGACCAGCCGCGCGACGAGCGCAGCCGCGGGCATCGGCCGGGCGAGCGCCGCGGCCTGCCCGGCCCACATCGACATCGCCTCGATGTCGCCCGCACGGGTCGCGGCCGCGCGCAGCTCGGCGGTCAGCGCGTTCTGCACCGGATAGACCGGCACCGCCTCCTCCTCGGCCCGCATCGCATCCATGAACCCGTTGACCAGGCCCCGCGCGGGCCGGCCCGAGAAGACCCGGGTGAGCCGCGTGCCGCGGGCATCCGCCTCGGCAAGCGCGGCCTTCCACGCGGGGTGTGCACCCGACTCGTCGCAGGCGAGGAACGCGGTGCCGAGCTGAACGCCCTGCGCGCCCAGCGCGAAGGCCGCCGCCACGCCACGTCCGTCCATGATCCCGCCGGCGGCGATCACCGGCACGTCGACCGCGTCGACCAGCCGCGGCACCAGAGCCATGGTGCCGATCGCGCCCTCCTCGAAGCCGCCGACGAAGGTGCCGCGGTGCCCGCCCGCCTCGCCGCCCTGGGCGACGATGACATCGGCACCCGCCTTGACCCAGGCCCGCGCCTCGGCGACATGGGTCGCGCCGCCGACGATGCGGCAGCCCGCCCGCCGAAAGGCTTCGAGCTGCGCGGCGGCCGGGATGCCGAAGTGGAAGGACACGACTGCGGGGGCGGCCTCGATCACCGCCTCGACCTGCGCGGCGAAGGACTCGCACACGCTGACCGGCGCCCGCTGCACGGGCAGCCCGAAGCGGGTCCGCCACGTGGCGATGCGCGCCATCGCCTCACCCTCCCCGTCTCGGGGGAAACTGTCCGGCTCGTCGAGCACAAACAGGTTGATCGAGAACGGCCTGCGAGTCAGCGCGCGGATCGCGGCGACATCTGCCCGGATCCGCTCGGGCGCCAGGCCCGCCGCAGCCAGCGAGCCGAGCGCACCGGCTTCGCAGGATGCAGCGACCAGGGCTGGTGACGTGATGCCGCCCGCCATCGGCGCCTGCACGATCGGCCAGTCGAGGCCGAACAGCGGGGCAACGCCGCGCCCCCTCAGCAAGCCCTTCATCATCGCCACGCCTCCCTTATCGGACCCACACGTCTACGCGCGTCACTTCATCGTCGGCATCACGAACTCGGCACCCGCTCGGATGCCCGCGGGCCAGCGCTGCGTCACCGCCTTGTAGCGGGTGTAGAAGCGCACACCCTCGGGCCCGTGCATGTGGTGGTCGCCGAACAGCGAGTTCTTCCAGCCGCCGAACGAGTGGAAGGCCATCGGTACTGGGATCGGCACGTTGATGCCAACCATGCCGATCTGCACGCGGTTGGCAAACTCGCGCGCGGCGTCGCCGTCGCGCGTGAAGATGCAGCAGCCATTGCCGAACTCGTGGCCGTTGACCATCGCGAGCGCCTCCTCGAAGGTCTTCACGCGGCTCACACCGAGCACCGGCCCGAAGATCTCTTCCTGGTAGATCTTCATCGAGGGCAGCACGCCGTCGAACAAGCAGCCGCCCAGGAAAAAGCCATTCTCGCGGCCCGGCACCGTCAGGCCGCGGCCGTCGACCACCAGCGTCGCACCCTCGGCGACACCGGTGTCGACGTAGCCCTTGACCTTCTCGAAGTGCTGCTGGGTGACCAGCGGGCCCATCTCGGCGGTCTTGTCCATGCCGTCGCCGACCTTGATCTTGCGCACCCGCTCGGCCAGGTGCGCGACCAGCCGGTCGGCGGTGTCCTCACCGACCGCGACCGCGACCGATACCGCCATGCAGCGCTCGCCGGCCGAGCCGTAGGCCGCGCCGATCAGCGCGTCGACGGCCTGCTCCATGTCGGCGTCGGGCATGACCACCAGGTGGTTCTTGGCGCCGCCGAGCGCCTGCACGCGCTTGCCGTGCTTCGAAGCGGTCTCGTGGATGTACTTGGCGATCGGCGTGGAGCCGACGAAGCTGACCGCCGCGATCAGGGGATGCGCGAGCAGCGCGTCGACCGCCTCCTTGTCGCCGTTGACCACGGTGAACACGCCATCGGGCAGCCCCGCGTCCTTCAGCAGCTTCGCGATGAACAGCGCCGCCGACGGGTCACGTTCGGAGGGCTTGAGGACGAAGGCATTGCCGCAGGCCAGGGCCACCGGGAACATCCACATCGGCACCATCGCCGGGAAGTTGAACGGCGTGATGCCGGCCACCACGCCCAGCGGCTGGCGGACCGACCAGGCGTCGATGCCGGTGCCGACCTGCTCGGTGTATTCGCCCTTGAGCAGCGAAGGGATCCCGCAGGCGAACTCCACCACCTCCATGCCGCGGGTGACCTCGCCCTGCGCATCGGAGAAGACCTTGCCATGCTCGGCGACGATGATCGCGGCCAGCTCGTCGCCGTGGCGCTCGAGCAGCTCCTTGAACTTGAACATCACGCGGGCGCGGCGCAGCGGCGGCGTCGCAGCCCAGGCCGGCGCAGCGCGCGCGGCCGAGCGCACGGCGGCGTCGACGGTGGCGACGTCGGCCAGCGCCACGGTGCGCACGCGCTCGCCGGTGGCCGGGTTCCAGACGTCGGCGTGGCGGCTGCCAGCGGCCAGCGCGCTCGGCGCGCCGTCGACCCAGTGGCCGACGACCGTGGCGAGTTGCAGGCCGGTGCCCGAGGCGATCTGCGGATCGGTGGTGCCCATATCTGTCTCCGTGAAGCGGATCCGTCGACAGGAACCCGCCGTTCAACCTGTTGAATAAGCATTCAGGATATGCGACGATTGTCCAGATCGACCGAAAGGCTGTCAACCGTGCCCCCTCGCGCCTCCACTGCTCTGCGCTCCGTCGGCCGCGCCGTCGACCCGGGCCCGTCCTCGGCCGGGCGCCTCGTGCCCGCGGTCGAGCGCGCCTCACGGCTGCTCGACGCACTGTCCGCGTCGCGCCAGCCGCTGTCGCTCGCCGACCTGTCGCGCACACTGTCGATGCCGCGCAGCAGCGTGCACGGCCTGCTCGCCACCCTGGTGACGCTCGGGCTGGCCCGCCGCAACGAGGACGCCGAGTTCTCGCTCGGCCCGAAGGCGCTGCAATGGGCCGACGCCTACACCGCGCAGTCCGACGTGCTGCGCGCGTTCGGCGCGCGGGTCGACCGCAGCACCGAGCTCGGCACCGAGACGGTGATGCTCGCGACGCTGGACGGCGCCGACGTGGTCTACCTAGCCTGCCGGCAGGGCAGCCGGCCGCTGGCGGTGAACTTCCGGGTGGGCGGCCGATTCCCGGCGGCCTGCACCTCGTCGGGCAAGGCGATGCTGGCGACTCTGCCCGACACCGAGGTCTCCCAGCGGATGGGCGCAGGCACGCTGCCGCGGCTGACCCGCTACGGCATGGCCGGGCTGCCGGCGCTGCTGCGCCAGCTCGATACCGCGCGACGCCAGGGCTGGGCGGTCGACGACGAGGAGACCGCCGAGGGCATGCAGTGCTTCGGCGCGCCGGTGATCGGGGCGCGCGGCCGTTCTGCGGTCGCCGCGGTGGCGGTCAGCGTCATCAAGGCCGGGTTGACACCACGACGACGGACCGAGCTGGTCGATGCGATCCGGCTGCTGGCGCGGGACGTGTCTGTCGAGCTCGGGGCGTCAGAGGCGGCGGCGCTCGGGGCGTCAGCCAGCGACTGAACGGCCGTCCGGGCGCGATCCGCCATCCGCCCCGGACGCGATCGCTTGTTCAGCTGGCGGAACGGCCGTTCACGACCCTTTCGAGATGACCGCCATGGGCCGATCTCGACCTCCGTCTCGGGTCCGCCCCCCGACCCCAGCGGCCTGTCTACACCGCCCGGATCCGATGCGGGCGGGGGCCGATGCGTCGACGCCCCACCCTTCACACGTGTCCGCGAAAGGCCCTGCCCCCCCAGGACGGTTCGCACGGCCGTGCCCGACGGGTCGACACTGTCCGGACGCGGACTTCCTGGGCATCCTGCCCATTTCCATCAGCCAATACCGCAAGAACCGGAACGATTTCGCCATTCAAAATGCTGAACAACTGTTCAGCTTACCGGCCCTTGCCCCGAAGACCCGCAGCCCGAGCCAGTCCGCACTCAGTCGGCCAGCCGGCGGACCCTCGGTACCTGCGGAATCGGTGTCACCGGCCGCGCCCCCAGCCACGACACCAGCGCATCCACGTCCAGCGGCCCGCCGAGGCGCTCGGTGCCCGCCACGAACCCGTCGAATCCGTCCCCGCCGTCGCCGAGGAAGGCGTTGACGGTTATCCGGTAACGCTCGTCCGGATCGATCGGCATCCCCTCGAGCCGCGGCGACACGATCCGCGAACCCGGGGCGCCCAACGCCCGCCAGCCCCACTCGAAGCCTGCCGAAGGCTGCAACACTCGGGGGCGTTGGGTACTCAGCCCGCTGAATTGTTGTTCGAGAATCTCCAACAGCTGGGCTCCGGTGAGCGTCATCACCACCCGCCCGTTGCCGAAGGGCTGGGCGGCGAAAGCCTGCGCGAAACGCACCAGGCAGGGCGCCGCGGCCGGCGGGCAGGGCAAGTCGGCGCACATCCCGCCAGGGTTGGTCAGCGCAATCCGTGCGCCGCCGCGCTCCGGCGCCCGGGTCGCGGCGAGCTGAGCATCGGCGACCAAGCGGCCGAGCGCGGTGTCGCCGCCGGGCGAGGGATCCCGGGTCGCCGCATCCGAGAGCCGTCCGACCGGGCGCCCGGCCAGGGGCTGCACGCGCGTCAAGTAATGGTCGACCAGTCTCTGCACGGCCGGATCCGGGGGCAGCGGCGGGTACGCCGCGTCTGCCGCCCGATCCCCGGCCAGCCCATTGGCCACCGGGAGGTTGCGAATCCGGGTCCGCTCGCGCAGGACATCGCCCGTCACGGGGTCCAGCCGCAGGTCGAGCACCGACACGCCCCGGCCGTTTGCGTAGGCCTGCACGAGCGGCAGCCGCGGGTTGCCCGGCGCGTCGCGCAGGCAGGCATAACCCTGGTGGCTGTGGCCGCTCAGCACGGCATCCACCTCGGGCCGCAGCCGGTCGACGATACGGAAGATCTCGCCCCGCGCCCCGGGGCATGCCGGGTCGTTCCAGTCGCCGACGGTGGTGCCGCCCTCGTGGATCACCGCGACGAACGCCTCGATGCCGCGGGCCGCCTTGAGCGCCGCCACCTCCCGGTTGATCGACTCGGCCTCGTCGTCGAAACGCAGCCCGGCGACTCCGCTCGGCACCACCGCCGACGGGGTGGCACGCAGCACCGCACCGACGAAGGCGACCCGAACGCCCCCGATCTCCCTGACCACCGAGGCTGGCAGCACCGCCAGCCCCGACACATCGCGGACGTTGGCGGCGATCATCGGGAAGCGGGCACCGGCGAAGCGGCCGTCCGGCCCGGCGCAGGTGCCGGCCTCGCTTGCCCCGCCCAGATGGCATTCGCCGATCGGCGTTCCTGCCTGCTGCGTTCATTCCTCCGCCCGTCACCTGAGGCCGACCCGTAGGCACCGGCAGATGGATCGACGATGAAGATACCCCGAGCCGGCACTGCTTCCGAACGCTCGGACCGGATCGTATCGCCGCCACGCCGGGCTGCCCCGGAATGCGGTTTGACGGATCAGGCCGCGTCGCGCAAGGTGCGGCGATGCCCGCCGCGCCGCGGCCGCGCCCCAACCGAACACCTCCACCCGCCATGACCGCACCGCTACCCGCGCCCGCTGCCCTGTCCACCTCGTCCGACCGCCTGTGGTCCTCGCTGATGACACTCGCGAAGATCGGCGCGACGCCCAAGGGCGGCGTTCGCCGGCTCGCACTCACCGAACTCGACGGCCAGGGTCGGGCGCTGGTGACCGGCTGGCTGCGCGAGGCCGGCTGCAGCGTCATGACAGACGCGATCGGCAACGTCTACGCGATCCGCCCGGGCAGCGACCCGACGGCGAGCGCGGTCGCGATGGGCAGCCACGTCGACACGCAGCCCAACGGCGGCCGCTTCGACGGCAACTATGGCGTGCTCGCGGGCCTGGAGATCGTGCGCACACTGAACGACGCCGGCATCACAACAAAGCGCCCGGTCGCGGTCGCGATCTGGACAAACGAGGAAGGCACCCGCTTCCAGCCAGTGATGATGGGCTCGGGCGTCTTCGCCGGTGCCTTCACCGCCGAGCACTGCCGCGCCCAGCAGGATGCCGAGGGCATCACCGTCGGCGAGGCGCTCACCTCGATCGGCGCCGACGGCACCGACCCAATGCCGGCGTTCGATGCGTACTTCGAGGCGCACATCGAGCAGGGCCCGGTGCTCGAGCGCGAGGGCAAGGTCATCGGCATCGTCGAATCGGCGCTCGGGCAGCGCTGGTTCGATGTCGTCATCGAAGGCCAGGACGCCCACGCGGGCCCGACGCCGCTGGAGATGCGCCGCGACGCGCTGCTCGCGGCCTCGCGGCTGGTGATCGCGGTCCGCGAGATCGCGCAGGCGCATCCTCATTACGCACGCGGCACCGTCGGCCGGCTGATCGTGTCGCCGAACTCGCGCAACGTGATCCCGGGACGCGTCGAGCTGAGCATCGACCTGCGCAACGCCGACGCGGCGACCCTCGACGCGATGGCCGACGCGGTGCGCGTGGCCGCCTCGAAGATCGCGGCCGACGACGGCGTGTCGGTCTCGATCGAGCAGACCGTGCACTTCCCGCCGTGCGTATTCGACCCGGCACTGGTGGGCGCGATCGAGTCGACCGCGTCGGCCTTCGGCTACACCGCGCGGCGGCTCGCCAGCGGCGCGGGTCACGACGCGGTCTACATCGCCCGCACCTGCCCCGCGGCGATGGTCTTCGTACCCTGCGAGAAGGGCATCAGCCACAACGAGATCGAGAACGCCGACCCCGCGCACCTGCATGCCGGCACCAACGTGATGCTGCACGCGGTGCTCGCCCGAGCGAACCGCTGACCCCCGGCCCGCGATCCTGGACACCTTCCTCACCGAGCAGCTCTCGGCCGCCCTCGGCCGGCCCGCGGGCCTCGCGATCCTCTCCGCGGTGGCGGGGGCCTTCGTGCTCGGCGGCGTCGTCAAGGGCCTGCTCGGCGTCGGCCTGCCACTGGTCGTCGTGCCGCTGCTGGCGCTGGTGATCCCGAGCCCCAAGGCGATCGCGCTGATGGGCATCCCGATCCTGGTGTCGAATGTATTCCAGTCGCTCGACGGCGGTCACGTGCGCTACGCGCTGCGCCGCTTCGCCTGGCTGGTGGTGCCAATGGTGGTGATGACCGCGCTCACCGTGCGCCTGACGCTCGGCCTGCCGGTGCGCACGCTGAACATGTTCGTCGCCTGCGCGCTGCTGCTCGCGGTCGCGCTGATGGCCTGGAACCCGCGGCTCGACATCGACGCAGGCGGCGAGCGGCGCTGGGGCGTCGCTGTCGGCACGCTGTCGGGGCTGATGGGAGGCGTGTCCTCGCTGATGGGGCCGCTGGTCATCACCTACCTGCTCGCGCTGCGGCTCGACCGCGAGCGCTTCATCGGCTCGATCAGCGTGATCTACCTGCTGGGCGCGCTGCCGCTGTTCGGCTCGATGGCGATGCTCGGTGTGCTGGGCCTGCCCGAGGCGGTGCTGTCCGCGCTGGCGCTGGTTCCGATGTTCGGCGGCATGGCGCTGGGCAAGCGGCTGCGCCATCGGGTGGGCGAGCAGGGCTTCCGGCGCCTGCTGCTGGTGTTCCTCGTCATCGTCGCGACGCTGCTGCTGACGCGCTGAGCGCAGCCGCGCCGACGGGCATCAGCGCCGCGCACGCCCACCATGCCGCGCGGGCGGACACGCGAGGGGCAGAACTGCGGGAGCTCAGCCCCGGTTTTCCGATGTCCAGCCCGCAAGACAGCGTGTAGCGTCGATTCCGAACGGTCGATCACCGGCCGGGGAGAACGACGATGCGTTTGCGCGATCTGTGTGCGATCGGTGCCTTCTGCGCCGCAACGGGCCTGCCGACCGGAGCCGGAGCCCTGACCGTAACCCTCGAGGAATGCGACGAGGGCGCGGACTTCATCCGAAATGCCGCGTTCTCGCGCGACAACGGGGCGAAGGCCGACGAATTCCTGCGCCGCCTCGAGGACGACCTGGTCCTCATCCAGGCCGTCCCGCCAGGGCTGCGCTGGTTCGTGCGCGACGAAGACGACGAGGCGATGCTACGCGTCGCTGCGATTTCGGTCTTCACCCAGCCGCGCGGCCCGCACGACCATCACCGCGAGTTCCTCGCCGGCTGCCGGGCCACGGTCTCGGCCGCGGCCCCCGCGCCCGGCACGCCGCCGGTCGCGTCACTGCCGCCGGGCCACTGACCCTGCCCGCCCCCCGCGCCGCCACATCACCCGATCCCGCCGCCCCGGGTCGCGGACTCCCGGCTCAGCGTGCGGCCGGCGGCGCCCCGTCGTCCGCCGCCAGCGCCTGCACCGTCGCCGAGCGGAACTCCATGTACCAGAGCACCCCGGTGATCGCGACGGTACCCGCGATCAGCAGCCAGGGGTGCACCAGCCACAGCAGCAGCGGCACCGCGTAGTAGTAGGCGCGCAGCCCTTGCGAGAAGTTCACCCCGGCCAGCTCGTTGAGCCGGCTCGCGGTGTCGATCATGCGATCACCCGGCACCATCGCATCGCGCGCCGGGAAGGCCCCCACCATGATGTTCACCAGGTTGAACTGGCGCAGCGACCAGGTGAAGCGCATGAACGCGTAGACGAAGACTACCATCATCACCAGCACCTTGGACTCGAGCAGATCCTGCGTGGTGCGCGCGGCGAACGGCAGGTTGCGCATCACCTCCACCATCTCGGTGCCGCGCTCGATGGTGCCCAGCAGCGCAAAGGACGCGCCGAGAATCAGCAGCGTCGTCGACGAGAAGAAGGTCGCGCTCTGCATCAGGTTGCCGATCAGCGCGGCATCGGTGATCCGCGGGTCGCGGCCGTAGGCCTCGCGCATCCATGCGCGCCGGTAGCGGGCGAGGAAGGCCATCAGGTTCGGACGCCGACGCGAGGCGCGCTCGGCCCACGCCGCGTAGCCGAACCACGCGAGGATCCACAGGCCGAGCCCGGCCCAGTCGACGTTGGAGAAGGCGCTCAAGCCGCCGATTCTAGCCGCCGCCCCGCTCGCGCGGGCGAGCCGCGGCCTACAATCCTCCGATGGATCCCGCCCGCACACCGGTCGCGATCACGATGGGCGACGCCTGCGGCATCGGCCCCGAGATCGTCCTGAAGGCCTGCGCCGCACGCCTCGGCACCGCCGGCGCGCAACCACTGCTCGTCTACGGCGACGCCGGTGTGCTCGCCCGCGAGGCGCGTGCACTCGGCCTGCCACTCGATGTGGTGACGGTCGACTCGCCCGAGGCCGCGCACGCGCTCCCCCCCTCGGGCATCGGCGGCCGCATCCGCATCCCCGTGATCGCCTGCTCCGAGCTGCCCGCCGACCTGCCGGCGGGCCGAGTGGACGCACGCGCGGGCGCCGCCGCCCACGCCGCGATCGTACGCGCGAGCCGTGACGCGATCGCGCAGCGCGTGTGCGCGGTCGTGACCGCCCCGATCCACAAGGAGGCGATCGCCGCGGCCGGCGTGCGCCACCCCGGCCACACCGAGATCCTCGCCGAGCTCGCAGGCGTCACCGACGTGCGGATGATGCTGGCCAACGACGAGCTGCGCACGATCCTCGTCACCATCCACGTGCCGCTGCGCGCAGCGATCGACGCGATCACCCGCGAGGCCGTGCGCGACACCATCACCATCGCCGACGCGGGCCTGAAGCGCCTGGGAATCACCCGGCCGCGGATCGCGGTGGCCGGCCTGAACCCGCATGCGGGCGAGGGCGGCCTGATGGGCCGCGAGGAGATCGACTCGATCACACCCGCGATCGCCGACGCCCGCGCCGCGGGCATCGACGCAAGCGGCCCGTGGCCCGGCGACACCGTCTTCATGCGCGCGCGCCACTTCCGCGACTTCGACGTCGTCGTCGCGATGTACCACGACCAAGGCCTCATCCCGGTCAAGTACCTCGGCGTCGACACCGGGGTGAACGTCACCGTCGGCCTGCCCTTCGTGCGCACCAGCGTCGACCACGGCACCGCTTTCGACATCGCCGGCCACGGCGTCGCCGACCACCGCAGCCTGCTCGCGGCGATCGACCTGGCGCTGAAGCTGGTTCCCGAGCCGCACGCCTCGGATCGCGCCGCGCCCGCTACACCATCCGGCGTCGCCCCCACCGCCCGCGCCGCCCCCGTCGAGCGCTGACCCGACCCACCGAGCGAGCCCGTCCATGCCCGATTTCCGCAGCGACACCGTCACGAAGCCCACCGCCGCGATGCGCGCCGCAATCGCCGCCGCCGAGGTCGGCGACGATGTGTTCGCCGACGACCCCAGCGTTAACCGGTTGCAGCGCCACGCCGCCGAAATGCTCGGCTTCGAGGACGCGATCTTCGCGCCCTCCGGCACACAGACGAACCTGATGGGCCTGCTGGCGCACTGCGAGCGCGGCGACGAGGCGATCGTCGGCCAGCTCTGGCACACCTACCGCTGGGAGGCCGGCGGCATGGCGGTGCTGGGCTCCATCCAGCCGCAACCGCTGGAGAACGCGCCCGACGGCACGATCGCCCTCGAGGCGATCGAGGCCGCGATCAAGCCCGACGACCCGCACTTCGCCAAGACCCGGCTGGTCGGCATGGAGAACACCACCGGCGGCAAGGTGCTGCCGATGGACTACCTGCGCGGTGTGCGCGCGCTGACCGCCCGCCGCGGCCTCGGCGCCCACCTCGACGGCGCACGCCTCTTCAACGCCGCGGTCGAGGTCGCCCGGCGCCGCGCCGCGGGCCAGTTCGAGGGCGACACCGAGGGCGGCACCACCACCGATCCGCGCGCCGTCGCCCGCGAGATCTGCTCGAACTTCGACAGCGTATCGCTGTGCCTATCCAAGGGCCTCGGCGCGCCGGTCGGCTCACTGCTCCTCGGTACCGGCCCCTTCGTCGCGCGGTCGCGCCGCTGGCGCAAGATGCTCGGAGGCGGTATGCGCCAGGCCGGCCTGCTGGCGGCCGCCGCGCAGCACGCGCTCGAGCACCATGTCGACCGCCTCGCCGAGGACCACGACAACGCGCGCGCACTCGCCGCCGGCCTGGCCGCGCTCGGCCGCGAGTACGGCGGCCTGCAGGCCGACGTGCCGCACACCAACATCGTGTTCGTGCGCGTCGACGACACGATCGCTGCGCCCTTCGCCGAGCATCTCGCCTCGCACGGTGTGCGCACCACCGGCAGCAGCGGCCGATACGGCCAGGGCCTGGTGCAGCGCTGGGTCACGCATCTCGACGTCAGCCGCGCCGATGTCGACCAGGCGCTCGCGATCGCCGCACACTTCTTCGAACAGCGCCGTGAGGTACGGCGGGTACCTTAACTGCCGAATCGGGACGCGCAGTAGGTTGATGCGCACCTTCAGTCGTTCGGACCGTCGCGCCGCAGGATCGTCTCCTCGTTGCGAATCCGGCTGTACAGCGCCCGGCCGAGCCGGCCCGCGGGCCGCATCTCGGTCCCCTGCAGCAGGTCGATGCGGTGGTTCACGCCCTTGACCGTACCGACGTAGACGCGCTCGTCGACATGCACGTGTACAACCCGCGCCATCACCCAGGCGCTGCTGCCGAGCTCGACGATCGAATGCACGACACACTCGTAGGCGACCGGCGCGCCGGCCACGCGCGGCGGCTTGACCGCCGTCGACGCTGCCTGCGGCAGCTTCGCGAAGTCGAACTCGCTCTCGCCCGGAGCGAGGTTGGCGGAGGTCTCGACCATCGGCAGCATCATCGACTCGGGCACGACGTTGATCACCATCTCGCCGTTGGCGCGAATGTTGACCATCGTGTCCTTGTAAGTCGGCTGGCCGCGCGCGTCGCGGCCGGACTTCATCGCCGAGAAACCCAGGATCGGCGGCTCCGACGAGCAGACGCTGAAGAAGCTGTATGGCGCGAGGTTGCTGCGGCCGTCGGTGCCGAGGGTGGACACCCAGGCGATCGGGCGGGGCATCACCGAGTCGCGCAGCAGCAGGTACATCTCGTTGGCGGTCAGCGCGCTGGGCTGCAGCTCGCGGGTCGGCGGGGGATGGTCCATGGTGGATTCCGGCAGGCGGGCTCGATAGACCGACGACGGTAGCAGAAGGCGCGTGCCGCCGCCCGTGGGCGGGCACGCAAATGGCCTGCCACATGCCTCATAACTGCGGGCCGTGTAACCGCGGTCACTGACCGGGCGCCACCCGGTGCGCTTCAATGAGTGATCGAACACACCAGCGAAGCAACACACCATGAACACGAACATCGGGGGCATCGACCGCATCCTGCGCACCGTCGCGGGCCTGATCCTGATCGCACTCGCCGCGGTCGGCACCGTCGGACTGTGGGGCTACGTGGTCGGGGGCATCGTGCTCGCAACCGGCGTGTTCCGATTCTGCGGCGCGTACGCGCTGCTGGGCAAGAACACCTGCCCGCTGCAGCGCTCGAGCCGGGCAGGCTGACACGGCACGGCACGGCGGCGGGTCCGGGTCCAGGCCCGGCCTAGGCCCGCCGTCGCCGAGACCCTGCAGTCCGCTTGACGGCGATCAATCCGGCCCGCGGCGGTGCGTCCTACGATGGTTCCACACCCAGCCGAGGCACCCCATGGACCCGCTCGACACCGCCCGTATCCGCCAGACGATCGAACGCAGGCTCGAAGCACTCCGCGGCGAGATCACCGACACGCTCGGCGATGCCACGATGGTCACCGACGCCCTGGATCGCAACGCGGACGCGGGTGACCTCTCAGTCGCCGACGCCACCGTCACCGCCGACTTCGCCGACGCCCGCCGCGACATCGACGAACACCAGGCCGGGCGCATCGCGCTCGCCCGGCTCGACTCCGGCGACTACGGCACCTGCATCGACTGCGGGCAGGCCATCCCGCCCGCCCGGCTGCAGGCGCAGCCGTTCGCGGTCCGCTGCATCGCCTGCCAGGAGCGCAGCGAGCGCGCCGCCGGCTCGCACCGCGCCACCCAGTAGCCGAAGCGGGCCGTCCGAGCCCGCCCCCGCGTTCCAGTCGGCTCCTCCGGCAGCGCTTCGACTCCGCCCTCGACGCCTCACCCCCACCACAGAGAAACCGCCCCATGTCCCACGTCCATGCCGTCGTCTGGCTCGATCACCGCGACGCCCGCGTCGTCGACTTCTCCGTCGACGACACGCACGCCGTCACCGTCCACCACGCGGGCGGTCACCGCCAGGTGCACCACCGCGCCGGCGCCAGCGGCTCCGGCCACACGAATGACGACACGCACTTCTTCGACGAGGTCGTGACAGCGATTGGCGACGCGCGGGAAGTGCTGGTCACCGGCCCGGGCACCGCGAAGATCGCCTTCCGCGACCACGTGGCCAAGCACCATGCCGCGCTCGCCAAGCGGATCGTCGGCGTCGAGACCCTCGACCATCCGAGCGAGGGCGAGCTGCTGGCCCACGCGCGCAAGGTCTTCAAGCGCATCGATGCGATGCTCGGCGGCCGCTGAGCCAGCAGGTCGGGGCACCGGCGTCCCGACCGGGGAATCGCCGGCCTCCGCGCGCCCGGCGCACCATGACTTACGAGGTCATTGCCGGGCGCACGGGCACCCCGCCAGAATGGGCCGTCATCCACCCTCCCATCGGAGACGGCCGTGAAGAAAGTCCTGCTGCTCGTTCTCGTCATTGCCGCCTTCGGCGTGCTCAGCGCCACCGCGCTCGCCGACGTCGGCTACTTCGGCATCCTGCTGTTGCATATCCAGTCGTCCGGCGGCGTGCAAGTGCTGGTCGACCTGGTGATCGCGCTGACGCTCGCGATGATCTGGATGGTCGCGGACGCCCGCCGCAGCGGCCGCAACCCGTGGCCCTGGATCGTGCTCACGCTGGTGGCCGGCTCCTTCGGGCCGCTCGCCTACCTGCTGGCGGGCGCACTGCGCGAGCACCGCGCCGACACTGGCGCGCTCGCCCGCGGGGCGCGCTGATGGACGCACCCGCCGCGAGCGTCGGCGGCTCGCTGCGCCGCTGGCGCACCCGGCGCGGGCTCACGCAGGCCGCCTTCGCCGAGGCCTGCGCCATCTCCCAGCGGCATGCGAGCTATGTCGAGTCGGGCCGTTCGTACCCCAGCCGCGAGCTGGTGCTGCGCGCGGCCGACGTGCTCGACGTGCCGCTCGCCGAGCGCAACGAGCTGCTACGCCTGGCAGGCTTCGCGCCGATGTACGGGCGGCGCACGCTCGATGACGCCGAGATGTATTCGGTGCGGCACGCGATCGCGCGGCTGCTCGACCACCACGACCCGTTCCCGGCGGTGGCCGTCGACGCCGACTGGGACCTGCTGCAGATCAACCGCAGTGCGCAGCGGCTGGTCGGCTCGCTGTGCGACCTGCCGGCCCTGCTCGACGAGCGTGGCCGCGGGCCGGTGCCCAACGTGATGCACCTGAGCTTCCACCCGAGGGGCCTGTCGCGCTCGATCGCCAACTGGTCGGTCGTGGGGCCGGCGATCTTCGCGCGGCTGCGTCAGGAGACTTGGTCGCATCCGGCCCTCGCCGAGCTGGTCGCCGAGGTCCAGCCCTGGGTGCCGCCCGTGGAGCCGGGCGGCGCCGGCCGCGGTTCGACGCTGTCGCCGGTGCTCGAGACGCAGTTCGTCGTCGACGGCGAGCGGCTCGATCTCTTCACCACGATCACCACCTTCGGCACCGCGCAGGACGTGCTCGCGGCGGGCATCCGCGTCGAGCACTTCTTTCCGGCCGACGAGCGTAGCGATGTGCTGTGCCGGGCGCTGTTCGAGCGGGCGGCGCCTTCGGGAACATAATGGTGCCCTGCGCGGCCCGTCCGGGCCCGTACCGCACAGATTCCCCGGAGGGCCGATGGCCAAACAAGACGACACGCCGAGCATGGCGGTCTTCTGCGACTTCGAGAACGTCGCGCTCGGCGTCCGAGACGCGAAGTACGAGAAGTTCGACATCCGCAAGGTGCTCGAGCGCCTGCTGCTCAAGGGCAGCATCGTCGTCAAGAAGGCCTACTGCGACTGGGCCCGCTATCGCGAGTTCAAGGCCGAGATGCACGAGGCCTCGTTCGAGCTGATCGAGATTCCCCACGTGCGCCAGTCGGGCAAGAACTCGGCCGACATCCGCATGGTGGTCGATGCGCTCGACCTCTGCTACACCAAGTCCCACGTCGACACCTTCGTGATCATCAGCGGCGATTCGGACTTCTCGCCGCTGGTCTCCAAGCTGCGCGAGAACGCGAAGACCGTGATCGGCGTCGGCGTGAAGGGCTCGACCTCCGACCTGCTCACCGCGAACTGCGACGAATTCATCTTCTACGACGACCTGGTGCGCGAGCAGCGCCGCCGCGGCGCGCAGACGGCAGCACGGCGCGATGCGATCCGGGAGCCGGGCCGGGGCGATGCGGGACGCGGGGAATCAGGACGCGGGGAATCCGGCCGAGGTGAATCGGGACGGGGTGAGTCGGGCCGAGGCGATTCTGGCCGAGGCGACTCCGGTCGAGGCGAGTCGAACCGGGGCGGCCGCGGCAACGGGCGCGGCCCGGACCGCGACGGCCAGCGCGAGCCCCTGCGCAGCGTACCGGCCGGCCCGGCCGCGCTGGCCGCCTCGCAAGGCGCCCAGCGCTCGGTCATGCCGCCGCCGCCGCACGACGAGGGCGAGGACATCACGTCGGTCGGCGGTCCGTGGCGCCGCTGGGGCCCCGAGCCCCGAGACCCCACGCTCGAGGGCGCCGATGCGGCGCCCGCCGACACGCTGCCTGGCGAGACCGGCGACGGCGTCGTGATCGCAGAAGCGCTGGACGCCGACGCGGCCGGCGCGCCCGATGACGCATCGGCGCCCGCCGCACCGGGCCGACGCCCGAGGCGCTCGCGCACACGCGGTGCGGCGCCGACCGCGGCGCTCGGCGGCGACACGGTCACCGCGGCGGACTACTTCGCGGAGGACGTCGCCGAAGCGGCTGCGGCGGCCACCGCCTCGCAGGTATCGGAGGCCGACACCACAACGTCGCAGGCCGTGGCCGACGCCCCGGTCGCCGACGGCGGGCCGGCCGCCGAGGCCGCACCCGTCGCCGACGGGCCGAAGAAGCGCGTACCACGCCGCCGCAAGACCGCGGCACCCGCGCCCGACGCGCAGGAAGCCGAGCCGGCCGCCGAACCCGTTGTCGCGCCGTTCGTCGAACCCGCCATCGAAACACGGTCCCACGACGACGGCGACGGCCCCGTCGACGCCGGCCCACGCGACGACGACCGGTCCGACGAAGAGCGGTCCGACGAGCACGGCGCCGAGCCCGAGCCGCGCCGCCAGCGCAGCGAGGCCGAGCGCCGCCAGGAGGCAGTCGATCTCGCCGTCGAAACCGTGGAGGCCCTGCTCGCCGAGCGCGGCGCCGACGACAAAATCTGGGGCTCGATGGTCAAACAGACCCTCAAACGCCGACGGCCCGGTTTCGCCGAGAGCTACTACGGCTTCCGCTCGTTCAACGAGGTGCTCGAGGAGGCCCGCGACCGCGGCCTGCTGGCGCTCGAGCACGACGAGAAGTCGGGTGGCTACGTGATCCAGCTGCTCTGAGGCCGCTACGCGCGGGGCCGATCGGCTCCGCGCATATCGTGCTGCCGAGCGAGCGCGCCGACATCGTCGCGCCTCAGGCCGAGATCGCGCAGCGTGCGGTCGTCGAGCGCGCACAGCGCACGCAGGTCGTCGCGCTCGCGCCGCCAGGCTCGCCACGCAAGCCAAGCGCCCCTCACCCGCGTCATCACGGCGTCGATAGCGCTCGAGCGCGCACCGCGCGCCACTCCTGCCTCCGTCGCCTCCCTCGCCTTCCTCGCCGCATCGCCGCGTCGCCGCATCGCCGCATCGCCGCATCGCCGCATCGCCGCATCGCCGGAGCGCGCCGGCATCGGCACCACGTTGTCCGCCTCCATCATCGACTCCCTTCGTTCGCCGGGCGCCACGTCCGCACCACGGCGGGCGGTCGGCAAACGCCGGCCGGGACAGACTCGCGCAGCCCGCATCGATCGGTCCAGTTGATTGTTATCATCCGGACGATGAGGAATCCTCATCCCACGACGTCGCAATGCGCGAACTGAGCCTCGACCAGCTGCGTGCGCTCCTCACCGTCGTCGAGCTGGGCAGCTTCTCGCGGGCCGCCGAGCGCCTGCACTTGAGCCAGTCGGCGGTGAGCCTTCAGATCCGCGAACTCGAGACGCGCCTCGGCATCCGCCTGGTCGAGCGGCTCGGCAAGCGCGCCCACGCATCGGCGGCGGGCATCGAGGTGATCTCACACGCACGCGCGATGCTCGAGGGCGCGCGCCAGGTGACCGACACCGCCCGCCGGCACCGCGACGGCTGGCTCGGGCGGGTGCGCATCGGCACCGGCGTGTCGGTGCTGACATACCTGCTGCCGCCGGTGCTCGCCCGGCTCGGCCGCACCCACCGCGGGCTCGAGATCGTGCTGTCGGTCGGCACCGCCGTCGAGATGCGTCGGCGGCTGGTCGACAACGATATCGACCTCGGCGTGATCGTGGCGCCCGTCCCCGAGCGCGAACTGCTCGCCGAGCGGCTGCGCAGCGACCCGCTGTTTGCGGTGCTGCCGCCCGCCGCGAAGGACGCGCCGCGCACGATCACGCCGGCGCAATTCTCCCGCCACCCGCTGGTGATCGAGGGCGGCACGAGGATGGACGAGATCGCGCTCGACTGGCTGCGCGCGGGCGGCATCGAGCCGCGCCCGGCCATGCGGGTCGGCAACATCGAGGCGATGAAACAAGTCGTCGCGGCGGGGCTCGGCGCGGCGGTGCTGCCGAGCGACGCGCTGCTCACCGCCGCGTCGCGCCGCGGCCTGGTGATCCGGCCGCTGCGGCCAGGACTGCGGCGCGAGCTGCTCCGCGTGCGACGTCGCGACAAGCCCGCAGACCCGGCGCTGGAAGCCGTGAGTCGCGCAATCGACGCGGCGCTGCGAACCGCCTGAACGGGGCGGGCGGGGCCCGGCCGAGCGCCCCCTATACTTCGCGCAACACGAGCGACCGCCCCACCGACGTGACTGCGCTGACGATTCCGAGCCGCTTCAACGGCCCTCCCGCCTCCGGCAACGGCGGCTACGTCGCCGGCCTGCTGGCCGAGCGGCTCGGCGAGCGCTCGGTCGAGGTCACGCTGCGCGCGCCGCCCCCGCTCGATGCGCCGCTGTCGCTGCGACCGCGCGAGGGCGGCGGCCTCGTTCTCGTCAACGGCGACACGCTGCTCGCCGAGGCCCGCGCCGCCGAGTTCGCCCTCGAAGTCCCGCCCGCGCCCTCGCTCGAGTACGCGGCGGCGGCCGGCGCGATCGGCCGGATGCTCGCGCACCGCCGGACAGGTGACCCCTACCGCCGCTGCTTTGGCTGCGGCATCGACCGCGAAGACGGCTTGCTGATCGTCCCCTCGCCGGTGGGCGACGCGGGCGTGGTGGCCACCGACTGGTCGCCGCCCGCCGCGCTCGCCGAGCCGGATGGCACGGTCGGCGCCCCGCTCGCCTGGGCCGCGCTCGATTGCCCCGCTGGCGTCGCCTGGACCCACCGGCTGCCGGAGGGCATGCAGATGATGACCGGCCGCATCACTGCGCGCATCGACGTGCCGCTGCGCGCGGGTGAGCGCTATGTAGTGATCGGCTGGCCGATCGTGCAGGACGGCCGCAAGCTGCATGCGGGAACGGCGATCGTCGACGCCGAAGGCGTCGTGCGCGCGCGCTCGCTGCAGCTGTGGCTGCTGATGCGGCAGTGAGCGGCCCCTGCCGCACCTGCAAGTAGGACTGCGCCCCCCGCCCGATCCGCCTGCGCCGACCGGACGGGACAACGACCCGGACTGCCCGACCCGCATGGCAGACTCGCCGGATGCACACCTCGCTCGAGACCGCCCCCCTGCCCGCGCGTTCGCGCGCCCCGGTCACCGCTACGGCGGCGCCCCTCCCGCCCGGGCGTGTCGCCGCAGCCGCCGCCCTCGCGCTGACGCTCGCCGTCACCGCACCGCTCGCCGCTGCGCTCGATCGGCTGCTCACCGTGCCCAGTGTCGACCTGCAGCGCTATGCCGGCACCTGGCACGAGATCGCCCGCCTGCCGAACCGCTTCCAGGCGCAGTGCGCCGCCGAGGTCTCCGCCACCTACACACCGCGCGACGACGGCACGGTGGCCGTGGTGAACCGCTGCCGCACGCAGACCGGCACGCTCGACGCCGCCGAAGGCCTAGCCCGTCCGCAGGACGACACGAACACGAAGCTCACCGTCAGCTTCCTGCCGTCGGCGCTGCGTTGGCTGCCCTTCGGGCGCGGCGACTACTGGGTGATCGCACTCGACCCTGAGTACCGCTGGGTCATGGTCGGCGAGCCGCGCCGCGAATTCCTCTGGGTGCTGGCGCGTGAGCCGGTGATGCCCCAGGACACACTCGAGTCGCTGCTCGGGCAGGCCCGCGAGGCCGGCTTCCCGGTCGAGCGTGTGCTGCTCAGCGCGCAGCGCCCGCCGCCGTCCCCGGCGAATTGAACGCGCGTGACGATCCGGCCCAGGCGCCGCCCCACCCGATTTCGGTTCGCGCTGGTTGACCTGTCATAACAGGTCGACGTACGATACAAGCGTAAGAGGAGCAGTGGTGAGCCGCCGCGCAGTGCGCGCGAGCCCGCCCGGAGGAGACACCCCCCCTTATGACCGACACCGGGCGGCGCACGCCGGGCGAGACGTTTGGGCGGTCGGCGACCGGCCAGCGCGCCAACGCCGCGCTTATCTGGGTCGCCGCAGCGATCTCAGGGCCGCGCCGCGGTCACCGCCGACGACAGGTCTTCATCGCCGCGCCCCTGCAGCGCCTGCACGACCCCATCGATGTCGCGCGCCTCCCGGTTCTGGCTCAGCTTGCGCTTGCCCTCGAAGCGCACCACCTCGACCTCGATGCCGCCGATCATCTTCAGCATCCGCTCGATGTAGTCGCGCGGCGCATCGGACATCTTCCAGGGCTTGGGCTCGGTCGACTCGTGCTTGCGTGTGAGCCGCCCCAGCACGCCGCGCAGGAACTTCTCGTCCTCGACGATGTGCAGCACGCCGTGGGCATGCACCACCTCGTAGTTCCAGGTCGGCACCTGCTGGTGGGTCTCGTGCTTGCTCGGATACCAGTTGGGCGACACGTAGCCCTGCACCCCGCGGAACACCACCATCACCGGCGTGCCGTCCGGGATATGCGTCCACAGCGGATTGGCGCGCGCCACGTGAGCGGTCAGCGTGCCGTGCTCGCCACGCGTCGCATCGAGCTCGAAGGGGATGTGGTCAGCGTCCAGCCCGCGGGCAGAGTGAGTCACCAGCATGCCGAGCGGATGGGCCCGCACGATGCGGTGGAGCTCGTCGAGCCGGGTTTCGGCGAAGTGGGCGGGCAGGTACATGGTGGTCGGCGCCGCGCGACCCTCAGGCCGCCAGCCGCTTCTCCAGCGCCGCCTTCGTCTCCGGCAGATGGTGCGGGAGCCCCTGCGCGAGGGTCTTGAACAGCTCCTCGTGCAGCTCGAACTCACGCTGCCACTGGCTCTTGTCGATTGCGGTGATCTTCTCGAAGTCGCCGCGGCCGAACTCCAGGCCGCGCCAGTCGAGATCCTCGTAGCGCGGCGAGACACCGAACACATGCTCGCTGCCGCCGGCCTTGCCCTCGAGACGGCCGATCATCCACTGCAGCACACGCATATTCTCGCTGTAGCCGGGCCACACGAACTTGCCCGCTTCGTCGGTGCGGAACCAGTTCACGCAGAAGATCGCCGGCAGCGTCGCCTTCGCGGCCTGCAGCGTGTGCCCGAGGTCGAGCCAGTGGCGGAAGTAGTCGGCCATGTTGTAGCCGCAGAAGGGCAGCATCGCGAACGGGTCGCGGCGTACGATGCCCTGCGCGCCGGCCTGCGCCGCGGTGGTCTCCGAGCCCATGGTCGCGGCCATGTAGACGCCCTCGACCCAGTTGCGGGCCTCGGTCACCAGCGGCACGGTGGTCGAGCGGCGGCCGCCGAAGATGAACGCGTCGATCGGCACGCCGCGCGGATCGTCCCAAGCCGGGTCGATGACCGGGTTCTGCGAGGCGGCGACGGTGAAGCGCGCGTTCGGATGCGCGGCCTTGCGGCCGGCGCGGCCGTCCTCGGGCGTCCAGTCCTTGCCCTGCCAGTCGACGAGGTGCGCGGGCGCCTCCTTCGTCATGCCTTCCCACCAGACATCGCCATCATCGGTCAACGCGACGTTCGTGAAGATCACGTTCGACTTCAGCGACGCCATGCAGTTGAAGTTGGTCTTCTCGTTCGTGCCCGGGGCCACGCCGAAGTAGCCGGCCTCGGGGTTGATCGCGTAGAGCCGGCCGTCGGCGTTCGGCTTGATCCAGGCGATGTCGTCGCCGATGGTGGTGACCTTCCAGCCGGCCATGCCCGCGGGCGGGATCAGCATCGCGAAGTTGGTCTTGCCGCACGCCGACGGGAACGCCGCCGCGACGTGGTATTTGCGGCCTTCGGGCGAGGTCACGCCCAGGATCAGCATGTGCTCGGCGAGCCAGCCGATGCCACCTGCGGCAACATCCTGGCGGCCCATGTTCGAGGCGATGCGCAGCGCGAAGCACTTCTTGCCGAGCAGCGCGTTACCGCCGTAGCCCGAGCCGAACGACCAGATCTCGCGGGTCTCGGGGTAGTGGACGATGTACTTGGTCTTGTTGCACGGCCAGGCCACGTCCTTCTGGCCGGGCTCGAGCGGCGCGCCCACGGTGTGGACACACGGCACGTAGCCGCCGTCATCGCCGAGCACCTCGAACACCTCGCGGCCCATGCGCGTCATCGTGCGCATGCTGACGACCACATACGGGCTGTCGGTGATCTCGATGCCGACGTGCGCGATCGGGGAGCCGATCGGGCCCATCGAGAACGGGATCACATACATCGTGCGGCCGCGCATGCAGCCGTCGAACAGCGGGCGCAGCGTGTCGCGCATCTCGGCGGGATGGGCCCAGTTATTCGTCGGGCCGGCGTCTTCCTTGCGCTGCGAGCAGATGTAGGTGCGGTCTTCGACACGCGCCACGTCGGTCGGGTCCGACCAGGCGAGGAACGAATCCGGGCGCTTGGCCGGGTTCAGCCGCCTGAGCGTTCCGGCGGCGACCATCTCGTCGCACAGCCGGTCGTATTCCTGCTGCGAGCCGTCGGCCCAGACGATGCGGTCCGGGCGGGTGAGCGCGGCGATGGAGGCGACCCATTGGACCAGGCCCGGGTGCCTGACGTAGTCCGGGGCGGCCACGCCGGCCTGCACGGCCGGGGCGACGTACGGATGGTTCATGTCGTGATGCTCCGAAGGAAAGAAATCGTTTCGCGCGTCGGGCGCTGGGTGCGCCGCGCGCCGTGTTCAGGGGCCGCGAGCGAGATCGATCGCTCAAGCAGGGCCCGGCCGGCGCGGTCCGCGGTGTCGTCCGCCGGGTAGGCGGGCGTCGTGCAGGGCAGCGTCGCCTCGTTGTTTGTCGTCACCGGTGAAGCCATTCACGGTTTTCCGGGAGGAACCTTCAAGTCTACACCGGCGGTGCCAGGCGACACCCGCCCCGATTCCCGGCGCAAAACGCAAAGGTGCCATGCCCCCGGCAGCCTCCGATTGATGGAAGTCACGGCAGCACGGCGAGCACGCCGCCGCCCCGTAGAATGGCGACGACTGCAACGTCCCATATCGGTGCTCGTCCTCCACGCCCATCCGAACACGCCGCCCTCACGCGTCAACGCCGCCCTTGCCGAGGCCGCGAGGTCGGTGCCGGGTGTGACGGTCCACGACCTGTATGAGGCCTACCCGCACTTCTTCGTGGACGTGCGCCGCGAGCAGGCCCTGGTCGAGGCACACGACACCCTCGTCTTCCAGCACCCGATCTACTGGTACTCGGCGCCGCCGCTCCTCAAGCAGTGGTGGGACACCGTGCTCGAGGAGGGCTGGGCCTACGGGCGGGACGCGTCCGCCACCATCGGCAAGACCTGGACCCACGCGCTGACCACTGCCGGCTCGGCGCAGGCCTACAGCCGCACGGTCGACGCCGCCGACGACCCGACGGGCCGCGCCAACATCTTCTCGCTCGACGACTACGTCAAGCCGTGGCTGCAGTCGGCGCGGCTGTGCGGGATGCGCTGGCACCCGCCGTTCACCGTACACGAGGCCGAGAGGCTCGACGACGCCGACCTCGCCCGCGCCTGCGACCGCTATTGCGCCTTCCTCGCCGCGCTGGTTCGGCGCCCGGGGGCCTGAGGTGCACGGCACCGGCTTCCTGCTGCCCGCACTGGTCTACCTGGCGGCGGCGCTGGTCATGGTGCCGCTGTTCAAGCGCATCGGGCTGGGCACGGTGCTGGGCTACCTGTTCGCGGGCGTGGCGATCGGCCCGTGGGGGCTGCGCTTGGTCACGGACTTCGCCGCGGTCACCCAGGTCTCCGAACTCGGCGTCGTGATGCTGCTGTTCCTGATCGGTCTCGAACTCGAGCCCAAGCGCCTGTGGGCGCTGCGCCGCGCGATCTTCGGCCTGGGGCTGCTTCAGGTGGTGCTCACCACCGCTGCGGTCACCGGACTTGCGGTTGCGCTCGGCATGCCCTGGAAGCAGGGCGTGGTGTTCGGCATGGCCTGCACGATGTCCTCGACCGCGATCGCGCTGCAGGTGCTCGCCGAGCGCGGCATGGTCAAGACCGTGCCCGGCGAGTCGGCCTTCGCGGTCTCGCTGTTCCAGGACCTCGCGGTGATCCCGATGCTGCTGCTGCTGAGCGTGCTCGCGCCCGGCGGCGGCGCGCAGGGCAAGCCCTTCGGCTGGCACGAGGCCGGCATCGCCCTCGGCCTGATCGCCACGATGGTGCTCGGCGGACGGCTGCTGCTGCGCCCGGCACTGCGGATCGCCGCCAACGTGGGGGCACGCGAGATATTCGTGGCGCTCGCGCTGCTGCTGGTGGTGGGCAGCGCCTGGCTCACCCAGTCGGTCGGTCTGTCGATGGCGCTGGGTGCGTTCATCGCCGGCGTGCTGCTGGCCGACTCCGAGTACCGCATGGAACTCGAGGTCGACATCGAGCCGTTCAAGGGGCTGCTGCTCGGCCTGTTCTTCATGGCCGTCGGCATGGGGATCGACTTCGGGCTGGTGCTCGCGCAGCCCGGGCTGGTGCTGCTGCTCGCGGTCGCGGCGGTGGCGGTGAAGGCGGCGGTGCTGGCGGTGCTCGCCTTCGTTTTCCGGCTGCGCACCCAGGACCGCTGGGTGTTCGCGATCGTGCTGTCACACGTCGGCGAGTTTGCGTTCCTGCTGCTTGCGTCGGCGCAGGGCTTCGGCATCCTCGGTTCGCGCGAGACGGCGCTGCTGACCGCCGCGGTCGCGCTGTCGATGCTGTCGACCCCGCTGCTGATGGTGGCCTACGAGCGCTTCGTCGCACCGCGCTTCACCACCTCCGGCTCGCGGGAGTTCGACACCATCGACGAGCACAACGCGGTGATCGTCGCGGGCGCCGGGCGCTTCGGGCAGATCGTCGCGCGGCTGCTGCTCGGACGCGGCTTCAGCGTGACGGTGATCGACCACGACCCGAACCAGATCGACCTGATGCGGCGTTTCTCGTTCCGCGGCTTCTACGGCGACGCCAGCCGACCGGACGTGCTCGAGTCAGCCGGGGCGGGCGAGGCGCGGCTGCTGGTGCTGGCGATCGACGATCCCGAGACCGTGCGCCGCACTGTCGAGCACTGCCGCACGCATTATCCGAGGCTCGCGCTGATCGCCCGTGCACGCGGCCGGGTCGATGCCTTTGTGCTCGCCGGGCTCGGCGTGCCGGCGGTCCGCGAGACCTTAGGCTCGGCGCTCGAGACCGCCGAGCTCGCGCTGCGCGAACTCGGCCACGGCGCCTTCCAGGCCCGCAGCATCGTCCACCGCTTCCGCCAGCACGACGAGGCGCAGTTCGCCGAGCAGATGGCCGCACAGGGCGACGTCGAGGCGCTCAAGGCCTTGGCCAAGTCGAGCCGCGCGCAGCTCGAGCGGCTGCTCTCCGACGACGCCGAGGACATCGCCGCCGCACGCCGCTCCGGAAAGGGCTCGGACTGGTGATCCGCGGCCTGCCGGCAACCGTCTGGATGCTCGGCGCCATCAGCTTCCTGAACGACGCCGCCTCCGACCTGGTCTATCCGCTGGTGCCGCTGTTCGTCGCGCAGGTGCTGGGCGCGGGGCCCCGCGCGCTCGGCATCATCGAGGGGCTGGCCAACGCCACCGCGGCGCTCCTCAAGCTGGTCTCGGGCGCGCTGTACGACCGCTTCCCGCGCGCCAAGGGCTGGATCCTCGCCGGCTACGGGCTGCCCGCGCTCGCCCGCCCGGCGATCGCCTTCGCGACCACCGCGTGGACGCTCGGCGTGCTGCGGGTGGCCGACCGGATCGGCAAGGGCCTGCGCTCTGCGCCCCGCGACGCGCTGCTCGCGCGCTCGGTCGAGCCCTCGCGCCGAGGGCTCGCCTTCGGCGTGCACCGCTCGATGGACCATGCCGGCGCGGTCGTCGGGCCCCTGGTGGCCGCGGCGCTGCTGGCGGGCGGCATGGGGCTGCGCGAGATCTTCCTGTGGACGTTGGTGCCCGGCATCGCCTGCGTGGCGCTTGCGCTGATGGTGCGCGAGCCGCCCGGCGCGCTGGCCGCCACCGAGCGCATCGACTGGTCGCTGGCGAGCCTGCCGCCGGCCTTCCGCACCTACCTCGCGATCGTCGCGCTCTACACGCTGTCGCAGGCCTCGAACCTGTTCCTGCTGCTGCGCGCCGCCCAGCTCGGCGTGCCCGCGGCGAGCATCCCGCTGCTGTGGGCGGTGCAGTCGACCATCGCGATGCTGCTCAGCACGCCACTGTCCTCGCTGTCGGACCGCGTGCCGCGCCTGTGGCTGATCTGCGGCGGCTGGCTGCTGTACGCGGTGGTGTTCGGCCTGGTCGGCGCGAGCGTCGACACCCTGGCCGGCATCGCCGCGCTGCTCGCCTTCTACGGCGTGGTGCTCGCGCTCACCGAGGGCGTGGAGAAGGCGATGGTCGCCGACCTCGTGCCGACGCAGCGCCTGGGCACGGCCTTCGGCTGGTTCCACCTGGTCACCGGCCTGGTGCTGGTACCGGCGTCGGCCGGCTTCGGCTGGACCTGGGAGCGCTTCGGCGCGCCGGCGGCGTTCGGGGCGAGCGGGGTGATCGCGGCGGTGGCGGCGCTGTGGCTGGCGGGATCGATGCGGCGAGCCCGGAAGGCCCCGTCCTCAGCGCCGTGACGCGCACTGCCGGCGGCGCCGCCGCCGCCCCGGGACAGCTCGCACCCGCCCGCGTCGACGACCCGCGGGCGTCATCGGGCGCTCGATCATCGATCCTCACCGTCGAGGGGTGGCCTGCGCCGCACGCACCAGCAGCAGCGCGGTCCGGCACTGCCCGGCGACCCGCGTCGCCACCGACCCCATCGGGCCATGGCGGGCGGCGCCGAAACCGACCGACCCCATCGCCAGCAGATCGAGCCTGCCGCAGGTGGCCTCGGCCGCGATCGCGTCGCCCGGGGCCTGCCCGACCAGCCGGACCTCGCTGGCCGAGATGCCGGCCGTGGCGAGGACCTCGTGAACCGGACCGAACACGTTCTCGAATGCGGCCTTGTGCATCGCCTCGACCTGCGCCGGCCTGATCCCGGTGGGCACCTCCCGCTCGCTCCACCCCGGCACGGCGATCTTCGCCAGGTCGGGCACGACATGGATCAGGCTCACCGAGGGCGACGCGCCGAACAGGTCGTGGTGCAGCGCCACGAAACGCGCGACGGCGAGGTCGAGGGGGCTGCCGTCCACGGCGATGCCGAGCCGCAGCGAGTCGCGCCGGGGGACCGGTGCGCCGCGCATGACGAGCAGCGGCGTGGTGCACGAGACGGCCACGGTGCTCGCCACCGAGCCGAGCAGCAGGCTCTTGAGCCCCGTGTGGCCGTGCGAGCCCATCACGATCAGGTCGGCACGGTCGGCGGCCACGATGGAGGCCAGCTCGTTCGCCACCGTCCCGACGGCATACCTCGCCGTGGCGTCGGCGCCGGCCCGTCGGAGGGCCTTCTCCGCGGGCTTCAAGGCCTTGGCGGCCTCGGTCTCGTGCCACGACGCCACGACGTCCTTGCCCAGGGCACGCGCGGCGCGCGACGGGGCCGGATACTGGACGTTGACCAGCTCGACCTCGGTCGGGTGCTTCAGCAGCGTCTTGCGGGATGTCACGAAGGCGACGGCGGCTTCGCTGTACGCGCTGCCGTCGACGGGCATCAGGATGTGCATCGGGCCGCCTCGAATTCAGTGGGTGACCCGCACACTATGGCTCGTCGACCCCCGTTCCGAAAGCAGGCTTTCCGATGCTTCGGGATCGGAAAAACCTGAGCGGGACTCGATGCCCGCGTCGCCCGCTCAAGCCAACCGGAACGTCGCCACCGCCTGCACCAACTGCCCGGCCTGCTGCTTGAGGCTCTCGGCCGCGGCTGCGCTCTCCTCGACCAGTGCCGCGTTCTGCTGCGTCACGCGGTCCATCTGCGAGACCGCATCGCCGACCAGCGACACGCCGCGGCTCTGCTCCTCGCTCGCCGAGCTGATCTCGCCGACGATGTCGGTGACCTTGCGGATCGAGGCGACGATCTCCTGCATGGTCGCGCCCGTGCGGTCGACCAGGGCGGTACCGCTGTCGACGCGGCCGACCGACTCCTCGATCAGCCCCTTGATCTGACGCGCGGCGTCGGCGCTGCGCTGCGCCAGCGTGCGCACCTCGCTCGCCACCACCGCGAAGCCGCGGCCCTGGTCGCCGGCGCGCGCGGCCTCGACCGCCGCGTTCAACGCCAGGATGTTCGTCTGGAAGGCGATCCCGTCGATCACGCCGATGATGTCGGCGATCTTGCGCGAGCTCTCGTTGATGCCGCGCATCGTCTCGACCACCTCGCGCACCATGCCGCCGCCGTGCTCTGCGACCTGCGAGGAGCCGATCGCCAGCTGGTTCGCCTGGCGCGCGTTGTCGGCGTTCTGGCGAACCGTCGTGCCCAGCTCCTCCATCGAGGCCGCGGTCTGCTGCAGCGAGCTCGCCTGCTGCTCGGTGCGCGCCGACAGGTCCGCGTTGCCGCTGGCGATTTCGCCGCTGGCGCCGGCCACCGAATCGGCGTTGGCACGGACTTCCTGCACCGTTCGGGCAAGGTTGTCGCGCATCGTGCGTAGCGCAGCCATCACGCTGTCGGTGTCGCCCGCGCGCAGCGCGATCTGCGTGGCGAGATCACCCGCCGCCACCGCGCTCGCCACCTCTTTGAGCCGCTCGGGCTCGTCGCCGAGCTGGCGCATGACGCGCGTGAGGTACCACGCGAAGCCCGCGATTCCGAGCGCGACAATGAGCACCGCACCCATGACCAACATGCGAACGACGCCCGCTTCGACGCCAACCGAGCCGAGTTCCGACTGGAGCACCGCGCCCTGCCGCTTCTTCTCGACACTGAGCGGCGCGAGCAGCAGGTTGCGCGCCGGTATGGTCTGGTCGACCAGAACTGCAAACGCTTCGGTCTTCTTGCCTTCACGGATCAGCGCGACGTTCTCGCCGGCAACTTTCAGGAAGCTCGAGAGCAACGCCGGCATCGGTGCAAATGCGTCGCGCCCTGCCTTCATCACCGCCGCCTTCCCGAACTCGTCGAGCTTCTCCTCGAGCAGCCGGACCTTCTCGCTGACGTCGGCCAGCGCGACGCCCTGCTCCTCCGGGGTACGCGAGAGGATCGCGTGGCGCAGTTGCAGCGATGCACGCGTGACGTTGAGCTCGAGCTCGGCGATGCGCTGCAGTTGGGGCACGCGCGCGGTGGCTACCAAGTCCGCATGGGCGGTCAGTTGGCCGAGCATCACCCAGGCCATCACGGCTACACCACACATCGCGAGGATAAGCGCGGCGCTCATCGCGTAGAGGCGCTGTACAAGCGTGAAGCGGCTGCGGGATTCCAAGAGTCGGCTCCTGTCGTTAGGAAACGCCGTAGCACAAGGGAGTGCGCACTGGGCATGACCCTCGGAGGGTATGTTTCATCCCCCAGCCCGAATCCGAGATGACCGGCACGAAACCCCGCCTTTTCTCGCCGATGGCTGGGCCGTCGAGGCCCGGGGCGCGACCACCGGGAGCCGGGATAATCTGCGCCTGACGTCGCGATGACGTCGGGGCGCTGCGCCGCGCGGGCATCGACTTCATCACCGACAACGAGGCCAACGCCGACGCCGGGTACACACCGCTTGCCGAGCGCGTGCCGGCGGTGATGGAGCGCATGTGGCGTTGACAGCACAGGTCCAGCACCGCGGCCGCCTGCACGGCGGCGGCGGGCCGCGCTCGACGCGCGGGGACCACTCGGGCATCCTCGGCGGCCCCCGACCGCCGTCCCCACCTCCCTCTGCCACCGATGACTTTGCCCAGCCCCGAGACCCTGCTCGCCGCCGCCGATGCCGGCCACTCGTTGCCCGCCACAGAACCGGGCGGTGCAGACCCCGCTGACCTCGATGCCGCGCTGCGCACGCAGGCCGCCGTCGCCGCGCTGCGCCGTGCACGCGGCGAGACTCAGGTCGGCTGGAAGATCGGCTTCACCAACCGGACGATCTGGCCGCTGTACGGCGTGCAGCAGCCGATCTGGGGCCCGGTGTGGGACACGACGCTGCGGCTGCTCGAGGGCACCGACGCGAGCGCCGGCATCGCCCGGCTCGCCGAGCCGCGGCTCGAGCCGGAGATCGTCCTCGGCCTGAAGGTCTCGCCGCCCCCCGAGGCCGACGCGCACGATGCGGCCTCGAGCGCGGCGCTGCTGGCCTGCGTCGAGTGGGTCGCGCACGGCTTCGAGATCGTCCACAGCGTGTGGCCGGGCTGGACGTTCGGCGCCGCGCAGGGCATCGCCGCACAAGCGCTGCACGGCGGGCTCCTCGTCGGCCCGCGTGTACCGCTCGCGGCACTCGGCGCCGATCCGGCCGGGGCGCTGTCGGCGCTGCGGCTCGAGCTGTGGCGAGACGGCGAGCCCATCGCCGAGGGCGTCGGCTCGAACGTGCTCGACGGCCCGTTGCAGGCGCTCGGCCATCTGGTCGCAGGACTCGCCGTGCGCGGCGAGCGCGTGGCCGCAGGCAGCGTGGTGACCACCGGCACCCTGACCGATGCCCAGCCGCTCGCCGCCGGCCAGCGCTGGCGCACGACGCTGGCCGGCGTGCCGCTGCCCGGCCTGAGCCTCGGGGTAACCTGAGCATGGCGGGCACCGCACAGGACGACACGCGGGCACCCGAGGCCGCCGACATCGAGGCGGCGGCGGCGCGCATCGCGCCGCATGTACGCATTACGCCGACACTTGCGCTCGAGCACCCAGCGTGCCGCGTCGAGCTCAAGCTCGAATGCCTGCAGGTGTCGGGCACCTTCAAGGCGCGTGGCGCCTTCGCCCGGCTGCTGTCGGCGCGCGAGTCGGCGCTCGCTGCCGGCCGGCCGCCGCCGTCGGGCGTGGTCGCGGCCTCGGGCGGCAACCACGGCATCGCGGTGGCGCATGCGGCGCGCGCGCTCGACATGTCCGCCGACGTGTTCGTGCCGCGCAACACGCCGGCGGCCAAGCTCTTGCGGCTGCGCGGGCTGGGCGCGACGGTACATGCCGTGGGCGAGGAGTACTCGCAGGCCTTTGCGGCGAGCCGCGCCTGGGCGGCCGAGCGCGGCGCGCTCGAGTCGCATGCCTACGACCAGTTCGACACGCTCGCGGGGCAGGGCACGCTCGCGCGCGAATGGCTGCGCCAGTCCCCCGACCTAGACGTGCTGCTGGTCGCGGTGGGCGGCGGCGGGCTGATCGGCGGCATCGCCGCCTGGCTCGATTCGGCCGCGCGCGCCGGCCAACGTGTGCCGCGGCTGGTCGCGGTGGAATCCGAAGGCTGCCCGACGCTGCACGCGGCGCTCGCCGCAGGCCGGATCGTCGAGATCACGCCCGCGGGGCTCGCCGCCGACTCGCTCGGCGCGCGCCGCGTGGGTGCTCTGATGTTCCCGCTCGCGCAGCGGCGCATCGAGCGCGCGGTGCTCGTGACCGACGCCGCGATCGCAGCGGCACAGGCCGCGCTGTGGCGGCAGGTGCGCATCGCCACCGAGCCGGGCGGCGCCGCCGCCCAGGCCGCGCTTGCCTCGGGCGCCTTCCGGCCCCCCGACGGCGAGCGGGTCGGTGTGCTGGTCTGCGGCGCAAACGTCGACCTGCGCACGCTGGCCGACGGCGTCGAGGCGGCGGCCTGACCGAGACTCCGGACGGCGCCCCGGTGGACACCCGGGTTGCGTGCGCCGCGAACGGTGACACAATGCCACCGAACCGCCTGTCGCCCATCAGCCCGAATCGCCCGCCTGGAACGTATGGGACGTGCGCCGCCGCCGTGACAGGCATAGGATGATGTCGATCTTCCCGCCGTGGCGACTCAGAAGCTGTGTAGAAACCGTAGCGAGCAGGCCCGAGCCGGTGCCGAGGAGCGCAGCCGTACAGGTGTACGGCGAGCACCGCAGGCGCCGGACCGGGACGCGCAGTAGGTTTATTCACAGCTTCTCGGGCCCCGGCACGACTCCCGGGTAGCGCCATGGCCGATCTCTCTCCCTCCCAGCGAACCGCAGGCACGGGCCGAATCCTGATGACGGCCGGCGCTCTGGTGGCGCTCGAGGCGATGTGGCAGGGCTCGGTCGCTCGCACCGTCATCGCCAGCGGCCTGCTCGCCGTCGGCGGCGGCCTGCTGTTCTTCGCCAAGCGCGCGGACTGATCGGCCGCGCCCCGGGGCCGCCCCCACCCGGCGTGCACGCCCCGCCGCTCCACCTCGCGATACACCCCTAATGGACTTCGAGGCGATCCGAGTCGACGGATTCCCGATCGACGCCGAGCTCATCGACGCCGGCAACGTCGGGCCCGATCTCGCGGCGGCGATGCATGTGTACCTCGCCACGCCGCGCGCACTGGTCTGGCGCAACCCTTCGCCCGACTGGAAGCTGTTCGTGGTGCTGCTGCCGCTGGCCTCGCGGTTGTCGCTGATGGCCAATCCGATCTTCTCGCAGCTCGTACGCGACTGGGGCCACACCATCCGGTTCATCGGCGTCGACCGTGACCAGTGTGTGCACGACTTCCGCAGCCTGCTGACCGACACGACGCTGCGCCGCCTCGTCGATGCGCTCGCCCGCTGGCTGCACGAGGCCGGTCCGCGCGAGAGCGATGGCCTGCCCGCGCGCGCCGCCGAGGCCGCGACGCTCGACGTGCTGTTCGCCGCACTCGGCGACGCGATGCTCACCATCCTCGAGGCTCGCCGCGAGGACTGGGGCCGGCACCTGGCGCGCGAGCACCGCCTGGAGCCCGGCGAGCCGGGCTCGCTGTTCGACCGCGCCTCGCGCTACCCCGACTTCCTCGCGCAGCTGCGCCATGCGCTGCGCCACGAGCTGCTCGACGTCACCACCTACGGCCGCGCGCTGCGCTCGATCGACCTGCGCGAGGCCGCGGCCGAGCAGCGCGCCGCCGCGATGATCGAGGGCACGCTCGAGCCAGTGACCCTCGTCAAGCTCGGGCGCACGCGCGCCGGCCGCCACCTCGGCTGCTACAACTGGCTGCTGACCCACCCGCGTCACGCCGCGCAGCGCGCCTACGTGCTCGGCAAGCTGCCGCTCTTCGCGCAGTGCTTCGCTGACACGCTGATCGCCGCCCCGCAGCGGCGCCGCACCGGGCTGGTCGCCGCGGCCGAGCACGATGCACGCTCCGCGCTGCTGCCGGACGTCGCGCGGGAGGCGCTGCGCCAGGCAATCGACTCCGGGCAGGACCGCTGGGTGATCGAGGCGCTGGCCGCGCACTTCGGCGTGCAGCACAACGTGCTGCGCGCGCTGTGGCGCCACTGCCCGTCGGCGCTGCAGGCCCCGCCCACCTGGCACTTGAAGCAGATCCTGCTGCGCCTGAACGAGCTGCCCGAGCGGGTCTGGCCGCGCGACGACACCGGCTGGCTGCAGCTTGCGAGCCACTCGGTGCCGGCAGCCGCGGGCTGAGGGCGAACCCGGCCGCAGCGCCGGGCGTCGGGCGGCATCCGGCCTAGGCCCGCGGTGCGGCTCAGGCGCCCCGTGGAGCCGGCCTGGGTGCCAGGCTCGTCCACACGATCGCCCCGACCACCAGCACGCCTCCGACGACCTGCACCCATCCGATCCGCTGCCCGAGCATCAGCCACGCCAGCGCCATCGAGGCGATCGGCTCGAGGTTCATCGCCGGCGCCGCGTTCACCGCGCCCAGCCGCGGCAGCACGACGAAGAGCGAGGTGAACGCGGTGCCGTAGAGCACTGTCAGCAGCGCCAGGCCCGTCCAGCCCGGCGTGTCCACGGGCCAGGCGAAGCCGTCGATCGCGAGGCCGCCGGCCAGGGTCACCGCCAACACCACGCCCATCGACCACAGCGTGCGCACACGACCGTCGACCGCGCCCATCCAGCGGGTGGTGAGCAGCAGCACGGTGCCGAAGGCGAGCGAGGCCGCCAGCCCGAAGCCCACGCCCGCGGCAAACCGCACCGGATCCTCGAGCGTACGCCCGCCCGACATCAACACACCCGGCACGTCGAGGGCAAGCACCAGCCCCGATAGGATCACCGGCATCGCGATCGTGGTGCGCCGCGCCGGCCGCTCGCCGCCGGTTGCCCAGGACAGCAACGCCAGCACGACCGGAAAGCTGTTGAAGGTGAGGAGCGCCAGCGCCACCGGGATCCGCGCGACCGACGCGTACAGGCACACGCTCTGCACCGACAGCACGAGGCCGATGAGGACCGCGTGGCGCCGGGTCGGCGCGGCGAGCGACCACGGGGTGGCCGTCGCGCGCAGCAGCAAGGCGACCGCAAGCGCGGTGACCGCCGAGCGCACCAGCACCGCGGTGACGACGCTCGTGCCGTGGTCGAACGCGAGGCGCGCGGCCACATGGTTCGACGCGAACAGCACCGCGATCCCGGCGATCAGCGCCAGGCCGACGCCGCGCGGGATCGGGCGCGCCGGCACCTCAGGCACGCCGCTTCAGGTCCTCGCCCCCGATGTAGAAGCGGTTCCAGGTCGGCGCGATCACGACCTCGGCCAAACACACATGCGGCGGCGCGGTCACGACATAGCCGATCGCGTCGGCGATGTCGGCGGTGCGCAGCATCCGTGCGACCTCCTCGTCCGAGGGCGGCACCGGCCGCGACTTGAGGATCGGCGTGGCAACCTCGCCCGGGCAGAAGTGGCAGGCGCGGATGCCGCTCGGGCCCTCCTCGTCGTTGAGGCTCTGCACCAGCGGATCGAGCGCGGCCTTGCTCGCGCTGTAGGCCACGCCGGGGAAATCCTTGTACGCCCAACCGGCGAACGAGGAGACGACGACGATCGTGCCGGTGCCGGCCGCACGCATGCCGGGCAGCACGGCGTGCACCGCGTTCGCGACGCCGGCGAGGTTGATCTGCACGACCTTCGCGAAACCTTCGGGCGCGAGCTTCTTCCAGCTGCGGTTCGGCACGTTGGTGCCGGCCGCACAGACCAGCACCGACACCGGGCCGTGGCCGGCGACGATCGCCGCATGTGCACTGGCGACCGACGCCGGTTCCGAGACGTCGGACCGCGCGACCACGATCTTCAACCCCTGTGCGCCGAGCTCGGCCGCGGTCTTCTCGAGTTCCTCGATACGGCGCCCCGAGATGGCGACGGTCGCGCCCGCGCACGCCAGCCACTGCGCGGTCGCGCGGCCGATGCCCGTGCCGCCTCCGGTCACCCACGCCAGGCGGCCATCCAGTCCCTGCTGCGTTGTGCTCACCCTCGTCTCCTCGTCTTGTCATGAGCCGGACGGCGGACGCCCCCCGGCTACACTGCGACTGTGCCGAACACCGAACCCTTCCTCGTGCCCGGCAGCGACGCAACGCTCGAATCGATTCTAGCGGCCGCGTGGTCGTTGCTCGAACGCGCTGCGAACCGGGCGCCCGAGGACTGGCGCTGGCCGGTGCTGGCGAGCGTCGATTCGAAGGAACCGGAACGCGGCGCGGCCGATGCACGCGTCGTTGTGCTGCGGCGGGCCGAAACACGCACCTGGACGCTCGAGGTCCACAGCGACGCGCGCGCCGGCAAGCTCGCGCAGCTGCGTGCCGCGCCGCATGCCTGCCTCGTGTTCCACGACCGCGCGCGCGAGCTGCAGCTGCGCGCCTGGGCCGACGCCTCGGTGCACGAGGGCGATGCGCTCGCGCGCGGTGCCTGGGAGACGCTACATGCGTCCTCGCGGCGCGCCTACCTTGCGCCGCGCATGCCGGGCGAGCCGACCGCGGCGCCCGATGCGAACCTGCCCGCGGGCCTCGACACACGCCTGCCCGATGCCGCGGAGTCCGAGCCGGGCTTCGCGTCGTTCGCGGCAATCGTGCTGCGGGTGCGGACACTCGAGTGGCTGCGGCTCGATCGAACCGGCCACCATCGCGCGCGCTTCGATGCCGACCCCGCGGGCGGTGCGCCGGCCATGTGTTGGCTTCGGCCCTGAGCCGCCACGCCGCGCGCAGGCCTGCATGCGGCCCGCGCCGACCCGCCTTGGCGGTGCATGCGCTGCGCGCTCGCGCTATCGTGCGAGCTCGACCCACTCCACCCGAGAGCCCACCATGGCCAACCCCACCCTGAAGCAGACGCTCGAGCATGTGGACGCCTGGATCCGCTCGGGCGCCGCCGCGCGCGACGTCGAGCGGCTGGCGCGCGAGACCGTCCGGCGTGCGGCCGATCGTGTACCGCCCGAGGCGCTGACGCGGCTGGGCGAGATGCTCGAGCGGCTGAGTCCGATCGCCGAGCGCGCGGCCGCCGCCGCGCAGGCGGGTGCCGAGACCATGCGGCGCGCAGCGCAGACGCGTGGGGGCAGTGGGGCGGCCGCCGCCGCATCAGCCTCGGGCGGGTCCGCCGCAGCACGCGCGCGCCGCGCAGCAGTGATGTCGGACAGCAAGGCCGCGGACGCCGAGCCGGCCCGCAAGCGCGCGCCGAAAAAAACCGCGGCGGCGAGCGGCGAGACGCTCGCCAAGCACGCCGCGAGCAAGGCGGGGGCGAAGGCGGGGGCGAAGGCCGCGCCGACGCGGCGCAGCGCCGGCGGCATGACGTCGGCGGGCGCCGCCGCGACGGGCCGGGCCGCGAAGGCGGCTGCCCCCCCCGGCACCGGCGCCAAGGCCCGTGCAAACAAGGCACCCGCCGCGAAGGCGCCGGCGCGCAAGGCCGCCGCGAAACGCACCGCCGCGGCCTGACCCCGACCCAGGCCGACGCGCGCCGCCAACCGGAGCGCCCGCCGCAGCGCCGCGCGTCGGACCCGCCGGTCAGACCAGCGCGTAGGTCGTCGTCGCGTGCGCAGCGAGCTTGCCGTCGGGGCCGGACAGCTCGACCTCGCCGAACATCAGCGTGCGCCCCGGCTTGAGCACCCGCGCCACCACCGACAGGTGGGTGCCCGACACCGGCCGCATGAAACTCTGGGTCAAGCTGACGGTCGTCATCGGCCTGAAGCCGCCGAGCTGCGAGGACACCGCCAGCACCATCGCGGTGTCGGCCGCAGCCATCATCGCCTGCCCGCACACCGTGCCCCCCACGCGTGCCAGCCGCGCATCGAACGGCAGGCGCAGCGTGACCTCGCCGGGCACGACGGACGTGACCTGCAGGCCGAGCGCCTGCACCCACGGCGCGAACAGCTCAGCGAGCATCCTTTGTGCATCATCGACGGTCGTCATCGCTCCCTCCTCTTGGTCATCCGGGCAGACGATACACGGCGACGAGGGCGATCATCGTCGTCACCGCGCGCGTCGCGCGGAAGACGGTGACCACCGGTTTGCCGACCACGATTGCCTCGGCGAGTCGGTGCATCGCGCCGGTCCATGGCGCAGCGCAGCATGGCAGCGGCTGGTGTGGCGCTGGTAACGAGTGTTACAGTTTCCGTCCGCTTCGCGTCCGCATTCCGTCCCCGTCGATGTCGTCCAGCACCGAACCCGATACCCCGCCCGCGCGCCGCGCCCCGGTGATGGTCGAGGAGATCATCGCGGTCGCCTGCATGGTCGTGCTGGTGCTGCTGACGCTGATCAACGTGGTGATCCGGTACTTCACCGACGCGAGCTTCGCGGCCACCGAGGAGGTCTCGATCTCGCTGATGGTCGTGATGACCGTCGCGGGTGCCTGCGCCGCCGCGGCCCGCGACCGCCACATCCGCATCGAGTACTTCTACGAGACCGGCAGCGCTGCCCGCCGCAAGCGCCTGGCGCTGCTGTCGGCGGCGGTGACCGGCGTGTTTTTCATCGTGCTGTCGGCGCTCTCGGCACGCGTGGTCTGGGATGAGTACCGGTACGAGGAGACCACCATGGCGCTCGGCCTGCCGCGCTGGTGGTTCACCGTGTGGGTGCCGGCGATGTGCCTGGTGCTCGCACTGCGCGCGGCCGCCGTCGCGCGCAAGGTGCGGCGCGGGCTGATGCTGCCGGGTACGCAGCCCGAGGCCGCGGGTTCTCCTCTAACGGGCGGCGCACATGCCGCCGACCTCGACCGCTCGCAGGCGCGCCGCGATGCGGCCAGTGACGACCGATGATCGGCCTGATCCTCTTCGTCGCCTTCTTCGGGCTGATGTTCCTCGGCGTGCCGATCGGCGTGGCGCTCGGCGTCGGCGGCATGGTCGCGATCGTGCTCGAGAACCCGGACACCCTGCTCTGGGGCACGCTCGCCGCGCCGCAGAACTTCCATGCCGGCATTGCCAAGTACCCGCTGCTCGCGCTGCCGATGTTCGTGCTGGTCGGCTCGATCTTCGACCGCTCGGGCGTGGCCCGCCGCATGGTGAACTTCGCGATCGCCTGCACCGGCCGCGGCCCGGGCATGTTGCCGGTGGTCGCGATCCTGGTCGCAATGGTGCTCGGCGGCATCTCGGGCTCAGGCCCGGCGAACGCCGCGGCGGTGGGCGGCGTGATGATCGCCGCGATGGCGCGCGCCGGCTACCCGGCGCCGTTCTCGGCCTCGATCGTCGGCGCGGCCGCGGCCACCGACGTGCTGATCCCGCCGTCGATCGCGTTCATCGTCTACAGCGTGATCGTGCCGGGCGCCTCGGTGCCGGCCCTCTTCGCCGCCGGCATGTTCCCCGGCATCCTCGCCGGCCTCGCGCTCATCATCCCTGCGATCTGGCTGTCCCGCCACCACGGCCTGGGCACCGCCGAGCGCGAGCTGCCGCGCCCGCCGTTCTGGAAGAGCCTGCGCGAAGCGTCCTGGGGCCTGGCCGCGCCGGTGCTGATCCTGGGCGGCATGCGCGCCGGCTGGTTCACCCCGACCGAGGCCGCGGTGGTCGCGGTGGTCTATGGCCTCTTCGTCGGCATCTTCATCCATCGCTCCATGGGTCTGCGCGAGCTCTGGGACACCTTCCGCGAGGCCACCGAGATCTCGGCGGTGATCATGCTGGTGCTGGGGCTGGCCGCGATCTTCGCGTACGCCGTCTCCACACTCGGCATGGCCGACCCGCTGGTCGAGGCGATACGCGGGCTCGGCTGGAGCAGCGCGCTCACGCTCACGCTGCTCGCGGTGCTGCTGTTGATCATCGGCATGTTCCTCGACGGCGTGTCGATCTTCCTGATCTTCCTGCCCCTGCTGCTGCCGCTCATGCGGCTCTACCAGTGGGACCCGGTGTGGTTCGGCGTGTTGATGACCATGCTCGTCGCGATCGGCCAGTTCACGCCCCCCATGGCGGTGAACCTGCTGGTGTCGTGCCGCATCGCCGGCGTGCGCATCGAGCAGACCCTCCCGTGGGTGGGCTGGCTGGTGGTCTCGTTCCTGATGGCCGCCGTGCTGGTGGCCGTGTTCCCCGAGCTCGCGCTGTGGTTGCCGCGCGCGCTCGGCTATTGAGTCCTGCAGACGATCCCCCAAGGAGACACAGAGATGAATCGACGCGAGATCCTGAAGACCGGCGCAGCCGGCGGCGCGGTGCTCGGCTTCCCCGCCATCCTCAAGGCGCAGAACACCTATCGGCCCGAGTACAAGATGTCGACGGTCGTCGGCACGGCGCTCGCCTGGGGCAAGTGCGGCGAGAACTTCGGCAACTATGTGCGCGAGCGCACCGGCGGCCGGATCAACATCAAGCAGTACCCGGGCTCGAGCCTGGTGCAGGGCCAGCAGGACCGCGAGTTCGCGGCGATGCGTCAGGGCATCATCGACGTGCTGTGCGGCGCGCCGATCAACTGGTCGGGCACGGTCCGCGAGTGCGGCGCGTTCGCGCTGCCGTTCCTGATGCCCGACCACAAGGCCTACGACGCGGTGATGCAGTCGGACGCCGTCCAGAAGGACTTCTTCGACATCATCCGCAAGTCCGGCGCCGAGCCGCTCGCCATCGGCGAGACCGGCTACCGCCAGCTCTCGAACAGCAAGCGCGCGGTCAAGACGCCCGATGACCTCAAGGGCCTTAAGGTACGCATCGTCGCGAGCCCGATGTACCAGGAGATCATGGCTGGCATGGGCGCGAACCCGACCGCGATGAGCTGGGCGGACGCACAGCCCGCGATGGCCTCGGGCGCGGTCGACGGCCAGGAGAACCCGATGGAGCTTTTCATCGGGCTGAAGGTCCACCAGCTCGGCCAGAAGTTCGTGACTAAGTGGAACTACTCGAACGATGCGTTGCTGATCGCGATCGCCAACCCGATCTGGCAGTCTTGGACGCCGGCCGACCAGAAGATCGTCCGCGAGGCCGCGCTCGACGCCGCCCGCGAGAACATTCGCCAGGTCCGCGACGTCTACGCGAAGGACGTCGAGCTGGTCCGCGGACTGGGCGTCGATGTGACGGTGCCGACCCCCGCCGAGATGGCGCAGTGGCAAATTGCCTGCCGCCGCCCGTACGCACGCTGGAAGGCCCAGATCAACCCTGGGCTGATCGGCAAGTTCGAGGACGCCGTCGCCCGCAGCCGCAAGGCCTGAGGGACGACGTGACCCGCGCACGCACCCCGGCAGCAGCAGGCGGCGACGCGCCGCAGCACGAGCGCACGCTGCTCTTCGCGATGGTCCGGCTGGTCAACCTGACCGCCCGGCCCTTCCAGGAAGGCATTGGGCGCAGCCACCGGCTCGGCCTGTCCGAATGGCGGGTGCTCGCGGTGCTGCAGGCCCATCCCGGGTCGGCGGCCACCGCAATCGCGCAGCGCACCGGGCTCGACAAAATGAGCGTGTCGCGCGCGCTCGCCTCGCTCGAATCAGCCGGGCGCATCATGCGCTGGCCCGACCCCGACGACGGGCGTCGGGCGCTCGCTTCGCTGACCCCCGCGGGGCGTCAGCTCTACCGCGCGCTGCGCCGCGAGGTGCAGGCGCGCGAGGCGGCGGTCACCGGGACGCTGAGCTCGGCCGAGCGCCGGCAGCTGACCGCGCTGCTCGCGCGGATGACGGCCTCGGTGCTGGCCGCGGACGGCCTCGAGGACGTCGACGCGGACTGAGCGTCGCGGCCCGCGGCCGTTCAATCGCAGCCGTTCAGTCGAAGCCGTTCAGTCCAGCCGGTGCGCGTCGCCTGTGCCGGTGTAGTCGCGCTCGCCGGCGCGCCGGACGACCTTGTAGGCGACGCCTGCCTTGCCGGCGACGCGGCCCCGATTCCGCTGTGCGCCGCGTGCGCTGGCGATGCCGCGACGAACGTGCAGCCGCGCCCGCGGCGGCCTACACTGACCGGATGACCTGCACCGCGGCGACACGCCCCGTCCGCCGATGACCGGGCCGCCCTCCACCGGCGCCGGCACGCCGCCCGGCGAGATGCCGCCGCCCGCCCCGGGCGCCGCCAACGCCCCGCGCGCGGCCTTCCCCGAAGCCCGGCGCGTCGGGCCCGGCGCGCCGTTCCGGTGGCTCGCGCTCGGTGCGCGCGACTTCCGCGAGCGGCCCCTGCCCAGCCTCTTCTACGGGCTGTGCTTCGCGGCGATGGGCTGGCTGCTCGGCGCACTGCTGCGGCCCGCGCCCGGCGCGATGATGGCGATGACCGCCGGCTTCCTGCTGGTCGGCCCGTTCCTGGCGATGGGGCTCTACGAGGTTGCACGCCGCGCCGAGGCCGGCCTGCCCTGCAGGCTGTCGGCCACCACAGTCGCCTGGCGGCGCAACCTGTCGAACATCGCGATCCTCGGCATCGGCCTTGGCGTGCTGCTGGCGCTGTGGGCGCGTTCCTCGATGATGGTGATCGCGATCTTCTTCCCGCGCCGGATGCCGAGCGTCGGGATCCTGCTCGACGAGATCGCGCGTGGCGAGAACGTCGGCTTCATCGCCACCTGGCTCGGCGTGGGCGCGGTCTTCGCGACACTGGTCTTCGCATTCACCGCGGTCGCAATTCCGCTGATGCTCGACCGCGGCACCGACGCGATCACCGCGATGCTCGCGAGCGCACAGGCCTTCGGCCGCAACCTCCTGCCGATGGCGATCTGGGCGGCGCTGATCGTGTTGCTGACGCTGATCGGCTTCGCAACCCTGTTCGCGGGGCTGATCGTCACCGCGCCGTGGATCGGCCTGGCGACCTGGCATGCCTATCGTGATCTGGTCGCCCCGGCAGCGGACGGCGCCTGAAGGCGGCTCAGGCGTCCAGCGAACCGATCGAGGCGCGGCGTGCGCGGTGCAGCTCGGTGTCAGCGGCGCGCACCAGGCCCTCGAGCCCGAAGGACTTCATGCCCGGCGCGACGGCGGCGGCGGCCGCACCGATCGTGCACGACAGGGTCCAGACCCGGCCGGCCAGCGCCAGTCGCAGGCCCTCGACGCCTTCACGCAGCCGTTCGGTGATGACCGGCAGCGCGTTCTCCGACGCACCGGGCAGCACCGCAAGGAACTCGTCCTCGCGCAGCAACGCGAGCCGGTCGTCGCAGCGCAGCCGGCGGCGCAGGCAGTCGGCGACCGCACGCGTCACCTGCTCGCCGGCCTCGCCGCCGTGCATCGCGCGGATGGCGGAGAACTGGTCGACGTCGACGATCACCACCGCGTCGCCCCGCCCCGGACGGCGTGCATGGCGTGCCGCGCCTTCGGCGGGCTGCGTTCTGCTACTCGTCTGCGCCTGTCTGTCCATGGTTCCGTCGCTCGAACTGCCGTGGAGCCAGTCTAGGCCGCGGCTCGCCGAGGCGTGCAGGACATCCGTCACGACACGCGTGGGCGCGCCGGTGGGCCCCACGTAAGCGCCGCCGCCTGTCGGCCGCGAGGCGCCGCCCGTGGCAGGCACGCGCGCCGCGCGGCTCGGCGCCGCGGCTCGGCGTTCAGGCCCGCCGCATCAAGGCCCGCGCGGAGGCGGCGATTCCATCGGGACCGAGCCGTGCCTGCGCCTCCAGCCCAGGCGAATAGCCGACCGGCGCGCGCGGCGCACCCAGCCGCGCGACGCGCGCGATGCTGGCTTCGGCGATCGTCGCGACGATCTCGGCGCCGAAGCCGGCGACCTGCACCGCCTCGTGCACCACCAGCACGCGCCGCGTGCGCTCGGCCGAGGCGAACACCGCGTCGCGGTCCCAGGGCCACAGCGTGCGCAGGTCGATCACCTCGGCGTGGATGCCTTCGGCGGCAAGCGTCTCGGCGGCGCCGAGCGCCCAGTGGACGGCCTTGCTCCAGGTGACGATCGTCAGGTCGCCGCCGGCACGCGCGACGTTGGCACGGCCGAGCGGCACCGGCTGCGCGGCGTGGACCTCGCCGCTCGTGGCCCACAGCTCCTTGTGCTCGAGATAGGCAACCGGGTCGCCGCAGTCGATTGACGCGCGCAGCAGGCCGTGATGGTCCTGCGGCGTCGCGGGCGCGACCACCACCAGCCCGGGCACGTGCACGAACCACGCCTCGAGCGACTGGGAGTGCTGGGCGGCCGATGCGCTCCAAATGCCGATCGGCATGCGGAGCACCATCGGCACGCGGCCCTGGCCGCCGAACATGAAGCGGTTCTTCGCCGCCTGGTTGACGATCTCGTCCATCGCGCACAGCGCGAAGTCCATCACGCGCATCTCGACCACGGGCTTCAATCCCGTGAGCGCCATGCCGACTGCGGCGCCGACGATGGTGGACTCGCTGATCGGCGTGTCGATCACACGCTCGCCGCCGAACTCGACCTGCAGGCCGGTGTACTGCCCGAAGATGCCGCCGCGGCCCACGTCCTCGCCGAGCGCCACCACCCGCGGGTCCTCGCGCATCGCCTGCGCGAGCGCCGCGTTGCCCGCCTGCACGTACGTCATCGTCGCCACGTTCGTCGTCTTTCTCGCCGCGCCACTCATCGCCACACCCCCGCACCGACGTCCTGGATGTCGGTGTACGCCGCCTCCGGCGCCGGCCAGGGCGCGGCCGCGGCGGTCTCGATCGAACGCGCGAGCTCGGCGCGCGCTTCGGCCATCACCGCTTCGATGCGCGCGGCCGGCACGCCGCGCGCGGCGAGCTTCGCCTGCACCTCGGGCAGCGGGTCGCCCTTCACGGCCGCCGCAAGCTCGGCCGGATCGCGGTATGAGGCCGGGTCCACCGACACGTGGCCCTTGAAACGGTAGGTCTTTGCATGCAGCAGCCGCGGCCCGCTGCCGGCGCGGATCTCCGCGATCAGCCGCTGCGCGGTCGCGTGCACCGCCTCGACGTCCATGCCGTCGACGGTCACCGAGGGCACCCCCGATGCGAGAGCACGCGCCGCGGCGCCCTCGCCGGCAGAGATCGTGGACGACTTGGTGGTCGCCGACCACTGGTTGTCCTCGCAGACAAAGAGCATCGGCAGCCGGAACGCGGCCGCCCAGTTCAGCCCCTCGGCGAAAGGCCCGCGGTTGATCGCACCGTCACCGAAGAAGCTGACCGCGATCGCGTCGATGCCGCGCAGCTTGAGCGACTGCGCCGCGCCCACCGCGATCGGGATGCCCGCGGCCACCACGCCGTTGGCACCGAGCATGCCGACCGAGAAGTCCGCAATGTGCATCGAGCCGCCTTTGCCGCCGCAGTAGCCGCCGGCCTTGCCGAACAGCTCGAGCATCATTCGCGTCGGGTCCGCGCCCTTGGCGAGCGTGTGACCGTGGCCGCGGTGCGTGGAGGTCAGACAGTCTGCCGGGCGCAGGTGCGCGCATACGCCGGCGGCGACCGCCTCCTGCCCGGTGGACAGGTGCAGCGGACCGCGCACGGCAGCGTTGCCGATCGCCTGGCCGAGCACGGCGACGCCGCCGCGGCTCGCCTCCTCGGCGGCATCCTCGAACGCGCGGATGCGGCACATGATGCGGTACAGGGACAGCAGGGTGTCGTCGGGCAGGCTCATCGCTCGGACCATCAAGGGATCGGGGGATTGTACGGACCCCCTCCCTCGCCCCCCCGTGGTCCGGCCGCGACCGCGATTGTGCAGACGGCGTGGCAGACTGCCGCCATGCCCAAGACGACCGCTTCGACCCGCGACGCGGACGCAGATGCGCCCGCTGGCCCCTCGATCTACCTGATCTCGCCTTCGGGCGCGGTCGCCGACCCCGAACGCGCACGGCACGCGGCGGGCATCCTCGCGTCGCTCGGCCATCCCGCCCGCTTCGACCCTGCCGCGCTCAAGCGCTCGCAGCGTTTCGCCGGCACCGACACGCAGCGCGCCGCCGCGTTCACGCGCGCCGCCGCCCAGGACGCGCCGGTGGTGATGATCACGCGCGGCGGCTACGGCATGGGGCGGCTGCTGCCGCTGCTCGACTTTCGCGCGCTCGCGCGCTCCGGCAAGCAGTGGGTCGGCCTGTCCGACTTCACCGCCTTTCACCTTGCGATGCTCGCCCGCGCGAAGTCGATCACCTGGGCGGGCCCCGCGCTGCTCGACGATTTTGCGGTCGACGCACCCTCGGACGTCGACGAGGTCACGCTCGGCTGCTTTCGGGAAGCGATGTCGGGCGCGCTCGAGGTCGTCGGCTTCAAGGCCTCGGGGCCCGACGGCGTGGATGTGCGCGGCACGCTCTGGGGCGGCAACCTGTCGGTGCTGTGCGCGATGCTCGGCACGCCGTGGTTCCCAAAGGTCCGCGACGGCATCCTGTACCTCGAGGATGTGAACGAGCATCCGTACCGCATCGAGCGGATGCTGATGCAACTGCTGCACGCGGGCGTGCTCGACGCGCAGCAGGCAGTGGTACTGGGCTACGTCAACCGCTACGCGCTCGCGCCGCACGACCGCGGCTACGACCTGGCTGCGGCGCTGAAGTGGCTGCGCGCGCAGACGAAGACCCCCATCGTCACCGGCCTGCCCTTCGGCCACGACCGCCCCAAGCTCACGCTGCCGCACGGCGCGACCGTCGGCTTCGCGACCGAGAAGCGCCACGGCTGGCTGGTCTTCGACCACGTCAACCACGACCACTGACCCGGCGACACACGCGATGATCTCCGGCCTGCTGCAGCTGCTGGCGTTCCAGGGGATCGGCGAACTCCTCGCGCGCTTCGTGCTGCCGGTGGTGCCCGGGCCGGTGATCGGCCTGGTCGCGCTGCTCGCGTGGCTGCGGCTGCGCGGGCGCGTGGGGGAGGGGCTCGAGCAGGTGTCGGGCGCGTTCTCGCGGCACCTTGGGCTGCTCTTCGTGCCGGCCGCGGTAGGCGTGGTGCTGTTCGTGCCGCAGCTGCGCGAGTCGCTGCCGGGTCTGCTCGCCGCGCTGGTGACAAGCGTGGTGGCAACGATTGCGGTGTCAGCCTGGCTGCTGAAGGTGCTGTCGCCGCGCGGGGACCGCGACGAGGGGGGCGACGAAGGCCGGTACGCCGCGCCCCCGGCCCGCGCCCCCCGCGACGCCGCGCCCGCGGAGCGGCCGCGGTGAACACCTCGCTGCCGCCGATCCACGAGATCTGGGTCTACCTGTCGGGCAGCCCGCTGCTGGCGCTGACGCTCACACTCGCCGCCTGGCAGCTCGGCACCTGGCTCTACGAACGCAGCGGGCGACACCCGCTGGTCAACCCGGTCGCCATCGCGGTGGCCGCAGTCGCGGTCGCGATCATCGTGATCGACATGCCTTACGCCACGTACTTTCAGGGCGCGCAGTTCGTACACTTCCTGCTCGGCACCGCCACGGTCTCGCTCGCCGTGCCGATCCACCGCGGTCTGGCGCAGCTGCGCGGACGCGTGCTGCCGCTGGCGGCCGCGCTGCTGGGCGGCGGCGCGGCCTCGATCGGCGTGGCGATCGGCATGGCCCGCCTGCTCGGCATCGACGCGCCGCTGCAGCAGGGCCTGTGGGCGAAGTCGGTGACCGCGCCGATCGCGATGGGCGTGGCCGAGCGGATCGGCGCATCCCCCACGCTGACCGCGGTGTACGCGGTGGTCACCGGCGTGCTGGGCGCAGCACTCGGGCGCTTCGTGCTGGACGCGGTCGGCTGCCGGGCGTGGTGGCAGCGTGGCGCGGCGATCGGCATCGCGGCGCACGGCATTGGCACCTCGCGGGCGTTCACCGTGCATCCCGAGGCGGGGGCCTGGGCCAGCGTCGCGATGGGGCTGCACGGTGTTGTCGGCGCGGTGCTGATCCCGCTTGCGTTCGCATTCTGACCGCGGGCACCAGGCCTACGCGCCGGACGTCGGCGCCGTGGGCCGCCCGGCATCACATTCGGCATCCGCCACCCTGACGCCGCGACAGCTCGGCCGGGCGGCGGGCCCACCGCGCCGCTTACGATCGACCGATGAACGACGCCCGATCCAAGCCGCCGCAGGCCGCTACCGTCCTCGACCCCGCCCCCGGCGATGCGCCGCCCGCGCCCGCCGTCGCCGACCCCGACGCGAACTGGACCGCGCACCGCCTCGCGCTGCTGGCGCTCACCGCACTTGCGCTGTGGCTGTGCTGGCTGGTCGCCCGTCCGTTCGCAGCCTCGCTGACTTGGGCGTGTGCGCTCGCCGTGGTCGCCTGGCCGCTGCAGCGGCGCTTCGCGCGCCACCTGCGCCGGCCCGGGCTCGCCGCGCTGTTGTCGTGTCTCGTCGTCTTCATCGCGATCGGCGTGCCGACCACCGCGCTGGTGCCTCGCATCGTCGGGCAGGCGGGCTCGGCGATCGACCTCGCGCGCACTTGGTTCGCCTCGGACGACCCCGCGCGGCTGCTCGCCTCGCAGGCCTGGCTCGCGCCCGCCTGGTCGTGGCTGCAGGCCAACCTGGATGCGGGTGCCCTCGTGCAGCGGGCCGGCGACCTCGCGGCGGGCCTGGGCACGCTGGCGGTGATGGCCTCCTTCGATGGCGTGCTGCAACTCACGCTGACCTTCTTCCTGCTGTTCTACTTCCTGCGGGACCGCGACGAGGTGCTCGGGGCGATCGTCACGCTGCTGCCGCTGTCGCGGCCCGAGGGTCGGGCACTGCTGCGCGAGATCGGCGACACGCTGTATGCGACGCTGGTCGGCAAGGTGCTGGTCTCGCTGCTGCAGGGCGCGCTCGGCGGCCTGATGTTCTTCATCCTCGGCGTGCCCGCGGCCCTGTTCTGGTCGGTGGTGATGGCGGTGTCCGCGCTGGTGCCGGTGCTCGGCACGCCGGTCGTCTGGCTCCCGGCGGCGCTCTGGCTTGCGTTCGATGGCAGCTGGATCAAGGCCCTGGTGATGCTCGGCTGGGGCACGACGGTGGTCGGCATGGCGGACAACCTGCTCTATCCGATGATGGTCGGCAACCGCGTGCGGCTGCACACCGTGCCCATGCTGCTGTCGATGATCGGTGGCCTCTTCGTGTTCGGCATGGCGGGCTTCTTCGTCGGGCCGGTGCTGCTCGGCGCAACGCTTGCGCTGCTGCGGATCTGGTCGCGGCGCGCGGAGAGCGAGGCGGCGACCGAGGATCCGAACGAGGCGGCGCGACTCAGTCCGCCGCAGGCCGCCCCACGCCGTAAGATGTCTGCCACGCCACTTCGCTGATCGCCTCCAGGAGGAGACCCCGTGCCCCCCTTCGATTCGCCGATGACGCCCGTCGGCGGATCACCGAGGCTGAGCTCGACCGCTTGCGAAACGGCCCGTGAGCCCCTTGCATCCGCCTAGAGGTCGCATCCGACCGTCGGTCCGCGGCGCCGCCCCCACCGGTGCCGTCGGCCCGTACGTCCGTCGGTCGGAATCGCCGCGACCGGCGCAGAGCGCCCTAGAGTCCGGTCTTGTACGATGCCCAGGCGTCCCTGGAGTGGTTCTGATGCCGCGCGCTGCTCGACCCCTGACTGGGCTTCTCGTCGCCGCCGCGCTGGGCACGACCCTGACGGCCGCGCATGCACAGTCCGACGTGGCGCCGAACTGGACGGAAACGAAAGGGATGTTCAGCGCGTCGCGGGTCTGGATCTCGCCCAGTCGCGCCGAGGGCCTGCGCACGCTGCCGCTCGAGACACATGAGGTTCGGGTCGACTGGACCGCGAGCATCGAGCTCGAGGACGGCACCACGCAGGCCGAGCGCGAGTCGCTGCTCGATGCGACCGCGCTAGCGCTGATGACGCCTGGCCCGCGATCCGAGGTTCGGCCCGAAGCGGGTCCCGAAACGCCGCCCGCCCTGCGCGACGGGTCGTCCCTCCGGTATCGGATCGAGGCCCGTATCACCGAGGTGTGGCGCCCGCACCGACTCATCAACGTGGTGCTGGCGGTGCTGCCCTGGCCGCTCGCACCATTGTTCTCGCAGGGCGGCGCGGCGACCGAGATGGCGCTCGTCGACACCGCCGACGACACGCATCCGATCGCTCGCTTCGAGTGCCGACGCCATGCCGGCGTGCTTCAGTTCTACAACGCATTCTGGCGGGTCGCCCACACCCGCGCCGCGCTGACCGACTGCGCGCGCGAGTTCCATGCCGCGCTGCGGCGCCCGCCCGGGGAGCAGGGTGCCTCCGCCATCGACGCTGCGGCGCACGGGCCGCTCGGAGCGCTCGTGGGGGTCGACGGCTCGCCTTACTGAGGGCACCGATTGCGGCCGACGCGAGCTCGACCGCGACGTCGTGTTCGCAGGTACATCGAATGCAGTCAGTGGGCCCTGCATCGTGGTCGCAACGTGGTGTCGTGTTCGCGCGCCTGTCACGCGGTTCGGGCAAACTCTCGCGTCGTCCCGACGGTCGGCAGCCGCTCCCTGCCCGATCCTGCGCGCTGGAGAGTCCGTGCGAAGCCCCGCCCCGATGTGTCCCACCCACGCCGCGCCGCTCGCCGCAGTCGCATGGGCCGCCGTCGTCCTGTTCGGCGGTGCGCTCGCCCCCTCCGCACACGCCGCGCGTCCGATGATCACCGACGACGCGCGGCTGGTCGACCCCAAGGCCTGCCAGGTCGAATCGTGGCTGCGCGTGAACCGGGGCCGCCCGGACGAGCTGTGGGCCATCCCGAGCTGCAACCCCACGGGCAACCTCGAGCTGGCCCTCGGCGGCTCGGTCACACGCGACGGCTCGAGCTTCTCGGGCGGCGACGGGCTCGCGCAGGCCAAGACCCTGTTCCGCCCTCTCACCCCCGGCAGCTTCGGATGGGGACTCACGGTCGGCCTCGCAAACTCGCCCGCAGCCGGGAACGAGATCAACCTGATCGACAATTACTACGCCTACGTGCCGATGAGCCGCTCGTTCGGCCAGGATGACATGGTGGTGCATCTGAACCTCGGCGCCCGGCACGACCGCGACGTGCACCGCACCCGAGGCACCTGGGGACTGGGCACCGAAGTCAAGCTGTTCGGCGGCACGCAGCTCATCGCCGAGACCTTCGGCGATTCCGGAGCGCGGCCCTTCGGCCACGCGGGGCTGCGCGTCTGGCTGGTGCCGGATCGCCTGCAGGTCGATACCACGTTCGGTGCCCGGATGGGCGGCGGCGTGCAGAGCGAACGCTGGGTGTCGGTCGGGCTGCGTTGGGTGTCGGTGCCGTTCCTGCCGTGACGGGTCAGAACACCGCGTGCTCCCCGCGCTCGGCCGCGGCCTCGCCGCGCAGCAGCCGCTCGTAGTAGTCGAACAGCGTGCGTGTGCCGGTCGACGGCGTGGCTGCCGCGTCATAGCGGCCGGTGACCGGGTCGAGCACCAGCATCGACTCGGTCGCGTAATAGCGCCCGATCCGAGCGAGCTCGGCTTTCGCGGCGAGCGCCGGCACCACGCGCCCCGCCGTGCCAAGCACGCCCACGATCACATCGAGCAGGCCGACGGGCACCTGCCTGAACTGCGGCGCACGACCGAGCAACGCGAACAGACGCTCGCCCTGCTCGCGCGGCGTGATCGCATCGCCCGGGCCGCCGATCGGCAGCACGCGGTCGCGCCGCGCAGGATCGTCGAGGCACTCGGCGAGGTAGTCGCCCAGGTCCTCGTCGGCGATCGGCTTGCACGCGGTCAGCGTGCCGTCGCCGAACATCAGGAAAGGCCGGCCCTGCCGCACACGCTCGACCTGCCCCGACAGTGACTTGAAGAACGCCGTGGGCCGCACGATCGAGTAGGTGATGCCGGAGTCGATCAGCACGCGCTCGAAGGCGAGCTTCGCATGCTGGAACGCAAGCATCGGGCGCTGCACACAGATCGCCGACAGCAGCACCATCTGCGTGACGCCCGCCTCGCGCGCCGCATCGAGCGCGTTCACATGTGCCCGATGATCGATCGCCCAGGCATCGGCGGGCTCGCCGGTGCGCGAGGCCAGGCACGACACCAGCGCATCGAAGCGCTCGCCTCGGACCGCGTCGCGGACCAGCGAGGCCGGATCCGAGACCTGCGCCTCACGCACCTGCGCATCCGCCGGCAGCCGCATGCCGTCGGGCGGGGCGGGGGTCGCGCGCGCCGTACCGCCCGCGCGCGGCCGCACGACACACACCACCTCGTGGCCGCGTTGCACCAGCGCGTGCGCCGTTGCACGGCCGATGGTGCCGGTCGCGCCGAGCATCAGGATGCGGCGCGGGCTCGGGGAGCGCTCTCCGGCCAGGCTGTCGATCGGCAGCGCGCGACGGGTCATGGTGTCCGACGCGGCTCGAGCGCCACATAACGGGTGGCGCGCCTTTGGCCCTGCACCCGGGCATGACCGTCGGCCACCAATTGCTTCAGCAGGGGTCGCACGGCATCCGCATCCAGGCCGGTGGCGGCACGGGCCGCTGTGTTGTCCAACCAACCTGCCCGCCGCAGAGCCGCCAGCAGGCGAGCGGCTGGCTGGCGGGCCCGCGCCGTCGGCTTAGCAGGTGGCGGCGCCGGCTCGGCCGTCCGCGCAGGCCGAGCCGGCGCCTGTTGCGGTCTCGCGGCCACCGCCGAGGCACCGTCCATGTCCAGCCCGAAGAGCGCACTCACCTCATCTTCGGCCAGGGTGCGCTCGCTGAACACAGCCGTGCTGACCAGGTCGTTGCCGGCCTTGCTCAGCAGGTCCGCGACGTCCACCTGGCACAGGGTGAACAGCAGCTCAGGCTGGTGGTCGAACCGGGCGCCCACGCCGTACAGCACGGCGGCCACGTGCTTACACATCGCGGCACTGTCCGGGCACGAACAGTCGAAGCGAATGTCTCTGGGGGCGGGGAGCAGGCCATCGCCCTGGCGCCACAGGCGGTCCATCACGGCCTTGGAGAGGCGTCCCTGCAGCAGTTCCACCAGCGAGTCGATGCCACCGGCGCAGTCGGCGCAGATCTGCTTCCTGCCCGTCTTCGAGCGCGCGGCTCAGGTCGTCCACCGCCTGCTGGTACAGCGCTGCCTGTTTGCGCGACAGCCCGCAGTAGGCGTTCTGTTCGGTCTTGTCCGGCAAGTCGTTGATCACTGTATTGTCGGTCTTGAGGCGGCGCAGGATGTAGGGCTGCACCAGCCGCCGCAGCGGTGCGTAACCGCCAGGGCTGTCGGACAGGCGGCGGGTAAAGGTGGCGAAGGCCTTGGCGCTGCCGAGCAGACCCGGGTTGACGAAGTCGAAGAGGCTCCACAAGTCGGACAGCCGATTCTCGATCGGCGTGCCTGTCAGGGCCAGACGCGAGCCGGCCTTCAACCGCTTCACCGCCCGAGTCTGGCGGGTGCCGGGGTTCTTGATGGCCTGCGCCTCGTCGAGGATCACCAACCGCCAGGCAGTGTCCTGGATCCAGTCGAAGCGGTGCACCGCGCCATAGCTGGTGATGACCAGGTCGCTCTGGGCCAGTGCCTCGGCGGGCAACGCCCCTAAGGTCTTTGCCGACAGCTCGGAAGCATGCGCCACCAGCACACGAAGCCCCGGTGCAAAGCGCGCCGCTTCCTGCGCCCAGTTGGCCAGCAGGGAGGCTGGCGCCACCAGCAGACTGGGCGCTGGACCTTCGGCGCGCTTGCGCACCAGTAGAAGCGCCAGCACCTGGATGGTCTTGCCCAGTCCCATGTCGTCGGCCAGGCAAGCGCCCAGGCGCAGGCGAGACAGCAGGTGGAGCCAACGCAGGCCGTGTTGCTGGTAGGGCCGCAAGCTGGCGTGCAGGTCGGAGCCGGCGTCGACCGCCGCCAGACCCTGTGGCCCACGCAAGGCTGCCAGGGTCTCGGCCAGCCAGGGTCCGGCGATCACTTGGGCCGATTCGGGGTCGGCCGCCACGTCCTGCCCGCCGATGGCCGCAGAAGCGCCGGCCAGCAGGCGCATGGCGTCGAAGAAGCCCAACCCTTGCTCACTCGCCAGCCGTTCCACCTGCTGGAATTGGCTGAGGGTCCGCTGCAAGCGCTGCGGGTCGACCTGCACCCACTGGCCACGGATGAACACCAGCCCGCGGCTGTCGGCGAGCAGTGTCGTGACTTCGGCATCGGTCAGCGGTTCGCCGTCGATGCACACCGACGCCTGGAAGTCGAGCAGTGCGTCCTGCCCCACCAGCGAAGGCGCGCGCTCGCCGACGGTTGCACTGACCGTTGCGCGCGCGGGCCGGTTCGCCCGCCACTGCGCCGGCAAGCGCACCACCACGCCCGCGTGCTCGAGCGCGGGCACGTCGTTCAAGACGGCCAGCGCCTCGCCGACGCCAAAGCGCAACGGCTGGAAGACCTCGCGGCGGTCGATCAAGTCCTTCAACCAGGGGCAGACCTCGCCGGCCCGCTGCAGCGGCGCCAGCAGGGCCAGCAAGCGTTCCTTGTCGGCGGCATCGGCATACTGGCGAAACGCCTCGCCCAGCGGGCGATGCTGCCCTTTACCCTGCGCCGACAGCCCCGTGGTGTAGGTGGCGAGGAAGGCGAAGGGAAACTCGGGGTCCTTGCGGTGTTCAGCCAGATGTACGTGTACGCGGCCGACGAGGTTCCACGCCGGGTTGCGCGCTTTCAGGAACGCCCCCAGCGGCAGGCCCGAGGTCTGCAGCTCGGCGTGCAAGGCGGTGTCGAGTGCGTGCCATAGCTGTTGCAGCGCCTCCACCGTCAGGTATTCCGCCCCGACCATCGGAGGCGCCGACCAGGCCAGCGCCTGCAGCTCGGCTGCATCGGGCTCAGGCACGCGCCCGGCGCGCTGCTCCGCCGCCTCGGGCAAGGTGCACAGAGCGGTCAGGTAGCGCACGGCCAGGTCCCGCCACCAGGCGATCCCCGGCGGCAGGGGGACGCCCACCTGTTCGGCGCCCAGGCCCAGCAGCAGCGGGCCCGACTCCAGAGCACCGAGCGCCTGCAAGCGCTCGGCCAGCGCCACCGGAAGCGGTGGGGCATCCGCCTCGGACACGACGGTGAGGCGACCGTGTGGGGTCAGGGCAAAGGTGCAGGGGCTCATCAGACTTTGGGGAGGGGCACGGGGATGGGTGGTGATGCCCGGGACGTTGTGCAGAAGGCAGGCCGTAGTGACGCTCGATTATGCGCAGCCTGCGTGTCCGCGTGGCCCGCCAAGCGGCTATGCTCCGGCTACGTCCACGCTGTTCGGAGTCGGTCTTGGTCCGGTTCGGCCTTCGCAGTTCCGCCCGCGCCGTCGCCTTCTGCGTTGCGGCGGTGCTCGTACCCGCTACCGGGTTCTGCGAGGATCCGGCCGAGGTACACATCCGTCTGCCCGACCCGCTGAGCCCGGAGGCCCGCATGGTGAAGTACGCCGAACCGCTCGACGAGGCCCTGCGTCGTGAAGGCCTCGGGCGTGTGGTCGGCGGAGGCACACAGCTCTCGCGCGAACGGCGCATCGTCTCGGTCGAAGTCGACCTCCAACTGCTCGACCTGGAACGCGGCGTCCCCTTCGTGCGCCGCGCGCTGCGCGACCTCGGCGCGCCGCGCGGAAGCATGGTCGAGTTCGAGCGGTTCGGCCTCGCGGTGGAGCTGCCGGTCCACGATTGAGCGTCCGGGACGTGGTCTTCGGGCCTGCTCGTTGAATTCAGGATCAGTGCAGCTTCACCCGCGGCTCCGTGCTGCGGGTGAGCAACCGCGAGGCCGAGCCCACCGCGGTCTTCCAGTAACCGTGCAGCGCCACCTGGTGCATCTTGTAGAGCGAGTTGTACATCGCGCGGGCGAACAGGCCCTCGACCCACAGGTTGCCGCCCACCAGCGCGCCCATCAGGCTGCCCACCGTCGAGTACTCGCCGAGCGACACCAGCGAGCCGAAGTCCCGGTAACGCCACTCGGCGAGCGGCTGCCCATCGATGCGACGCCGCAGCTGCCGCACCAGATGTGAGGCCTGCTGGTGCGCGGCCTGCGCCCTCGGCGGCACGTTGCCCTGATGTCCAAGCCAGGGCGCGGCCGCGCAGTCGCCGAGCGCGAAGACCGCGTCGTCGAGCGTCGTCTGCAGCGTCGGACGCACGATGAGCTGGTTTAGCCGGTTGGTCTCCAGACCGGACAGGTCCTTGAGGAACTCCGGCGCCTTCACACCCGCCGCCCACACCACCAGCTCGGCCGGCAGCAGCTCGCCGCTCGCGAGCTGCACGCCGGCCTCGGTGACCGCCGTGACCCGCGCATCGGTGTGCACCTTGACGCCCAACCCGACCAGCAGCTCGGTCGCCGACATCGCGATGCGCTCGGGCAGCGCCGGCAGGATCCGCGGACCGGCCTCGATGAGGTTGAGTCGGATGTCGCGCTCGGGGTCGATGTTCTCCAGGTTGTACGACACCAGCGTGCGGGTCGCCTTGTGAAGCTCCGCCGCCAGCTCCACACCGGTGGCGCCCGCGCCGATGATCGCCACTTGGAGCTGGTTCGGCGTGAGCGGCCCCTCCTGCATGTGCGCACGCAGGCAGGCGTCGACCAGCTTGCGATGGAAGCGCTTCGCATGCGCCGGCGTCTCAAGCGCAATCGCGTGTTGCGCCACGCCCGGCGTGCCGAAGTCGTTCGTGCGGCTGCCCACCGAGATCACCAGCGTGTCGTAGGCGCGCGTGTAGGGAGCCGTGACCGGCGTGCCTTCGTCGTCGAGCACCGGTGCCACGTGCACCAGCCTGCGCTCGCGGTCCAGCCCCACCATCTCGCCGACCCGATATCGGAAGCCGTGCCAGAACGACTGCGCAAGGTAGTCGGTCGCATGCACATGCAGGTCGATGCTGCCGGCGGCGATCTCGTGCAGGTGCGGCTTCCAGAAGTGCGAGCGCGATTTCTCGATCAGAGTGACATGCGCCAAGCCCTTGCGACCGAGCGTATCGCCCAGGCGGGTAGCAAGCTCGAGGCCGCCGGCACCGCCGCCGACGATGACGATGCGGTGCGGGCCGGTATAGGCGGCATGATCCGCGGAGGTGGAGTCCGACGTCGGTATGGCTGGCATGAGGAGGGTCCTGAGTCGGTCCGTGCGTTGCGCCGGTCCGTGCGATCACTGTACAGGTTGGGCGCCTGGACGGGAACGGCGGGTCGACTCAGTCCCGCCGGCGCCGCTCCCGATCGCCGCCGCCCTCCTTGGAGGGTTCGACACGCGGGTCGCGATGGCATTCCACGCAATTCTCGAAGTTCCGGATGCCTTCCTTCAGGTGCTCGGCCCGGACGTTCGCCTGCGAGTGCTCGTGACAGCCGTAGCAGGTGTAGCGGCTGTAGTCGCCGTTGCGGTGGCAGGTGTCGCAGGTGGTGCGGTGATGGCGGTCGAACACAAAGAACCGGTCGTGCTCCAGCGTCGCCGGCTTCCAGGCGGTGTTCACATGGCACTGTGAGCACTCGGCCTTGGCGCTGCGGTGCATCGTATCCACAGGCGCCTCGTGGCAGGACGTGCAGCGCTCGCGCACCGGCTCGTTCAGCAGCGCATGCGAGAACGGCTTGCGGCTGCGCTGGGTCAGCTTAGGGCCCTGGTGGTCGCTGTGGCAGGCCATGCAGTCCTGCTCGATCAGTTCCTGATGGAACGAGCCCTTGATCGTCTGGGCGGCGATGAGCACGCCCAGCGTCGTGCGCAATCCGATGTCCGGTACCGCATGGCATTCGACACAGCGCGAGGAGGAGGCCCCGCGCAGGGGGGCATGGCAGGCGAAACAGTCGGTAGCAAGCTCGGCGTGGCCCTTCACCAGCGGCCCCGGACTCACCATCAGATGCGGATAGGCGAAGACCAGCGCCACCAGCCCGATCAGGTTCAGCGCGATGACGATCAAGAGGACCGGACGCTTCTTCAATTCCAGCCCCAGAACAGCATGATGGCAACGATGTGCGCGATCGCGAGCACCGTGAACGCGAGCGTGATCGGCACGTGCACCACGCGCCACTGCCTGACGGCATCGAAGGTCATGCTGTCCCAGTACATGCGGGAGGCGAGTTCCGCCTCACCGAGCCCGCGCTCGCGCAGCGTCAGCCGGGCCGCGTCCATGCGACGGCGCGCCCGCGCCAGCAGGAACTTGCCGGTCAGGCCGCTGCCCACGTTGATGAGCATCGCCCACACCGCGAGCCAGCCGAGGATCGCGTTAAAGTGGACCCCCGCATGCACCAGCACCAGCAGCGAGCCCGCCCAGGCGAGTGCCTCGTGCCAGCGCAGCAGCCGCGCCGGCTGACTCAGGCGGATCACCTTGCGCTTGCGCAGCGAGTAGACGGTGGACCCGATGATCAGCAGCGTCCCCGGGATACCGAGCCAGCGGCCGATCCACAGCAGGTCGAAGACATGGAGCACGCCGTCGACGGCCAGCGCCGCGAGCGCGAGCGCGGCCAGACTCGCGAAGAAGGGCAGCACCTCGCGACGCATCAGACGGGCCTGGCCTTGCATCACGCCTCCAGCACCAGCGGCGATGCGGGTCGGCACACACACAGCAGACAGTGGCCCGCGGCCGGTTCGTGGTCGGGCGGGCTCGCGTAGCTCACCGAACCTTCCAGCACGCGAGTCTCGCAGCTCCCGCAGCCGCCCGAGCGGCAGCCCGACTCGACCGCGATGCCATGGCGTTCGGCGAAGTCGAGCAGCGTCGCATCCTGCCCGTCCCAGTCGAGCGTGCGGCCCGAGCGCGTGAAGCAGATGTCCACGCCAGTGAGGTCCGCCCCGCTGGTGTCACCGACGCCGGGCAGCGTCACCGTCGCCGGCCCGAAGGCCTCGAAGTGGATGTCCGCGATCGGCACGCCCCACTGCACCAACGCCGGCACCAGCGTCTGCATGAGCGCGGGCGGGCCGCAGACGTAGAACTGGTGTCGACCGGGCGGAAGTGTTCGCCGCAGCAGCCCGACGTCGATGCGGCCTTCTTGCGGGTCGTTGCGGCCGATGAGATCGGTGGGGTCCGGACGGCTGTACACCACGTTCAGCCTGAACGCCGGATGGGCGGCGGCGAGCGCCTCGAGCTGCGGCTTGAACGCCTGCTCTCGACCGTGCCGCACACCGTAGTAGAGGTGCACCGATCGATGCGGCTGCGCGGCCGCACACCAGCGCAGCATGCTCATCATCGGCGTGATGCCGATGCCGCCGGCGATCAGCACGACCGACGCGTTCGGGTCGGGGTCGATGAAGAAGTGCCCGCCGGGGGCCTTCACCTGCAGCACGTCGCCGACCTGTACCCGATCGTGAAAATGGTTCGACGCCAGCCCCGGCGGGTAGTCCGGATGATCGGGCGGCGCCGGCACACGCTTGATCGTCACGCGGTAGTGCGTCGGGTCAGGGGCGTCAGACAGCGAGTAGCAGCGCGTGACGGTGCGGGTCGCCGTCGCTGCGTCCGGGCCGGGCGCTGCAGCCTCGAGCGTGAAGGTCAGGAACTGGCCGGGCCGGAACGCCGGCAGCGATGCGCCGTCGACCGGCTGCAGGAGGAACGAGCACTGGGAGCGCGCGGCGTCTTGGTCCTCGCGCTTCGTCACGCGGAATGCGCGCAGGCCCTGCCAGGCGGCGTCGGTTCGGGCGCTGCGCTCGGGCAGCGCTTCGGTCAGCCCGGCCGGCACGCTCAAGGTGGCGCTCCGTCTGCGCCACAGCGTCCAGCCGATGCCCGCGCCGAGCTGCAGCAGCATCGCGGCGACGATGAAGGCGAGGAGTTGCGGGGCGGTCATCGTTCGAGGGGTGCTCGGGGGACCGGGGTCCACCTATAGCACCCGTGATGCGACTGGACGGCGCGGACCGGGCGGGCGGGTTGATGACCGTCAAGGATTTGGGGGTTCAGGCCTGCGGGGGGGCGGGGTTCGCCCTGAGACCCGACATGCACGATGGACGTTCCCGCGGGAACGTCCGCCCTACTTCCCGATGCAGAACCTCGAGAAGATCACCCCGAGCAGATCGTCCGCCCCGAACTCGCCGGTGATCGACCCCAGCCGCTCTTGAGCCAACCTCAGCTCCTCGGCGAACAGGTCCAGCACCTCGTCGCTGCGCTGCGCATGCACATGGGCGGCGGTCAGACACTCACGTGCCTCGCGCAGCGCCTGCAGGTGCCGCTCGCGCGCGATGAAGCTGCCCTCGCCTGCGCCGTGCCAGCCGGCCAGCCGCAGCAGCGCCGCGCGCAGCAGGTCGATGCCCTGCCCGTCGCGCGCCGACAGCCAGACCGCGTCGTCGGTTGCGTGTGCGGGCAAGCCCGCGAGGTCGATCTTGTTCCACACGCGCAGGATCGGCTTGTCGCGAGGCAGGCGCGCGGCGATATCGGCATCGAGGTCGGCTGCGAGGGCGAGCCGAGCGGCGATGTCGCTGCCCTCCGCAGCGTTGCCGACCACCGCAGGACCACCGCCATTCGCCGAACCGCCGTCCGACACGCCCCCCCCTTGCCCCGCCTGCGACCCGCTCGCCACCCCCAGATGCAGGATCACATCCGCCCGTCCCAACTCCTCCCAAGTCCGCGCGATGCCGATGCGCTCGACCTCGTCACCCGTCTCACGCAGCCCCGCCGTATCGACCACCACCAGCGGCACGCCGTCGATCTGCAGTGCCTGCACGATGCGGTCGCGCGTTGTGCCGGCCACGGGCGTCACGATCGCGACCTCCGCCCCCGCGAGGGCGTTCAGCAGGCTCGACTTCCCGACATTCGGCGCACCGGCCAGCACCACGTGTAATCCCTCGCGCAACAGCGCGCCCTGCCTAGCCTCGGCCAGCAGCACATCGAGCGCGCCCCGCACCCGTGCCAGCCGCCCGCGCGCATCCGAGCGCTCGAGGAAGTCGATCTCTTCCTCGGGGAAGTCCAGCGTCGCCTCGACCAGCATTCGCAACTCGATGAGCTGATCGACCACCGCATGCACCGCACGCGAGAAGGTCCCCGACAGCGAACGACTGGCCGAGCGCGCGGCCTGCGCGGTGCTCGCGTCGATCAGGTCGGCGACGGCCTCGGCCTGTGCGAGGTCGAGTTTGTCGTTCAGGAAGGCGCGCCGCGTGAACTCGCCCGGCTCGGCGACCCGCAGCCCGATCGCGCGGCCCGCGTCGAGCACGCGCTCGAGCAGCAGCTGCATCACCACCGGGCCGCCATGGCCCTGCAGCTCGAGCACGTCCTCGCCGGTATACGAGTGCGGTGCGGGAAAGTGCAGCGCAAGCCCCGTGTCGAGCGCGCCGCCGTCGGCCGCGCGGAACGGCAGCAGCGTAGCGACGCGCGGCGCGAGCGCGCGCCCGCACAGCGCTTCAATCACGACTGAGAGATCACGCCCGGACACACGCACCACGCCGATGCCGCCCCGCCCCGGTGCGGTGGCAATGGCGGCAATCGGATCGCTGTCGTGGATCGGAGCGGGCATCGACCGATTCTATCGGGCCGTCCGCAGTGTGCGGTGCGGGTGGCGCACGTCAGCCGGCGCCGGCCGGCGTGAACTCGCGCATCAACTGCACGAAGCGCCGCTCGAAGGCCAGGAGCGGCATGCCGGTGCGCGATGCGATCCGCGTGGTGTGCTCTGGGAAGTCCCTCGGCAGTGGCAGCTTCACGATGCCGCGATCACGCTCCGGGTCGACCGCGATCTCGGCGATCACGCCGATGCCGAAACCCAGCTCGACATAGGCCTTGATCACGTCAGAATCGATCGCCTCAAGCACCACGTTCGGCACGAGGCCGCTGCGCGCAAAGGCTGCGTCGATGCCGCGCCGACCGGTGAACTGCGGCGTGTAGGTGATCAGCGGCTCGGCGGCGAGTTGTTCGATGTTCGGTGCGGCACCGGCCGCAGCAAGCGCATGCCCGACCGGCACGATCACGCAATGCCGCCACGAATACGCCGGACGCGTGTCCAGGGACGGATGGTCGTCGAGCGTTTCGGTGGCCAGCCCGAAGGTTGCATCGCCATGCACGACATACTCGGCGACCTGCGCCGGATTGCCCTGCAGCAGCTTGAACTGCATGCTGGGAAACTCGGCCCGGAAGCGCGCGAGCACCGTTGGCAGCGCGTAGCGCGCCTGCGTGTGTGTCGCCGCAATCGACAGCGTTCCGCCGTGGCCGGCTGCGTATTGCTCGCCGACTTTGCGCAACGCCGTGGCCTCGTCGAGCACACGCTCGGCGGCGGCGAGGATCTTCTCACCGGCTTCTGTGAGCGCGGTGTAGCGCTTGCCATGGCGCACGAAGATCTGCACGCCGAGTTCGTCCTCGAGTTCGCGGATCTGCTTGGACAGCGCGGGCTGCGAGGTGTGAAGCACCTCAGCCGCCGCCGTCAGGTTCAACCCTCGACGGACGGTCTCCCGGAGCGAACGCAACTGCTGGAAGTTCACGCCGTCCCCTTGAGGTCGGTCAGGCCGGTGCGCGCCCGAACACCGGCTTGCCTTCGATGCGACGCGTGATGACCCACTGCTGCGCGATCGAGAACAGGTTGTTCACCAGCCAGTACAGCACCAGGCCCGCCGGGAAGAAGAAGAACATCACGGAGAAGATGAGCGGCATCCACATCATCATCTTCGCCTGCAGCGGATCCGGCGGCACCGGATTGAGCTTAGTCTGCGCGAACATCGAGACTGCCATCAGCAGCGGCAGGATGTAGAACGGATCCGGCGCCGACAGGTCTTTGATCCAGCCGATCCAGGGCGCATCGCGCATCTCGACCGAGGCAAACAGCACCCAGTACAGCGCGAGGAACACCGGGATCTGCACCACGATCGGCAGGCAGCCGCCGAGCGGGTTGATCTTCTCGGTCTTGTACAACTCCATCATTGCCTGATTCATCTTCACGCGGTCGTCGCCAAAGCGCTCGCGCAGCTGCTGCAGCTTCGGACCGACCTTCTTCATCTTGGCCATCGAGCGGTAGCTCGCAGCCTGCAGCGGGAAGAAGGCGAACTTCACGACGAGGGTGAGCAGCACGATCGCCCAGCCCCAGTTCTGCACGATGCCGTGCAGGAACTGCATCAGCGAGAACAGCGGCTTGGCGATGACGGTCAGCCAGCTGTAGTCGACGACCAGGTCGAGCCCGGGCGCGACCTCGGCCAGTACGCGTTGGTCCTGCGGACCGACGTACAGCGTGGCGTCAGCGGCGACGGTGGCATTGGGCGCGATCTCGTTCATCGGCTCGCGCAGGCGGACCGTGTAGAGGTTGGCGTCGATCCTCGCGGTCTCGAAGGTGCGAGGCACGCCTTGCTCCGGCACCCAGGCGGCCACGAAGTAGTGCTGGATCACGCCGATCCAGCCGTCGTTGGCGGCCTTTGCGTGGTCCTGCTTGCCCTTCTCGATCGTCGGGAAGTCGACCTTCTGGAACTTGTCCTTGTCGGTATAGACGACCGGACCGTAGTAGCCGCTGGTGACGAATGTCGATGCCAGGCCTTGTGTCACGTACGGCGAGTTGCCGTCGCGGGTGAGCTGCATGTAGAGCGTGGGCCTGACCGGCTCGGTGCCGAGGTTGGTCACCTCTGTCTTGACCTCGATTGCATACGAGCCGCGCTTGAGAAGGTAGCTGCGGACCAGTCGTACACCACCCTGCTCGGCGCTCATCTTCAGCGCCACTTGGTCGCTGCCCGCGGCGAGTTCGCGCGCGCCGGACTCGAAGGTGAAGGGCGTGCGGTGGTTGGGCAGGGTCGTGCCTGCCGCGCCGACCAAGCCGCTCTGCGCAACGTATACATTGCCTTGCCGCTCGTCGAACAGCACGACGTTGGCTTTCGCGTCGGGTTTGTCGGTATCGCGGAACTTCAGCAGTTCGGCACGCTGGATCTCGCCGCCGATCGGGTCCACGTCGAGCGCAAGCACGTCGTTGGCGATCCGCACCGGCGGCTGTGCGCCGGCGGCGGGCGCTGCGGCGCCTGGCACCGCGGCGGGCGCACTGGTCGGGCCGGTCGGCACGGCCGCGGTCGGACCCGGTGCCGGCAGCGAGCCATCGGCCTTGGCGGGGCCGCCGGCTGCACCGGGTACCTGGGCCGGCTGAGTCTGGCTGGTTGTGCTGCCGCCGAACATCGACGGATGTCCCTGGTGGCGTTGCCATGCATCCCAGAGGAACAGCACGGACATGGTGAAGATCACCCACAGGATGGTGCGTTGGGTCTGCATGGCTGGAGGCGGCTTCTACGGACGGTGAGGCGAGGGCGTACGGTCCTCGCGCGCAGAGCGCGCAGGGTCGCACGGACAGGTCGCGCCGGGCGCGCCGCGCTGTGCGGCGTCGCGGATCACGCGACCGAGATAGGTAGGACAAATGACAAATGTGTCCGGCACCGGGTCGACACCCCCGGAATGCCACGGGTGGCAGCGTACCAGCCGCGCCCCCGTCAGCCACAGCCCGCGCAACAGGCCGAATCGCCCGAGGGCCTCGATCCCGTACTCGGAGCAGCTCGGATAGAAGCGGCAGCGCGGCCCGATGACCGGACTAATGCCGTACCGATAGACCAGGATAGGCAGGGACGCGAGGCAGGCAGGCAACCGACGCAGCGTGTCGGCGATCACCGACGGTGCAGGGCGGGGTGCGTCCATGGTCTCGCCCCGCTCGCCCTTAGGCGACCCGGGCGAGCAGGCCGTCGACCTCGGCGCGTACGAGTCGCTTGAGCACGCCATCGGACGGGCGACGCGCGAAGGGCCGCAGTGGACGCCCATCCTTGCCTTTAGGCGGACTCGACGAGTCCTGGGGCACGGCAACCAGCTGGATGCGCAGCGACAGCGCATCAAGACTCGGCCGCACGAGCAACATCGTGCGATGCGATTCACGGATCACACGCCTCATCAGGTTGCGCACCGGCGACGAGGGCACGAGCTTCTTGGGGATGGCCATCATCAGTCGGGGAGTCGCTCCGTCGGTCGTGCGGCGAGCGCCGACCGCGAAATGGTCACCGACCAACCGCGCAGGGCGCTTATGTCCGGAGCGCGGTGCGCCGGACGAACCCGCTGCGGGCACGCGTGCCTTGGCGGTGTCCGGCGCGCGGCTCAGACGGCCAGGCGCTTGCGGCCCTTGGCCCGACGGGCGCGGATGACGGCACGGCCGCCACGGGTCTTCATGCGGACCAGAAAGCCGTGGGTGCGCTTGCGGCGGACCACAGAGGGTTGATATGTACGTTTCATGGCTGCAGCCGTTTTCGGAAAAAGCCTGCCATTACATCAAGCGCAGCGCCGGCTGTCAATTTGTTGCGATCCGCCGCATCCCGGCCAACCCCTCCGGCAGGGCAGGACCGTGGCCGTGTGGTCTGCGTGTTGTCCGCCCGAGGTGCCCACGGCAGCCGCGCTGCGGCCAAGCCGGGCGCCGTGCTTTCGGCCTGTGGATAAGGTAAAATTATCGTTTCCTTTCAGTCGACTCGCGTTTTCCGCGCAGCCGGCTCGGTGCCCGTCAGCCTCGCCGTTGTATACCACGGCAGGCCATGACCTTCGCCCGGCCGGACCCGTCTCACACGCCACGGCCCACGCCACCCCAGACACAACCGATGAACGACCTGTGGCAAGCCTGCGCGTCGCACCTGGAGAGCGAGCTGCCCGCCCAGCTGTACCGCACGTGGATCAAGCCACTGGTCTTCCTCGGTTATGACGAGGCGGGCCAGATGCTCAAGCTGGGCGCACCCAATCGCGTCAAGCTCGATTGGGTGCGTACACAGTACGGTGACCGCATCGCCGAGCTCGCGTCGCAGCTGATCAACCCCGAGGCGAAGGTGAGTTTCGAGATCTCGGCGGCTGCGGAACTGGATGCGGAACCGCGCGCCACGGACGGGAACGGACACGCGAACGGGAACCGACCGGGCACCAGCAACGGGCACCCCCAAGGTCCGGGCGTCACCCATGAGTCGCTGCAGATGGCGGCGGGCACCTCGTTGCCGGGGTTCGCGGCGCAGACTGGCGCGCCCGAATCCCCTGCAGGCAGGGACCGTGGTGCGCTGCCCGGGTTTTCGGCGCTTCAGCCGTCGGTGTCACCGGCGGCGGAGCGCTCGCGCCTGAATCCGGACCTGACCTTCGGCACCTTCGTCACCGGCAAGGCAAACGACCTGGCACGCGCCGCGGCACTTCAGGTCGCCGAACGCCCGGGCGGGGCCTACAACCCGCTGTTCCTCTATGGCGGCGTAGGCCTGGGCAAGACCCACCTGATCCATGCGGTCGGCAATTCGATCCTCACGCGCGCGCCCGCCGCGAACATCCGCTACATCACGGCGAATCAGTTCTTCCAGGACATGGTGGCCTCGATCCGGCGCCAGTCGGTCGACGAGTTCAAACGGTATTACCAATCACTCGACCTGCTGCTGATCGACGACATCCAGTTCTTCGCCGGCAAGGAACGCTCGCAAGAAGAGTTCTTCTACGCCTTCGAGAACCTGATCGCCGAGCGCAAGCAGATCATCATCACCTCGGACACCTATCCGAAGGAGATGTCGGGCATCGACGATCGGCTGATCTCGCGCTTCAACTCGGGGCTGATCGTTGCGATCGAGCCGCCCGAGCTAGAGATGCGAGTCGCGATCCTGATGCGAAAGGGCGAGTTCGCCGGCCATACGCTCGACGAGGATGTTGCATTCTTCGTGGCCAAGCACATCCGACAGAACGTCCGTGAGCTCGAAGGCGCGCTACGCCGCATCCTTGCGTACGCACAGTTCCGCAACCAGCCGATCACTCTCGAGCTGGTGAAAGAGGCACTCAAAGACCTGCTCTCGTTCAACCGCGGGCAGATCTCGGTCGAGTTCATCCAGAAGACGGTTGCCGACTTCTACAAGATGAAGGTGGCCGACATGTATTCCAAGCGCAGGCCCGCGAACATCGCGCTGCCGCGTCAGATCGCGATGTACCTGGCCAAAGAGCTGACTCAGAAGAGCCTCCCTGAGATCGGCGAGCTCTTCGGCGGACGTGATCACACCACAGTGCTCCATGCGGTCAGAAAGATCGCGGAGCTGAGGCAGCACCGACCCGAGCTGAACCATCAGATCCACGTGCTCGATCAGACGCTCAGGGAGTACCTGTGAGCGCCGGGACGCCTCGGCGGCTGATGTATCCGCCTGGGGACAACCCCGTGGACAACCCAGTGGACGGTGGGGAGGTTCTCCGGTGGACGGACACGGGACTCGCAGGGAACAACCCGGTACTGGAACACGCTGGACACGATGTATCCCCGTCCGTCCCGCGATCCCACGACGACCGTGCACAGGGTTCACACCACCCGCTCGGCCAGCAGCAGAGCGGGCTGCAGCGGTTGTCCACATATCCACCGACTACAACAACTAGCTAACAACAATCATATAAAAGGAAAAGAGATGTTGATGATCAAGGCGACCCGCGATGCGATCCTGCGCCCGTTGCAGACGGTGGCGGGCATCGTCGAGCGTCGTCATACCCTCCCGATCCTCGCGAACGTCCTGGTCACCAAGCAGGGTGACCAGGTGTCTTTCCTGGCCACCGACATCGAGATCCAGGTCCGCACAGCGGCCTCGCTCGGCGCGGGTAAAGACGACGCCGCCATCACCGTCAACGCGCGTAAGCTCATCGACATCCTGCGTTCGCTGCCGGACGCCGAGGTTGGTATCAGCCTGACATCCAAGAAGCTGAGCATTGCCGCCGGCAAGAGCCGCTTCTCGCTGCAGACACTCGGACCGGAAGAGTTCCCCACGGTCGCGCCGAGCGACGCCGTGGGCGCAACGCTCGCAATGCCGCAGCGCCAGCTCAAGCACCTGCTCGCGATGGTTCACTTCGCCATGGCGCAGCAGGACATCCGGTACTACCTCAACGGCCTGCTGCTTGTCGTGGACGGCAGCGCTATCCGCGTGGTGGCGACCGACGGTCACCGCCTGGCCTACTGCGCGGCCGACACCGGCACCGAGCTCGGTCGGCAGGATGTCATCATTCCGCGCAAGACCGTGACCGAGCTTCAGCGCCTGCTCGACGACTCCGACGAGACGGTCACGATCGACATCGCGCCGAACCAGATCCGGTTTCGCTTCGGCGAGGTGGAACTGCTCTCGAAGCTGGTCGAAGGCAAGTTTCCCGACTACCAGCGCGTCATCCCTCAGGGGAGCAGGACGTCGATCGTGCTCGACCGATCGACCTGGAGCGACGCCCTCAAGCGCGCCTCGATCCTCACCTCCGACAAGTTCAAGGGCGTGCGCTTCACGCTCACGCAGGACACGCTCAAGGTCCAGACCAGCAATGCCGAACAGGAGGAGGCAGTCGAAGAGCTCGACGTGGCGTACTCCGGCGAGCCGCTCGACATCGGCTTCAACGTGACCTACCTGCTCGATGTGCTCGACAACCTGAAAACCGAGTCCGTCTCCTGCGAGTTCGGCGACGCCAATTCAAGCGCGCTGATCTCGGTACCCGGCGACGAGGGATTCAAGTACGTCGTCATGCCAATGCGCATCTGATCTGCCCGACCCGCAGCGTACGAGAACGACACAGCACTAGAGAGGCCTCACCCAGCATGGCTGCAGTCCAACCGATCCTTCCCGAGACCCCGCCGATCCAGACGGTCGAAGTGCCGAGCCTCGAGTCCGCCAACGACTACGGCGCCTCGTCGATCCAGATCCTCGAAGGCCTGGAGGCGGTGCGCAAGCGCCCCGGCATGTACATCGGCGATACGTCTGATGGCACCGGTCTGCACCACCTCGTCTTCGAAGTGGTGGACAACGCCATCGACGAGGCCCTGGCCGGCTACTGCGACGACATCGTCGTCACCATCCACACCGACAACTCGATCTCGGTCATCGACAACGGCCGCGGCATTCCGACCGGCGTGAAGATGGACGACAAACACGAGCCCAAGCGCTCGGCGTCCGAGATCGCACTGACCGAGCTTCACGCGGGCGGCAAGTTCAACCAGAACAGCTACAAGGTGTCTGGCGGCCTGCACGGCGTGGGGGTGTCATGCGTGAACGCGCTCTCCACCTGGCTGAGGCTTACCGTCAAACGCGACGGCGCGGTACATCAGCTCGAGTTCGAGCGCGGCATCCCCAAAGACCGAATGATCGAGCTCGTCGATGGCATCGAGACCTCGCCGATGCGGGTGACTGGCAAGACGGACAAACGCGGCACCGAAGTCCACTTCATGCCGGACATCGACATCTTCACGGACATCACGTTCCACTACGAGATCCTCAGCAAGCGGCTGCGCGAGCTCTCATTCCTGAACAACGGCGTGAAGATCCGGCTGGTCGATCAGCGCCAGGCCAAGGAGGAGTCCTTCGCGTTCATCGGCGGGGTCGGCGGTTTCGTGTCGTACATCAACGAGAGCAAGACCCCGTTGAATCCGACGGTGTTCTACGCGACCGGCGAGCGCGAGGTCGACGTCGGCTCCGAGCGTCGTCGCGTGTCGGTCGAGGTGGCGATGCAATGGAACACCTCGTACAACGAGCAGGTGCTCTGCTACACGAACAACATTCCGCAGAAGGACGGCGGCACGCACCTGACCGGCCTGCGCGCGGCGATGACCCGAGTCATCAACAAGTACATCCTCGAGAACGACCTCGCCAAGCGCGCCAAGGTCGAGACCGCCGGTGACGACATGCGCGAGGGTCTGACCTGTGTGCTGTCGGTGAAGATGCCGGACCCGAAGTTCTCCTCGCAGACCAAGGAGAAACTGGTGTCCTCCGAGGCGAGGCCTGCGGTCGAGGAGGTGGTCGCGGCCGCCCTCGACTCGTTCCTGCTCGAGCGACCCGCCGATGCGAAGATCATCTGCGAGAAAGTGGTCGAGGCGGCCCGCGCACGTGAAGCCGCCCGTAAAGCGCGCGAGATGACTCGCAAGTCGGTGCTCTCGGGCACCGGGCTACCGGGCAAGCTGGCAGACTGCCAGGAGAAGGATCCAGCTAAGTCTGAGCTCTTCATCGTCGAGGGTGATTCGGCGGGCGGCTCGGCCAAGCAAGGCCGCGACCGCAAGTTCCAGGCGATCCTGCCGCTGCGCGGCAAGGTGCTGAACGTGGAGCGGGCACGCTTCGAGAAGCTGATCGGTTCCGAGCAGATCGCCACACTGGCAACTGCGATGGGTACCGGCATCGGTACCGGCAACGGCATCGGTGACTTCAACCCTGACAAGCTGCGCTACCACCGCATCATCATCATGACCGACGCGGACGTCGACGGTTCACACATCCGCACCCTGCTGCTGACTTTCTTCTATCGGCAGATGCCGGCGCTGGTCGAGCGCGGCCACATCTACATCGCGCAACCACCTCTCTACAAGGTCAAGCACGGCAAGGACGAGCGTTACCTGAAGGACGACCCCGAGCTCGATCAGTACATGCTGAAGCTCGCACTCGAGAGCGCCGTGCTGCTGCCGAACGCCGCGGCCAAGACGGAGTACGTGACGCGCGTGGCCGCAGCCGCCGGCTCCGGTGCGACGGCCACCGCTTCCACCGCAGCCGCGATCGGTTCGTCAGGCTCGATCTCCGGTGATGCCTTGGGCGAGCTCGCGAGGAAGTACTTCATGGCCGAGGAGGTCATCAAGCGGATCTCGAGGATCATCGACCCCGATGCGCTACGCGCGATCCTCGATGGTTGCCAGCTGGAACTCGCCGGCGAAGGGGCCGCAGCGACGAGCGCGTCACGACTGCAAGCCGCGATGTCCCGCTACCGAAGCGAAGCGCAGCGCATGGACAGCGCAGCCGGCGCCACCGTCGTGCCGATCTACGACGACAAGGCCAAGTCCTGGGCCCTGCGCATCGAGCGGCATCACCACGGCAACGTTCGGGTATCGTCCATCGATGCACACTTCCTGCTGTCGGCCGACTACCGCACCCTGCTCGACTGCGCGCTCACCGTCGGCGGCCTGGTCACCGACGGTGCCGAGATCCGGCGCGGCGACGGCGAGCGCCAGCGTGCACACGCAGTCATCGACTTCCGCGACGCGATGCGCTGGCTGCTCACCGATGCCGAGCGCAACGTCGGACGCCAGCGCTACAAGGGCCTGGGCGAGATGAACGCGGTCCAGCTCTGGGAGACGACGATGGATGCATCCGTGCGCAGGCTGCTGCGCGTGCAGATCGAAGACGCGATCGCCGCCGATCAGATTTTCACGAAGCTGATGGGCGACGAGGTCGAACCACGCCGAGCCTTCATCGAGCAGAACGCGCTGGGGGCGCGGAACATCGACGTCTGAGTATGGAGAACGACGTTGAAGTGCGCCTCACCGAACTCGAGATCAAGGCGACTATCGCCGAGGACCTGGTCGACCGGCTCAACGAAATCATCGTGCGTCAGCAGGAGCAGATCGACCTGCTGATGCGCGAGGTGGCGCGCCTGGCGCGGCGCACCGAACCGTCCGGCGACGATGTGGCGCCATTTCGCAGCCTGCGCGACGAGATCCCGCCACACTACTGACCGGAGATACGAGCCGGTCAGGGCAGCCGCAGCTCGAACCGGGTGCCGCTCGAACCGTCGCCGTCGCCAAGGTCGATGAGCCGCAGCTCACCGCTGCGCCCATCGTTGGTGTGTAAGCGTGCGACAGTGCGGCACAGCTCGGTGCCCAAGCCGGTCCGCCCGCCGTCATTCGTGGTCACCGGCTCGCCTTCGAGACCCGGCCCGTCGTCTTCGACTGCAAGCACAAGCCAGCCGTCCTCACATCGGGCCGAGAGCCGGATGCTCGAGCGGGCGTAGCGGGCCGCGTTGTCCACCGCTGCCTCGAGCGCGAGTCCGATCAGGTATGCGTCGAAGAACCAGTCGGACGGTGCCCGCGAGGTGTCCACCTCGACCACGATGTCCTGGCACACGCCGATCGACCGCGCGAACCGGGCGGCCTGCGCCAGGACCCGCGCCGGATCCTCTTCCTGCTCGTTGGCGGCGAGTCCGTGGGTATCGTCGCGGTACAGGGTCAGGAAGGCCACCAGGCGCCGCTGCAGCGCGACGGCATCGGTGCGCAACGGTTCGAGTTCGGTCTTCAGTCGCGGATGGGCCGCGAGCAGCTCGGTCAGCCTCTGTTCGTGTACCGCGAGACGGTTCTTCAAGTCGTGGACGACAAGCGCGGACAGACCAGGAAACATGTCAGGAGGCCCCCGAGATCTCGACTGCCTGTACCTTGCCAGTGGCCTCGAGTTTGTGCAGGTAGGCGTCCATCATTTTCAGACGGTCCGGGTCGGCCGTGTCGCGCGTACGCAGGCGACCCAGCACGGCCCGGACCTGTGCGAGAAGGTCCGGTCGCACGCCCTTCACGCGCATCGTCATCAAGTAGATTTCGACGGCCGAGGTCAGCACGCCAGTATGGTTGGGTGCCTTGGGGAGAACCGCATTGACCATCACGACAGCCTCGTCGAAGCCGCCGGTCCGCAGCTTGCGAATCGCGGCATCGGCTTCTTTCGTCGCCGCCTCAGAGCGATCGACGCCCAGCGCGGCGGCGCGCTCCGGCATGCCTGCATCGATGAGCACCTTGGTTGCCAACGCTCGGGTCGAGGCGTTCACCGACGACGAGAGACGCTCGCCGGCGGCTACGGCTGCGCTGAGCACCCTGAGTCCCTGCTCGGTCATCCCTGCACTCAGTGCTCCCTTTGCAATCAGCAGCCGCATACGCGGCTCGGCTTCGACGTCGAGCCCACCGGTGAGCCTCTTGGCGGCGGCCTCGGCTTCCGCGGACCGACCGAGCACAGTCAACGCCTGCACGTCGATCGCCGCCGCCAGAGCCTGCGTACGCGGATCGCCGGGGTGGTCGGCCAGCTCTTTGGCGATGAGCTTGATCGCCCGCTGTGGATCGCCTCGCTCCAGGCAGACCTGGGCGAGCAGAGCACAGTTGCGCGGGTCGCGGGTGATCGCGTTGGCCGTTTGGCGAAGCACTTTGGTCAGCGCAGTGTCGGCGGTCTCGAACTCGCCGGCGAGGTAGGCGAGCTCGGCCTGCCGGCGAATGCGCTGTGCGCTCGGGATGTGCTCGGCTGCGGTCGTGGCAACCTTCAGCGCGCCGCTCACATCGCCTGTGCTTTCTAGCAGCTCGAGCAGCAGCTCGTACGCACCGGCGTGATAACGACGCCTCTCGAGGATCGTGTGCAGGCGCTGGCGCGCGGCTTCGGTTTCGCCCATTTCGAGCAGACAGCGCGCAACGCCGAGCGAGGCCCAGGTCATCGAGCTGCGAACCTTCAGCGCGCGACGGTAGGTCTGCAACGCGTCGTCCCAGCGACCGAGCGCGACCTGGCACATCGACGTGTGGCGCATCAACTCGACGCGATGGCGCGGGCCGACCTTCTCGAGGCGCTCGCAATGCTCGAGCCCCTCGGCGAAGCGCCCCGCGTGCACCGCCTCGTACATCGGCCGCAGCGCGACATGCCGGGCCAGCGCCTCCTCGATGCGCGTGAGCACCTGGTCGGTTGCGACCGGCTTGACGAGGTATCCGTCGGGCAGCATCTCTGCGGCGCTGGCGACACGGTCTATGGTCGAGTCTGCGGAGATGACGAAGAACAGCCCGCCCGGCGGCATCAGCCGCTCCTGACGAACATACTCGAGCAGCTGTTGGCCGTCAGTGCCGGTACCGAGGTCGTAGTCGGACAGGATCAAATTGAAGGGCGCGGCGCGAATGGCCTCGACCGCGCTCCTCGCATCCGGCGCGAGCACGATGTCCTTGATCTGTGCTTCGGCCAGCGTGTCGCGCAGCCGTGTACGCATCTCTCGGATGTCGTCGACGATCAGCGCACGCAGGCCCTTGAGCTGGCTCGCACTCAGCATGGGGCGGGTTCCCGTTGAACTCCGAGCGTATCGTCCCCCTGGACGACCGAGGGCTCGTGGCGCCCACTCGAGCCGCCGCCGGTCCGGGACCGGTCGACGCACGGCGCATCCCGGGCGACGGATGGCAGCGCACCCGGGAGGGTCGACGCTGGCCCCGCCCCTCGTGTAGCGTGGAAGCCTCGACAGGAGTAGACCTGCATGCAACGCTGCGTATCCGCGGTGGGCGCCACAGCGCCTTCGAAAGCGCCGGCCGACGGCTACACGCTGATGGTCTCGCCCGCTGGCACGCCGGAGGACATCCTGCAGAAGCTCTCCGAGAGCGTGCTCGAGGCCTACCAGTTCCCCGAAGATCCAACTGCTGCACGAGACCTTCGTCATCCCAACGGGCCGATCGAGGCGCTAGGCCGCGGCCTGTCGGGAGGCCCGCCGCTCGGCCCAGAGGTTCAGGCCATTGGCCGCCAGGATGCACGCTGCACCGGCCATCACCGGCAGGCGCAGTGGTTCGGCGTACAGCAGCATGCCGACCACCGCGATGAGCGGTAGTCGCATGAAGTCCATCGGTGCGACCACGATCGCATCGGCCAGCCGCGAGGCGCGCGTCAGGCAGTAGTGGGCGCTCAGCCCGGCCAGCCCGCAGAGCGCCGACCAGCCCAGTGCTCCGGCCGTGGACAGGGTGATGCCCGTGCCCGCTAGCACCAGCACCGCGGAGATCGGCAGTTGCAACACGTGCATCCAGACCAGCATCACGAACGGGCGGTCGGTGCGGGTCAGGCGCCGCACCGCCATCACGTTCATCGCGAACCCCAGCGCCGAGGCGAGCGCAAGCAGCGAGCCCGGTCCGAGTGACAGGTGCTCGAGGAAGGCTCGAGGCGACGGCCCAGCGTCCGTGGGCCAGACCACAACCAGCGCGCCGGCGAATCCCACCAGCGCGGCAAACGCCCGCCAGGCTGTGAGCCGCTCTCGCAGGAAGAGCGGCGCCAGTACCGCCACCCAAAGCGGCGCGGTGAACTCGAGCGCGAAGACCTCCACCAACGGGATCATCGCGACCGCCAGCATCCAGGCGAGTTGCGCGCCGAAATGCACCACTGCGCGGCCCGCCGTCAGCGCGGGCTGCCCGCTGCGCAGGCTCGCCAGGGTGCCGCGCAAGGCGACATGCAGCACCGCGAGAATCAGCAGGCCGGTGCAGGCCCGCCAGAACAGAAGCTCGAGCGCGCCGATCGAGCGCATCGCCTCGCGCCCGGTGATTGCGACCATCGAGAACGACAGCAATGCGCCGATCATCCAGATCGCAGCGCGACGCGGGTCGGCCGCGGGCCGTCCGATGTCTATCGCCGTGGGACGGACACGCGCGGCGGTAACGGTGTCTATGGAAGAGCGAGACATCGGTGGGGTGTCTCCGTGGGCGCCGCGACGGGGCCGCCCGTGCAGGATGAACTGAACCTATTGCCAAGAGCACCGGTCGCGTTCTCGGTGAATGTCGCTGGCGAGGTGGTTCTGAATCGGCCGCGCCTAGCCAAGCTCGTATGAGACGAAGGGCGTGCGTGGCACGCGATGCCCTGACTCAGCGCATCAGTGTGTTCTTGTAGACCTTGCCGTCTTTCATGATCACGACGAAGTTCTTCGCAGGGTCGGCGACGATCTTCAGATCCGAGAGTGGGTCGCCATCGACCAGGAGGAGGTCCGCATAGGCACCTTCCTCGACAACGCCGAGCCTGCCCGGGTAGGGGTTGCGGGGGCCGGACAGCGCGAACACCTGCGCGTTGTCGTGCGTGACGAGTTTGAGCGCCTGTGCCGGGGTGAACCACCGCCCGAGTTTGATGATGTCCTTGTTCTGGTTCGCGTTCTGCGAGGGCAGGAAGAGGAAGTCCGTTCCCCAGAGCAGCTTCACGCCGTGCTGCCGGGCCCACTTGAAGGCGTTGTCCGTGCCTTCGATCACCTGTGCCTTCTTCAGGCGGGTAGATTCGGGTGCACTCGGGGGTGCCGGATCGAGTGCCTGGAGCGACAGAAAGACCCCCTTCTCGCCCATCAGCCTGAGGGTCGCCTCATCGAGTAACTGTCCGTGCTCGACGACTTTGACGCCCGCCTCGATCGCCCGCTGCACCGCGCGCACCGTGTAGGCGTGAACCGTCACGTAGGTGTTCCAGTCCTCGGCGGCCTGCACGGCAGCCTTCATCTCGTCGAGCGTGTATTGCGAGACGTCGAGCGGGTCGTAGGCCGACGCGGCGCCTCCGCCGGCCATCACCTTGATCTGCGTCGCACCGAACCGCAGGTTCTCGCGCACGGCCGTCAAGACCTCGTCACGGCCGTCGGCGATGAAGCAAAAGCCCATCTGCTCGCCTCGACTCGTCGTTCCGAAGAACCGGCGGGACCGCTCGCTCGGCAGCCTCGAGTCGCCATGGCCCGAAGTCTGCGAGATCATCGCCCCGCTCGGGTAGATGCGCGGGCCGATCGACTTGCCGCTCTCGATCGCCTGCCGGATGCCGAACACCGGACCGCCCAGGTCCCGCACCGTGGTGAAGCCGCGCAGGAGCATCCGCCGCGCCTCCTCGGCCCCCCGGGTCTCGATGGCCCGGAAGGTCTCCTTCGGGTCGAGCATCTGGGCTTGCGTGCTCGCGCTCATGACGAGGTGCACATGATTGTCGATCAGACCCGGCATCAGCGTGCGGCCCTGACCGGCGATGCGTGTCACCGTCGCTCCCCCCGGCGGCGCGATCGCTGAGGTGGAGATCGATCGGATCGTGTTGCCGACGACGAGGACGTTCGAGGGGGTCGAGAGCCGCTCGGTAAGACCATCGAAGATCCGGACGTCCTCGATCAGCACGGCGCTCGGGGCGGCCGCGATCGCTGCAGTCGAGCCCTGCGCGTTGGATGTGGAAGCGACGACGGCGACCGCGAACGCAGCGAGCGCCTGCCCGAAGCCGTCGCATCGGCGAGATGCCCATGCCATGGTTGTTTTGTCTTTTCGTGGGGAATGGAACGTCGCGATTTTCCGGGGCAGAGTCGATACTGTCGAGCGGGTCGCTACCGGACCCTTCGGGCAATCAGTCCGACTCCGCCATCCTCTGCCGCTTCGCCTCGTCCTCGGACTCCGCATCGCGGATCTCGCGCATCACCGACACCAGGTCGACATTGCTCTCGTCGGGCACGAAGCAGCCGCTGAGCGCGGTCTCGGTGGTGAGCAGGCCACGGCGGTACAGGTCCCAGATCTCAGGGCCGTACTCGGTGGCGAGCAGCTCGGGCGCGAAGCGGCCGAAGAAGCCGCGCAGGTTGCCGACGTCGCGCAGCAGCATCCGGCTCGCATGGTTGTTGCCGGCGGCATCGACCGCCTGCGGCAGGTCGATGATCACCGGACCGTCGGCGGCCAGCAGGATGTTGAACTCGGACAGGTCGCCGTGCACGACGCCGGCGACCAGCATGCGCACGACCTCCTGGAGCAGCGACGCGTGGTGGGCGCGCGCGTCCTCCTCGCTGAAGATCACGTCGTTCAGACGAGGAGCGGCGTTGCCCTCCTCGTCCGAGACGAGCTCCATCAACAGCACGCCGTCGAGGAAGTTGTACGGCCGCGGCACACGCACGCCGGCGGCGGCCAAGCGGTGCAGGGCGTCGACCTCGGCGCTCTGCCAGGCGGCTTCCTGGGCCTCGCGGCCGAAGCGTGTGCCCTTGGCCATGGCGCGGGCCTGGCGCGTGTTCTTCACGCGGCGGTTCTCGGTGTAGTCGACGGCTTGGCGGAAGCTGCGGTTGTTCGCTTCCTTGTAGACCTTCGCGCAGCGGACGTCGTCGCCGCAGCGCACGACATAGACGGTGGCTTCCTTGCCGCTGGTGAGTTGTCGGATCACGTCGTCGACGAGTCCTTCCTCGATCAGGGGAAGCAGGCGTTTGGGAGGCTTCATCCCTATAGTGTGCGCCACAGCGTGGCGAGCACCCGTTTCAGCGTAGCTTCAGTACCGCATCGAGCGACTCGTTCTGGCGCCGGATGGCCTGGACGTTGGCCAGCACGGCGTTGCTGGCGGCGATCATGTCGACCATGGTCCGCGGCAGGTCGGGGTCCTCAGTTGCGGGCTGCGCGAGCCCGGTCAGACCAGGCCGGGCACCTGCCTGCGGACCCTGTGTGGGGGCGGGTGGCGCTGGGGCCTGGCCCGAAGCGCCCTGCACGGCTGCGACGGTCTCCACGCCGGTGACTGGCTGCCCGAGGCGCTGGGTGGACGCACGCGCCACGTCGAAGGCCGCCGCATCGAGCCGGCGCGACGCGGCATTCAGGCCCGACAGGCTGATCGACAGGGACATGGCGTGACTCCGGTTGATGCTGTTATCGACGTGGTGGGCGCCGACTTGAGGGCTGCTGGCGCGGCGCCTCGACCGTTCATCGGCCGATGAGCGCCGCGTCGAGCGCGTGCAGGTCTTCGAACGGGGCGGGCGCATCCCCGCCGCACGCGTCGGCCGGATGCCGGTGCGCGAACTGCGGTCGGCGCAGCCACGCGGCCTGCAGGCCGGCGCGGCGCGCGGCGACGACGTCGAGTTGCGGGTCATCGCCGATGTGAAGGGTCGACCCCGGCTCGACGCCTGCCAGCCGGCAGGCCTCGTGGAAGAGCCGCGGATCGGGCTTGGCGCTGCCGAAGACGTGGGCATTGACCGACGCATGGAAGAAGCGCCCGAGCCCGACTCGCTCGACGTCGGCGTTGCCATTGGTGACCGCGACCAGCCGCAAGCGGGCCGCCCAGCGTCCGAGTACTGGCAGCACGTCGTCGAAGAAGCGCACCCGCTGGCGCGCCTCGAGGAACACCTCGAAGGCCGCATCGGCGAGACGCGGGTCGTCGCCTGAGCGTGTCATCGCGCGGCGCAGGCTCTCGCGGCGCAACCAGCTCATGTCGTAGGCGCGCCCGGGATGCTCGGCGAGCAGCTCCCGACGGATCACTGCGCGCACGTCGGGGTCGAGCTTCGCGGCGGTCGCGGGCGCGTACGCGGCAAGCCAGTCGCCCAGCACCTGCTCGGCCCCGACCAGGGTCGGGCCGACGGCCCAGAGCGTGTCGTCGAGGTCGAGCGTGATCGCCTGCGGCGGGGTCAGGCAGGTGGTCACGGGCAGCGGCAGTGCAGGTCGGGCATCCGCCGATTTTATGTCGCCCGACGGTGCACCGCCCGGCCGCACGTGCGCTCCTGCAGCAGCGGCATGTGCGCCGTTCATCGAGGCCAGACTGCGCTTCGTTCCGCCGGCCGGCCGCAGTGTGACTTCCGTCACGTTCCAGGGTCGGTCGTGGGGCTCGAATGGGGCACGGAGGAGATCGCCATGAACGACTCGGGTCTTACCCCTCAACCGGTGCCGGCCGCAGCCGTGCACCGGCCGCTGCACGCTCCCGCGCCGATCGTCGTCACCGCGGCCACGCTGGTGACGCTCGGTTTCTGTATCGCGTTTCTGCTGGCCGCACCACTCGGCGCTGCGGTCGAACCGGGCGACCCGTGGCCGCTGGCGGACCGTCCGGCGGGGGATCACTCGATTGCCTTCGCCGTGATCGGCGGCATCCTGTTCGGCATGCCGCTCGCCATCCATGTGCTGCACCGCGACCTGACGCGGCCGCTGGTTCTAGGCGAGGCCCGCGAGCACTCGGGCGCCTCGCGCTTCGTCTACGGGCCGGGCGCACGCAGGCGCATGGCGCTGGGGCTGGGTGTCGCCTACGGCACCGCGGCGCTGTTCGTGATGCTCATCGCGTGCACGACCGACGCGGCGTCGGCACTGCGCGCGGTGTTGGCGTACTGACGCTTCGGGCGGATCGGCGCTCGAGCAAGCACCCGATCGTCGTCAGCACGCGGGCCCAGCGCTTGCGGTCCGCGGCGACGCTCGGTTCAGTGTACGTTCAGACCCGCACGAGCCCGAGCAGGTGCGCGAGGTCCTTGAAGAAGATGCGCACATGCGCGATCGGCTTCTTGCGCACGAGCTTCTTGTTCATGTAGGACTCGAAGGTCAGCTGCTGGACGTCGCGGTCGCGGCAGATGTCGACGAAACGCTCGCGGCGCTTGTCGCTCGAGTACCAGAACCACTGCATGATGCCGAGGACCTTGAACACCGTGCCGTGTTCGCGCATGAAGCGCTTGCGGGCGCGAGCGAGCACGCGGACGTTGCCCGTCTCCAGCAGTTCGTGGACGGCGTCGGCGGCGAAGGTGCCGCAGACCATCGCGTAGTAGATGCCCTCGCCGGAGGCGGGCGCAACCACGCCGGCCGCATCGCCGGCGATCACGACGTCGCGGCCGTTGTCCCAGCGCGGCAGCGGCTTCATCGGCAGCGGCGCGCCTTCGCGGCGCAGCGTGCGCGCATCCCCCAGGCCGACCGCCTGGCGCAGTTCGCTGGTGGCGGCGCGCAGCGAGAAGCCCTTGTCGGCGCTGCCGGTACCGATGCTCAGCGTGTCGCCATGCGGAAACACCCAGCCGTAGAAGTCGGGCGACAGCCGGCCCTGGTACCAGACGTCGCAGCGGCCGGCATCGTAGCCTTCGGGCCGCTTCTCGGGCACCGCGACGATCTCGTGGTACGCAAACACGAACTTGCCGCGATCGGCGCCGGGGATGGCCTGGCGTGCTACCGCCGAGTTAGCGCCGTCGGCGCCGATGACGGTGCGTGCGCGCACGCAGGCCGGCGTGCCTTCGCCCAGACGCGGGGTCTCGCGCAGCCGGTAGTGGATGACCATCGTGCCGTCGGGGTCCCGCTCGATGCGTTCGAACACGCCGGTGCGGCGCACCGCGCCGGAGACCGCCGCGCGCTCACGCAGGTACTCGTCGAAGCGATCGCGGTCGACCATGCCGACAAAGCCGCCCTCGATCGGTATGTCAACGTTCTTGCCCGCGGGCGACACCATCCGCGCGCTGGTCGCGCGTGCGACGAGCTGCTCGTCGGGGATGGCGTAGTCCTTGATGAGCCGCGGCGGCACCGCACCGCCGCAGGGCTTGACCCGGCCGGCGCGATCGAGCAGCAAAACGCTGCGGCCCTTGGCGGCGAGCTCCTGCGCTGCGGTTGCCCCCGAGGGCCCGCCGCCGACCACCACCACGTCGAAGGTCTCGATCTGATCCATCTGAGTCATCCTCTTTCCGCGCTCGCGACGCGGTAGTCGCCGAGCGGCGCAGGGGCTCCGCGCACGGACTCGGTGGGGTCGATCCGGAACTCACCGGCGCCGGAGCGCCCGATGCGTGCGGCCATGAATGCCGACACGACGAACAAAGCGGCCTCGAGCGCGAACACCGACGCGTACGCGGGGCCGGGCGAGCCGATGAGCCAACGCGCGACGTCACTGGCCGCGGCGCCCGTCAGCCCGCCGATGCCGAAGGCGATCGCCTGCGCGGCGCCCCACAGGCCCATGCGCACACCCTCGCGCGCCTCGCGGCCTTCGCCGGCGAGCCGCATCATCGAGGCGATCGCGGCGATCGCGAACGCGCCGTTGGCCACGCCGAGCGCGAACACCAGCGGCCGCAGCGGCCAGCCGCCGCCGCCGTCTCCGGCCGAGCCCGCCAACGCCAGTCCGGCGAGCACCAGCGCCGACGCGAGGCACCCGCCGATCGTCCAGCCGCGCAGCGTGCCGAGCTGCCGGCCCGCGAAGCGGCTGCCGGCGAACGCGGCGATCAGCATCCCGACGAACGCGCCGCCGTGCTGCACGCCCGACAGCGCGGTCGACTCGCCCGGCGTGTAGCCGAACACCGCGCCCGAGAACGGCTCGAGGATCAGGTCCTGCGCGCTGTAGGCGAGCATGGACACGAAGACGAAGACCGTGAAGCGGCGTGCGGCGGGCTCGGCCCAGACCTGCGCGAGCGCTTCGCTGAAGCGCGGCTTGGCCTGAGCGTCGGCTGCCGCGGCGACCGGTCGCGCGTCGCCCTCGAGCCGGTACAGCGCCACCAGGGTGACGAGCATCGCGATCGCAGAGACCGTGGCGGTGACCGCGATCAGTCGCGCAGGGGAGTAGGGGTCGAGCATCTTCCCGGCCATGCCCGCGGTGATTGCGAAACCCATGATCATCATCAGCCACACCGTGGTGGCCGCGGCCGCGCGCCGCTCGGGCACGACGCGCTTGGCCAGCAGCACCAGAAGTGAGGTGCCGCAGGCCGACACACCCAGACCGATCACCATGAAGGCGAGCACGGCGCAGACGATGCCGAGCGCGCTGTGTGTCGCCATCAGCGCGGTGGCCGACGCGGCAGCGATGCCGCCGGTGGCCAGCGTCGCCATGCCGCCGACGATCCACGGCGTGCGGCGCCCGCCAACGTCCGAACCGAAGCCCATGCGCGGCCGCAGTCCCTGCATCGCGTAGTGCACGCCGACCAGCAGGCCGGGCAGCAGCGCCGGCAGTGCGAGCTCGACCACCATCACGCGGTTCAGCGTCGAGGTGGTCAGCACGACGATCGCGCCGAGCGACATCTGCACCAGCCCCAGTCGCGCGATGCCGCTCCAGCCGAAGGTCTTCGCGTCCATCCTCACGCTCCCGCGAGCGAACGCAGCGCGAACGCCGAGACCATCATGCCGGCCACGTAGAGCGGCACACCGAAGCCGCTGTAGGGCAGGGCCCGCTCGATGGGCTTGGCGACGAACCAGGTCATCATGAAGTACTGCGCGACCAGCAGGCCGGCGACGCCCAGCGCATGCAGCGGCCGATCCCAGGCGAGCAGCAGGCCGATCACGACGAGCTGCGGCACCGCCATTGCCCAGGACGCGAAGCGCGCGGCACCGACGGCGCCGAGCTGAACGGGGAGCGAGCGCACGCCCATCTTCTTGTCGCCCTCGATCGCCTTGAAGTCGTTCAGCGTCATGATCCCGTGTGCGCCGAGGCCGTAGAGCAGCGCCAGCCCGAGCGAGCGTTGATCGGGCATGGCGCCGCCAGCCATGACCGCGGCCCCGGTGGCCCAGGCGAGCGTCTCGTAGCTGAGCCCGCAGGCCAGGTTGCCCCACCAGCCGTTGGCCTTGAAGCGGAACGGCGGCGCGCTGTACATCCAGGCGAGCACCAGCCCGAGCACCGCGGCGACGAAGCCCCAGGGACCGAGCAGCGTGGCCACCGCGAGCGACAGGGCGGTCCAAGCGATGGCGATCCCGAGACCCCAGCGTCCCGGCATGCGACCCGACGGGATCGGGCGATTCGGCTCGTTGATGGCATCGACGTGACGATCGAACCAGTCGTTGACGGCCTGGCTGGTCGCGCAGACCAGCGGCCCGGCCAGCAGCACGCCGACGACGACGATCGGCCACATCTCCAGCGGCGAGAGACCAGAGCCGACCACGCCGCAGGCGAATGCCCACATCGGCGGGAACCAGGTGATGGGCTTGAGGAGTTCGGCAACGGTCGACAGCGCCGGGCGGGTCAGCGGCTGAGACTGCGGCTCGGACAGCGATCGGGGCATCGGGCGGGACATGAATGCAGTCTGCGCCTGACACCACAAACCGTCAACCTTGCCTTACACTCTGTTCGTGGTGACTGCTTTCGGACGCTTCCCGTCCGCCGCCTCGGAGCATCGAATGAAGCCGATCAAGCCGTATCTGTCCTTCGACCCATCGACCTCCGGCGCCCTCGGTCCGGCGCGTACCGGTGGCAAGCCGCATGCGATCGTCATCGGCAGCGGCTTCGGCGGGCTGGCCGCCGCGGTGCGGCTGGGCGCCCGCGGTTGGCGGGTCACGGTGCTCGAGCGGCTCGACGGGCCAGGCGGGCGCGGCTACACCCATTTTCGTGACGGCTTCACCTTCGACGCCGGCCCGACGATCATCACCGCGCCCTTCCTCTTCGACGAGCTGTGGGCGCTGTGCGGCAAGCGCCGCGAGGACGACGTCGAGCTGCGCGCGCTCGACCCGTACTACCGGATCCGCTTCGCCGACGGCAGCTGGTTCGACTACTGCGGCGATCCGGCCCGGATGCGCGCCGAGGTGGCGCGGCTCTCGCCCGGCGACGTCGACGGCTACGAGCGCTTCATGGAGGTGGCCGAGCGCTGCTACGAGCTCGGCTTCGAGAACATGGCCACGATGCCGTTCGAGACCCTCGGTGACTTGCTGCGTGCGGTCCCGTCGATGGTCCGGATGCGCGCCTGGCGGTCGATCCATGCGGTGGCCTCGAAGTACCTGCGCGATCCGCGGCTGCGGATCGTCTTCAGCTTCCATCCATTGCTGATCGGCGGCAACCCATTCTCGGTCACCTGTGCGTACAGCCTGATCCAGCCACTCGAACGCCGCCACGGCGTGCACTGGGCGATGGGCGGCACCGGCGCGCTTGCGCGCGGGCTGGTGAAGCTGATCGAGGGGCAGGGCTCGACGATCCGTTACGGCGCGACGGTCGAGCGCATCGTCGTCGACGCCGGCCGCGCGCGCGGCGTGGTGCTCGAGGGCGGCGAGCGGATCGACGCCGACATCGTGGTCTCGAATGCCGACGCCGCGTGGACCTACCGGAACCTGGTGGCACCCGAGCACCGCCGCACCTGGACGAACGCCAAGATCGAGCGCAGTCACTACTCGATGAGCCTGTTCGTCTGGTACTTCGGCACGAAGCGCTGCTACGAGGACGTGCCGCACCACATGATGGTGCTCGGACCACGCTACAAGGCCCTGCTCACCGACATCTTCAAACGCAAGAAGCTCGCCAGCGACTTCAGCCTCTACTTGCACCGGCCCTCGGCCACCGACCCGTCGGTGGCGCCCGCCGGCCACGACGCCTTCTACGTGCTGTCGCCGGTGCCGCACCTCGATGCGGGCGTGGACTGGGCCGCGCGCGGTGACGCCTACCGGGACAGCATCGCCGAGGCGCTCGAGGCGACGGTGCTGCCCGGGTTGCGCAATGAGATCGTCACTTCGTTCTACACCACGCCGCAGGACTTCCACGACCGGCTGCTGTCGTTCAAGGGCGCGGCCTTCGGCTTCGAGCCGCGCCTCACGCAGAGCGCATGGTTCCGCCCGCACAACCGCAGCGAGGACGTCGAGGGGCTCTTCATGGTCGGCGCGGGCAATCACCCGGGCGCAGGCATCCCCGGCGTGCTGTCGTCGGCGAAGGCGCTCGAGAAGGTGCTTCCGGACGTGGCCGCCTTCGTGCGCTGAGCGACGGGCCACGGCGCCATGTCGCCGATCGTCTGGGAGCTCGGGCTGGTGGTGGGCGGGTTGGTTGTCTTCGTGATCTGGCAGAAGGTCACGCTCGAGCGCGACATGCGGGTCACGCGCGAGGCACGGGAGCGGCGCGAGGCGAAGGAAGCCGCGGCTGCGGCCGAGCGTGAGGAAGAGGACTCCGCGCGCGGTTGAGGTCGACTTGCGTGGGGCGTGGGGCGTGGTCGTGTGCGTGCACTCGACGGTTGGCGCGGCCCGTCGCCGCCCGGGGGCGGGCATCGCTGCGCTGACCCCGCGCCCTCGGGCCTGCGGCCCGAGGGTCCCCGCGAGGCGGGGGGCCGCGACGGGCCGGCCAAAGAACTCGGCCGGCCTGCGGCCGACCTCAGACAGCTTTGGCCTATCGGTCGGCTGCGCCGACCGATACCCGTCGCGACCCCCCACCTCGCGGCGCGGCCTCACACTCCGCGATGCCCGCCCCCGGGCGACGACGGGCGAGAAAACGGTGGCATGCAAAACCTCTCACCCCAAAATCTCGGCGGCAACAGAGCCCACCTCCGCACGAACGCCGCAGCACGCACACCCCGTCTCCCGGCGCCGCTGTCCTTCAGGCCGTCGCGCACCGACTGGGCCGCACCGTCTCGCGCAGGTGTCCGACGGGCATCGGCCGGCGAAGCCGGCCGATAGACACCATGGTCGCCCTCAGCTTCGACGGTGGCCGGTCAACCTCACACGCTTCGTAGGTTGCGCGGCGAGCCGCGCCGAGCTACATGCCGAG